>JBFWSG010000014.1:0-119237 GCA_050248495.1 Pirellulales bacterium | reverse complement strand
ACAGCCAACTTCACCGGCGACTTCGTCATCCGACGCAACTGAGTTTGAGCCATCATCAGTCCTCCTGCTCTGGCCCATAACCTGATCCTTTCGATAAATTCAGGCAAGATTGATTTCTACAGAGCACTCTCAACACTCAACCCTAAACCTTCAACCCGCAACTTTCCGCATGCTCGAACTCCGCGATCTCACGAAGAAATACGGCGAGCTGTTCGCCATCAAGTCGATCGATCTGGTGCTCGATCGCGGCGACGTGTTCGGCTTCATCGGCCCCAACGGCGCCGGCAAAACGACCACCATGCGGATCCTCGCCACGCTGCTCAACCCCACCTGGGGCGAGGCCTACGTCGGCGGCTACTCGATCTACACGAAGCCGAAGGAAATCCGCCGCATCGTCGGTTACATGCCCGATTTCTTCGGTGTCTACGACGACATGAAGGTCATCGAGTATCTGGAATTCTTCGCCGCCGCCTACCGCATCCGCGGCCCGGCGCGACGCAAAGTCTGCGACGACGTGCTGGAGTTGGTCGAGCTCGGCTACAAACGCGAGGCCCTGGTGACAAGCTTGTCGCGCGGCATGACGCAGCGGCTGGGCCTCGCACGCGTCCTCCTGCACGACCCGCAGGTGCTGCTCCTGGACGAGCCTGCCAGCGGCCTCGATCCACGCGCCCGCATCGAAATCCGCACGCTGCTCAAGCGGCTCGGCGCGACCGGCAAGACGATCATGGTGTCGAGCCACATCCTGCCCGAGCTGGCCGATATCTGCAACAAGATCGGCATGATCGAGCGCGGCGAGTTGTTCGTCAACGCGGCCGTCGACGAGGTGATGAAGCAGGTTCGTCGCCAGACGGTGCTCCACATCGGCGTGGCCGGCGATCGCCAGGCGGCCGCCAAGCTGCTCGACCAGCACCCGATCGTCGACCACGTCGAAGAAAACGGCAAACTGCTCGTCGTCACGCTCACCGACGGCGCGCACGACTACAGCGACCTGGCGACCGCGCTTGTGACTGCCGGTCACAAGCTGACCATGCTCAAGGAAGACGAGATCAATCTCGAAACGGCGTTCATGGCGTTGACGAAAGGGATCACTTCGTAGCGGCGGCAGGAAGTGGAGTAGTGGTGTAGCAGTCGAGCGTGAACGCAGGTCCTACTCCGCTACGCTCCTACTCCACCACTCCGCTGATTTCCCGCCCTTGCCCATCCGCCCCCATTCCCGGATACTTGTACCTCTGGAATGCGGAGCCGGACCGGGGGACCTTCCCCCTTCCGCCCTCCCCCTTCCACCTTGGCTTTGTCCCGCGCCCCCATCGTCTAGAGGCCCAGGACACCGCCCTCTCACGGCGGCGACAGGGGTTCGAATCCCCTTGGGGGTACTGTCACGACGCGGTAAGCCGTTCGCTCGACGGAAGTTACGCGTTTCGTCCCAGCTTCTCAGCAAGCTGCGGATCGAAGTTTCTGGCAAAGCAGTTGCTTTGCCGGCTTCATTCTCTGTCTCTCTGCGCCAAACGTCGCGGTTCGATCGTGGGGCCGGGTTATAATTCTTCAATTCGCACATTGATCCTCGATTACAAGCCGTGATTGTTGCGTGTCTGAGAATTGGGAGAATCCAACAATGCTCCGAGCGATCACAAATGATCTGTCCCGCTGGATAGGTGTTCTTAGTTGCGCGCTGATGGTTCTGGCATCAGCACAGTCGGCGATTGGTGCCATCCCGGTATACAGCGAGCAACGCAAATTGACGAGCGATGTGTCGGCAGCTCAGGATGGCTTTGGCGTTCATTCCGCATTGCATAACAATCTGCTGGTCACTTCGGCATCGTATACCGCGTTAGATGGGCAGCAATTCGGACGCGCGAATGGATATGATGTCCGCAACGGCGATTTGCTGTGGACTCTCACGCCACCGAGTCCGTTCGCTGAGCTCGGCGGGTTCTCACAATCGCTCGCAGCAACCGATGAGTTTGTCGCGGGCGGGCAGTTGTACCGTGACGCGATAACCGGAAATCTGACCGGACTAGCGCATATCTTTAGCAGCACAACAGGACAATATATCCGCACCGTATTCGATGATGTGCCGAACCCGGAAAACCGATTCGGACTAAAAGTGGCAATCGACGGTTCGGACCTGCTCGTTGGTGGAGACACGGACCTCGACTATTTCGACGCCGCTTCGGGCTTGCAGCATCCGGACATTCCTACTCCGGAACCAGGAGTGAAATGGGAAATGGTGCAATCAAACTTCGACGTCCAGGATGGAGAAGCCTTGATCGTCGGCACTGTGGGAATCTATCCAAATAACACGGACGCGGCGGCCTATCTCATGGACTTGTCGTCGGGAGCGGTGTTGCAGAAATTCGAGCCCGATGTGGGCAACTATTCCTCATTTCGAGTGACCATGGACGAGGAATTCGTGGCACTTTCGGGAAGTCTCATATTTGACCCTTCTAATCCATTGGACCGTTCAGGCGTTGTCTTTGTCTTTGATCGGCATACGGGAGAGCAACTTTTCCGCATCGATGCGCCCAATCCCCAAACGGACAACAGTTCGTTTGGCAATTCTATCGATATGGAAGGCGGTCTCTTGGTCGTCGGCAGCCCGTCCGACGGGACACACGGTGTCGAGTTTGGAGCGACCTATACGTTTGACGCTGCGACAGGTGCGCCGATAGCTGAGCTGTTGCCGTCGGATGGCCTCAGTCATTTATTGTTAGGTTTGCAAGTCTTGACGAACGGCGAGTATGCGACCACAACCGGCTTTCCTTGGATATCTGGTCTGCCGCCCCACGGAGCACTTTACATTTTTGTGCCTGAACCGCTAGGTGTGATGCCAATTGTTTCAGCAGTAATTATTTTTATCTTCTTTGTTCGGAGCCGCTCAACGTGACATTCGGACCCTGTGGCTGCAAGCCGTTTCGATCTTGCTTGAAGCAGCTCCTCTACGCGGGAGTCTTAGTCTCGGCCGCGACATCGTCTGCGGCCCACGCCCGCACCTGGACCGATTCCACGGGCAAATACACCGTTGACGCCGACCTCGTGGCCTTCAACGAACGGCACGTCGTGCTGCAGAAGGCTGACCACCAGCTGATCTCGGTGCCGCTGGACAAGCTTTCGGACGCCGATCGCAAGTTCCTCCAAAGCGAGGAAGCGAACACCGCCGCAAACGCGGCCACTGGCGCGATGCAGACCTGGACTCTGGCAAATGGCCTCAAGGTCGTCGGCCGCGTCGTCGACTACGCCCGCCGCGACGTCACGCTCCAGCGCCGCCGCGGCAACATCTATGTCAACGACCGGCGGTTCGACAACTTGCCCGAGATCTATCAGAAGATGATCCCCTTCATCGTGGCCCACTTCGATCGGCTCAACCAGCCGGACCGGGAGGGACTCACCGCCTGGCTGGTGCGTCAGCGGGGCGAGCCGCGGACGTTCACCGTCGAGGGCGTCGTGCTGGAGCTCGAGAATGGCGACGAATATGGTGTGCCGTTTTTCTTTTTCAGCGACGAGGACCAGCAGCTGTTGAAACCGGGCTGGGAAGAATGGCTCGCTGCCCACGAGGATTTCGAGCGGCAGGCCGACAGCGCCTTCCGACTGCAGTCGCTCGCCGCGGCCCACCAGCGCGACCGGCTGGTGAATCAGCAGATCGCCCAGACACAGCTGCTCTTGCAGGCGGTCCAGGCGGGGATCACGAGCGTCTGGGAAGTGATGCTCTATCCGCCGCGCGGCATGCCGCAATCGGTCGTCGTCTACGGCCGCAACAGCCGCGACGCCGCCAATGCGGCCCTGCGCCAATTCCCCGGCGCAAGGGTCGGCCCGATCCGCCGCGTGAGCAACTGACATGTTTGCGGCGGGTGGCTGGTGGTCGAGCGTCAGCGAGCCCCCAGCGATTGTGCTTCACCCCGCCCCGCCCGAATACCGCTGCAGCAGCCAGCCCATCGTGAAGATCACGATGCCCACGAATAGAAATCGCAGCATCACGCCGAGGGTGATCGCCTGGCTCAGCTGGGCCATCATGGCAAGCGGCAAAATCACGAGCGCCGCCAATTGCAGAAATCTACCCACCTTCAACATGCTCGGCACGTTACCACTGAGCTCACGACGCCACAACCCCGCCTCAAGTTTTCCGCGCCTCTCCCACGAACCTCCTGCCGCGCTTAAGATGTCTACATCCCCATGGTCGGAGCGTCCCGGATGACAGGCGAGACCCAACCCCAGCGCGGCCTGTGGCGGCTGTTGGTGCTTATCGGCCGCGCCTTGCGGCTGCGCTGCCCGGCCTGCGGGCGCGGCAAGATCTTTCGCGGCCTGTTCACGATGCACGACCAGTGCGCGCAATGCGGCCGGCCGTTTCAGCGCGGCCCCGGCTTTTTCCTGGGATCGATCTACTTCAACTACGGCGTGACGGGGCTGTTGGTGATCGTGCTCTACTTCACGTTCTTCTTCACCGAGCTGCTGACCGATCGGCAGCTCTTGATTTTCATGACCGCTTTCGCGCTCTTCTTCCCGGTGTGGTTTTTCCGCTACGCCCGCGCTTTGTGGATCGCTTTCGACGAGCTCTGGGATCCGACGAAACAAATTCCGCCCAAGTGAGAAGGTGGCGCGCTACCATGACCTCTGACGAACTTCGCAAGCGCTTCCCCCGCTCCCACACTTACAGCTTGGACTGGATCCGCGAAGGCGGCATGGGGAGCCACCCGCTCTGGCTGGCCGAGTGGCTGAGCCAATCGCTCGACCTGCGGCCGGGCTTGCGCGTGCTCGACCTCGGCTGCGGCAAAGCCAAGTCTTCGATCTTCCTGGCCCGCGAGTTTGGTGTCGAGGTCTGGGCCACCGACCTCTGGGTCTCGCCCAGCGAAAACTCCGAGCGGATCCGCGACGCCGGCCTGCTCACGCCGACTTCCTCCGGCGGTCGGGTAATTCCGCTGCGTAGCGACGCTCACAAGCTACCGTTTGCCGCCGAATACTTCGACGTCATCACCGCCCACGACTGCTATTCCTACTTCGGCACGGACGACCTCTACCTCAACTACCTGGCCCAGTTCGTGAGACCCGGCGGCCAGATCGGCATCGCCGGCGCAGGCCTCGCCCAGGAGCTTCCCGTCCCGGTGCCCGAGCATCTCCGCCCGATCTGGTCACACGACTTCTTCTGCCTGCACAGCGCTGGCTGGTGGCGTCATCACTGGGCCCGGACGGGCATCGTCGCCGTCGAACTGGCCGACAGCATGCCGAACGCGACGGACATCTGGACCCACTGGCAACGCACGAACTCGCCCGACAATGTTGCCGAGATCCAAGTCGTGGAAGAAGACGCGGGCAGGTATTTGACCTACATCCGCATGGTCGGCCGCCGTAATGAAGGCGTCGAATTCCAGCCATACTGCTGGCCGGATGGGAGTTTTTCCCTGCCGCACACGTACGAAAGTACGCCACTCGTGCAGCCCGGTGTGTGAACGAGAGGACTCACCCCGTCAGGCTGCGACGTAGCGCCCGCAGCGGTGCGAGCCCCGACAGCCACTCCCGCGACCGCCAGTTGCCCATCGCCCCGAAATCGGTCCGGATGCCTTCCAGCACCCCGGCAGCCCCTTTTGAAGTGGGTTCAATGCCGCTCCCCGCACACCGTCCACACGGAAGTGAGCCCGCGCAGCCCTCCCCGTCGCAGTCATGGCAAGCATGGCCCGATTGCTGAACTAGCGCGCACGAATCGCCCGAAACTGTGCGTTCTTCCGCACGGATGCCCTCAAACACCGAGAATCTCCCGACCCGCCTGCGGTCGGGGAACAGTCGCTGCAAAGCCTATACCGATCGGTACGGAGAGCAAATGACGGACTACGAGACGGCGATCCCAGTCCCCTGGATACCATCCCCGCGCTCCTCCGCCTGCGCCACCTTGGCCCGGCGGATCGACACAAATGCCAGGTAGCCGAAAGAGCCCAGAATAAGGTAGGGCATCGACATCATGAACAGGATGCTGTAGTAGAAGCCCGCCGCTACCGATTGGTGCTGCGGGTCGCTCTGATCGAGGCCTTCCTTGCAGGTGGGGCAAGCCGCCACGACGTCGGTGAGCAATAGTGCAATCACGACGGCGAAGGCAAGCGGCGCAATCCAGCGAGTGAAGATCTTCTTGAGCATCATGAAACCATTGTCGGTCGTTGGGAGCATTTTAGATTACAAATCCGCTGGCGGCCAGAGGTGATAGAGCATGATGTACACCACCACGCCCGTCACCGAGACATACAGCCAGATTGGGTACGTCCACCACGCCACGCGCCGGTGCCTGGCCCGGTAGACCGGCAAATCCTCGCCGGTGACGACCGAGTCGCCGCGGCCGAATTCGCCCGTTGCTCGCAATCCCAGGTAAATGGTCCAGATCGCCAGCACGGGGACGGCCGCTGCCAGCACCACGTGCGTCAGCAGGATCGTGTAATAAATGTACCGCACCGCGCCTGGGTGCGTGAACTTCACGCTGCCAGCCAGGTAGTGGTACCAGAGATAGCAGATGAGAAACACGCATGACACCGCGAATGCCGCGAGCATGATCCGCTTGTGCGCCTGCACGCGGCCTTGCTTGATCAGCACAAATCCGATCACCAAGAGCACCGTTGCCAGCGCATTGAGCGACGCATTCAGATGAACCAGCGGATGCGCGGCGGCAAAGGGCAATTGGGACGCTACGTTAAGCATAGGGGCAAACTTCGAGTCAACCGTCCCAGATCGTCGCCGTTGGCGTCGTCGGCCACGACTTCTGATTCACCCGTTGCCGCAACCATTCGTGTCAGGTGGCATTGTTCTCCGCCGGGGTGGCCGCCAAATCCTTCGGCGCTTCTTCCGCCTGGAGCTCGAGCAATTTCTGGTAGAGCCGTTCGGACTGGCTCTTGCTGGTGGCATCGTACATGCCGCGGACCTTGCCCGTTTTGTCGACGACGATGGCGTAGTCCTGGTGCCCCTTGCGATAGAGCGCGAGATTCATCCCGGCGGCGACCCGTTTCGTGTAGTCAAGATCGGCCCGCGCGAACAACCACCGCTCTGGATCGGCCTTCCAGCGCGTCGCGTAGTCGGCAAGCGCTTCGAGGGTGTCGTTGTCCGGGTCACAGGTGATGCTGACCCAGGTGACGTCCTTCAAGTCCGGCAGATTGTTCAGGAACTGGATGTTCTGATTGAGCCGAATGCAATTGCCGGGGCAGGTGGTGAAGAAGTAAGTCGCCACCCACACCTTGCCCTTCATGTCGGAGGTGCGAAACGGCTGGCCGTCGCTCCGCGTGAGTTCGAATTCGGTGAGGGGTGGCCCGACCGGCTGAACTGGAATCGCATCGCCCTGTGAAGCTTCGAACTGCTCGACCTGGTACATCTTGAACGCACCGTAAGCTCCAACGAGGACGATGGCCGCGGCGATGATGTAGGGCGCGATCGAGCCTGACGCCGCCCGCGCGGCCGCGTTGTCTTCGTTCGTGGTGTCACTCATAGCAAATCTCCGCGGGAGCGCGTCCCGACGATCCAGCACGATGCCGCAAACAGCCCGGCCGCAAACAGCAGCGAAATCATCCACGACAATGTGAGACCCGGCAGCCCGGCCGCCGCGTCGCCGGTCACCCCCTCGGGATATTGTAGGTAATGCCGCAGACCGGCAACGCCGTAGGTGAGGGGATTGAGCCTCACGATCCAGCCCAACCAGCCCCCCACATTCATGGGAAAAAACGCCCCGGAGAGCAGCCACATGGGCAATAGAAAAACGCTCATCACGGCGTGGAAACCTTGGGTCGAATCCATCCTCCAGGCCAGGACGAAGCCCAGCGACGTGAGCGCGATTGAGATCACGAACATTAGCGCGATCGACGCCGCGAGCCCGATAGGGGTCGGCTGAATCTGCTTAATCGTGAGCCAGCCGAGCGCGAGAAAGATCAGTCCTTGTAACATGGCGATCGTCGCCCCGCCGAGCACTTTGCCCAGCACCATCGACCAACGCGGCACCGGCGCCACCAGCACGCCCTGCAAGAACCCTTCCTTCCGGTCCTCGATGATTGATATCGTGGCGAAGATCGCCGTGAACAACAGGATCATCACGATCGTGCCGGGGAAGAAATGGGCGTAGTCGAGCCGATTCGAGTCGCCGAATTTCGTCGAACCGAGTCCGGCGCTAAACAAGAGCCAAAAAATGATCGGCTGCCCCAGCGCTCCGAACACGCGGTTCCGCTGCCGGAAGAATCGCACAAGTTCCCGCTGCGCAAGCGTGAACACGACGGGCCACGCTGGCACGGTTTCAGGGGTCGTGGTCGCGGTGCTCATCAGTGTTGGCTTTTCTTTTTCGACTTGGAGTCTTCCGCCGACGGTTCGCCGTTCCAGAACTGGTGCCCCGTCGTATGGATGAATACGTCTTCGAGCGTCGGCTTGCCGAGGGTGATCGCGTCGATGCGATCGGGAAAGGCCTCGACCAGCCGCGGCACCCATTGGTGGCCATCTGGCTGCTCGAGCCGCACCGAGCCGTCGACCACCGCCGCGCTACAAGTGAATTTTTCGCCGATCGCCGCGGCCAGCTGCTGCGGATTGGCCGTGCGAATCGTGATTGCGTCGCCGCCCACGGCCGCTTGAAGCTCGGTCGGCGTATCGAGCGCGACGAGCTTCCCCTGGTGCATGATCGCAATCCGATCGGCCCGCTCCGCTTCCTCCAAGAGATGCGTCGTGAGGACGACTGTCACCCCGTCCTCTCGTCGCACTTGTTCGAGGTATTGCCAGACGTCGCTCCGCGCCCCAGGATCGAGGCCCGTCGACGGCTCGTCCAAAAGCAGCAGCCGCGGTCGGTGGAGCATTCCCTGGGCCAGCTCGACCCGCCGCCGCAGACCGCCGGAGAGCGTCTCGACGAGGGCTTTGCGCCGATCGGCGAGCCCCAGTCGAGTCAGCATCTCGTCGGCCCGCTGTCGCAACTCGCTTCCCAGCACTCCATACAGCCGCCCATGATGATAAATGTTCTCGATCACCGTGAGCTTTTTATCGACGCTGGGCGACTGAAACACGATGCCCAGCCGGCGGCGAATCGCGTCCTGCTCGAATCGCAAGTTGAAGCCGAGGATGTTCGCCTCGCCTTGCTGCAGCGGGATCAGCGTCGAGAGGACACGAAACAGCGTCGTCTTGCCGCTGCCGTTCGGACCCAACAGGACGAAAATCTCGCCGGAGGCGACCTTTAGCGACAGGTCGGCGATCGCCACATGGTCGCCGTAGCGGTGGCCCAGGTGAGAAATCTCGATAGCGGACGATTCGGACATAGGTACGTCAGGCTTTCCGGCCTGGCACGCCATTCGTGCGGACCGGATCATCGGGGCCAGCCATGCGCAGCTGGCCTATTTGTGGCCTTCCGTGGGATGCACTTCGCCTTCCTGGTGCTCGAGCGCCTTGACATCTGAGGCCTCGACGGCCGGCTTGTCGGCTGCAAACAACCAGCGATTCCGCGAGTACCAGGCCCAGCCGTTGTCTTGCCGCAGGCCCACATCCGGAATCAGCATCAACAGCAGGAAAATCGACATGCAGCTGGCCGGGATCGTCAGCACCCACTTCCAGTTGGCTTCCCAGAGCAAGTGCATGAAGAACATGATCACCAGCATCGCCTTGGTGCAGGAAACGGCCATCATGAACGCCCAGGTGACGTGCTTCTGTTCTTTGAACGGCCACAAGTCGGAATACGTGAAGAACGACGCGCCCGTGAGCACGCACAGCGCGAGAAACACCATCAGGTATTTGCCGATGCTGCCGTGGACGTTGTGGTGTCCGTGGTGATCGATGTCGCCGAACGCGTGCTCGACGCCTTCTTCCAGCCGATGCTGCAAATCGTGACTGTGTTCGCTCATGGTCCATCGCTCCAACCGAGCCAGGCTGGCTCGATGATATTCCGACCGAAGCCAGGATGGCTCGGCTATATAGCCCGGTCATTCTGGCCGGGTTGTAATTAAAACAAATACAGCAGCGGGAACAGGAAAATCCACACCAGGTCGACGAAGTGCCAGTACAGGCCCACGTTTTCGATCACGTGCGTCGAGTTGCGGCCGAGCGTCATTGTCAGCATCAGCGCAAAGGCGATCAGACCCACCAGCACGTGGACGGCGTGGAAGCCCGTGAGCAGGAAGTACGTGCTCGCCCACATCGGCCCGCCCGGAACCATGATCGGCAGCTTCAGCCATTCGTATTTGTCGTTGAGCCCGTGGGCATGGCCATCGCCGGCGGCATGCTCCTCGCCGCCCGCCGCCGCGCCGCTTTCTTCCATATAGGACACGAGCTGCACAGGTGCCGTCTGCAGGCCATGGTGCATTGCGGCGGCCTGCGCCCCTTCGTGCCCGTATTGCGGCGGATAAATCGCGTAGGCCAGCTTCAAGAGCAGGATCAGACCCTCCGGCGAATCGGGATTCTCGCGAACCGCCGTCTCCGCCGGTTCCAACAAGTCGCGATTGATCTGGTCGATTACTGCGAGCTTCTGCTCATCCTCGGGCGAGGGCGGGTTGTGCTGCTGAATCTCGCCCTGCAGCGCGAGCAGCCGCTTGCGGACCGCGGCCGCGTAAAACACGTCGGCCTTGTCGTGCACCCGGCCGTGCGGCGCCTGCGGGTAGAGGCCGTGCGAAATCTTCGCCGGGTACTCGTGAACCAGTTTGACGCCGAGAAACACGCAGCCCAACAGAAACGTGACCAGAATCCAACCCTTGGCCTCACCCGCCTTGTTCGCTTTGGCCGCTTCGAGAGCCAGCACCACGGACACGCTGGAGCAAATCAGCACGAACGTGTTAAACGCGCCGACAGGCTCGCTCAGGTGGACGTCGTGCGGCTTGGGCCAGGCGACGGCCCCAAAGCGAAGCACGATGTACGTGCCGATCAGGCCGGCGAAAAACATGATTTCCGTCGACAGGAACAGCCACAGGCAGGTCTTGCCGTTGGGAATCGGCAGCGCCGGCTGGTACTGAAGCTTCGGCGGGTGATGGGAGTGTTCGGACATGGGAAGGTTGAGTGTCGAGAGTTGAGTGTGGAGTGTGTCTTGTGTTCGCTCGGGTGCTACACGGCGACCATTACCAACAGGCCCATCCAGCAGGTGAGGTAAATCAGGCTCGCTCGCAACAGCCAGCGGGCGGACCAATCGTCGCGCTTGACGAGGAACAGCACGGCCGCCGCGGCCTGCGCGACACCCAAGGACAACGTCCAAACGCTATAAATCAAGGGGCTGCCCGCCTCCGGAGCGAGCGCCGGCACGAGGCTCACCGGAATGAGCGCCAGCGCCGCCACGACCCCCTGCCCTGCGGCACGCAAACCCGAGGGATCGACCACGGTGAGCATCCGCTGCGAGCCGCGGGTGTAATCCGCGCGGTACAGCCAAGCGATTGCCATGAAATGCGGGAATTGCCAGAGGAACATGGTTGCCACCAGGGCCCAGGCCCGCATGTCGAGCGCGGCACCCGTGGCGGTCCAACCGATCAGGATCGGTAGCGAGCCGCTGACGGCGCCGACGGCCGTGTTGAGCGGTGTGCGCGTCTTGAGCGGCGTGTAGAGCGTCACATACACGAGCCAGGTGGCGATCGCCGCGCCGGCCGTGAGCGGATTAACGAACACCAGCAGCTGCGCGGCGCCGATTGCCAGCGTGACCAGACCAAACAACACGACCTGCCACGCTTCGAGCCGCCCCGCGGGGAGTGGACGCAACGCCGTGCGTTGCATCCGGGCGTCGGTTGACGCTTCGAGCCACTGATTGAACGCGCCGGCGCTGGCGGCCACGAGCATCGTGCCAAGCACCGTGTGCCACAGGATCCAAGCATCGACGCCGCGCGGCGCGGCCAAGTGTGCCGCGACGACCACCGTCACCAGCTCGAGCATCACAATCCGCGGCTTGGTGAGCTCGATGAAATCGCCCAGCCGCGCGACGAGACCCGTGCGTTCGTTCGACCAGTCGGTCGAATGCGATGGGGCACTGTGCGATCCGGCGCTGCTGGTGATCCGCGTCATGTGGCCACCCCCATCCGCGGCGACGCGGCAAGCGGACGAACCGCCGGCGTGCGGGCCAGGAGCCGCAGCGCATACAGGGCGATCGATAGCGACGTGACCAACAGTAGCGATCCGACGGCGACGTGGGCCGTGATGATGTGCGTCTGCAGCCAGCCGTCGGCCTGGTTGGCCATCGGCTCGAGGGGCAGCCAATCCGCCGCCCAAACAGGCACGGCAAATTTCATGATCCACGTGCCGCCGCCGAGCAGAATCTGCACCACGAGCAAGCCGCAGAGCGCCCACGTCAGGCCGCCGAGCGGACGCACGCCGCGGTAATGCCATAGCACCATCGAAGCCAGCGCGATTACATGCAGCGTGAGGACTCCGGCCAGGAACAAATGAAACCGCACGGCCAGGAGGAACGCGCCCGGCTCGCTGTCGACCGGCACGTGCCGCAGCACGGCGCCGAACACCAGCTGCAAATAAAACAAGATCGAGGTCACCACCGCGAGGCCGCGGACCAGTCTCGCCGTCGCCAGATCACCCGGCGACGATTCGCGCGGTTGCGGCTCGCGCCAGCGCCGCGACGTGAACACGGCCATCGACACGGTGAGTGCAAAGAACAGCGGGCCCGTGCAGCCGTGCAGCATGGCGAGCGTCCGTTCATCCAAGAGCACCCGCATCCCACCCAGCACGCCCTGGAAGATCACCAGCGCCAGTGCGGCGAGGCTCAAGTTTCGCAGCCACAGCCGCTCTCCCGTGCGCCAGAAAACGATCGCCAGGCCAATCGTGAGCATGCCCACCGCCGAAGCGACCAGGCGATGCCCGTGTTCGACAAACAGGTCCCACGGGCCGGAGAGCCAGGTCGTCCAGGGATACAAGAACAGGTTGTAACCGTACGTGCTCGGCCAATCCGGCACCGCCATTCCCGCGTCGGTAGTCGTCACCAACCCGCCCACCCATAGCAGCGGGAAGGTCGCGCACGCCAGTACCACCGCCCAGCGATGGGGCCACGGCGACGTCGGATTGCGCGAGTCAAGTTGCATGGACAAAATCTGTAATGACGAATTCCGAATGACGAATGACGAATGACTATAAGGACCGTTCGCTCGTCATTAGACATTCGTCCTTCGTCATTTCCCTAATGTGCCGGCGCTGCGGGAGCGACTCCCGGCGGAGGCGGCTGCGTTTGCGGGTAGTAATCGGTGTCGACTTCCGGCGAACTGTATTCGTAGGGGCCGCGGTACACGATCGGTTGGAAGTCGAAATTTCCGTGGCCTGGCGGGCTCGGCGCCATCCATTCGAGCGAGTTGGCGTGCCAGGGATTGCGCCCCACCCTGGGGCCGAAGAAGATGCTGTAAAAGAAATTCACGATGAAGATGCTCTGCGTGGCCACCATCAAGATCGCACACCAGGTCATGAACTGATTGAGCGGCATCAGGTGCCGGAACGTTTCGTAGTGGTACGGATCGGCGAGCCGCCGCGGGAAGCCGACCATACCCAAAATGTGCATCGGGTAAAACGTGCCGTTGAGGAAGATGAACGTCAGCAGGAAGTGAATCTTGCCGAGCGTCTCGTTCATCTGGCGGCCGAACATCTTCGGGAACCAGAAGTAGATCGCGCCGAACACACCCATCGCGGTGCCCGCAAAGAGCACGTAGTGGAAGTGGGCCACGATGAAATACGTGTCGTGGATGAAGATGTCGATCGGCGTGGCGGCCATGAAGATGCCCGACAGGCCGCCGATGATGAACATCGCCACAAACGACAGCGCGAAGAGCATGGGCGTCGTGTACTGGATCTTGCCGCCCCAAATCGTGCCCAGCCAATTGAAGACTTTAATTGCACTCGGCAGGGCGATCATCATCGTCGCCACCATGAACGTCATACCCAGGATCGGGTTCATGCCCGAGACGAACATGTGGTGGCCCCAGACGATGAAGCCCAGGCCCGCGATGCCAGCGATGGCGTAGACCATCGGCTTGTAACCAAAGAGCGGCTTGCGGGCAAAGCAGGCGATGATGTCCGAAACCATGCCCATCGCGGGCAGGATCATGATGTACACGGCCGGGTGGCTGTAGAACCAGAACAAGTGCTGCCACAACAGCGGATGCCCGCCGCCCGCGGCGTGGGCCGTGTTGTTGGCCTGCCAGCCTTCCGGGATGAAAAAGCCGGTGCCAAACAGGCGGTCCGAAAGCTGCATGAAGCCGGCTGCGGTGAGCACCGGCAGCGCGAAGGCTTGCAGAATCGCGGTGATGAACATGGCCCAGATCGTCATCGGCAGACGGAACATCGTCATGCCGGGGGCCCGCATCTGGATGATCGTGGTGAGATAGTTCACCGAACCCATCATCGATGATACGCCGACGAACGTCAGTCCGATCAGCCACAGGTCCTGTCCGTGCAGCGCCGTGAGCGACAGCGGCGGATAGACCGTCCAACCGGAACTGCCGGCTCCTCCTTCCACGAAGAAGCTGCTGCCGAAGGCCAGCATCGCCGGCCACATGAACCAGTAGCTGAGCATGTTCAGCGTCGGAAAGGCCATGTCGTCGGCCCCGATCATCAACGGGATCAGGAAGTTGCCGAACGCGCCGGCCAGGATCGGAATGATCACCAGGAAGATCATCACCGTAGCATGCATGGTGAAGAGCATGGTGTACGTTTCGGGAGCGATCTGGCCGCCCATGTTGTTGGCGATCAGCCGGCCCAGGATCGGCATGTCCGACCAGGGATATGCCAGTTGCCAGCGGACCCCGAGCGCCAGCATGCCTCCCACCAGGAACCAGAGCAGCGTGGTGAACAGAAACTGCAGCCCGATGATCTTGTGATCTCTCGAGAAGACGTACGTCGTCCAGAAGCTACCGTGGTGGGCGTGCTCCGCGTGGGCGGCGTGGGCATGGGCGTGGTCGACGGGTATGGAACTCATGGGAGGGGCCGGAGGCAGGTGGTCAGAGGTCAGGATTCGGTAACTGAGCGGTTATTCGGTTGGCGTGATGGCAACGGTTTTGGCTTCCTGCTCGTCGTACATTTGCTTAAGCCAGGCCTCGTACTGCGGGCGGTCCTCGAACGTCACGCGGCCTTTCATCTTGTAGTGGCCCCAGCCGCAGAGCTCGGCACAGACGATGTCGAACTCGCCGGTGTCCTTGGCCTTGAACCACATGTTCTGCGCCATGCCGGGCACCACGTCCTGCTTCATCCGCACGTTGGGCAAGAAGAAACTGTGGAGCACGTCGCCGCTCTTGATCAACAGCAGCACTTCTTCATGGGCCGGCAGATGGATCTGGCCGTCGTAGCGGAAGATGTCATCCGGTGTGTAGAGCTCGCCGTCGGCGCCGGGATAGCGAACGTCCCAATTGAATTGGCGGCCGGTGATCTCGGCGGTGACCGGGATATTGGGGCGGCGCATCTTGGCGTCGGCCCAGGCGTTCATCTGGTAAATGGCGATGAACAAGAGTGTCACGGTCGGGAGGATCGTCCAGACGACCTCCAGCGTGTGGCTGCCGTGGGAGAACTTCGTCGGTTCTTTACTGCTGCTGGCGTTGTACTTCCACATGAAGTAGAACAGCGCGCCTTCGGTGGCGATGAACACGGCGCCCGTGAGATACAAAATGAACATGAACAGCTGGTCAATGACCCGGCCATGTTCGGAGATGTCGCGCGGGAACCAGTGGTGGTAGTACGGCGCGACCACGAACGTCGCCACGCCGAAGATCGGCACCAGCAGGAAGACTAAGGCCCAGAAACGATTCATGAATTCACGTGAGCAGGTGAGTAGGTCCTTAGGTGAGTAGGTTTCAATCACCTACCCACTCACTCGCCTACTCACTTACTCACCTCCTAACCACGATTAACGAATATGCGCGGATCGATCTCAATTCACCACCGCTTCCGAGTTCAGCGGTCGCATCTGCGGCTGGCTGGCCGGCTCGAACGGCAGCGAACGGACATAGTCGACGATTTGCCACATTTCCTGTTCGGTGAGCGTGCCCTGTGCGCCGGGAGCCGCCGGACCGCCGGCGGGCATCGGCGTACCGGGAATGCCCTGGTGGACGCGGCGATACAAATCGAGCGGCCGACGTCCACCGCGGAACAAATTCATCCGCAGGTTTCTCGGAATCGCGTTCCGAGGCGGCAGCAGCGTCGACGCGACCAGTTTTCTTTGCTCCAGCTCGCGATTCTTAGCCGCTAGCTCGGCGCTGGCGGTGTCGTATTCCTTACCTTCCAATTCGGAGAGGCTCTTCGCGTCTTCCTGAATCGTATTGGCGAGCGCGACGTTGCCGTCCTCGAAGGTCTTCACGGCCTTGCTCCAGACGTCGAAGTCGTCCTGCTGTCCGTCCCCCAGGCCGGTGGGGCCGTGACATTTCACGCAGTTGGCTTTGGTGCCGTAGAACAAAGCGCGGCCGGCTTTCACCGACGCGGCAATCTCCGCCGGGCTACGGTCCGTTCCGGGAAGCTCGGCTTCTTCCGGCACAACGACCGTTTCGTCGTCCGGCTGCCAGCGGGACACGACGTCGTCCGTGAGCAGAGCCATGATCTCTTCCCGCTGGGCTTCGTCGTTCACCGGATCGAGTGGCGTGATGGCCTTTCCGGTCACGGGATCGTAATCCAGGTTGTCGACCACGTACCCGATCAGCACGGTCTCCATCTGGCCGCGCATGCTGAGGTATTTCACGTACTCCAAGAGCGCCGCCACTTCGTCCGGCGGCAACACCGAGAACGAGGGCATCGCGGTGCCGGGAATGCCGTCCATCAGCGTGTGATGGAGATCTTCGTCGGTCGGTTCGTTGGGATTGAACGTACTCTTGAATTTGAAGATGCCCGGGCGGTAGTCGCGCGGATAAGGATTGAGGATCAGCGCGGTAGGCCCGTCGCCGGCGCCCGAGATGCCGTGGCAATGGGCACACTGGCGGCGATACAGGCCGTGCTTCTCGCCGCGCTTGTCGCTCCACACCGGTCCGGCCGCCATCTTGAGCTTACGCAGGTCGAGGCCAGTCTCGGGCAGTGCGAAGGGGTCATCCGGGGTGCCGAACATCGCGTCCAGGATGTTGGCGATCGCCTGTTGATGCTCGGGAACGATCTGGTTCGACGACACCTGCATCATGTCGAGGCGGAACTTTGGCGGATCGCTCTCCGCTTTCACGCAGCCGGCAAGCGCCGCCAGGACCGCCGCGGCCAGGAGTTGGTTCCACTTATCGTTCAGTCGCTTGATCATGTCGTGCGCCAGTCTTTTCGCTTGAACGCGCTAACCCTTGAACGCGGAGGCCGGCACCTTGATCTCGACCTCTTTGGTTTCATTCTCTTGAAGCGTGATCGTAATGCGGCCCTTGTTCGTCCAGCCGATGGCCTTTGCTTCCGGCGTCGTAACGACGAGCGCGCCGCCGGGGCCGGCCGCGCTTTCGTGCCAGATCTGGATGTCGAGCTTCTCACCCGCCGGCAGATTGGCGATTTCGAAGGTGCCGTCTTCCTTGGACACGGCGAAGTAGCCATTTTCCCGCGGCAGCAGCCAGGACACCATCCAGGGATGGATGCTGCAATTGACGGGGGCCGGCGTGGCCTCTTCCTTCTGGACCTTGTAGGGAATCGTCGCGCCGGCGGGGATCGTCTGGTTGAAGGTGTTCTTCTTGCCGGCAATGTTCGTGTTGTGGCCGACGTTGTCCGAATTCTTGATGTCGAGCGTCTGCCCGACCTTGAGCGCACAGACGTGGGTCAAGAACACACAGGTCTTCTGATCGAAGAGCACCGCATCCGCGTTTGCTTGCGCCGACTCGTGGACGCGCGAGGCTTCGCGGAGGTAAATCGCCACGTTCTTGATTCCGCCGTTGGCGCTATCCACGACCAACGTTTCCTGGAGCGGGGCTTTGCCGCCCGGGGCACAGGTCGCGTGGTCCTTGGTCACGTTGTACGGCGCCATCGTGGGCGCGGTCCCATCAAAAGTGAACCGGCCCTTGAGCGTGGCCCAGCCGGTGCCTGTCGCAGCGGCCGCGCCGCTTTCACCACCGCCGCTCGATGCCGCGGCGAAGGCACCGCGGATTTCGTCGGCCGCCGAGCTGCTGGCGACGGGGCCCAAGTCGACGCGCCGGCCGCAACCAGCCACAATCGCGGCGGAGGCGGCGGCCAGGATCATCGAGCGCCCTGTGGATGTCATGTATCGAAGCCTGATCATTGCTTTTGCGAGGTAGGCCCCGCCGCTAATTGTGTTTCAACATGACCGACCGTGTCGGATCAGCAAACGGTTGTTACTTCAGCGCGCTCGCCGGGACTTTGATCACCCCCAGGTCGATCGTCTCGCCGTCCTTGATCGTGAGCTCGGTGCGGCCCTGACGATTCAGGGCGCCGCCGCTGTACTTGAGGTTCTTCAGCCGGCCTGCCGTTTCCTGCCAGAACTCGAACTCGTGCTTGCCTGCAGGGATGTTCTTGATCTCGAACGTGCCGTCGGCGGCCGAAGCGGCCATGTACGGATCGTCCTTCACCAGCACATAGCCGTGCATAAACGGGTGGATGTTGCAGTCGACCGGCAGCGGCATCGCTTCCGCCTTGGTGAGCACGCGCTTGTTCTCTTCGCCGGCGGCGATAGTCGTGTTCGTCGCACCGTTCTTCATCAGCTTGACGTTTGTGTTGTGGCCCACCGGATCGGAGTTCTTGATGATGAACGGCTGACCGACGCGGACCAGCGAGATGTGCGGCACGAACATGCAGCCGTGGTTATCGAGCACGGCAGGCGTATCTTTGGTGGCGTTGAAGTCCGGGTGGACGTCCACCTTTTTGCCGCGAGCCGGCCGCAGAAACACCACGACATTGGCCAGGTTGCCGCTCGCGTCGACGACCACCGCCTGGTCAATCGGAGGCGGATCGTGCTTGGCACAATAAGCGTCTTTCGAGGCGTCGATCGGCTTGGCAGTCGGCGCGGCGCCGTCCACGACAAACTTGCCCTTGATCGTGCCCCAACCCGCCGCAGCTGCCGACTGCGAAACAGCCGTAGCCGCCAGGCAAACCAACAATCCACCAATCATCACAGCTGAATAATTCTTGTTCATTTCAAACCTCGCACATAATTTGCCGCCCGCATGGGGCGGCATCGGCCTGGCAACTTCCTGTGCGTCGGAAAGCAACCGTCGTCTGTTGCACTACAAACACATCACGAACACTAACTTGTTTTCTATCGCAGCACTGGTGCGTCCGTCGCAGGGAGTGCAGCACCAGCCGGCACCGCGGTGGCCGCGGGCGGCTCTTTGACCAGCGAGCGGACCTTCGTCTGCCGCTCGGCGTACTCGTCGAAGTTCATCAAGAGGTCCACCAGCCCATCGAGCTGCTGGACGCTCGTGCCGGGGAACAGCGCCTGGTTCACGCCGCCGAGGTTCGGCGCGTGGGGATCGTACGGAATGTTCACCGGCATGCCAGTGTAGGGCAGAATCCGCACGGGATTGCCGATCCAGCGGCGGACGAACTCCGGCCGCAGCCGCTGATGGACGTTTGCCAGCTGCGGGCCGAGCGTGCGAATCGCGCCCACGGCCTGGAAATCGCCGACCGAATGACACTTCACGCAGTAATTGCCGTCGGTGACGATCTTCATCGCGTCGTCCAACAGCTCAGGATGAGTCTGTTCGTGCGACGCGAGGTACATGCTGCTGCGGCGTTCGTTGTACTCGTAGGGGAACTCGGCGTTGTTCTTGGCGGCGAAGTAGTTCACCAGCGCGCTGGCTTCGGCGCTCGACATATGAAAGTTAGGCATCCGCAGCACCACGGCCGGGCGAATCTGCGTCGGTGACATCAGGAAGTCGTGCAGCCAATCGGTCTGCACTTTGCCGCCTTCATTGTGTAGCGGCGGCGGCAGCCAGCCCCACGCCTCGGTCCCCTTGGCGGCCGGATTGGTTTCATGCTCGTGGGCGATCACGTGCGGGAACAGGTACTTCGCCAGGTCGCCGCCGTTGGTCGGGAAGGCGACGCCGCCCGCTGGGGCGAAGCTGCCGTCCTTGTTGGCCGGAATCAACAGGTTCTGCACGCCGACCAGACGCATCGCGCCTTCGACGACCGCCGGCCGATAAAGCGAGAATTCGAAGTAGGGCTCGCTCTCAGTGTCATCCGGCTCGATCGGCACGCCGTCGATGTCGACGCGGACCGGTTCACCGGTTTCTTCGCTCCGCGTGGCGAGGCCGTGGATGTCGGCGCGGAGCATGCCGCGGAAGTTCTGCTTCAGCGACGCGGCGATTTCTTCCGGCGTGGCCTTGGGATCGACGAACGGGAAGTCGGTCACTTCGGGCGGCGCTTCAAACAGCCCCGGCTCGAAGGCGAACTTCCAGCGCTCCATGTCGAGCACGTGGCACCCGCCGCAATTGTACTTGTCGATGACGTGGCGACCCTGCACGATTGCCGCTTCCCGCGGACCCGGGTGGTAGATGAACTTGTCCGCCGGCGGCTCGCTGGTGAGGCCCAGCACGAACGTCATCACCTGCTCGCGCTCTTCGGCACTAAACGGGAAGAGCGGCATCCGCAAACGCTCGTCGTAACGTTTGGTCTTGGTCGCAGCGTAATCGAAGCTGCGCGGCTCGCGGAGCTTCTGCCAGAGGAATCCGTTGCGTTGATGGCCGTTAAGCGCCTGGATGAAGTAGCCCGTCGCCGGATCGAAGTCCTCGGGGTCGAGGCCGTGACCATGTCCGCCGCCATGCTCGGCGTCGCCCTCATGTTCATCATGTCCCGCGGGCAGCGCTTCGAGTCCGTGAGTCTCGAGGAACACGCCGATGTTTTCGAAAGCCAGCTGCGAAACGTCCTTGCGGCCCCAGTTGGCGAGCGGCGTGCCGATCGGCTTCGCGCCTTCGTAGCCGGGGATGTCATGACAGCCGAAGCAACCATAACGGCCGAGCGACCGCTTGGCCACGTAATCGAGCTGCTGCTTGGTGCGATTGCCGGATGTCATGTACTGGGTCAACAGCCCGCGCTCGTCGGCTTTCACCGTGTTCGCCAGGCGATCGGGAATACCGGTACGGGCGTATTCAGCGGCAAGCCGCTTGGGGAACGAAGCGCTGAGCCACACGGCGGTCAGGTCTTCGAGCGCGCGTTCTTCTGCGGCCGTCAGCTCGGGACCGGCCGGCGCGTCGGTCGGCTGCCAATCCGCGGGCACGCTCAGCAAAAACGCGGCGACGTCGGCAGCCGGGTCGCTGACTTTGCCCGTTGGTTTGCCGGCAGCGTCCACTTCGGCGATCGGTTCTAGGAACAAGTCGGGCATCACCGTCCGCGAGTGATACCGGTTCGGCTGCCGCACCCAACTATAGAGCCAGCGCTGGCCCTTGCCGGTATTGAACTTCGCGGCGACGCGCGACAAATCGGGGCCTTGCGTCGAGTTGATGCCGGGGAAGTCCTTGTGCGCATGGCAGGCGAGACAACCGCGCGACTGGAAAATCCACTTGCCCCGTTCGGCGGAGGCTGCCTCGGTAATCCCGGCCGGGGGATCGAGATACTCAAACGGCTGGCTGCTGGCGAGCAGGAACTGCGCCAGCGCGCGAATCTCGATGCCCTCAAACCGCTTCGTGTATTCGAGGTCTGTCACCTTCACGGGGTTGCCATCGGCGCCCGTGATCGGGAAGTCCTTGTCCGTGTCGTTCAGATGTCGGAAGTGACTAAAGAACTGCGGCATCCGCGTGGTCGGGCGGAAGCTCGACGGCTGACGAATCCAGCTGTAGAGCCATTGGTAGTCGACCTTCGAGTCGAGGTGCCGCAGGCTGGGGCCGACCTTGCGGAGGCGGCCGGGCGCTTCGACGTCCTTCAATCCATCGGCAAGCGCGACCGTTGCGGGCTGCAGCGTCGGCTGATCGCCGGCAGCGTCTTCCTTAATTGACTGCAACAGCTCGCGGCGCACGTGGTCGTTATCCGGCGAGTGCACGAGCGTCATCGCCCATTCGCGCTGCTCGTCGGTCAGCTTGTCGTCGCGCAGAATCTGCGCGGCCACGTCGTAGTAATTCGGCTCGACGCGCAAGTCGGGGCCGATCCGGCGATTCGGGCCGTCAAAGCCGTTAATTTCGTGGCAGCCGTAGCAGCCGTATTCGCGGATCAACTCGTAGCCGGCCACCAGCTTCGGCGCGGGCGGATCGGGGAACCGCTCGCTCGGCCGCAGTTCGACGACTTCGTGATGGCACTTGAGGCAATTGCTCTCGATGAACCGTTCCGGCGTCATCGGGAAAATCCAGTGATGGTTGTCGAACCATTCGTACTGGCGGGCCCATTCGACGGCCTGGGCCGGATCGTTCGGCGTATGCGAGGCCCACTTGAAATCGGTGGCACTACCCTGGCCGTCGTGGCAGATGGTGCAGCCCATCACGCCCTTGGCGTGGGGGCTCGAGCCGCCGACGAACAGGTCCAGCCGCGGGTGCGAAGTGTAAGGCTGCGGCAGGCCGCGGCGAATCGTGAGCTTTAGCGGCTGACCCCAAACGGGATTCAGCAAGTACTGCTCCACCTCGTCGCGCGTGTGAATGTCGCCGCCGTTGATCTTCTCGAACACGTCGCCCATCTCCAGGCCGGCGCGGGCCGCCAAGCTGTCGGGGAGCACGGTTTCGATGGTCACTGCGTAGTAGTCGATCTGGCCGTGCGGCGCGAGCGTGAAGCCGTAGACCGATTCGAGCGTGGGCGCGGGCGGCTGCTTGCCGTCTTTATCTGGTTCAGTGGCCGGCGCCGACTCTGGCGTCGCTAAGGCAATCTCCCGGACCCGCTGGTCGCGCGGGATCGCAGGATAGGCCGGATCGCTCACAGTTCCCGGCGCGGTCGCGTCGATCGAGCGATGGCAATTGATGCAGCGGTCGTAGCGCGAGACGCTGCTGAAGTTGTAGTTAATCTTGATATCGGGTAGCCAAATCTGCTCGAGCTTGATGTTGCCATTGTAGAGCGCATCGAGCACCGGCCAGCGATTGACCCACTCGAGCCAGCCGCCGCTCTGCTTGGCGACGTTCTCTTGCAGCCGCTTGAGGCTCGTTTGGATCACGCCGATCTGCTTGGTGAGATCGTCCTCGCCGGAGGTGACCTGCTTGTAAATTGCTTCGAGCGATTGCCGGTACGACTTCGAGGCCGTGACCGCCAGGTCCAACTCGGCGATTTCATCGCCAATCGCCGCGATCTTCTCTTCGATTTTGTCCACCGGAGCTTGTTCGCCGATGGCGATGCCGCGGGCGCTCATGGTCGCGGTTAAGTCGGCGGCACGGAACTTGCGCTTCAAAGTGACCGCGTCTTCACGCCGCTTGGCCTCGCGGATTGCGCTCGTGAGTTGGGCCTTGAGATCGCTGCGCGCGGCGGCTGCCGCCGCACTCCCCTTTTCGGCAGAGGCCAATTCTTTGGCGGCTTCGTCGATCTTCGTCAAATCAGTGGGTGATTCCTTGATGCCGGCCTCGGCCAGCCGCTTATCCTCGGCGGCGACGCGCTCTTTGAACTGTTCGACCAGTGCGGGGTCGATCGGCGCCGATTGAGCGGCCACTTCCTCCTGCTGCAGTTGGTCGAGCTTCGAGTTCGAGAGCGCCGACTCCTGATGGAGCATCGCAGTGGCGGTCCACTGCTCCTTTTTCCGATTGGCCAGCTCCGAGGCCCGCCATTCGCGCGCGTGGTCCTTGGCCAGCATCCAGATCGTGCCCGCCAGCATCACCAGCGCCGAGACGCCGAAGATGACGTGCATCAGGATCTGGTCGCGCCAAGTTTTTTCTGTTGCGGGCATCGTGCAGGATGATTGAGTTGTCGAGTGACGAATTTAGCGGCGGAGCTCGCTCCGCGCTAGCCGCCTCAGAAGTTAATGAAGTATTCCGGTATCGCGATGATGTATTTCAAATTGAACGACCAGCGCAGCACCATCTTGATCGGCAGCGCCATCATGAACAGCAGCAGATTGGTCATCACCATGTACCGGATGAAGCCCATGTGCTGGTAAAACTTGCGGAACACGGTGATCGCCATGACCGGCGGCAAGGCGATGAAATAGCCGAGCACCAGCACGATTCCGAGCCACTCGCGGACGATGATTGCCGCCCAGCTCGCCAACAAACCGGCGCCGGGCCCGGGTTTGGGCAGGCTCTGCCCCAACCAGGTCTGCCAGAAATACTCCGACAGGTTAATGTTGTTGAGCGCCTCGACCTTGTGAGCGTCCCAAAACTCGTACGGGCCGAAGAAATTCCAGTTGGGACCGCGCAGCAGCGTCCCCAGAATGATCAGCGTGACCCACAAATCCAGGAATCCAAACTGGAATGTGAGGTAGGCGAACCGCCGCTGATTGATCGTGTAGTACCCGTTGCCGAGCTTGTTGAAGTCGATGTACGGGATCGCCATCAGGCCAGCCACGACCAGGCTCGGCAGCACGACGCCCGCCATCCACGGGTCGTAGTACACGAGCATTTCCTGCAGACCGAGGAAGTACCACGGCGCCTTCGACGGATTGGGCGTCTTCACGCTGCTCGCCGGTTCTTCCAGCGGCGCCTGCAGCCAAATCGCCCAGAAGATCAAGAGCGCCGCGATCGCGATCATGCAGATCAGCTCAGTGTAAACCAGGTCCGGCCAGACCAGCACTTTTTCGTCGTCAAGCTTTTCCAGCGGCGGCTCGCCCGCTTCGGCCCGCTTGTCGTTTTCGACGGCGCGATACGTGGCGATCCAGGTGAAGAATGCCAGCAGGAACACCAGGGCCACGATCGGCACGTTGTCCGGCTTGGCCACAATGGCGAAGAAGTTCGGGTCCGGCAACGACAGCGCCAGAAACAACAGCATCAAGTTCCAGATCGTCCAGGCGATGGCCGGCTTCACGAAGAACGACCGGCCCAGATACAGCACGACCAACAGCAGCGTCGACCCGACCGAGTACACCACCGGGCCGGTGTTGCGGTTGACGAGCGCTTTGAACGCCTCGGGCATTCGCGGCATGAAGTCGAGATGCGCGCTGGCGGCGAACGCGGCCAGGATCACGTAAACACAAGCCACCAACGCCCACAGCAGCGAATTGGTGAACGTCACCCGCGTGCTGCCGATATTGACGCCGAAGTAGGTGACCGGCTCGGTCTTCTTCCACAAGTGGAGGGCCGCGATGCCGTTCATCACCGCCAGCGCGATGTAAAACGGCACCAGGAAAGCCGCGGCCGATTCAGCGAATTGTTGTGGTGAAATGCCGTGCATGATTGATCGACGTTCGCGTCAGCCTCCCAGGCCGAACCGTTGGTGAACGCTTTCCCTGCTCCCTTCGGCGTTGCCGCCGACGCCAACTGCTCCCTGCTTTCTACAACGGTCCGCTGATGCCGCCGTCCTTGCGGACGCGCCAGAAGTGAATCGCCAAGAGCAGCGATACCGCCAGTGGGATCGCAATGCAGTGCAAGATGTAAAACCGGTTGAGCGTTTCTTCGCCGACGTTCGGCGCACCCAACAGGGCGAACCGTGCGTCGGTCATGTTTGTGATCATGTCGGTGCCGCCGAGCGTGAGCAGTTGATGCCCCGGGCCTTCGTGGCCGAGCACGGGGGTGGCACGGGCCATGTTCGACCCGACCGTGATCGCCCACACCGCCAGCTGATCCCACGGCAGCAAGTAGCCGGTGAACGAGAGCAACAGCGTGAGCAAAAGCAGGATCACGCCGACGACCCAATTGAACTCCCGCGGCGGCTTGTAGCTGCCAGTGAGGAACACGCGATACATGTGGAGCCAGACCGTGATCACCATCGCATGGGCGCCCCAGCGATGGATTTCGCGCATGATGCCCAGCGAATACACGTCGCGCAGTGCGAGGATGTCGTTGTAGGCCCACTCCAGCGTCGGCCGGTAGTAGAACATCAAGAGGACGCCGGTGACCGTTTCGACCAGAAACAGGAAGAACGTCACGCCACCCATGCACCAGGTGTACGAAAGCGCGATGCCTTGCTGCTTGATCGAGACCGGGTGGAGGTGCAGGAAGAAGTTGGTGAGCATCACCACGATCCGATTCCGGCGGTCGACCGGCATCGGGTGGCGGAAGATGCTCTTCCAGATTTGTGATTCGTAAATCGTTTCGCCCAGGCCAGGCATGTTGTTCTCTGCGTTTTTTAGTGGCGACTTACGGTTTGGGTGCGAAACTGGTCGCTCGAAAATGTGCTCTTAATTTGACTAAACCGCAAGCGGGTCAAGTTGGTCGGTAATTGGGATAATCGCCTTCCGTGATGATCCGTGCGATTAGGCGGGAATGAAGCTCGCGGCGTCGGCCCACTGCCCCATTTCCTCTTGGAACGTCTTGCTCTTGTCGACCTCAATCTGGCCGTCGTTGGCGACCGAAATCGCATACCGCTCCAAGGGACGCGGCGCCGGGCCTTCGAAATTGATGCCGTCCTTGTAAAACCCGCTGCCGTGGCAGGGGCATTTGAACTTCTGCTCGGCTTCGAGCCAGTTGGGCGTGCAGCCCAGGTGGGTGCACACGCTCTTGAGCGCGAAGATCTGCTGCTCGCCGTTGTATTCGGTGTTGACGATCCACACGCCGAACTGGGCTTTGAACTTTTCCTCGACGCTGCCGGGCGCGAAACCGTCCGGGAAGCCGACTTTGAAACGGCTCGGCGGCAACCGCAGCACGTTCGGGAACATGAATCGCACGGTGCCCAGCGTCCACAGCGCGAGCGCACCACTCATGGCGGTGAAGCCAACCGCCAAGGCCGAAATGCCGAACAGAAACGCCCGCCGTTCCGCGACCTCCTGCTTGGTCCGCTCATGGGGCAGCTTGGCATAGTCCGGTTTCACCGGCATCGGCGGCAGGACGATCGTTTCCTTGACCGGCTTCTTTGGCGGCGGCGCGACGGCCACACCCTTCGCGGCGGCCTCGGCTTTGGTCATCGGGCCGGGCTGCGCGCTTTTGCGCGCTGCAGCGAGAATGCTTTGCGTGTCGGCGGGACCGGCTGGCGCGGCGGCTTCCTTCTTCGCAGGGGCGGCCTTTGCTGCGGCAGGCTTCGGAGCGGGCGCCGGCTTGGGAGATTCCTTGGCGGCCGGCGCGGCGGCGGCATCCCCCTTCTTCGCGCGAGCCATGGCGAGAATATCGGCCGTGCTCATCTTGCCGCCGGCGGCAGGCTTGGCTGGGGCCGCCGGCGCGGGACGAGGTGCCTCGGTCGCTTCGGGTGCCGCGGCTTCTTCGGCGGCAGGCGCGGGCGACGCTTCTTCGGCGGGCGCACCGCCCTTCGAATCTGCCTTGCGAGCGGCGGCCAGCATCTCGGCCACCGTCATTTTGCTCTTGTCGACCATCGTGCGTCTCGGCGTCGGAAGCGCTAGGGAATGAAGCTAGAGAGCGACCGCAAACCCCATCGTGGAGTCGCGGGCAATCAGCTATCAGACCTCGTGGCAGCTCCGACCAGGGGCGGACAATCCATTGACTTGCAACAGGTTATAGCGACCTAGCCCCGCACAAATCAGGGGTTCGTGACATTTTTCACAATCTTTTCTTTAGGTGTAATCCCTGGGCCGCCATCTTGTCAACGGCCGTTTTTTCGGGGGGCTCCCTCGGCTCGACCAATGCGGCGGCCGCAGCAGTGATCGCGCCGCGGTGTTCCACGCACTTGCCGTCGCTCGTAGAATCGGTCACGCGCAGTTGCGGCGACGCGCTTTCGTCGCGTTGCTAATCTGCAGTTGGCGGCAAGTTTTGCGCTCGATTGTAGAGCGGTGGTCCAGGAGTGAAGCGGGATCGATGAAAGTTCTGGTGGTTGGCAATGGTGGACGTGAGCACGCATTGGCGTGGAAGATCGCGCAGAGTCCGCGCGCCAAGCGCGTGTTCGTGGCACCCGGCAACGCGGGCACCGCGCTCGATGCCGAGAATGTCGACATCGCGGCGACGGACGTGCCGAAGCTGGTCCAGTTCGCGCGCGACAACTCGATCGACCTCGTGGTGGTTGGACCCGAAGCGGCGCTGACGGCCGGCGTGGTCGACGCGATGAGCGACGTCGGCATTCGCGCCTTCGGGCCATCGAAGGCGGCCGCCGAGCTCGAGGGCAGCAAGGTTTTTTGCAAGGAGCTGCTGCGGCACGCGGACGTCCCCACCGCCGATTACCGCATATTTCAAACCGCCAAGGCGGCCATCACCTTCTTGAAGGATCGCGACGACGTGCCGGTGGTCGTGAAGGCGGATGGTCTTGCGGCGGGTAAAGGCGTCATCGTTTGCGACAATCGCGAACAGGCCCTCGAAGCCGTCGACCGCATCGCCGGAAAAAAAGAATTCGGCACCGCGGGCAATCAGCTGGTGATTGAAGAGCGGCTCCACGGGCACGAGGCGAGCGTGCTAGCGCTGACCGACGGCCGCACCGTGCTGGCCATGCCGCCCTGCCAGGATCACAAGCCGGCGTGGGACGGCGACACCGGACCGAACACCGGCGGCATGGGCGCCTATTCGCCGACGCCGCTGGTGACCGACAAGATGCTGGCCGAAGTCGAGGAAAAAATCCTCATCCCCACCATCCATCAGATGAAGCGCTCCCGGCGGCCATTTCGCGGAATCCTCTACGCCGGATTGATGGTCACCAACCAGGGCATGAAGGTCCTCGAGTACAACGTGCGGTTCGGCGACCCCGAATGCCAGCCGCTGTTGATGCGGCTCGAGGGCGACCTGCTCGACCTCATCGATGCCACGATTGATGGCCGGCTGGATGAGATCGAGCCGCCGAAGTGGGATGCTCGGCCGGCGGTCTGCGTCGTCATGGCCAGCGAGGGCTACCCGGGAAAATATGAGCGCGGCGTACCGATTCGCGGCCTCGACGAAGCGGCGAAAATTCCGGACGTGAAGGTCTTCCACGCCGGCACCGCTTTGAACGATGGTCAGGTCGTCACTGCCGCCGGCCGCGTGCTGGGAGTCACGGCGCTCGGCAGCAGCATTTCGGCCGCCAAGCTGCAGGCCTACACCGCGGTGAAGTGCATCCGCTTCGCCGGCGGTTGGTGCCGCAAGGACATCTCGGACAAAGCGCTGACGTATAAGTAGTCGAGAGCGGATAGTCAAGCGTCAAGAGCCGGAGCTTGGCACAGAAGCGGTTTCTGGCTCTGGAGTCTGGACCCTCGGCTCTGGACTCTTTTCGCCCCGCGGCGCCATCACGAGCACCATCACCGCGCCGGCGATCACCAGGATCAGCCCGGCGAGGAACCACGAGCCAAAGTGGCCCGACCACATCGTCGTGATCACTGGCGCCCCGCCAAACACCAGCGGCATCACGAACACCGGTTTCCCGCCGAAGGCGAATGCCAGAATGATCCCCAGCGCCCCCACCGCTCCGCACGCGCCGCCCAGCAGCGCCCAGACCGTGCCGAATTTCAAATAGCTGCTGTTCTCGCCCATCTCGCCCAGAAAGAAATAGGGCACGATCACGGCGATCACGAAGTAGGCCACACCGACGCAAATGAGCGGTCGCAACCGGCTATGGTGCATCGCGGCCTGCCCCTTGTGGAGCACCGGCCCATAGGCGCCCCAGCTCACCAGCGCCAGCGCGATCGACAGCAGGATCGCAATCCAACTGGCGACGGTGGTGGTCGCAGTCGCCGTCGGCGCATGCGGCCCGGTCACGAGTACCGTCACGGCGCCGAGAATCACCATCACCAAACCAGCCAGGAACCACGGGCCGATTTCCTTGCCCCGCCCCGCCCAGTAAATCGTCAGAAACGCGTTAATCACCGGGGCCCCGCCGAACACGAGCGGCATCACGTAACCCGGCGCGCCGCCGAACGTGAATGCCAACACGATTCCCAGCGCGCCGATCGCGCCCAGCGCCCCGCCCGCCAGGCTCCAAATGATGCCAGTGATCGTCCAGTCACCCTTCTCGCCTTTGTAGTGGAGCCAGATGGCCGGCACGATGACGCCGATCAGGCAGTAGGCCAGGCCGACGCACACGAACGGCCGCAGCCGCGCGACCTCGTTGGCCACGGTCGCCATACCGACCTGTCCCATGCGGAGGATCGGGCCATAGGTGCCCCAGCAGAAGATCGTCAGCGCGATCGCCGCGCCCATCAGGAGTTTGTTTCGCATCGCGTTTGCTCAATCGTTTGACAGTGGATGGGCACGTGGGCGTCGATGTTCAATGGTCAAGACATCGGCCACGCCGAATGTCCCTAAGAAAGCGTAGAGCGCAAATCCCACGTACTACGGCCCGAAATCTAGCGCAGTTCACGCCCCGCGCCTACCCGAACCGCCTTATTCGCCCCGTAGCGCACCCACAATCGGCGCCCGCAGCGCCGAACGGGTTGCCAGCCAGCCGGCCAGAACTCCGACCATGCCAATCGTTCCCAGCAGCCCCGCCAGGGTCAGCCATGGCACGCTCGCCCCCTCGGGCACAATTTGCGGCATAAGTGCCACGGCAGCCGCCAAAAGTCCGACCGCGAGCCCTCCCAAGAGCAGCACGCCATTTTCCAGCACCACCATTTCGACGAGCCGCTGCGGCCGAAATCCGGCTGCCCGCATCAGCGCGAGTTCTCTGCGCCGCTCCAAAACGCTCCGCAATTGGACCACGGCGAGGCCGACCGTGCCGAGCAGCAAGCCGAGCGCCCCCAAGCTTTGAAAAGTTGAGAGATACGTATTCTGCACTGCCAGGAAGCCGGCCAGTTGCTCCTGGGCGCTTGAGACGTCGAATCCATCGGCGGCTAGCGTCGACTCGAGTGTCTGCGCCACAGCAGTCGCATCGACGTTCGACGACGCCGTCTTCGGTTCGATCAGGAACAGGCGATATCCGCCTGTATCGGGAAAGAGCTGCAGAAAATTGGCTTCGCTAACCAATAGGCTTCCCTGCAGCACGCTGTTCTTGAGCAGGCCGACAACTTGGAGCGTCACTTCGCGGTCGGTCCCGTCGCGAATCGTGAGTTGCGAGCCGACGCCAGACAGATGCAAGCTGTAGATCGCCGTGTTGGTGTCGAGCACCACCGGTAAGATTGGCCGCCCGTTCTTGCCGGCGCCCAATGGCTTTTCCAGCAGCGACCAAGGATTGGCCTGTCGGTCGTTCTTGTCCAGCGGCGCATGCGCAGCCCATCCAAAACCACCGCGTTGAATAAATTTCGGCGGCAATCCGAGCACGCGCGGCTGCGTGGGCCGATAGAGATTCAGGCAACTGGCATCTTCGCCGTCGGCGACGCGCAGGCTGTACGTCACGAATTCTCCGAGTCGTTTATCATCCGCATCAGAAAAGCCCAGCTCGCGCCGGCCACTGGGTGTGTTGAGGTCGAAGTGAATCGGCTGGTCGCTCGTGGCGACGAATGTGAAGCCGCCCGTGCCCTCCACGCCTGTGTCGAGGCGGAACGCACTGATCGCCGCAATGAGAAAGGTTGCCGTGGCCACCAGCCCAATGGTAAGCGTGCTGCGGTCAGGATGCCGAGCCAGATTCAGGGCGGCTAGCCGCGGCAAGGAAAGTTGCGAGCGCGACTTCTTCACCGCACTCAATTTCCGCAACCGATGCCTGGCTTCCCCCAGGAGCAATCCCAGCACCACCGCCCCGCTCGCGAAGAAAACACCCGCCCGCATTTCACCTTGAACTTGCGTGCCGAGAAGTGCCAACGCGACCGACAGTGCAACCAGCGCCTCCCGCCATCGTGGCCAGGAATTGGCGCCCGCGCTCGCGCCGCCGACCGGGGACTCAGTGGCGCCCGCCAGCAGGCGTCCCACCGGCAACCGCGCCAGCCGACGAATCGACCAGGAAATCGTCATCCACGACACCACCACGCCGGCGAACCAGCCGACGGCGAGACTCGTCCAGGTGGCATGCAAGGTGATGAACGGTGTGCTGACGGCCGCGAGCCACCAGGTCCGCAGGCCGAAGATGATCAGCCACGCATAGGCGATGCCGAGCACAACACCCGCCGTCGCACCGATTGCCGCGACCAGTAGTCCTTCGCACGACAATATCCAGCCGATACGTTGCGGCCGCAGGCCCATCGCGCCAAGCGTGCCGAGCTCATTGGCCCGCTGCTCGACTCCCAATTTGAATAGCAGCGCAATGAGCATCACTGCTGCCGCGATCAGGAAGAAACTGAATCCCAAAAAGAGTGCGTCGAACGGCGTCGTTCCGCTGGATGCAGCGAGACCGAGCGCCTTCACCGGCAAAAAAGTCAGGCCGGCGTCAGCGGGTTTGAGGGTGGCCTGGAGTTTGGCGGCGACGTCGCCTACGGCTGAAGCGGTCTCGCCAGCCGGAATTCTTAACAGGCTGATCGTACCCCAGCGACTGCCCCACTGTCGTGTTGCGGTGGCGAGCGAAACGAAGGCCTTCGGCGTCGTGCGATATTGGTCCCAGTAGTCTTCATCCTGTCGGCGGATTTTTTCGACCAACTCGAAGGGCAAGTCCCAGTCGCTGATCGACGCCTGATCTGTTACGCCTTTGAGCTCCGGAGTGAGCTTCGGATCGGACGCCGCCGACGGTTTGCCGTCTCGTTCCAACTCCACGATGGCGGCAAGCTTTAGCACCAGCGGCGGCTTGTGCTCGCCGAGTACGCCGTGCGTGCTCTCCGGCTCGTAGTAGTTCACGGTGATCGTGTCGCCGAGCTTCGCCCCCAGGTCATCGGCCGCCCAGCGGTTCAGGGCAATTTCCTCATCGGACAATTGAATCGGATTACCGGAGTCGTCCAATATTGGCCCGATGCCAGCAACGGAATCGACGCCCGCAATCGTCGAATACGGAATTCGCCACTCCGTGTCTCCGCTGCCGATGACGAGCGAATTGGCGAGGTAGGTCACGACCGGCTGCAGTGCTTTCCCTGGAAATGCCTTTTCTACCGCCGCGACTACCGCATCCGGCAGCACGAGTTGGTCAGCGCTCACTTCGACGTATTTGACGGGCGAGTCGACCGCCCCGATGCGGAGACCGTAGTCCGTGAGCTCGGGCTGGAACTTTGCGAGGTCGACTTCGCCCGCAACCAGAATTGCATTGGCCCGGCCGGGTTGGTCGAGCATGCTCTGGAGCGTATCGAGCGGCACGAACACGTTCCGCGGCAGTTGCTGTGATGGCTGCAGTGCGAAGCGGGCTAGCCCGGCGGAGGGCAATACCTCGGCCACTTTCACTCGCCGACCGACCGACGTATCTGTTTTCTCACCCAGCGGGCTATCCGCGGGGATCGCTTTGGCCGTGGGGATTCGCAACAGGATTGAGTCGCCCGCCTTGACGTCCAGCTCGCGCGCCAAAGGTTCAGTAATCGCCACGCTGAGAGCAGCCAGCGGCTGCTTGGGCCCGCCATCGCCGAACTTCCAGAATCCTTCTTCCACGCCGACGATTGCCACTTTCGTCGCCCGCCGCGCGTCGCCTCCGCTGCCGGCTTCAAGAGTACCCGGCATCAAGATGGCCGGCTCGCCATTGACCTCGCTGGCCAGCTCCGAGCGAAAGAAATGCGCTGTCACCAGCACCGAATCAATTCGCCCCAGGCGCTCGAGCGTCAGATCGCGCAAGCTGCCGCGGACCGAATCGCCTACGACGAGAGCCCCTGTCAGTACCGCCGTGGCTACCGCGACGCCCAGCGCCACCGCCACATGGATCCGCCGGTGGTGTCGCAGGCTGGCGACGATGAAATGGACCGGCGTCATGTCCCTCGTACCGGACCGTACCACTCGATGTGCTTGCGCGGGCAGAAAACGAAGCCGTGCGCTTCGCAGAATGGCCGCAGCCACAGCGCCCGTCGCTCCAGCTCCAATTGTTCCGTGCCCTGCGGCATCAGGAGCACGCGGTCGCGGGCGATCTCGGGGAATTGAACCAGATACGCGTTCAGCTCTTCCAGGTCGGCTGGCCCGTCGACCACGAACTTGAGCTGGTACGCGTAGTCGCGGACGAACCGACGAATCACGTCCGGCCGGAAGCGTTCCCGTTCGTGCCGCCGGCTCCAATGGGCGTTGCGTTCGGCCGAGGGAGCGGAACTGGCAAATTTCGGGCTGATCGACATCAGGTCGCACGTCACCGGCAGATCGAGCGTGCCGGCCGTTTCGATCGTGATGTGGCGGCCAATCGCATGCAGCCGCTGGCAAAGTGGAATCAGCTCCGCCCAGAGCATCGGCTCGCCACCCGTAACGACGACATTCGGGCAGTCCCACTCCTCAACCTGGGCGACGATCTCGTCGATCGACATGTCGCCCCCTTCGGGCTGCCACGACGTGTAGGGCGTATCGCAAAACCAACAGCGGAGATTGCAGCCGCTTGTGCGCACAAACACGCTCGGCACGCCCGTCAGCAATCCCTCGCCCTGTACCGATCGGTAGATTTCAGCAATCCGCATATCGAACACACTGAGGTAATTTCACCACGGAGTCACGGAGGTCACCGAGACAACATCAGAAGAATTTGAACAGGAGGAAACAGAGAGAACGGAGTAGTTCAAGTAACTTCTTCGGCTGTCTCCGTTATCTCCGTTACCTCCTGTTCAATTGCCTTGAATTACTCCGTGCCCTCCGTGACTCTGTGGTGAATCAGTTTTGGTATTGGATCGGGTCTTTCAGTCCTGCCGCTGCAAATCCTTTCAATCGAATCTGGCATGCGTCGCAATGCCCGCAAGCCACCCCTCGATCATCCGGCGCATAGCAGCTGCGCGTCAATGAGTAGTCGACGACCAGTTCCGTTCCACGGCGAATGATGTCCGCCTTGGTCATGGCAATCAGCGGTGTGTGAATTTTGAACCTGAGCGTTCCTTCCACGCCGGCCTTCGTCGCCAGGTTGGCCAGCTTCTCGAACTCGGCGATGTACTCCGGTCGGCAATCGGGATAGCCCGAGTAATCGACCGCGTTCACGCCGAGAAACAAGTCGGCCGCTCCCACCACTTCAGCATAGCCGAGCGCGAGAGAAAGCAACACGGTGTTGCGCGCGGGCACATAAGTCACGGGAATTCCGTGCGACATCGCGTTCTCACTGCGGTCTTTGGGCACGGCGATATCGGCGGTGAGCGCGCTACCGCCGATCTGGCTCAATCCGACCGACACGGTCACATGCCGCTCGACGCCGAGTGACCTGGCCACATTCGCAGCGGCGTCCAATTCGAACCGATGGCGCTGGCCATAGTCGACGCTGAGCGCAAACAATCGATAACCTTCGGCCCGCGCAATGGCCGCCGTGGTTGCCGAATCGAGCCCGCCAGAGAGCAATACGACGGCGGACCGTTCTCGGTGTCGTTCGAGATTGATTTGTGTCGACATGATCCGAAATGCTCGCCACTTCCCCCGCCGATTCCATCATGCCAGAATGGGAAGGCCGTCGAAAGGAGCACCGTTTGGATGTCGGATTTTCGCACTACTCTCGAAACTTTTCCGAACCAGTTTCCCGACCGCGATTATCGCATCGAGATCGTGGCGCCTGAATTCACCTCGGTTTGCCCGAAGACCGGTCAGCCCGATTTCGGCACGCTCACGATCAACTACATCCCCGACAAGCTCTGCATCGAGCTCAAGAGTCTGAAGCTCTATCTGCAGAAGTTCCGCAACGAAGGCATTTTTTACGAGCACGTGACGAATACGATCCTCGACGATCTGGCCGCGGTCGCCAAACCGCGCTACATGAAGCTCGTCGCGTCCTTCACGGCCCGCGGCGGAATCACGACCAGCGTCACCGCCGAATTCGTGTCGGCGTTGTGATCCAAGCATTTAGCCCCGGGTGATTCGGACGGTTCACCGACCGAACGCCCGGGGCACAGAACTCACGATTCTATGCCTTACTCGCTCGCCGTGCCGCCGTGCATCCGCTCGCAGAACCACCACATGAACCGGCCCCAAGCAATACCTGCCAGCGGGAATACCGCAAACGCAATTGGCAAGTTGATTAACATGGTCGACCAGCCGTCTTTGTAGCCGGTCAGCGCGGTAAAAAAGACTGCCGTGGACACTCCCCATCCCAGGACGCCATATCGCCAGACGAAAGTCTTTTGTCCTAGCTTGCGGGTCTCGCTCCACTGTTTTGGATCACTCTTCAACGCAAACATGTTGGCACCCAATTCCATGATTTGACTTAAGGCATGGCCGTCGACCGTTTCGCCGGCATCGCAGGCTAGTACGCGAAGATATGAATAGTGTTACGCGGCTCGTCCGGGCAGCAGAGCGACACCGTGTGTTGGGACGATGCGAGTGCTATAATCCGGTCCATTCGATGCGATTATTACCGGAGACGTTCAACCCATGTCCGAAAAACCTCAAGTCGTCCTCTCCGGCTTTGCCGACGAATCGGCCAATCAGAAAACGGCCGTCGAGCAATTCGCCGCGTTTGCAGCGGTCGGGCTGCAGTACTACAGCCTGCGGTTCGTCGACGTCGGCAATGGCATCAAGAACGTGATGGACCTCACCAAGGCCGAGATCACGAAGCTTCGCCACTTGGAAGACGAGTACGGCATGAACGTGGCCTCGATCGGATCGCCGATCGGCAAGGTGAAGCTCCGCGACGTCGACGACGGGACGTCGAATCGCTATGTGCCTTTCGAGCAGTATCTCAAGAAGGACGTCGCCCACGCCTGCGAGCTGGCCCACGCGTTCGAAACTAAGCTGATTCGCGGCTTCTCGTTCTATCACCCCAAGGGGAGTGATCCATTCGAGTCGATCAACCAGGCTGCCGACCAGCTCGGGCAGATCGCCGAGGCCTGTCACCGCAGCGATCTCACGTTTGGCCTGGAGATCGAGGCGAATCTAATTGGCCAAACGGGTCAACTCATCGCCGAGCTGCATCGCCGCGTGAATCATCCAGCGCTGGTGACGATTTTTGACGGCGGCAACATCGTCTGCCAGGGCTACTCGTCGGAAGAGTGCTTCGAGCAGTATGTGGCGATGAAACCCAGCATCGGCTGGATGCACATCAAGGACTACCTGCAACCAAAGGCCGCCGGCCGCGGCGCACACGTCGATGAGGACAAGCTCAAGAACTTCGTGCCGGCCGACGTCGGCGATAGCGGCCACGAGCGAATTCTGCGTGACTTCGCCGCCATCGTGCCGCAGCTCACCGAGAAGCTCACGAAACGCGGCATCCCGGGCGTAATTCTCGATCTGGAGCCGCACCTCAAGGGCGGCGGACAGTTCGGCGGCTTCAGCGGTCCTGATGGGCTGGGCGTCGCGCTGCGGGGGCTTTGCCGAGTGCTCGATCGTGTCGGCCTCGACTACCATCTGCGCGACTTTGACGACGTCCGCGCCGCACGCGGATTTTGACCGCTGTGGCTACTCGCCGGCTGCCACGGATTCGCCCTCGGCAGATTCACCGGCAGCAGATTCGACGGACACCGCCTCTTCCTGCGGCGCTTGCTCAACATCGATCGGCAGGGGCGGATTGAGCGACTTGCTGGGTTCGATCTCCTCTTCGTATTCGTCGAACGCGCCCAGCTGGAAGCCTTTCAACAACGTGCCCAACGTGAGAGCGCCCCAATACAGCGCGGCGAATCCGGCCGCACATCCGGCGGCAAACGCCAGGCTCCGCCAGGTCGATGAATTGAGCAACAGGTACACGCTTACCGACGCTCCGAGCGCTGTGACGATCACCCGCGTGATGGCGGTGCGGCGGAGCTTGCGGGCGGCATGGAGGCTCAGCGCGTGCCGGGCTGACTGGTTCGCCAGGGCCCGCATCGCCGCCATGTCGCTGGGTTGTTCCGGCGCCGACTTCGACTTCAGCTCTTCCAGATTGGTGAACAGCGGCTCGGCCGGCGTTTCCTCGGCGGCCGGGCGAGCCACTTGAGCAACTGGCTGCTCGGCGGGTTGATCCGCGTCGGCAGAGGCTGGCGAATTTCCTGTCGGTCCGCCGCGCATCCGCACCAGCAACTTGGCCATGTATTGCTCGACCGATTCCTCGTCGGCGTGAACTTCCGGCGGAGGGACAGCTTCTTTTAGCGATACCGTGCTGTCTTCTGTCCGCTTCGGCGGGAGCGGGGTGTCGTCTTCCGGGAACATGTGAGCGTAGCGGTCGAGGAACGACACCGGAGCGGAATTCTCGTGCTTGTCGGCGGCCCGCACGGCGGTATTCGAGTCGTCGCCCGCAGCTTCGTGGGCGTCTTCGGCCGGCTCCTCTCGCCAGATGGACACACCGCGCAAATGTTCGAGTGCTTCCTTGACATCGCGATCGGCCGCATCGGCCGAGTCGTCGGCAGCGGATTCGGTGGCCAACTCCTCAGTTTCCGTCGCCGATAAGTCCTCGGCAGCGTTAATCGTTTCGACGGCGACTTCCGCTGGCGGCGCGACGACGGTTTCGACGTCGGCCTCGCTAGTTTCCGTGGCAGACTCTTCGACGATCTCAAGCCACTCCGCCTCACGATCGTCGTTCTCTTGTGGCAATTCTCCTACGGCCGCTGCCACTTGCTCGGTGGACTCATCCTCGGGGGCGGGCGTTTCGCCGCTAATCGCCTGCCCTAGTTCCAGCTCCCAGTCGATTCCATCTTCGGTGGCGACGGGAGCGGCAAATGGCGATTCGACGGCCGTGGACGCTTGGCTGTTTTCGAGCTGCTGTTCGAGCTCCTGAATCCGCTCGACGTATCTGGCCAGCCGCGACTCGATTTCGTTGAATTGCTCTTCCCAGTGGCCGCGCTCGTCGGCAAAGGCGTGCATCGTGTGCTGGCTGTCGATCAATTGGCGTTCCAGCGCGTCGATCGAGTAGCGGGCCTGCTTCAGCTCGCCGTCCTTGGCGGCCAGCTGCTCGCGCAGCGAGCCTAGCTTCGATTCCAGCCCTGCCACGCGTTCCCTGAATTCGGCCGCATCGCTCGCGGCTTCGCTATCCGCTCGCGGTTGGGGAGCATGAGGCTCTATCAGCGCCCGGCTGAGCAACTGCTCGAGCTCATTGACGCGCTTCATCAATTCGTCGTGGTCCTGCCGCTGCCGTCGCAACGCGTGAAGCGCTCGCCGGCTGCGACGGCGGACCGTCGCCTTGGTGACCGAATCGGGTGGCGTCGACGGAACGGCCGGGGCTCGCACGATGCGCTGCGTCGGGCGGGCGGCCCGCTCGCTCTGCCATTGCTGGTCTTGGCCGGCGCCCGGCCGGCTCGAACTCGAGGCCTCGTCGACCATGAACATCTCGTCGAGAGCGTCGCAGGCCGAACGCATTGCGTCGCCATCGGTCCATTCTGCCTCGTCGCAGCCTTCGAGCGTCGCATCGCCTTCCGGCGGCCCAACCACAACGAGTTCGAGGGGGCCCACGGTGAGCACGTCGCCGTCCGCCAGGCTTGTCTCATCAAACGGCTCGCCGTTGAGGAGCGTCTTGTCGGACCAACGTCGCGCCCGCAGACCGGATTTGTCATGCACCAGCAGGCATTCCATGGCGCCCACGCCCGCGGCCTCGAGCCGAATCTGGCAGCGTGCGCCCGAGCCAACGCTGTGCTTGCCCGGCGGAACATTGAACAGCCGTTCGCCTTCCGTGCCGCCGTGCAGGCGCAATTGATACGCCGCTCGTGCTCGGGCCGCGTTCCGGGAGTGTTCGGTCATTAACATGGGGCCACGTCGTGGGAGTGCGTTGGAGACCTGTTCGTCGGAGGGCAACCTTCCATGGCGAGCGCGCAGGCCCGGCCAGACTGGACTATTGCCACTAAGTGATTTAGCTCGCTGGACTTGAGAGGTCAAAAATGCCAGCAGCCGCAGCCCAAGTTTGAGCGAGGATTTCGCAATCCCACCGATTTCCACTGGTCAAGCTGTGAGGGTTTTGTCGATTACCGATAGGCGCTCGGCAAGCGGCGACGCCGCGACGGCAAGCTGACGCACTCGGCTCGGCACCAAGGTGTCTGGGCCGGTTGTGGACGGCCCGAGCGCGAAATGGCACGGAATTTGACCGAGCAAAAACCTGGCCGAAAAAGCAATTTAACGGCCCGGTTTTGCAGCCGGCGCGGCGCCCCGAGTGCCCCGCTGGCACGCCAAGAACTTTCGGAATAAAACTACTCCGACTTGCTTGCGTACTATAGTTACGTTGCACGTCGGACGTGGGGCTGCCGTGACCCACGGCGGCGAGCGACTCCAAGGCGGAAAGATGAAGCGCGTCTGGGAATGGTTTTTCCTAGCTCGGTTCATCCAGGAACACGAACGGCAACCGAGAACAGTCGGAAGGCTAGCGACCATCGCCGCCTCCCATGGGATGGCGAGCGGCGAACTTTTCTGGGGCGGAAGCTTCCTTCCAGGTGAGGCAATAAAATGTCACGTAAAGACTCTATTCAGAAAATGCGCGACCTTCTGGTCACGCGACGCGACGCGATCCGCAAGGCTTTGGCAGGCGACTTGAGCCTGCTGATGCAGTTGCGCGAGCAGTCGGGCGGCGATGTGGTCGATGCCGCGCTCGACGCCGCTCAGGATGAGGTCAGTTCCCAGCTCGCCGAAGTCGAAAGCCGCGAACTGGCCAACATCGAGCGGGCACTGGTGCGGATGAAGAGTGGCACTTACGGCGAATGCGAAATCTGCAACGGCAAGATTCCCCTGGCACGGCTCAACGCCTTGCCCTATGCCACCAGCTGCATCGAGTGCCAACGGGCGGCCGAGAACGGAGGCGGTCCAGGAGGCGGCGGCAACGACTGGAGCCGCGTCCTCGATACCGGCTTTGCCGATACCGACGTCTCCTTCAGCGACCTGGAGATGTAGCAGGCAAAGGCGGCAAAACCCGCCGACGGAATGGTCGGCAGCAGTTACCGAAATTCAGGCGCCCAGTGGCAGACCAAGTGTCGCCACTGGGCGTTTGTGTTTTTCTCTGGCGTCCGCTCGCGACCGGAAGTCGATAGATTACAATTAAGCAGTCAATATTCGCCCCTTCCGCTGGGGGCGTGGCTGATTTCGTCCCTTGTTGGACCCACCATGCGACGCATCGTTTCCATTGCCGTCCTGGCGGCGACCGTTTTTGCCATCGGGAGTTCGCCTCTGCCTGCTGCGGCCCAGGTCGTCGGCGCCGCAACGCTCAATGCCAGCACCGCGACCACCAGCGACCGCAACCGCGAATACGAGGCCCTGGCCCGGGACGTGGCCGCGCTCGATAGGGAATTTGGGCTCATCAAGCGCGTCGTCAAGCTGGTCACTCCGGCGGTCGTACACATCGAAGCTTCCGTCCTGCCCCGTTTTCGCGGATCGATGGACGTCGAGGAGGCGGGGTCGGGAGTGATCGTCGAGATGGCCGGCGGGCAGTACGTCCTGACCAACCGACACGTCATTCGCCACTCGTCGAAGGACGAGATCAACGTTCACCTGGCCGACGGGCGAGTGTTGCACCCCGAACGCATCTGGGAAGACAAGGAAACCGATGTCGCGGTGCTCGGCATCAATGCGCCCGATCTCGTCGCTGTGCGGATTGGCGACAGCGATGCCTTGGAGATCGGCGACTTCGTCCTGGCGGTCGGCAGCCCCTTTGGTTTGAGCCAGAGCGTCACCCGCGGCATCGTCAGCGCCAAAGGGCGCCACAACCTCGACCTCGGCAACGGCGAACTCCGCTGGCAGAATTTCATTCAAACTGACGCTGCCATCAATCCCGGCAACAGCGGCGGTCCGCTGGTGAACCTGCGCGGCGAGGTGGTCGGCCTGAATACGGCGATCGCCAGCGCTTCGGGCGGCAACGAGGGCATCGGCTTCTCGATTCCGATCAACATCGTGGAACGCACCGCTCGGCAGCTCATCGAGAGCAACCGCGTGGCCCGGGGATTTCTGGGCGTCAAGCTGGATGGCCGGTTCGACGACAAGCAGGCGCGGGCACTGGGTTTGGAGCGTCAAACCGGTACTCGGGTGACTCAGGTAGAGCCCCAATCGCCGGCCGAGCGCGCAGCTTTGCAGATCAACGACGTGATCCTGGAGTACGACGGGGTCCGCGTCGAGCGCGACAGCCATTTGATCGGCATGGTGAAGCTCACCAAAGTCGGCGAGCGTGTGCCGATCGTCGTTCTCCGTGAAGGGCACCGTCTGAATATGTTCGTCGAAATCGGCGACATGGACGAGGTCCCGGCCGTCGATCAGTAGCCCCACCTTGCGACTGGCCAATTTGCCGACACTTAGCGGGCTCTCTTGCCTGCCAAAATCGATTTGGGCGCCATCACCCTGCCGCCGCCAGCGTCGCATAGATGCAATTGGCGACTGCCTCCGCATTCACATCGACCGCCACATCGAGATTTGGCCGACTGTCTGGATGCCGACGCCGATCGAACACGGTGGCTCCGTGCGTGATCGTGCCGTCCGTTTCCACCTCGCCGTGCATCCGCTCCATCGTGAACAGCTCCGGGTGCATCGCTGCCACGACTGCCACCGCGTCGTGCAAGTGGATGCCTTCGAGCCCCAGGTTCTGCCGATAGGAGCGAAATGCGCCAGGCAGCACTCTCTGCAGCAGCTGCGAAGTCCGCGACCGCCCATCCGGAAATCTCTGCAGCATCTCGAAACCGAACAGAATGCGGTTGGTGACGTCGATCGGAATGATTGTCTTCGTGACCTGCGAGCGAAAGACGTCGCGGGCCGCTTCCGCATCGCAGTAGATATTGAACTCAGCCGCGGGCGTCACATTGCCGGGGCCCCCGACTGTGCCGCCCAGGATAATCAGGTGCCCGATCTGACTCGCCAGGTCGGGCAATTGCTGCAGTGCCGTAGCAATGTTCGAGAGCGGACCCAAGGCAATGACGGTCACGTCGCCCGGCGAGGCCTGCACCTCATCAATCAGCACCTTTACGCTCGGCCGCTGGTGGTGCAGTTCCGCATAGGGAAAGTGAGCACCGCAGAGCCCGTCGACGCCGAAGATGTGCCGCGCATCGGCCCGCAGCATCCGCTCGCCGGATGCCGCACCGAGACGGGGCCAGCGTGGCGGATCGAGCTGCTCGATGATCGCTTGAACGTTGCGCGTCGCCTGATCGGCGAGCACATTGCCGCCGACGGCCGTCACCGCTAGCAGGTCCAGCTCCGGCGCCGCCAGCGCCAGGCAGATCGCCACGGCATCGTCGACGCCGGGGTCCACATCGAGAATCACTTTTCTGGCCATTCCCACTCCGGCCAATTCCCGTCCGCCTACCGGAAGCCTGCCCCGTGCCGATTTCGCCTATTCTAGCGCTGCTCACGGCAAACTACAATCCGCACATGCGTGACGAGATACCCAAGTTGCTAGGGCGCGTTGCCGGCGGAGAGGACCTCTCGCGCGACGAAATGACCGGCGCTATCGACGCGATCATGCGCGGTGAGTGGTCCGACGCGCAGATCGGCCTGTTGCTGACCGGCCTCGCCGCGAAGGGCGAAACGGTCGACGAGATCGCCGGCGCCGCACTGGCAATGCGCCAGCACATGACGCCGATTCGCAACCGCTACGACCGGCTGCTCGACACGTGCGGCACCGGCGGCGGCGGCTCGACGCTGTTCAACGTGAGCACCACCGCAGCGCTCGTCGCGGCGGCGGCGGGAGTGCCGGTCGCCAAGCACGGCAATCGCAGCATTACCAGCCGCAGCGGTTCGGCCGACGTGCTGGCGGAGCTCGGCGTCAACATCAACGCCACCGTGCCCCAGGTCGAGGCCTGCCTCAACGAACTTGGCATCTGCTTCTGCTTCGCGCCGCTCGCCCATCCCTCGATGAAAAACGTCTCCGCGGTCCGCAAGCAGCTCGGCATTCGCACGATCTTCAACGTCCTCGGTCCGCTGGTGAATCCGGCACGGGCTACGCATCAGTTGCTTGGGGCCGGCCGGCCGGAGCTGCGGTCGCTGTTGGCCGGCGCGATGGCCCAGCTCGGCACCGTGCGGACGCTCGTGGTTTCCGGATCCGACGGCCTCGGCGATGTGACGCTCGCTGCTACGACGCAAGTCACGGAGGTTGTTGCCAGCAAACTGCGCGAGTTCACCTGGGCGCCGAACGACTTCGGCCTCGAATTGCAATCGCTCAATGGGCTCTCCGTCGACAGCCCAGCCGCGAGTGCCGCAATCGTTCGCCAGATACTTACCGGCGCTCGAGGCCCGGCGCGCGATTTAGTCATTCTCAATGCCGCCGCCGCACTGGTGACTTTCGGCAAAACGGAGGATCCGAAACGTGCGGCAGCCGAGTGTGGCGCCGCGATCGATGAAGGGGCTGCCGCGGAGCTGCTGCTACGACTTGCCAAACGATCTCATGAACCTGCTTAAATCATCAGGACCGAATCGATGAACATCAACGAACCCGATCCGCTGCTCTCCGGCAAGGAATTGCCGACGTTCAAGTTCGAACTCGAAAAATCCGAGGGCAAAGTCATTGGCGGCAGCGTCGGCAAAGAAGCCACGGTCGAGGAGCTGCCGATCTCCAAGGGGATCGCCGGCGTGTCGATGACGCTCGAACCCGGCGCGATGCGTGAACTTCATTGGCACGCTACCGCGGCCGAGTGGGCCTTCGTCGTTTCGGGCCAAGTCCGAACCACCGTGATCGATCCTCGCGGCTACGCCGAGACCGACGACTTCGAGCCGGGCGATATCTGGTATTTCCCCCGCGGCTACGGCCACGTCCTCTGCTGCCTCGACGACCAGCCCTGCCATTTCATCCTGATTTTCGACAACGGCTACTTTTCCGAGTTCGGCACATTCAGCATCACCGACTGGCTGGGGCATGTGCCAAAACCACTGTTGGCAAAAAACTTCAGCCTGCCGGAATCGGCGTTCGATGGCTTCCCGACAAGCGAGGTCTACTTCGCCAAGGGCGCGATCCCGTCCGCCGAACAACAGCCGAACCTGCAGGGCCTCAAGTCGCCGCCGAACTCGCACAAATTCCGCATGCTAGCCGAACCGCCCCACTCGATTCACAAGGGGGGACGCGAATGGCGGGTCGATTCGACCCGTTTCCCGATCTCGACCACCGTTACCGGCGTGCTCTTGGAGCTCGAACCCGGCGGTCTGCGCGAGCTGCACTGGCATCCCACGTCCGACGAATGGCAGTATATGCTCGAAGGCCAGGTGGGCGTCACGATGTTCGGCTCTCACGGCCGCTTCCGCACCGAGACCCTCGACAAGGGCGACGTCGGTTACATCCCCCAAGGCTTCGGCCACTCGATCGAAAACCTCGGCAAGGGACGTGCGCGAATCCTCATCGGCTTCAACACCGGCGAGTACAAGTCGATTGACCTCTCCCAGTGGATTGCCGGAAACCCGGCCGAAATCCTGGCCACCAATTTCGGCAAACCCGCCGCGCTGTTCGACAAATTCCCGAAACGCGACGTGTTCATTGCGCCGGTCTAATCGTATCGCGTGACGTATAGTTGCTGATGCAAGTCGAATTGATTTTCAGCAACGAGCCGCGCTGCCTCCCCGGCATCGAGGCCTTCACGCACGAAACGCTCAAAGAGTGGCCGCTTGAGCCCGACGTGGCCCTGAAATTGGGCCTCTGCGTGGTGGCCGCCGCTCGGCACGCGATTGAACATGCCTACCCGGCGGGTGAGCATGGTTCGATCGAGCTCACGATTCGCGAGGACTCCGGCAAGCTCGAGTTCTTGATCCGCGACTACGGCCTGCCGCAAGACGTCGCCGCCCTGGAACAAAAGCTCCACGACCCGGCGATTCCCGCCTCCAGTAAGCTGGCCATGCACTGGCCGGGGGCCGACGCCGTCGACGAGCTCCATTGGATCGGCTACGGCCGCGAAGGGAAGGCGATTCAGCTCGTCAAATGGCTACACGACTCCCACATCGCCGACCAGGGGCATGCCGCAGCCCTTGCACCTTTCGACGAAGACGCCCCGCTTGCTCCCGACCAGGAGTACACGATCCGCCGCATGCGTCCCGACGAAGCGACGCAAGTCTCCCAGCTGATCTACCGAGCCTACGGCAACAGCTATCTCAACGACGACGTTTACTATCCCGATCGCGTGGCCGCGCTCAACGCGGCGGGCGCGGTCGTTTCCTTTGTTGCCGTAGGAGCCGACGGTCGCCTGGCCGGACATTATGCGCTGGAGCGCGATGAGCCCGGGCCGGTCGCGGAAGGGGGGCAGGCCGTTGTCGACCCGTCTCATCGCGGCCGCGGTCTGTTGGATCGGATGAAGGATGCCGCACTTGCCGAAGCCCGGAGACTCGAACTCGTCGGTGTGTTTGCCGACGCAGTGTCGGCCCATACGCGAACTCAACAATCCAATTTGAAACACGGCGCACACCTCACCTGTGCCGACCTCGCCATCGCGCCGCGGACGATGCAGTTCCGTAATATCAGCACCAATTTGCCACAGCGCTTGAGCTGCACGCTGTTCTTCCAATGGCTCAGCGAGCCGACGCCGCGAACGATCTACGCTCCCGAACGCCACGGCCCGATCCTCACGCTGATCTACAGCAACCTGAAGTGTCCCTTCGAACTTGGCAACCCGCAGCCGGCCGAAGGGCGTGGCACGCTAACCGTGAAGATCGGCTCGTCATCGGCTTGTGCCTTCATTCGCGCCGAGAAACTAGGCGCCGACACGGCCCAATTGATTCTGCACGCCAAGCGCGAAGTGATCGAACGCTCCCATGTTGAGGCGGTCTACGCCGAACTGCCCCTTGCCGATCCGGGCACGCCTCCGGTCGTCGAAGCCCTCGAGCAGCGTGGCTTCGGTTTCTTGGGCGTGGCGCCCCATTTCTCGCCTGGCAGCGACATCCTTCGCCTGGCCTATCTCGTCGAGCCGCTACAGCGCGAACCGATCAAAACCGTCGACGCCTTCACCGGCGAGCTCGTCGACTACGCTTTGGCCGAACAGGCCCGGGCACGCTCGTTTCTCTGAGCGGCCGTATTTTCGTGCGGCCACCTGCAGGTTGTGGTAACTTCGCAGGGTGGAGAGCACTTCGATGAAATCCACGCTCGCCCGGGCACTCGTTTTCGCCTGTTTCTCGGTCAATGGTCTCGCCGCCGGAGAGCCGGTCGCGCAGAGAGTCGCAACATCGCCGAGCAATGCCGCCGTTACCAATGCCCGTCTAGGCATCGGCTTTGCCTTTCTCTACGGCTACCAGGGCGTTCCGGCCGTGCCGTTCATGCCGGCCGTCCACGAGCTGGGCGGCGGCAATGCCAAGATTTATGTGTTCTGGAACCAACTCGAGCCCGAGCAGGGCAAGTACGACTGGTCCGCCACCGATGCCTTCGTCGATCAGCTACACTCGCCGGAGGAAGGCCTCATCGCAGTTTTCTCCAGCTCCACCTGGGCAACCAAACTGCAGTCGACCATGATTCCCGCCTCGCCGGCGAAGAATCTCGACGAGTACTATCGCTTCATCCACGACCTCGTCTCGCGCTACAAGGGCCGCGTCCGCTACTGGCAAAACGATTGCGAACCGAACAATCCTGTTTACTGGTCCGGCACGAAGGAAGAGTTCGTCGACGAGCTCAAAGTCTTCTACAAGGCGGTGAAGGACGCCGATCCGAATGCGGTTATCGTCGCCGGCGGCTACGACGGCCTGTTCAATCCGCCCGGCCTGCCGCCGATGTACAACCAGGAGGCCGGCCTGGCGTTTTTCGACTACGTGCTCGACGCCGGCCGTGACGCGTTCGACGTCTTCGATCTCCGCTTGTATGCCGATCCGTACACGATCCCCGGCCGCGTCGAGGCAATCCGCGGCAAGATGCAGGCCCTTGGCTATTCGAAGCCGATTTTCGCCACGGAATACGGCGGCCCCGGCTTCTTCGAGTTCGCCGCCAATCGCCAGTACATTCCGCTGATCGCCGCCTGGTCGCAAGCGGCCGCCGCGGGCGACGCGGCGAGCGCCGCGCACGGCAAATCAATCAATGATCTTTACGAGCAAATGGACCAGCTCGCCCCCGAAACGCAGATGTTTCTGGCGGGCTGCTCTCCCGAGCTCGAAGCGAAAATGCTGCGGCTCGAAGCCCGCGAGATTGCCATCCGCAATGTCCTGGCCCTCTCGGCCGGCGTCGAACGCACCGCCTATTGGCAACTGATCCAGCTGACGCTCCCGCGCGACAACATCATGCAGCTGATGTACGGCAAGATCGGCCTTTACAGCTTTGAAGGCGGCGTACCCACCCGGCGCGAACCAATTGCCGGCGCCTTCCAACGCACGGCTCGAGCCCTAAAAGGCGTCCGTCAAGCGAAGCGCATCGAGCTGCCAGATCACCCCGACGTCTACGCCTTCCAGCTCGACCGTGGTACCGAGAGCCCTGGTCTGGCAATTTGGCTGCGACGCGACACGTTTACGGGCGAAGACCAGCCGCCAGTCGAAGTTTCGCTGCCGTGGAGCCACGGCCCGGTCGCCGCCGTCGATGTCCTCGGCAACAAGATCAACACCAAAGTCAAAGACGAGAAGCTACTTCTTCCCGTCTCCGTGACGCCTATCTTTGTCGCACCAACTCGCGGTCACTAACCGCTTGCGGTTTAGCTCAACCGCCGGCGCCGACTCGCCAACGCACACAAACACATCGCAGCCAGCACCGCCGTGCCCGGCTCCGGAACGTTCGCATACCGACCCGGGTTCGCCAGGTCCGTGTAGTCGATCGCATTCGGATAGGTGGGCGGGAAGCCGGTGGCATTCGGGGCCAGGAACGACACGTAGCTGTCGCCGACGCTCGAAACCACCCAGGCGCCATTCAGATACTGTCCCTGGCCGCCGTCCCACGGCCGGTTCCGCGAGACGCCGCTGCCGCGCGCTTCGGCCGTGTAAGTAAGCGAATCGACCAACGTCGAAGCGTCTTGCGTCGCGGAGTTGTAGATGTTGATCGTGTCGCCGTTGCCGAGATTCGAGAGCGAGCCGAACGAAAAGACGCGGACGCTCGCGGGCAGGCCCCAATAGGTCTTGAACGCCTCGGGCGTCATCTGCGTCAAGACGATGCTCTCGCCGGCCGCGATCGAACCGGCGCTCGGGCCCCAACTTATCGGATCGTTCGTGTTGTTGTCGTTGTACGACCACGCCGACACGTCGACCGCCGTCGCGCCGAGATTCGTGAGCTCGAAGAACTCCCGCTGCCGGCGGCCGCCGTTGCCAGAATCTGTGTCGCCCTGCCCTTCGGACATGAATTCCGTAATCCGAACGGCAGCATCCCCTTTTGCGACCAACGACCCCAAGGCAACCAGCGCACACAACCCCACGACAAGCCAACGATTCATCAGCGGCACTCCACTCAAGGTTCTGATTCCCCCGGCCAGCAATCACGAGCGAGCTTCGAGCCGGGGCACGGCACCCAAACTAGAGCGAGCCGTGCGTCGCCACAACCGCCGCCGCGGAATCATCGCGCAAACTTCATCGCAGCTTCATAATTGGCCGCTGCACGCCGCTAGACGGGCGCGAGTTTGAACCGCTTCCAAGCAGCGAACCCTGACACGATGAAACCCAAGAGCAGAAGTGCCTGGGTGATTGCAAACGGCGGCTCGGTTTGGTTCGGTGCCAGTTCATGGAGCACCGGAAATTTCAAAAACGTCTGCACGATGAGCACGAACGCATTGAAGTAAAGCGCCGCAACGGCGGTGACAAAGTAGACCAGCCTCCATCCGCCGGCGAGATGCCGAACGTACAATGCGTACACCGCCACCGCCAGGAGCGCCAAGGACAGGATCGCGATGGCATGCGACGGCAAGAACTTGACAAAAGGAAAGCCAAATCCGCTGGCGTTGGTGGCGATCGTCGTAACCAGGAACAGACCCGTCCAGCCGCGCAGATTCGTCCCGCAGAGCATTCCGCCCAAAACAACAAAGCCTGCGGCGAGCGCCAGCAGACTGATCGCGACGTGGATGAGTGTGAATGTGGCCATGGGAAGACTCTTGGCAAGGTGGGGGCTCAGCACCAAAAAGATAAGTCTGACGACGGGGCGTCTCCTTGCACAGTGTTAAACACCTCCGGTGAGGTACAATGCGGTCGAAACCCCTCGCCGACGTCGCCCATCGAACCGCTCACGGCAATCGTTCACGCCACTTGGCTGGATCACGGGAGGTATGAACCACGCAATAGACCGTGACGGTCCCCTCGACAGATTCGTAGAACACTGCGTAGGGAAATCGTCGCACTAGGACACGACGATAGTCTTCGTAAACCTTGGCGAACAATTCTGGATTGCGGCAAGCGTATTGGAAGCTGCCGTCGACACAGCTCAAGAAGTCTTCACCCAAACCCGGACGCCTCAATTCGTACCAGTCGTAGGCCTCCTGAATATCCAACTCAGCTTCGGGCGCGAGGGCCAATTTAGCGGCCATGGCGGCTGCGAATCCTGGCTTTGACGTCTTCCCAGGAAACAGCCGACGCCGGTCGGCTCTGCAGGTTGGCCTTGCGCCGATCCAACTCCGCCTTCTGCCAATCGTGGATCGGAACGTCGTCCGGACTCGCGGCCAAGTCATCCCACAGATCCTCGACCAGTTGCAGCTTCTCGGCAGGAGGCAGATCGAAAAGTGAGTCTGTGGTCATTTCCGTTTCCTTCTTGGACCGCGCTTGAGCAAGGTGACTACCGCAATTCATTATATCGGCCAATCGGGTGCGGCGCCAAAAACCGCTCTAATGCGGCCGGAACTCCTCGCCGATGCCGTCCACGAATAGCTCCACGCGGCCACAGCGGTTGCAGACATACACGTCGAACTTCTCCTTGTTGACGAACAGCTCGCCAAGGTCGCCCAAGAAACCGTAGCGTGTCCCTTCGTGAAAGGCCTTCGTGCCCACGTACGACAAGGCCCGGTCACACCGCGGGCAGGTCATTGGATTCGATTCGTCAGCCATGCGTCACCTCCGTTTCGCGGCTTTTTATTGCCGCTGTTATTTGGGTTCAAACTCGCCCCTTTTCGCACGTATTCGCCAGCGAGTCTCGACAATTGTCGCGAAATCCCCAGCCTCAATCTCCCACCCCGCTATAATTACCGCCGAGGGCCAAGCAGCCTCAATCACTTGAACTCTCCACCCTCCATCCTCGACTCTCAACCCTCCCCTATGTCCTCCCGCAACACTCTCGGCGGCGTCGTTCACACCTATCAGAAGTTCGACCCGGTCCGTTTTCCCAGCCCGACGCAGGAGCCGCCCGACATGGTTTCGCCTGCGCTGGAGCACATGCTGATGTTCGGCGAGCGGCGCGAGCTCACCGAGGAAGAGCTCGCCCGGGCGATCCGGCTCGATCCGAACCAGATCGCCGGACTCGGCCCCAGCATCGACGCGCTGATCGCCATGCTGCAGGAACGCAAGCGGAAGATCCTCGCCCGGTTCGAAACCCGCGGCGTTCGCAAAAAGTCGCACCACGCGTTCCACTCGCGGGCCGCCGAAGTGAAGCCGCCCCGCAAGCTCCGCGACATGTTCTATCGCGTCATCAAAAACGAGCAGCTCCGCGAGCTGGAGCGGCTGTGGTACGCCACGGGCAACGACCAGTCACCGTTTGCCGCCGACCTGGTCCAGCTCATCGAGCGGCTTGGCGACAAGTACCAGGTCGACGAGCTCGCCGCCAAGTATGAGTTCACCGGCCAGGAATCGCTCACCGTGCCGCAGGCTCTGCAGGTCAAGGAAGAGCTGGAGAAGATCGACGAGCTGCTCAAGCAGCTCGAAGAGGCCCGCAAGAATGCCCGCATCGGCATCATCGACATGGACCTGTTGAACGAGTTCGCCGAGCCGGGCGACGTCGAGCAGCTCAGCGCGCTGCAGCAGCAGATTCAGGACTACCTCCGTGAAGAGGCCGAGCGGCAGGGCCTGGAACAGCGCAAGGGCAGCTTCCGTCTCACGCCCAAGGCCTACCGCCTGTTCCAAGGCAAGTTGCTGGAGCGGTTGTTCCAGGAGATGGCCCCCTCGCGGACCGGCCGCCATCAGGGCCAGATCGTCGGCGAAGGCGCGGTCGAGCTGCAGACCACCAAGCCGTACGAGTTCGGCGACTCGATCGCCAACCTCGACATCCCCGGCACGTTCGTGAATGCCCTGTTGCGCGAAGGCCCGGGCACGCCGATCCGCTTTCGCCAGGACGACATCCAGGTCCATCGCACCCGCAACTCGCCCAAGTGTGCCACCTGCGTGCTGATGGACATGAGTGGCTCGATGCGCTACGACGGCCAGTACATCAATGTGAAGCGGATGGCCCTGGCGATGGAAGGACTAATTCGCCGCGATTACCCCGGCGATTGGCTCCGCTTCATCGAGGTTTACACGTTTGCCAAGCTCGTGGAGCCCGGCAAGATCGTGAGCATCATGCCCAAGCCGGTGACGGTCTACGACCCCGTGGTCCGGCTCCGGGCGGACATGAGCCGCGACGACGTGAGCGAGCACCGCATCCCGCCCCACTTCACGAATCTGCAACACGGCCTGTCACTCGCCCGCCGGCTGCTCTCGACCGTCGACACGCCGAACCGGCAGATCGTGCTGATCACCGACGGCCTGCCAACCGCCCACTTCGAAGGCCAGATGCTGTACATGCTCTACCCGGCCGACCCACGCACTGAAGCCGCCACGATGCGCGAAGGCGCGCTCTGCAAACGCGAGGGCATCACGATCAACATGTTCCTGCTCCCCAGCTGGTCGCAGAGCGAGGAGGACGTCCGCTTCGCCTTCCGCCTGGCCGAGCAAACCACCGGCCGCGTCTTCTTCACCGCCGGCCGCGACCTCGACCGCTACGTCGTCTGGGACTATTTGTCACGACGGCGGGAGCTGATCAATTGACGTAGGTGATCGTTAGCGAGGCTGCCTCGTAATTCAAGCTGTGCCTGACGCCTAACTTGTTCGGTCGTACATTGCAAAAGGCGGATACATTCAATGGAAAGAGTTATTCCCCAAAAGCCAGACCTAGATATTCGTAGACGCGACGACGGTACTTTTACATTTGGCGTGGGAGGGAAATTCGAATGCATTGGCCGCGATATTCCACTTGAAGTTACTGCACTCTGCGAACCGGCAATGCTGCACTCGTCAGTCACTTCGCCGCGGCGAAAAATTGAGGGAATCAAAGGGGTCAGGACTCATTGATTTGTGACGCTATTGAGTAAGAGTGAAGGAAAGCGAGACGTGGACTCAGCCTTTTTCGCCGTAGCACGTGGCCCAATATCGTGTATTGACCATATGTACACTATGTGCTATCATGCCGAGCGTCCCACCGTTCTTTGGCAATTTGGAACCAGCCACAGCGTCGCGCGTCTTCGCTCCAGACGATCGGTCGCGGTGCGCCGCCGCGAGTAACGCGCGCGGCTGGGGTACCGGTGCGCGCCGATCGCCGGCTTCACGGCCCAGAACTGCCGCACCCCACCCCAGTTGTCACGTGGCATCTTCGAAAGTTTAAGGACATACGTCGACGCACGTGACGTCTTCGGAAAAACAGGCCGCTTTTTGATCGTGCGGCGAAACGGTTCGGAAAAACAAGCTCGAAACGGCCCAGCGTCGTTACGTCGCCGCCGCGAACCGCAATTCAAGAATTTCCGGCGATTTTGCGTCAGCTGTCCCCGGGCAATTCCAAGGAGGGCAGGACTCATTGAACTGAGCCGGGCTGCAATAATGACTTCGTCCAATTGCCTACGGATCGCCATGCTCGGTTCGTCCTCGTGTCCGCAAAGCGTTTGAAAGCAATGGTTTATGGTTCTTGGCAGTGATCGCGTTAGCCGTCTCGGCCGCCTTACTTGGCTAGGACCGCCCGTGCGATCGGGATATATTACCTCGTCGCGCGGCTCGACGGAGCCGGGCGATTCGCTCCAGGCCGCACTCTCGTGTGTGAGGTGCGGCGGGAGCAACGTGTCAATCTCCGGCGATTGTTAATCTCTGCTGTCGCGTCGCTGAATTACGCGGCCGCGGAGCGAGAATCGCCGATGACGAACTAGAGGCCTCGTCCCCTCGTTGCCCATCGCGGCGGCCGAACCGGCCGAGCCATCCGCCGCGACATCTATACGGAGTAGTGCTTTGCGTTTTACCGAGCTTTGCTGCGCCGCCTCGAGAATCGCCGCCTGTGTGTCTCTGTTTGCCGCTGCCGCTTGGGCCGGTCCGCCAAGCGAAGTGCTGCTCCCCGCGGCGACCAAGGGCTTCGTTTCGGTGACCAATGCCGAGGAGGCGCAGGACCACTTCGAGAGCACGCAATTCGGACGGATGCTCAACGACGAGGTGATGGAGAACTTCCGCGAGAGCCTCGACAAGCAGCTGCGGGGCAAGTTCGGCGATCTGCAGAACCGCCTCGGCTTTACCTACGACGACTTGCACGGCGTGATCGCCGGCGAGCTGGCCCTGGCGGTAATCGATCGGCCGGGTAAGGATGCGTCGCTCGCCATCCTGATGGACGTCACCGGACGCGATGCGGCCGTGAAGAACTACCTCGCGGCGGTCGACAAACGGCTCACCGCCCAAGGGGGCGTCAAGGAAGAGATCAAGGCCGACGGTGCGACGCTTACCACGTACTTGATCCCTGCCAAGAACGGCAAAGACGATCCGATCGAGACAATCTACTTCCAGCGCGACAATGTGCTGGTCGGCATCAACGGCCGCGAACAGGCCGAGGCGATGCTTAAGCGCTTTGCCGGCGCGCCGACCGACAATCTCAATTCGCAACCGGCGTACAAAGCGACCATCGCCAAGCTGCAAGCCGCTGCCGGCACGCAGCAGCCGGAGATTCGCCTCTACGCCGATCCGTTCGGATTGACTTATGCCCTGCGGACGCTCGATAAGGGCGCGCGGCTGCGCGAGGACAAGGACCTCGCCAAGATTCTCCAGGAGCAGGGCTTTGACGCGATCCAGGGCGTCGGCGGCTACGTGAACATGCTCGCCTCCGACGACTCCGAAGTGGTCTACCGCGCGGCGATCTATGCCCCGCCGGTCAATGGCAAAGAAAGCGATCCGCTCCGCTGGAACCTGGCGATGCAGATGCTGCAGCTGCCGAACGTGGCCGAAATGACGCCGCCTTCGTGGGTGCCGCGGATGTGCGCCCGCTATGCCACTTATAATATCGAAGTGCTCAACGCCTTCGACCACTTCGGCACGCTGTTCGACGCGGTCGAGGGTCACAAGGACGCTTTCAAGACCTCGATGGAAGGCATCGAGCAGGACGCCTACGGCCCGCAAGTCAATGTCCGCGACGAGCTGGTGGCTCACCTCGGCAATCGCGTGACACTGATCACCGACTACTCGATGCCGATTTCGATCAACAGCGAGCGGTCGCTGATCGCCATCGAAGCGAAAGACGAGGCGAAGCTGGCCGACACGATCCGGCGGATCATGGAAAAGGAGCCGGACGTCGAGCGCCGCACGTTCGGCAATTTCGTGATCTGGGAGCGCGTGCCCGAAGAAGTTTCGATCCAGGAGCTGACCATTGACGCTCCGGGGCTGAGCCCGGTGTCGGACGACGACCAGCCGGCCGCGCCCAGCGACGGCGGCGATCAGGAGCGCGTGCTGCCCAACTCGGCGGTCTGTGTGGCCTATGGCCAGCTGATGTTGGCCAGCGACATCAAGTATCTGGAGTATCTGCTGCAGGGCTTCGGCCAGCGCGACATGCTGATCAACGCCGGCGACTACAAGCTGGTTTCCGCACGGATGGAGCAGCTGGCCCCGGGACCGCGGAGCGGTTGGTCGTTCGTGCGGACCGATGAAGCGTTTCGGCCGACCTACGAATTGATCCGCCAAGGCCGCATGCCGGAATCGGAATCGATGTTCGGCAAGTTCCTCAACCGGATGCTCACGACGGAAGTCGAGAAGGAAGAAGGCGTGTTGCGTAAGCAGAAGCTCGACGGCAGCGAATTGCCGAGCTTCGAGGCGGTCCGCCGCTATTTCGGCCCGGCCGGGCGCACGCTCAAGAGCGATCCGGACGGCTGGCTGCTCACCGGCACGGTGCTCCACAAAGAAGCCCCGGCCCGCGTTGCCGACCGCCCGTCCACGAAGCAGTAGCCGATCTGGCCCATGCAACCGCGCGGCGAGCGAGTCCGGTCCGGCAGCGGCAGGACGCGCGTCCGCGTGGGGGTGATGGCCCTGTTGTGCGGGCTGTCGTTTCTCACGTATTACGACCGCCAGTGCATCGTTCGCGCCCAGGAGGGCATCCAGCAGGCGCTGGCCATCGACGATGTGCAGATGGGCCTGGTGTTCGGCGCCTTCTGGCTCGCCTACGCGCTGTTCGAAATCCCCGGCGGTTGGATGGGGGAACGCTTCGGCGCGCGGCTCACCCTCACGCGAATCGTGCTCGCCTGGTCGGTCTTCACCGTACTCACCGGCGCCGCCGCGGGATTCTATTCGCTGCTTGTGTACCGGTTCCTGTTCGGCGTCGGCGAGGCGGGCGCGTATCCGAACATGGCCCACATCCAGTCGCGCTGGCTGCCGGGCAGCGAGCGGGCCCGCGCCGGCGGGGCGCTTTGGCTCTGCGCGAGATGGGGCGCCGCGTTCGCGCCGCTAATCTTCGGCACGCTCACGCGGAGCATCGACTCATGGCAGGCGACAGTCGAGCCGGGGTCGCCGCTCCACTTCATCGCGTCTCTCCCGAGTTGGCGGATCGGCTTCTTTGTATCTGGCGTGCTCGGCATCCTCTGGTGCGTGGCGTTCTTCCCCTGGTTTCGCAACGACCCGGCGGAGAAGCCGTCGGTGGATGCGGCGGAATTGCAGCACATTGAAAGCGGTCGTGGGCCGATCGACCAGGGGCATCGCGCGGATGCAAAGGTTTGGCGGAGTCTGTTCACCGCGCCGGGGCTGTGGGCGATGGCATTTTATTACATCTGCGGCAACTTCGGCTGGTCGTTCTTCGTGAGCTGGATGCCGCGGTACATGAAAGAAGTACACGGTCTGGAATTCGCCCAGTCGGAATGGTCGTCGGTCTGGCCGCTCTTGTGTGGCGGCATCGCCTGCCTGGTCGGCGGCGTGTTGAGCGACGCAGTTGTCGCGCGGACCGGTTGGAGGCGCTTGGGCCGGGCGATTTTTCCCCTGGCGGGCTGCGGCGTGGCGGCCGCAGCCATGCTCGCACTGCCCCACGCGAGTTCGCAACGGGATGCGACGATCCTGATGTGCGTGGCCGCCGCCGCCTACGACTTCGGTCAAGCAGCCAACTGGGCGGCCATCGTCGACATGGGCGGCCGTCATGCCGGCCTCGCTCTGGGGCTGATCAACATGGTCGGCAACTTGGGCAATTCAATTGCGCCGTACGTCGGGGCCAAGGTCTTCCACTCGTTCGGCTGGACAACGCTGTTCGGCGTCTACGCCATGGCCTTCCTGCTGGCGATGTTGATGTGGACGATCATCAATCCGAATCACCGGTTTTACGAGGATCGGCCTGCGCACGCTTAGCTTCGCGCAAGGTCAGACAAGATCTTCGTGAGCGCGTCGCACACGACGCTCGCAATTTGCTGGCCCTTTTCCGCGCTCGCCAGCGAAGGGTCGCCATAGGCGCCGTGCGGCGTCATCTCGCGCATCGTGCGGAACAGTCCCGCTTGCGGCGAGCGGAGCAGGTCGCCTTCCGCCCAGGGAAACGTGGGGACATTTCCCTTCGGCTCGATCGCATCCATCGCGACGAGCTGCGGGGCGATCAGCAGCATCAGCGACGTTTCAAACTCGCAGGCATGCCCCACGCCGCCTGGTCCGCTCTCGTTCAACGCGACAAGCGCTTCGTATGCCACACGCCACCAGGTGGCCACTGCCACGCGGCAGTCGCGGTGGCCGGCGCCGAACTGCTCCAGCAGCACGTGGCAAATGCCCTGATTGCCGCCATGCGCGTTGAGCACCAGGAAGTTGCGAAAACCGTGCCGCCAGGCCGAGTGCAGATACTCGTTGCAGACTGCGAGAAACGTCTCGTGCGAGAGCGAGAGGCTGCCGGCGAACTCCATGTGATGCTCGGAACAACCAACCGCAACCGTGGGCAGCAAGAGCAGTGAATTCCCGAACCGCGCGTTGAGCTCGCAGGCGAATAAATCGACGATCATGCGGTCGGTGGCCAACGGCAAATGCGGGCCATGTTGTTCCACCGCCGCCACCGGCAGCAGCACCGGGGTTCTGCGATCGATCGCCGCAAAGTCGGGGCTCTTGAGCTCTTGCCAGATCATGTTCGCTTCGCCGCCCACATTTCAATTTCGATGAGAAAGCCCGGCAGCAGCCTGGCCCCGACCGTTGTTCGCACCGGCCGCGGCTCGGGGACCAGCTCAACGTACACCGCGTTGAAGCGATCCCAATCGTCGAGATCGGTCATGTAGGCGTTCACTTTGAACACGTCGGTGAACGTGCAGCCGGCGGTTTCCAGCTGCCGCCGGCAATTGGCAAGCGTCGCGCGGGTTTGTTCCTCAATCGTTTCGCCGACGACTTCGCCATCGTCATCGATGGCCACCTGGCCCGAGATCACGATGATCCGCGCAGCGTCGATCTCCAGCACCGGCGAATACGGGCCGGCGGTCGCGTGCTGCGTGGCGCCGGCGGGGAGGCGTTTGGCGGAACTTCGCTCGGTCATGCAACGTACTCCCGGCGATCGGTTTGATAGTGGCGGACCGCGTCACGATCGAGCTCGACGCCCAGGCCCGGGCCGATAGGCAACTTGGCGAACGGCGGCTCTAGGTCGAGCGGCCTGGTGAGCAGGTCGTGCTCGCGGATCAGCCGCCCAAAAATGTCCGACGGCCAGGTGCAACTCGACGCCGCGGCACACTGGTGCAAGTACATCGCTTCGAGCACGCCCAGGTCGAGCTCGGAGCCGTGCCAGCAAGGCAGAATTGCCGCCGACGCGATTCGATCGAGCTGCTGGAATCCGACTAATCCGCCATTGAAGTTGAAGCCGTCAACCGCTTCAAGCTGCAAGGCGCGGATCGCATCGTGCACCCGCTGACCATGATAAATGTACGGCAGCGACACGTGGAGCACGATCGGAATCGATGAGCTTGCCTTTAACCGGGCATATTCGCTCAGCATCCACCGCGGGATGGGATCTTCCAAGCAGAGCACGTTGCCGATTTCTTCGAGGGCGGCGATCCTGCTTCGCGCCTCGGCCGACCGCTCCCAGCGCTCGTTCGGATCGAGGATCACCTGCATGCCCGGTGCGGCGCCGGCGATCGCGCGGCACCAGCTGACGACGTCGTCCTCGAGCGAGCATTTGAACTTCACGCAGTCGTAACCGAGCGCGGCAAAGCCGGCGACCAGCGGGCCGATTTCATCTAGCGTCCGGTGGCCCGACCAGGCACCGACGCGAATCTGCGATTGCACCGGTCCGCCCAGCAGGTCTACGAGCGGCAAATCGTGCTGCCTGGCAAAGGCGTCCCAAATCGCGCACTCGAAGCCGTCGTACTCCCGGCAATGGGCGATGGGGAGCTTCTGCCGCGTGAGTGATTCGAGCGACGTGCCGACGAGTTGCCGGGCGACGTTCTCAACGATTCGCCAGTCGTGGTCGCGGTAAAGTTCGCCGAGTCCGATCGTGCCATCGTCGAGAAACAGCTCCAGCAGGCATTTCGGCAGCGCGTCGAACTGCACGCTCCAGGCGGCCTGGCCGGCCACGGGAAGCTTGTGGAGCGGCTGGTCGATGCCCGGGCTGTTGATCGTCCCCGGCCGCGCGGGTACGACGACCTCGGTGGCCACTATTCGCACGATCCGCGGCATCAATCCTCCCCGTCGAAATCTCAGGCAACGATTCCAGGCGACAGTTCCAGGCAACAAGCGCTCGAACTCGATTCTAGTCCAAGGATTGCCCGAATAAAACGCGCCGGGTCGGCGGCAACGCGAGTGTGCTCGAACTACGATGGAGATATGTCCGTCTTTCCCTTGCCGCTCAACGCGATCGAGCATTACATGCTGGCCGATGATACGGCCGACTACCCGCGTTTGTTTTGGCTCACTTTACGGCTGCGAATCCAGTTGGACGAAGCGCGATTGCGGCAGGCGATCGATGCCGCGACGGCCCGTCATCCACTGCTGCGGGCGAATGTTGAGTACGATGGCGGCCGGCCGCGACGCTGGATCGAGTGCCGCGAGCCGCGCTATTGGTTACGCTTGCTCGACGCAGTCGATGACACCGAGCGCGTGGTCGAGGCGATCGACTTGCGCCGCGAGCCAGGCGTGCGGTTTCGCGTCGAACGGGGAGAGTTGGGCGATACGCTAGCGTGCGAGTTCCATCACGCGACGACCGACGGCATCGGGGCCATGCAGTTCGTCCGCGACCTCCTGGCGATGTACGTGGCGGACTCAGCCGAAACCAGCGCCGACTTGCCAGCGCTGGATTCGACACGATTGGCCACGAGAAACTCCTTTGGCTTGACCGGCTGGCGGCGGCCGCTGCGGTGGCTCTATGGAACATTCGGCTGGCTTGGAGCGATCGAATACCTGGTCCACCACCCCGCGCCACTCGGCACGCTGCAGGCGCCGAACGATCCTTTCGGCCGTCGCAGCGGTTTCTGCTCTCGGACTCTCACTGAGGATGACACTCGCAGAATTGTCGAAGCCGCGAAGAGCGAGGGGGTCACCGTGAATGACCGGCTGATCCGCGACATATTCACGGCGACTCAAGCGTTTATTGAACGGCATGCACCCGAGTCCCGCCGTCGGCACCAGCGGATCATGGTGCCCACGAATCTGCGAGCGGCCGGCGACGAATGCCTGCCGGCTGCCAACGTCGTAGCGATGGTCAACATCGACCGCCGGCCCCATCGCTGGCAGAACAAATCGCAGATGTTGTGGATGCTGCACAGGGAACTCGACGTTGTCAAACGCCTGCGGCTGGGGATCGTGTTTGTGCAAATCCTGGGGGCGCTCGACTGGCTGTTCGGGTCGCTGCGTCGCTTCCTGCCGACCGATCGCTGTCAGGCGACGTGCGTGGCGAGCAACTTGGGAGTCCTGCCCGAATTCTCCAACGACGTTGTGCAAGCCGTGGAATTCTATCCGCCGATTCGCCCGCTCACCGCGTCGGCGTTCGGGGCTGTGACCTTTGGCCGCCGATTTGGCATCTCGTTGCACTACGATGCGTCCGCGTTTACCACTGTCGAGGCGGAAGAGTTACTTGAACGGTTGATGGAAGAGCTGCGATAGTCGAATCGAGACGCACCAAGGCGTTCTGTAAGTGACGAGCGTGCCGTGGCGGCCACTTAGCGCACCGGCCTGTTGGCCGGTGCCCGCTTCGGCCGCGGCGGCAGCGCGGTGCCGTCGGTCTGACTTTTGTCGCCTTCGTGCAGACCGATCGTCGACTTGGCGACGATCGATTCGACGATCATAGCGCAATCGGCCAGATCGGGCGCGATGATCTCCAGCGCCGTCAGCAGCTGGTCGATCTGCTCGTCCTCGACCGTAAGCGGCGGCTGGATCCTCAGCACGAACGGATTCGAGCGGGCCACTTGCGAGTAAATGCCGTACACGTTCAAGAGCGCTTGCATCGCGTAGAGCGTTGGCACCGTGTCGAGCACTCCGTCGAAGTCGCGCATCACATATTGCAACAGGCCCGTCCTGTCGGAAGCCCGGTAATGGGCGGCGATCGCCGGCAGGAGCGGCGAGAATTCCAAGCCGATCAAGAGCCCCTCGCCGCGGACTTCCTCTAACGGATCATGTCTGTAGCGTCCAACCAACGTCTGCAGGCCGCTGAGCAACCGCTCACCGCGAGCCCGGCAGCGTTCGATCAACTTTTCTTCGCGAATCACGCGAAGCGTAGCGAGTCCGGCCGTACAGGCCAGGCTGCCGCCGCCGAACGTCGACGTGTGGAGCGCGAAGCGGTCGACCGCGCCGTACGCCTTGAGCCACAGTTCGCGCCGCGAAATCGTCGCCCCGATCGGCACCAGGCCGCCGCCAAGACTCTTGGCGAGCGTCATGATATCGGGCCGAACGCCGAGCGCGTCGACCGCGAACAGCGTGCCCGTGCGGCCCATGCCGGTCTGCACCTCGTCGACAACAAGCAGCGTTCCGTACTTGCGGCAGAGACGTTCCGCCTCAGGCAAAAATTCGCGCGGCGGCACGTAGATGCCTGCCTCCGCCTGGATCGGCTCGACGATGAAGCAGGCAAACGTGCGAGTCGACAGCTCACGCTCGAGAGCTTCGAGGTCACCAAACGGCACGCTAGCCACATCCGCCAATAGCGGTCCGAACGGCCTCTGGTAATGCGGGTTGCCGGTCACCGAGAGCGATCCGAGCGATTTGCCGTGGAATGACTTCGCGCAATGGAGCAATCCCGCGCGGCCAGTGGCAAGCCTGGCGAGCTTGAGCGCAGCCTCGACTGCTTCGGTGCCGCTGTTAGAAAAGAACACCATTTCGAGGCCGTCGGGTGTTACGGCGACCAGCTCCTCGGCCAGTCGAGCGGCGAGCGGATTGATCGCGCTCTGAGCGAAGCCTGGCGCCTCGCGTTGCATAGCGTGCGTCAATTCTGCGACGATCCGCGGATGATTGTGGCCCAGATTGGCCGATCCGAAGCCGGCGACAAAGTCGATATAGCGGTTGCCGTCCTTGTCCCACAGGTGGTTGCCGGCGCCGCGCGTAAACGTCTTCGCAAAGCCGCTGCTGCCGCTCAGCGCGATGAGGACCGGATTGATATACCGCTCGAAGAGCTTCGCGGCCCGCGGAGCGAGCTCGACCGGCGAGGGCACTTCGGAGATCGCCCCGGGTGCTGAACCAGCAAGTGTTTGTTTGCCGTTGCCGTTGCCGTGCCCGCGCTGGGGATCGAGTGTGACTTGCAGCGTTGCGCCGCCGCTGACGGAACGATTCACCGCTTTGTGAAAGTCGGCGAGCTGAGTCGCTTCCAGCGCCAGGCCGAACGAATAGAGGCGATCGAAGCGGAAGCCGTGACGGAGAGCGACTGCGCCGATCTCCAACACCTTGTCGGCCGTCAAATTGCGGCCGAGCGAATAGCTCTCGGCGCGGTTCTCCAACGCGAGAATAATCGTCTCCCCCAGGCAGCTGGGAATCATACCGTGGTGGAAACTCAGAAACATCGAGTCGCGGGAAAACGAGTCCGGCACCAGTGAAAGTCCGCCCGAGATCACCAGCACGTCCTTGCGTAATGGCTTCGTCCCCCGCACGTCGGCAGGAACGCCCACATCGATCACCACGCTCCCTGTCTGCAGGGCGGCCTGATCGATGCAGTTGCCTGAGGACGTGGCGGTGAAGATCAACTTCGAACGCGCTAGCGCCGTGGGGATGTCGAGCGATAATTCGGCATCGAGTTGCTCCGCAAGTTGACGCGTTTTAGGCGATTCGCGGCGAGCCACGAGCAGCATTTCGCGACAGAGCGGCGAAAGGATTTTCGCCGCAGCTGTAGCAATGCTCCCGGGCAGGCCGACCACCGCGACAGTCTCCCGCGCAAGGTCAATGTTCGCTTCCTGGCAAGCATGGAGCAGGTTCTGAATGGCCACGTAGACAGTGAGGCAATTGCCCGTCGTGATAGCGACTGGACATTTGTGGGCCAGATAAGTCCCGCCCCCTCCGACGATGCCGGTCATCGAGCCCAGGCCAATGACGCCGGCGCCCCACTCGGCGGCCATTCCCACCGCCTGTTCCATGTAGTCGATTGCACGACTTGGATCGTCCAGGATCTGGGCCGCGCCCATCGGGATTTCGTACAGCCGTCCCTCCGTCAAAGCGCCTGTCGAAGAACGCAAGCTCGTGAGATGATCGATTACGCGGACCCGCGGCGTTTCGCGGTGGAGCGCCGATTCGCGCCGCGCGGCCATCGTCACCTGCAAAAAGTTGCAGAATTGAAGAAGATCGCCGCCCCAGTTGCTCGACAACGTGCCGTCGTCGTCCATTTCCAAGAGCGCTTTGCTCTCCAGCGACAGCGGATGGACGAGGAAGGCGAATTTCATGGCCATCGAGCGACGATGCGTGCTGGTTTTGTGCTGGGCAGGAAATGCGGCCGCGTGGGCAGTTCTTATGGCCGAATCTAGACGTTTGAGTATAAATGCACGTTATGAGTGGTTCAAGTAAAATAGGTATTCTGTGATGAATGCGAGGCTTCAGCGAATATGACCCTGACGGTCGCCACTTACCGTTCGATTCACGACGTCGACCCGCGCGATTGGAGCCCGGTCTGCAATTCACCGAACGACCTCTTGATGCAGCGCGAGTTTCTTGCGGCCGCCGAGGCGTCGATGCGAACAGGCACCGCGGGCGCCCGCTCGAGCGGTGTTGATACCGAATTCTGGTACGTCGTGGCGTGCGACGAAGGCGGCGCGGTCGGTGCCGCATGCGTCACAGAATTTCCGCTCGACACAATGGTCTTCGCCAGCCCGCTAGCGCGTTGCGTCGTGGGGATCGTGCGACGCGTATTTCCACGCTACTTGAAGTTTCGCGTCACCTGGTGCGGGTTGCCCATCTCCACTGCTGGGAGCAATTTCCGCATACTGGCGGGAGCAGACGTAAAACGCGTGACCGCAGCTTTGAACGATGCAGTCGAAGCAATCTCGCGCGAGCGGCAAACGTGGCTGGTCGTCTACAAGGAGTTGGACGAGGCGGAAGCGCGGCGATTTGCCACGCTCGAAGGGTTGGGATACGTGCGGGCAGAAAGTTTGCCGATGAACCGCATCGTGCGGCAGTTTCCCAGCTTCGACGCGATGCTCTCGGCGATGCGGTCACATTACCGGTACAAGATCGCTAAGTCCCGCAAGAAACTGCTCACAAGCAGGCTATCGCTGCGAAGGACTTCGAATTGCGACGAGATTACGGCCTGCTATTCGCCGGCGCTGCACGCCATGTATGAGCGTGTGACGCTGCGTTCGGAGCACCGGTTGGAGGTATTGCCCCGCGAATTTTTCCTGGAACTCGCTCTGCGATTCAACGGAGAGCTAATTCTAACGACGATTCATCATGGCGACAGAGTGATCGCGTTCGCCTGGAGCCTGAGGCACGGCGCGGTCTATCGCAATCTGTTTGTCGGCATTGACGATGACTACAATGAGGAATCGGACGCCTATTTCAACTTGATGGTCGAAGACGTGGCCCACGGCATGTCGCAGCCAGTGGATGAAATCCTCGTGGGACAGACGGCGGAGGACTTCAAATCGCGGCTCGGCTGCATGGCGGATCCGCGTTGCTTGTTGATCAAGGTGACCAACGGATTCCTCCGCTGGTGGTTCAATCGGTTCCAGTCAACTTTCTTAACGCCGCCGCCTCCCGCGCCACAGCGCGACGTCTTCCGACACGAAGAGCCGGCCAATTCGCTCGATCCGCAGATAACGATTTCCTGAATGTCGTCGATTGCACCCACATCACCGGCCGGCAAAGTCATCGCGCTTTTCACTGCCGGTTTCAACTTTGGCCCAAAACGGATGCAGCCGTTCGGCGCGAGTCCGGGCGTCTTCCAAGAGCGTGCTCATCTGCGGCTTGATTTCGATGCCCGGCGCCGTCATCCGTCGCCCCTTCAAGTCGACCGAAATCGGCTTCTCGAAGTCGACGAACTCCGGCGCCAGCCAGACGGTGACTTGGCTCGCCTGCGTGTTGGCTGAGAGTTTGTTGGCGATGCCAACCTTGCCGCGGATCGGGAATGGCCGGGCTGCTCGCGGCGGCGGCCAGGTTTCTGGCGCGACCATCGACTTCTCCGGCATGCCGCCCACTTCCAGCCACCAGAAGAAATTGTCCCACGGCCGCATCGACACGCATTCGAATTCCTTGGGAAATTTCCGCGAGCGGCGACCCATCCAATCGAAGAGCCGTTGCTGTTCGTCGCCAAAGGGCTCGTACCCGCGGCCCAGGTACTCGACTACGGTGCAGTCTTTGTTGCGGCCGAAATAGCGGTCGAGCTCACGGGCGTTGCGGGCCATCTTGTCGCCATCCAGCTCGCCGCAGACGAAGTACCAGGACAGATATTCGGCGTTGTTCGCGTAGCGATTGCAGTAGCGGTCGGCCGTGGCAACGAACGGGATCACGCCGGCCCAGATGTCCGGATGCGCAAGTGCGAGGTCCCAGGCACCGTCGCCACCCACGCCATGGCCGGTGAGAAACACGCGATCGGTGTCGATCGAAAAGCGACGGCAGGCGTCGCGGAGCGAACCGAGGACCGAGTGGTGCTCACGGGCTGTGTAGCCATACGACCCTTGTTTCGGCTCGAGCCACCGGACGGCGAGCGTGATGTACCCGTTGCGCGTGGCCTGACCGAAGGGTTCGCCGTCCGGCCGTGGCGGACCGGCCCAGAAATTGATTTCTTCCTGGGGATCGACGCCGGCGTCCGATAGCGCGACGATCACCGGGTAACGCCGCAGCGGGTCGTATTCCGGCGGCAGCTGAATGCGGTAGTGGACGTCGTCCTGGCCCGGCAGGCCGGGAATCCGGAACTCGTACAGGCCGGGGCTGACGCGGGAGTCGTCCGTCGCTTCGAGTGGCGGCTTCATCAGTTTGAGCAGCTGGGCCACGCGCGGCACCGTGGCCGCCGGCTGGTCGGCCAGTTCGCCGAGGATCGCCGATCGCCCCGCCGCCATTGGTTCCTGCAGATAGTCCAGCACCAGGTTCCGCACGCGGGAGAGGGATACGGCGAGATGGAAATCGTCCGTAGCGTCGTTCGCCCCCACGAGCCAGCCGCTGATCGCCAGGGCCACTTTCTGCTCCGGCTTGAGCTCCTTTCCTTCGGCGAGCCGCTCGAACGAGGCCAGCCGGCCCAGCGCATCGGCATTCGCTTCGGCGGCGATCTCCTTGGCAAACGCTTCGGCCAGCTCGCGGTTGTTGGCGTCTTCGATCAGCGCCACTTCCGCATCGAGCTCGGCCAGCACTTCCTGCTTGTGATGGTCTTCGGCCGTGTATTTGTCGAGCAGCTCCCGGACTTTTTGGAGCGTCGTGCCCGAAATGTTTTCATTTGGAAATTCGCCGAGAAGCTTCCGCGCGAGTTGATGCTGGCCCGATTTGGCGCGGAGCTGAATTTCTTCGAGTATCAAATTCGCGCCCAGCTGGCGGAGTTGAACGATCTGATGCTGCAAATTTTCGTGTTGCGGGAAATCGCGAATGATCTCGGCCAATTCCTGTTCGGCGTCGCGATAACGCTCGCTCTGCAGATACAATCGCACCACTTCAAGCCGCTTGTCGACGTCGTCTTGCGGAACTGCCCGCTTGAGGATGGCTGCGAGCGTTTCGCGCGGCAAACTGCTGGTCGCCATCCGCATGTCCCACACGATCGAACGGGGCGGGCCGGAGAGGCCTTCGACCTTCGTATAAATTGGCGTGATTTCGGTGATGCCCTGCACCACCGAGACCGACCCGTCGCGGGTCTGCATCTCGACCGTGCGGCGGCCGAACTCGTCGAATGTCCCCAGCGGCCGGCCGCGGCCCATGCGGCCGATGCCCGAACCCGATTCAGCCACATCCTGCCAGACGCGAATTCGCACCGGTTTGGCCGCCGGAGCCTCTTCCAGCACCCGCGCGACGTTGCCGATGTGAACGAACGTGTGGCGGAGCCCGTCGTCGAACATCAGAAGCGGCAAAACTGCCACTTCGCCTGCCGTGATCTTGATATTGGCCGGACTCTCGGCGACGCCGGCAACCTGCACGTGGTCGCCCGTGAGCACGCGGCCATCTTTGAGCTGCATGTCGCTCGCCGAGACGAATTGCGTGCTCACCAATAGGGCAGAGAGCGCCACGAGCGCGTAGCAGAAATCGTGTCGCCAAGGATTGCGATAAATTGTTCGCCGCACGAACCAGCCTCTTTTACCCTGTGTCCGGAAGAAGGGTCTCCTTCCATTGTCGTATCGCCTCCGTAGGCGTCAATGCAGCGTCGACCGGCAAGCGGCGGTCAGATTCCGCACAATCGCGCCATGCGGCCAATTGCCCTGTCATTGACATCGCCCGCCGGCTGGGCGAAAACGGTGGCGGCCGCCAGCGATACACCCTGGGAAGGACTCGATGACCCTGCGAAATGCGCTCAAAACGCTGCTCGTGCTGGTGCTCGCGCTGCCGCTTGTGGCGGCGGTGCTGGTTTGGGTCGTGGGACTGCTCCGGGCGATGGGCGACCAGGCCGGCGCGATGGTGGTCAGCTACGTCGGCACCGCCTGCCAGGTGACTTGGCTGGTTTGCCTGGTGGGGCTGCTGGTGTCGCTAGCGCTCACGGCCCTGGCAGAACCCGCGGCCGAGCAGGATGAACGCGAACTGGAGTGAGCGGCGGTCTCGGTCAACCGTCTCACCCAATCCGCAATCCGAATTCCGCAATCCAAAATCAATAAATGCCGCACGACATTTACGATAATCCGCTGATCTCTCGTTACGCCTCGCGCGAGATGGCCGCCCTCTGGGGCGATCAGCGGAAGTTCAGCACCTGGCGCAAGCTGTGGGTCTGGCTCGCGGAGGCGGAGGCCGAAATGGGCCTCGGCGTGACGGCCGAACAGATCGCCGAACTCAAGGCGGCAGTCGACACGATCGACTTCGAGTCAGCCAGTCGCTACGAACGCAAGTTGCGACACGACGTGATGGCCCACGTGCACGCCTACGGGGACCAATGCCCGACGGCCCGGCCGATCATCCACCTGGGCGCCACGAGCTGTTACGTCACCGACAACACCGACTTGATACTGATCCGCGAAGGGTTGCGGATGATCGCCGAGCGCTTGGCGGGCGTGATCAGCGCGCTTGCCGAGTTTGCCCAGCATTATCGGGACGTCGCCACGCTCGGCTTCACGCATTTCCAACCCGCGCAGCCGACCACCGTCGGGCGGCGCGCCTGCCTGTGGGCATACGACCTCGCGCTCGATCTGGCGGAAGTCGAGCATCGCATCGCGTCGCTCAAGGCCCGCAGCGTCAAGGGAACGACCGGCACGCAGGCCAGTTTCTTAAAGCTGTTCGATGGCGATCATGCGAAGGTTCGCAAACTGGAGCAGCTCGTCGCCCAGAAGATGGACTTCGCCGAAACGTACGCTGTCGCCGGCCAGACCTACTCGCGCAAGGTCGATGCCCAGGTGCTCGACACACTCGCTGGCATCGCCGCCAGCGCCCACAAGGCGGCCACCGATTTGCGGCTCCTGGCCAACCGCAAGGAAATCGAAGAGCCGTTCGAGGCCGACCAGATCGGTTCGTCGGCGATGGCCTACAAACGAAATCCGATGCGCTGCGAGCGGATCTGCAGCCTCGCTCGCTTCGCCATGAGCCTGCCTGCCAACGCGGCGGAAACCCACGCCACCCAATGGCTCGAACGCACACTCGACGACAGCGCTAACCGCAGGCTCGTGCTGCCGCAAGCTTTTCTGGCGGTCGATGCGGTGCTCGTGCTGTATCAAAACGTGGCCGCTGGGCTCGTCGTCTATCCGCAAGTAATCGCGCGCCACTTGCGCGAAGAGCTTCCGTTTATGGCCACGGAAAACATCTTGATGGCCGCTGTCGCCGCCGGCGGCGATCGTCAGGATTTGCACGAACGCATCCGCCAACACAGCCAGGCGGCCGCCGCGGTGGTCAAACAACAGGGCGGCGAGAACGACCTCGTCGCGCGGCTGCAAAGTGATGCGGCCTTTGCCAACGTTGACCTCGATGCAGCAGTCGATCCAGCGACACTCACCGGCCGCAGCGCCGAGCAAGTCGACGAATTTCTGACCGACGTGGTCACTCCGATCCGCGCTCGCTACGGCACGTCGGCCGCGATCTCCGAAGTTCGCGTCTGAGGATCTCATCCAACTGTCGCTGAGGGCCTGCAGTCCTTGCCGACTTCGCGAACGGTCGATGCAGTTCGGCTCGGCAAACGGAATCACACTTCGACCGCGCGGCAATCCGACAGCAGTTGAAGATGACGCTGGGTGTCAAGCTGTTGTCACCGCGTCGACTAATTTCGTTCTCGGTCCCCTGCATTTGCCGTTGTCAAAAGTACCCGCACCGCTCCGTTTAGCGAAAACTGGAAGCAAGTTACTTGACATTGCCTGGACGAACATTATTTTGTCCAAGGTCGCCACTGGAGAATTTCGCCTGCGCACCGCGTTGTGCCAAAATGCGGATTGATGTTTGGCCTCGGTTCATCCGGCGATCGACAGGCATGTGGAAATATTTGGAGGGCGGACAGCGAATCAATAACTATCAGTTAAGATTGTCGAAGGACTCATTCATCACCTTCATTTCCTAGTCTTGCGCGAGGACTACCATGACGTTGCCACTGAACGACGATCCGCTCGACGAAGCACATTCGACTTTGGAGACTGCCGAAACCAGTGCCGGAATGACGCGGCCTGTTCCGAAAAGTGCGCCTCGTACCGAGGTCCACGTCGACGACTCACAGGCGATCGTGTGTTACGCGAACTTCTGCCGAGTGACCGGTACTCCAGAAGAACTGATTTTGGATGCCGGCCTCAATTGCCAGCCGATGGGAGCGCCAAGCGAAGTGGCAATCAAACAACGGCTGGTTCTTAACTACTTCACTGCCAAGCGGTTGTTGCAAGCGCTAGCCATGTCGATCGAGCGGCATGAAGGCGTCTTCGGCGTGCTCGAGACGGACATCGCCAAGCGAGTTGCGCCGTCGTCGCGCCGCACTAAAGCAGCCGGATAGCAGGCGTCGCGCCGGCTGAAATGCCTCCTCAGACTTAGACCACAGGGCGTCATCGCCCGAATGGGCGGTTGCCCGCTGGGGTCGATACGTGGCCTCTTGCAGGAAGGAATCGCGCCTGCGTTGACGCTGATGAGTGGCGGGAGGTCGTGCCGTGGAGCTGATTCCACCACCGCTGACGAGGAGGGTTGGCCGCTCTTCGACTGTCCGAGAGTTTCCCATGATCGACTTCTCCCATAAAGCGACCGATGCAGGCGACGTTCTTGCTGTCCGGCGCTTTCGTCGTGCGCTGCGCATGCTGCTCGATGCACGAGAATTTGCCGCGCGAACGGCCAGCAGCCCGTGGGAGTTTGCCGTCGAAATCGATCTTCTGCAACGGCTGGGGCTGACTCAAAACGATCTGCGCTACCTCGTCCGCTCTCGCCATCTGGAACATGCGGTGGAAGAGACCGTGGCCGGCAAGGGGGCTCGCAGCTTTCGCCAGATCTGTAGCGCGGATTTTGAAGAGCAGAGTTGCTTCGTGTTGACTTCGCTGGGGGCAGACGCAGCGTGCGACGCATTCCAGAAGATTCGATCGCGCGCCCGGACGAACTCGCCGGCGGAAAAGGATACGGGTGCGACACTCGCGTCGGCGCCGCCAAAGCGCCCGAGTTGGGACGCAGCGCGGCGGATCCTGCTTTGGGAAAACCAGATCGTCAAGAGCTTTCGGCGGCGCGCGATCAATCAGGAGCTGGTCTTGGGCGCCTTTCAAGAGGAGTCGTGGCCTCCGCGGATCGATGATCCGCTGGCTCCACAGCCGTGCCAGGACATGAAGCGACGATTGAACGACACGATCAAGTGCCTGAACCGCGGCCAGGTCCACCCCCTGCTCCACTTCCGCGGCGACGGCAGCGGCGAAGGCGTGCTCTGGGAAGTCGTCGGTTAGTCGGCCCGTAATGAAACTGTAGCCGGCCTCTTTGAGGCCGGTTAATTGACGCAATTTCTCAGGAGAAGACCGAGGTCACAGACCTCGGCTACAGCCGAGCCGCTGCCCCGCTTTCAATCTTCCGACCTTCGGATCTTCCGTGCATCTCCCGTACATTGTCCGCAGTGCGCCCGTACATCGTCCGTAGCGGGATTCTTTGGCGGGCCTAGCATAGATCGAAGCGTGGGTGCCTTTTCCCATCTTGCGACAGTCGTGTCCGAGTGAACGAAGAACGGACGACATCTGCCATGCGGCGCTTTCACGAACTCTCGTCGGACGAGCTTGCCGCACTCGATATCGGTGCGGTCAATCTCGAATGCGCCGAGGGACTGATCGGCTCGGAGAACTTGGACGTCGAAGCTTGTGTGGCGAAACTCGACCAGTGGGCGGACGCGGTTCGCGCGACCACGGTGCGACGGTGGCCGAGCTTTGAGCGAGATCCGGCAAATTATGAGAATTCCGTACCGTATTTCTGCATGCTGGTGATGCTGACCGTCCTGCAGCGAGATCTGGGCGTTCGTTACAACTTGAACTCCTGGGAACGGCCCTATGATGGTACCGATAGTCGGCTGCATTTTATTCACGGCCTGTTGCAGGGACATGGCGGTTCCTGCGAATCGATGCCTGTATTGTATGCCGCAGTCGGTCGCCGACTCGGCTACCCGCTCAAGCTTGTCCCCGTCTACCGGCACATCATCGTGCGCTGGGATGACTCACAAACGGGCACCAGGTTCAATATCGAGTCGACGTGCCAGGGACTCAAATGCGATCCGGACGAGTACTACATGACTTGGCCGGACAGGCTGTCTCCCGAGTCCGTGGCAGAAGGTTGGATGCTGCAATCGATGTCGCCGAAGGAAGAGCTGGCCTTTTTTTATAGCATCCGCTCTCACTGTTTTCGTGACTGGTACGACTACCGCAACATGTTGGATATGGCCTATCACGCGAGCCACTTGTTGTCGGAGAAAGATCCACGTCATCGGGACCTTCATGCATTGGCGACGGTATTGCATCGTCAATTTGCCTGGGGTGGCATCCAGTACGGCGTCAAAAAGACAACTGGTGAGGTCGTCGCCCTCCAGAACGGCAAAATGCGGGATGCGGCGCCATGGGAAGCTAACTGCGTTCGGTATGCCATCGAGGATTTCGACCGCTTGAAGCTCATCCACGAAGCCCGTCAGAAACGGCAAGCCGATCGAGCAGCTGACGATTTCTATGCGGCGTTTGCCGACGCGCCGGAGTATCTGTCGACAGATTCCACGTACCCAGAGGAGCCGTTGTCATGTACGACCCTTCGATAGGCCGCTGGCTGAGCGAAGATCCGATCGGCTTTGAAGGCGGCGACCCGAATCTCTACCGCTACGTCGGCAATGACCCCCTCAACCACGTCGACCCCACCGGCACCACCCAGGCCGGCAACCCGCTCACCAACCTCTTCGCCGGCGGCTACAGCGGCGGCACGGTGGCGAGTCCCACGTTTGTCAATCCGTATGTTGGGTCAAGCAACATCTTTGCTACTCCGACGTACAACCCCTATGCCGCGCCGCTGGCCGCCAGCAATTCACCCATCATCGTCCAACCGCGGGTTACATCATCGCCGACCCTCAATTTGGGAACTTGGGGCTCCGCGCTCGGAACTTCTGTCGTCAATGCTTCGACTGGCTACTTAGCGCCCACGACACGGACCCTACTAGGCGCCGGCGCCTCCATCGTAGGAGCCACTTTGACCTCCATCGGGGCGGCAGCGCCCAGCAGGCCTTCGCCGCAAATTACTCCGTCGCCGGTCGGCGGCTATTGGAGCGGCGTGGGCGAAGTCTTCAAGGGCTACGGCGACGCAGCTGTGGGTTTTGTGCAAGGTACATACAATGCGAACGCCCATCCGATTGACACGATCCAGGGCATCGGCACCGCGCTCCGCCATCCTATTCTCACGACTCAGGCAATCTATAACGATATCTACGGCAAATCGCAGACGCTCCGCGGACAAGGGAACTTGGTCGGCGATGTCCTCATCGGCGTCGCTACCGGCGGAACCGCCAAGGCTAGCGAAGAAGCTGGACTGGTCGGAAAGTTTACGAGTAAGTTGAATAAGCTGTTGGATCGAACGACCGTCGTCGAGGAATCTGCCGATGTCATAATTTCCAGGGTCGCCCAGGAGCAGGCGGACAGCGGACTTCGTCAGCTTGGCAAGCACTTGCAAATTGCAGAGCAGTTGGCCTACGCCGAAAATCCGACCGGGGGCAGCCGTTTCTTGGGAACGGCCGTACACAGGGCCACAGAGAAAGCGCTTGAAAAACTCTATCGCGGTCGGTTCGAATATAATCCCATTGGCCCAGATTTTCGTGATACACTGACGCAGGAATTGGTCGAACTAACGACGCCAGGTCAAGTAGCCACGCATATCGCCAAAGGGGGTGCGTACGCTGCGGCGAAATATGCGACGTACGTTCTGCCCAAATAGTGAGGTTGCCATGCGAGTTGAAGCGAGAGTTGTTGGCCACTTTGACATTGGTCCAAACGACTATGCCAATCTTGAACATGTCCAAGCAAAAGATTCGGATTATTCCGGTCACGGCCTCCTTGGATTTAGAGCGATTGGCTGTCGATTCGAGCGCTGCCGCTTTGGCAATCGACGCTTGGACAATTTTTCCTTTGGATCCGGTCAGGAGATTACGGAGTACGTGGAGTGTGACTTCGACGGACTTCGGTTCGATCATTCGATCGGCAACAATGCAAAATTTGTACGCTGTAGTTTTCGGAATGTGGACCTTGGTAACTGGTCTTGCTTTAATGCCGAGTTCGTTGACTGCGTCTTTACGGGTCGATTGCGGAAGTGCATCTTTAACGGGACCGTAGACGAGGAAGATCAACCTTGGGTTGGCCGCGAGAAGAACGAATTTCACGGCAACGATTTCTCTGGAGCAGACCTTGTTGACGTGGCGTTTCGCACCGGGATCGATCTTGAGCAACAGCGATTGCCGAGCGGACCGGATTATCTCTATGTTCCCGACGCAGTCGCTGCCATCATGCGGGCCAAGGAAGGTCTTGTGAATTGGATGCCCGGCACCGAATTGCATCGAAAGGCCATGGTAATCGTCAATGTGCTTGGGCAGACCGTTGAAGACGGCCAGCGACAGCTACTTTTAAAGCTGCGAGAACTCTACGCGAAGCCATCAAGATTTCCGCGCGAGGTAGTAGACAAGATCGTCCAATTGCTTAAGCCACCCAATTGACGAGGCGACCGCAGGTCTCACTGCGGAAATTATTCCTGTTGTCCCTCTCAAAAACCTCATCCGCGAGGAATTTAGGAAGTTGGAGGGCAATAAACGGACGAGCGTTTTCTGTTGACGCGGACAAATCATCTCTGAAGTTTCTCTGCGTGCCGCGTTGCCGCGCAACAGTAACGTATGTGAACGCTCATGAATAATTATCTCCGCTAATCGACGATCCCGAGTCCGAATAAGCGTCGATCAGCGGAGATTAGCGTTCCCTTCTCCGCAAGCACGTCGACTACGGCTCGTTCGGGCTCGTGGTCGACGAACAGCTCTATGCCAGGAACGGGACTTCCATTACCGCGAGTCTCGTCGAAGCTGTCGAATAGGTACTCGGTTGTACGGGGCAGGAACGCGACGAATCCACGGGCCTGCCGCACCACGGCCAGCGGTGGTACGACACCCGCACGGGACGCTGGCTGAGCGAGGATCCGACCGGCACAGTTTACCCGCCGCGGTGGGACGCCGGCGACATGTGTTGATTCGCAACTACCGCCCTCGGCCTCTCTTCTTCGCTATCGCTCGGCGGCCTCAGTTGCTACCGCTAGGTCGGCAACTTCACGCACCGTTGATCCACGTGGATGCCATGCGTTAGCGGTCGGACAACCTCGGGTTTTGCGACTGCTCACCAGTGTGTCCCTGGGTTGAGCAGTCGAGAAAAGCCGAGGAATTCGCGACGTCACTGGATCGACTGCGTTTTTCCAGAGCGGCGATACCCACACCGCTTCGACTGTCGCGGCGCGATTCCCAGGCGGCGGCGGCCCGCGTGACGACTGGCGGTTGCGCGCGCTGCTGCCGCGCCCTCGATCTTCCGTACACCGTCCGCAGTGCGCCCGTAGATCGTCCGTAGCGAAATTCTTTCGCGGGTCTAGCATAAAGCGCGATGTCGACAAATAGGTCGATCGCGCCACTCTTCCTGAGCGGCGGCTGAGTAGGCACTCACAGCAAAGGATTTCGCCATGCGCCGGTTTCCAGGTTCTTGGTCAACGACGTTGTCGAAGCTGGGGCTTAAGCTCGTGCGGCGGACGCCGAGCAAGCGGCGCGTGCGCGGCGGTGGTTACGGCCGGCGGCCGTCGATCGAGTCGCTCGAATGTCGGCAATTGCTCACCGGGAGTCCTTGGGCCGGCAATGACCTCATCATCGGCGACTTCGACGGCGACGGGAACCTCGACCGGTTGGGGAATATGGCCGTCAGCACGACGGACCCGTTGGTCTGGAACGTCGACACAAAGGCCAGCTCCGCGGCGGGAATGACAGAAAGTTGGCGACTGACCAGTTTGAAGCCGCTCCCGCAGATAAATGAATTTTTGGTTGGCGATTTTAACGCGGACGGGCGCGATGACATCTTATCGCGCGCCGGCGGCAGCTCGTGGTACATGATCCAAAGCAGGTCGACTGCTCAATCGGGATACAGCGGCGAGTTTGCGGTTTACACGTCGTGGGGCGTGTTCGACGCCGTAGGTGGCTGGAGCACGCCCATCGTAGGGGATTTCAACGGCGATGGGCGAGACGACGTGGCCGCCTTCAATGATTTCAATCCGGCGGACAAGCAATGGCAGGTACGGATTTCCACCGGAACTTCATGGGAATTGGCGGCCGCGTGGACGACGCAATCGTCGATCGCACCGGTTGCCGGCTCGATCGTGGCGGGCGATTTCAACGGCGACGGCCGGGATGACTTGTTGTTTAAGAAGTCGGGCACTCAGAATTGGGCGATCGCCGTCTCCGACGGCACGCGGTTCAACGTGTTCGACCCGACACCGATCGCCACGACCCCCTGGACCGCGGGCCACATCGGCGACTTCGATGGCGACGGGGCGGACGAGCTGTTGGGTTGGAACTCGACCGGCACGCCACATTGGGAGACCGTGCGTTATACCGATCACGGTGGCCTGAGCGTCGACACCTCTTGGGGAAATCATCTGAGCGCGATAGTTACCGACTCCAACCTGCACATCGGCGATGCCAACCGCGACGGCCGCGACGACCTCATTGTCTTTAATACCGGCGCGAGCGCGTGGACGGTCGCGCTTTCGCAGCAGACGGCGGCGGGCACAAACGCGTTCACGTACACCGCGCCTCAGAGCGACGGCACCAACAACTGGGGCCGCTGGTTCAAAGACTGGGACTGGGGGCCGACCACGGCGCCGTACAGGTTCCTCAACATCGACGCGCCGTATCAGAAGTTCCTCGACATCTTTTCGGACGTGTACAACAACGTCGAGCTGGAACTGTATCCGGGACTGATGAAGGGGCCTCAGGCCACGGTTGAGACGAAGGCAGGAAATTCGTGGGATCAGGTCGCACTTTCAGTTGATCGGCTTGAGGCTGTGGGATTCGACGCAGACATATTGATCGGCCAGGTGCGCGCATCTCAAAACGATGTCAAGTCGTGGATTGGGGCAAAGGATGTCAATGCAGCGTACAGGCTGCTGACCCAAGCATTTGATCCAGAGGCCCAAGAAGAGGCGCCACAGCAGACTTTCATGTTCAATCATGTATGGGTGACGGCCATCGTGCCGACAGACGACGGCCTATCTTGGATGGATGTTGATCCGTCATGGAAGTTCAAAGACACGCAACCAGGAATTGTCTTGAATCCGGGCGGCGTCGGAGGACTGTTGACCGATTTTGACTCATTTGCACAACAGCAACTCTTCACCCGTGTTGATGGGAAGTTCGTCAAATCACAGCTACCAATCGAATCATACGAAGACCAAGTAGTGCAATATCTCGCTAGTCAGAACAAGCATGTCTCTCTCGCCGAAGTGCCATACGGCGGTCCAATCATCTCCAAGCAATTTCAGAAGATTCCACCAATGCCCAGCCAGGGGCTTCAACTCATTCCAGGCAGCCCTAGGAGATTCGACAACTTCGTTGATATTGCCGAACAAGCCAGTCAGTACGCCCATACCGTGAAGGTCGACTTGCAGACTTCTTCCGGATCGATCTCAAACAAGAGGCTGACAGTCCCAGTCTCAGCGTTCGATATTACCAAAGTCTGGTACACTCCGGGCAGCGATGCAGATCATGTTGTTCCTCACCTCACGATTGCCGGTGAAAACTTCACGCTGCCGCAGGTACCGATCGGCAGCGAGGTGACACTCACGATCAGCCACAATGACCCCGACAGATTTGGCAACCTATCGGGCTTCGACAATCAATCCGATAGCTATGTGCGGAAGGCGGGACAAACTCTCGTCCTCGCCCTTGACGCAAATCAGTATTCGAACCAGCACATTGTGGACATGCAGGCTAGTCTAAACGACGCGCTTGAAACCATTGCGCAGGACGACATTGATGACGTCCTTGCTTTTGCTGGAGCGAAATATTGGCGGAATCGCAATCGCGACTTGCGGATACTGAATGGACTAACTCAAACGATCGACGTTCAGCAACGAGTTGGATCGGGGATCGTAACTGCAGATTCAACCTACGTCATTCAGCCACATCTGAGTATTCCTCTAGTTCCGGATGGAATGAACGTGGATCTGAAGAACTCGGTTTCCAATCCTCAGTATTTGGCGTCCGGCGGTTCCGCCACTTCATTGACTGATGTCCACCGAATGGGAGTGTTCAATGGCTCGGCCCTAGAGCACGATATCGTCGAAGAGATTAACAATGCTGAGAGCATTTCGACAGTCAAAGGCATTCAGCTTTTCTTGGACAAGGCAGCTTCGGCATCTTACCAAGTCCTCGTGGTGGAGCGCGGCCCGAGCGATACTACGTATCGGGTGACGAGTATTGCCAATCGGGATGGAATACAGATATCTGGCTCGCCACTGACGTGGGATGAGGCCACGCTTCGCTTGAACTTGTCTTATGATTCATCCATTGAAAACGAAGTGATTCAGAAGCTGAATGCTACAGGCGCCACCAATCGCATCTGGATTCCGAACGACGTTACGAGCATCGCGGCCAGCGGAACTGCTCCAGGCTGGGAAGGGACGGTCTATATCTATGAATCGTTCGGTTCCCACAGTATTTTGGAGTATGCCATCCAGCGTGGTGGAGACGAACTTTACTATCTAGGTGGTTACCGCGGCGGTCCCGTCCTGGAACTCGACCCGAACATCCGATTAGGGACTACATTTCAGCAAACCTACGCCGGCGATCCGGTCAATGTTGCCAATGGCAACATGTTTCGGGATGAGTTGGACTTCAAGTTTGCCAATCCGAATATTCCGCTCGATTTCTCGCGGCACTACGATTCGCAGAACAAGCTCGATGTGGGTTTTGGCGTCGGCTGGGTGCATGGCTTCACGGGGCTCGTTTACGAAGAGCAGGATCCCGCCAACGCCGGCGACGTGGACTATGTCTGGCTCCGCGGGAGCGGCGAGCGGCACACGTTCGAGAGTCTCGATTTCACGCTGCCGAATACGCTCTTCGGCGACGTCGAAAAAGATGCCAACGGTTTGACAAAGTTTCTCGACCGCAGCGGGACCCAATTTATTTTCCAGTCGATCGCCGGTGGACTCAACGATACGCTCACCGGCAAAAAGATTGTCAGCCGCCTAATTGCTATCAAGGACGCCACGGGGAGCCAGGGTGTCACAATTTCCTATGACGACGTTGGAGCCGTGAAATCGGTCCGTGTCAAGGAAGTTCATTCGCTCTCAACGCCCGGCCGCTACCTTCAGTTCGTCTACAGCGGCAACAACATCGAAGTCAAGCGATACGATGCGGGCCAACACATCGCGACCTGGGCATATGTCCTGACAACAAACGCTGCTGCTTATGCCGGCAATCGGCTCACGCAAGTCAAGCACGCGAATTTGACGACCAACGTCACCAACTACCTGTACTACGACGATGGGCCAGCCTCTCGTCGAGGTTTGATCAAGAAGATCACCGAGCCGAATCTCGAATCGCACACGTATGAGTACTACGCTAACGGCAGGGTGTTCCGCGTCACCGACGGCGCGGGAAACCAGCAGTCGTTCAACTACAATCTCTTCCGCAATCTTACCGAATTCACGGACGAGAACGGCAACGTCGAGACTTACATCCATCAGGACAACGGCCTCTTGACGAAACAGATCCACGACGATCGCTCGCGGCTCGAATACACGTGGGGCCAGCAGAGCGCAAATAACACGGTGGAGTGGGAAGAGTTCCTGATGCAGTCGTCGACGGACGAGCGCGGCGGCAAAGAGGTATTTACGTATCGCATCTACAACTCGAGCAACCCATTCAGTCGCCCCGGCGAACTGCAAACGTCAAAATCAAAGGACGACATCCTTACCACGTTTGCGTACGACGATTCTCAAGCATATATCAGTTCCGTCACGTCGGTCACACAAACGCCCCTGAATGGGACGCAGCTGCCGAATACGGAATATACCTATGACATGTATGGCCACATCCTCACCGCCAAAGACGCCGCTGGTCACATCACGAAGTACGAATACTACGACTCGGCTGCGCCGGCCCACTTGCGCGGCCTACGGAAGTCGGAGACGCTGCCGAAGGGTGTCAGCACTCAGGTGCTCGCAGACGGCGAAGTTTACGAGGCGGTCCCGTGGCAAGTCCTGTCCAGTGCGTTCACGATCACCGGCGACACGATTTCCGTACAGCTGCGAACGCCCGCGTCCGGACAATACGTTGTCGCCGACGCCATTCGGGTAGACCGGCTCGATAAAGACGGCGTCTACAGGCGAATCATCGACAGCAGTGCGACAGGAGGCGATCCAGACTTCCGGATCGGCGCGGGCGGTGGTACGACGCAAAGCGGCGGCAGCGACGCTTACGGCAGCTCTTACGTGAGAATTGCGGGCACGAGCCCGGAGCAAGCCGGAGCGACATGGATCTTCGACAACCTCGAGCCCGGCACCTATCGTATCTCCGCATCATGGCAATCCAGCACGTCGAATAGCACGGCTGCAACGTATTGGTTGCATAAGGGGCTCCCGGATGGAACGCCGGAGGCTTCGATATCGGGGATTAATCAAACAGTTCCTCCATCCAGCTTCCGCAGCTACCAGACTCTCTTCGACTACGACACCGCCGGTAATCTCACCCGATCGATCACCGAAGGCCTGCCTTCCAGCCGCCGCGCGTACGACAGCTTCGGTAACGTCGTGTACGCAGAGGACGCCACCGGTGTGGCGACAGTGTATACCTACGACGCGCTCGGCCGGCTGCAGACGTCAGAGGTAGTGGCGTCCACGCCAGTCGAGTTTGCGCCAGACCGCTCTACAGTTGTGAAGAGTTGGTCAGGCCCTGCGCCTGGATACGACATCGAGAAGAATTCCTGGAACATCTTAGATGGCGGTAACACACTGCACCTATTCGGCAACTCGCGCAAGGCCGTTGCCATCAATTACAACGTTACTGCAAATACGGTGCTGGAGTTCGACTTCAAGGCGACGACGATTGGGGAATACCAAGGAATCGCTGTTGGTGACAGCCTTTCCCTCGACGTGATCCGTGGCTTCAAGTTGACCGGCACGGACCCAAACGTGTACGGCCCAACCTGGCTCAATATTTTCCCGGGAGATTTGTACGAAACGGCGGATGGAATTCGGCACTATCGCATCAATCTCGGCGACGCCTTTGGTTCGGGAAGCAGCCCACTCATCGGCCCGCCCCCGCGCGTGTATCTGGTGTTCGTCAATGCCGACACCGGCGGCAATTACGGCAACACGGCCGGCGAGAGCTTCTATTCGAATCTGCGGCTATACGAAGCTGGAGGAAATCCGCAAGCCGTTCGTTTTCAACCGGATCAGTCGACGTCCGTGCTCAGTTGGCATGGCCCAGGTCCTGATCCGGGCTTCGATGTGCAAGCGGATCAGTGGGAGGTGAAAGACGATGGTGCGGCCCTCTATCTGAAAGGGAACACGCGAAAGGCATTCGCTCTGAACCACGCGATTGAGACGAATACCGTGCTGGAATTCGATCTCGAAATCGCGGAAGCAGGCGAATTCTTGGGGATCGCGTTGGCCAACAGCCTCACAGATCAGACAGCAATGACTTTGTCGTTTCGACTGGGCGGGTCTGATCCCAATAGTTACGGCTGGAACACGCAATACTTGCTCAGCCCATCCGCCGTGGGCAAGCGGCACATTCGGATTCCGATTGGTCAGATCGCTACGGGCAGCTTTCCGTATCTCGTTTTCGTGAACGCAGATAGTGTATCCGGATCGGGGCCCGGTCCCGGCAAGAGCTTGTTTTCAAACATCCGGCTCTACGATGCCGCCGGCATCAACAAAACGTCGTACATATACGACGACAGCGGCCGCGTCGCTTCCGTCACCGACGCGCTGAGCAACAGAACGACTTACAAGTACGATGCCGCCGGCCGGTTGATCAATACGTCGTTCCCCGATCGCACATTCACGACGCACCAGTACGACGACTTCGGCAACTGCATCGCCACGACCGACGAGATCGGCCGGACGACGCACTACGTCTACGACGATCGCAACCGCCTGATCCAAACGATCTATCCCGACGGCAACTCGACGCGCGTTCGCTACGACGGCAGCGGTCAGATTGTGAGCTCGTTCGACGAGCGTGGCACCGAAACGCGCTTCACCTACGACAAGGCTGGCCGACTGTTGACCACGATTACGGCTCCGGGACTCGCGGACGAGGCCAAGATCGTCCATAAGTACGACAGTCGCGGCCGGCGCGTCGAGTCTGTCGATGCCAACGGGGTCGTCACCAAGTATATGTACGACGACCTCGACCGGTTGGTGCAGACGACCGTCTTGGACAAAACGCATACTTCTCCCAATGTCACGACCTTAACCCCGGTGATCTCGTCGAAATTGCCGGTCCAGGTTTCGACCATCGAGTATGACTCGAATGGCAACGTCGCGCGCACGGCCGTGTTCGATCCGCGGAAATTCGTAGTAACGACACCGCCGTCCACACCTGACTATTCGACGCTCCTCAACAACGCCGTCAGCCTGATCTCGACGCCGAACGAAAGCGACAACAAAGTTCAAGTTGTGCGTACCGTTCACGACGCCTTCGGCCGCCCAAACAAGACCACCAACGCCGACGGCTACTCGACCTCGACAATTTATGATGCCGCCGGCCGTGTGCGGTTCACGTTCGACGAACTCGGACGAAAAACGGAGCAGCGCTACGATCAGTATGGTCGCCTCGAGCGGATCGTCGCTCCCGATCCGGACGGCTCCGGCGCAGCAGCGAGCCATTACATTCGATATGTGCGCGACCTAACTGGGAAAGTATGGTTTGAGTGGGAGTACGTTGGTCTTACCCCCGAAAGCAACGCCGCAGGTGAAACCGCCAATTGGTTCAACTACGACACGCGCGGCCTGATCAAGCGCCGCAGCGACAAGTACGATTCGGAACTCACGCGCTTCGTCTACGACGTCGCTGGCCAGCTCGTCAGCACGATCGACGCGCTGGGTAACGCCGATTTCACTCGTTACGACGAGCGGGGCCGTGTGATTTCCCAGCGACTCGCCGACCCGGACGGCAGCGGGCCGCAGTTCGCGCCCGTGACGACTCAAACCTATGACGAGGCTGGGAATATCGAAACCACGACCGACGCGCGGGGCAGCACGACGACGTTCACGTACGACAAGCTCAATCGACTGAAGACCGAGACCAGTCATCACGAGCTGTTGCTCGATGACTCGGCGGATACCCTCGACGTGGCGTTCACGGTGAACACCGGCACACCTTATCCGGAGCAACGCGGGTCCTCAGCCGGTGGCGACTACACGGCCGTCCAATCCGCCGCGGCGACGGTCACCTGGACGACGGGCCCGCTCGACGCCGGCAGGTACCGTGTTTCCGCGACATGGTTCGCACATTTCTTCTGGGCCAACGTTGCGACCGCCAATGTGTACAAGAACGGGCAGCTTGTCGCTGCGCCACAAATCGATCAAACAAAGTCGCCGGTGGGATTTGAGGCAGTCGATGGCGACGTCAGCCGTGTTTGGCAGGTTTTGAAGGACGGCGTCGACGTCGCTGCCGGTGACACGATTTCGGTCCAACTCGTAAGGATAGCCGGAACCTATTCTTATTTGCTTGCAGATGCGATTCGCGTCGATCGGGAGTCGGTCACCGAGTATGGCTACGACAAGAATGGCAACCTGACGTCGGAGATAGACAGCCGCGGATACACTAGTTCGTATGTCTTTGACGAACTTGGCCGACAGATCAAAGCGAAGACGCCCGACCCGGACGGCGCGGGCGCGGGCAATCTGCCACAAGAAACAACGACGATCTACGATGGTTATGGCAACGTAATCTCAGCACAGCGTGCGCATTACACTTCGCCAACGACTGTTCAAGTCACGCGTACGGATAACTTTGAATACGACCGCCGCAACCGCCTCACCAAGGAAATTCTCAACGTCAATGCCGGCACAGATAGCGACGACAACGTCACCACGCAGTACGCCTACGACGCGGTCGGCAACCTAGTTTCACAGATCGATGCCCTGGACCACGAGACCCAATTCCGTTACGACAATGCCAACCGCCGCATCGACGAATACAACGACTACGGCGAAGGTCGGCAGGCTCCGCTGCAGCTCGGTGCGCTAACCGCGACTGGCGCCGGCAGCCACAACTTGACCGATGGCACGCTTACGCTCGTTGGCGATAAGTCGGTGTGGGCGACTATCCCGAGCCACGTCGTAACGCATCAAACCGTACTCGAATTCACCTTGGATGTCGCCGACCTGGCGGCCATCCATGCGGTCGGATTCGACACCGACTCGTCGTATTCGATCACGGAAAAAGCCCGCTACTTCGAGTTGGGCGGGTTCGCGTCCTCCCCGGCCCTTTACACGACTGATTTCCGCGAAGAGCGGCTGAGCGGCCGTTCCGTCACTTTCCACATTCCCATCGGCCAATACCTCACGGCGGCTGAAAAAGCGGCAGGGCTGGCCATCACGCGGCTGGCATTCCTCAATATTGAAAATCGCACTGGGCTTGCGACCGAGGACATCGGCAAAAGCGCCTTCTCCAATATTCGGCTCTATGAATCCGAGGAGGTGCGGACGGTTACGACGTACGACATCCGTGGCAATGTCGAAAAGGTTCGCGAAGCATCCGACCCGCGCAGCGTCGTCACGCGATATGAGTATGACCGACGCGGCCGCACGAAGAAGAGGATCTTGGACTCCGGCGGCACTCAGCAGGTGACTTACGAAACGGTCTACGATTCGGTGGGCAACGTCAAGGAAGAGTGGAACCTGACCGCGGGCACGAAGACTGTCCACGACTATGACCGGCTCAACCGCCGCACGAAGACGACGCTGCCCGACCCGGACGGCATTCCTGGCGGTGCCACTGGCTCTGCCAGTGAAGTGAAGACCTTCAGCTTCGATGTCGCCGGCAACCTGATCGCCGAGACCAATGGCGAGAACGAGACAACGCGGTGGCTCTACGACGAACAAGGCAACGTCGTTTCCGAGACCGACGGCAACGGCGACGAGACCCGCTACCGCTACGACAGCGAAGGCAACCAGACCGCGGTGATCGACGCCGAGCAGAACGTCACTCGGTACAAATACGACGGCCTCAATCGCGTGACCGACGAAACTATCAAGGCCACCGTGAGCAGCACCGACACACTGCTCGCCCGCCATTACGTCTACAGCGCGGCCGGCAACCTGGAGCGGATATTCGATCGCAACAACCGCCACATTCACTACCTCTATGACAGCCTGGATCGCAAAATCACCGAATACTGGCGTCCGACCGCGTATGTTTACGGCGAGGCTCCCGTCCACGTCCTGAGCTGGGAGTACGACAAACTCGGCCGTGTCATCAAGCAAGTCGATGGCAATGCCAATTACGGAAGTGCAGCGGACGATCTGGTTGACACTTACGTCTACGACGGCCTGGGCCGCGTGACGCAACAAGCGAACTACGATCCGAACCAAACAAACCAGGGCTCCGGCAGCGGTGTACCGCGGGTGCGGCAGGAGTTCGAATACGAATATCGTCATGAGTCTGGGGCGTTTCATGATCGGGTCATCCGCAGTCAGTTCGGTCCCTTCGGCGGCAGTGAGGTTGCCATCGCCGAGACCATCTCGGAATACGACCGCCTCGGCCGGCTGAAATCCCTGGATGATCTGGACAATGATCCCGGAGCTGCCACGCCCGTGGTTGGCCAGAAATCGCTGACTTTCAGCTACGATACAGCGGACAACTTGACCGGCATCAGTCGCTCCAATCCGAGCACAACCGTCAATTCCACGCTCGTTTACGACAGGACCAACCGCGTCACGTCGGTCACGCATGACCTGGGCCCGGCTGGTTCCTCGGCCACCGACATCGTCCACAGCTACGGCTACGACAACGCCTCGCGGGTGACGAGCTTCAATACGACCGGTTCCGTCGCCGCCACGCGGGCCTATCAGTACGACGACGCCGGCCAGCTCACATCCAAGTCCGGCAGCACTGGGCCCGAGTCCTACACCTACGACGACAACGGCAACCGCGAACTGGTCACGAATGGCCAGGGAACGAATCAAGACTATGTGGCCGCCCATGCCAATCGGCTCGAGAGCGACGGGACGTACACCTATCAGTACGACAAGGAGGGCAATGTCACGGACCGCTGGGTGACGCTCGATCCGGGCCAGCGGATTTATTACACGTGGGACCACCGCAATCGGCTCACGAAGGTCTCCGAGTGGAACGGCGACCATGAGGTGCTGATTGTCGACTACAAGTACGATGCGTCGGGCCGACTCGTCTCGAAGGCGACCAACCGTCCGTTCGACACCGGCATTGTCGAGACCGAGTACTTCGTCCACGATTCCAATGGCGCGAGTGGCAGCGCGCTGGCGCTGTCATTCAGCAAGGTCGGCACGGCGGCCGCCACGCTGGAGCATCGTTATCTGCACGGGCCGGCCGACCAAGTGCTGGTCGACGAAGTGTTCAACGCAGCTGGGCAGTCGACCGACGTGCTCTGGCCGTTGGGCGACCACCAGGGGACGCCGCGGGACGTCGTCGACGACAACGGGGTGCTCCGCAAGCACACGACTTTCGACTCCTTCGGCCGGATCACGGGCGAGCAGTTCTTCGCGCGCAACGGCAGCTCGATCAGTTCAACGCACGCCGAAGCCGTCGACCAGGCGATTGCCTATACGGGACAGTTCCGCGACAGGGACACCGGCCTGCAGCTGCACGGCCGGCGGTGGTACGACCCCGGCACGGGCCGCTGGCTGAGCGAAGACCCGACGGGTTTCGCCGGCGGCGACGCGAACCTCTACCGCTACGTTGGCAATAGCCCACTCAACCACACCGACTCCAGTGGCACGACGCAGGCCGGTAATCCGTTCGCCAATCTCAATCTCTTCGGCTCGACGACAATCCCGAACCTCAATGCCAACCTGGGGTTGTCCCACTACAATTCGTCGCCGCTCAACCCCACAAATATTGTCAGTTCCTTGATCGCTCCTCCGGCGCCGAGCTTTGTTTCCGCTTTTGACAGTGGAACGGGAAACGTCTCCGACCTAGATGCTATTTCCAGCAGCCTGTCAGCGTTTCGTTATCCCACGCGCGAGGAGTACGCCTACGCGCAAGCCAATCCGCACGGCCCCGCGGTCAAGGTGGAGACGATCGAGTCGACTGTCCATGGTGACAAGTTCCGAGCCGGTCCGGACACCGCCAGCTACTTGGAGCGGCAGAACCGCTCTTACGTGGAGTGGGCCGCTCGCGGTATCGCGAATTTCGCGCGAGAAATTCCCGCGAGCACGATCGACGCCATCTTTCCACCAAGCGATCCGTCATATGTGGTCACTTACCGGGACGGCACGCAGTATCTCTATATCGGCGAAGGACCTTCGACGGGACATCTTGCCGGTCAGGCTGCTTTTATTGCCAGTGTTGCACCAGTCAGTGTATCGCGCCCTGCTGGGTCGCTCACGTTGCGGGATTCCCGAATTGAAAATGCGTTACGTAATTTTCATGAAGACGAGTTCGGCGGCCTCGGTTCATACACAAATACCCATCAGAGTGGAAAAACTTACAGCGGAAAAGGGGACACAACGCAAATGAGTCGGAGTGGAAGAAGAATTGCAAGGACGCACGACGATCCAGTCGTTGATCAGCAGCACACAACGGCGGCAGATACAAAGCAATCATTTATAGATGAGCAAAATCGGATTGAGTTGAATGGTGGACCTGGCGGTAACACATATAATAAAATCAACTCCCCGGGCAAGAAGTTACGGGACGGTACCTAGGCGAGTTTTAGGAGACCATTGATGCTCGATGAGCAATTGCCCCATGATTCGGACGGCGATGCGTTGCGGCGATTGATCGCAACAGGTTCAGATTTGTCTAGAGAGATGGAGATAGACTTCGCAGTAGACATTCCCGATCGCGACGCCGGCTTGGCATTTGCCGCGGTCGTGGAACCAAGAGGTTTTAGAACAGACGTCGATCGGGATGATGTGACAGGCGACTGGACGTGCTATTGTTCACGCACGATGATACCGTCTTACGATGCCATGATCTCAATTCAGAACGAATTGGAGGAGCTTGGGAAGCCCTACGGCGCGAAACCTGATGGCTGGGGCAGTTTCGGCAACTCATCAGATTGACGGGTAGAGCTTTAACGTGCCGTCCGCGACGTAGGGCGTAGGCATCCTCCGAAAGCACGCCGACTACGACTCTTTTGGGCGCGTGGTCGACGAGCAGTTCTATGCTTGGAACGGGACTTCCGCTACCGCAGGTCACGCCGAAGCTATAGAAGAGCTATTCGGTTTCACGGGCCAGGGACGCGACACCTCCACCGGCGCCCCAAGCTGCACCGCGAGCGCTGGTACGACCCGCGGACGGGGCGCTGGCTTAGTGAATACCCGCTCGACTTCGACGTCGGCGACGCCAATCTTGACAGCTAAGTGGGCGAAAGCCCACTCAATTAAACCGACCCCGCCGACCTCGCCCAAGCCGGCAACTGGATTGAGCCAAGCACCAATCTGGCGGAGTCACGGGCCAACCGGCGTGGCGGTCGGAAAGAGACGTCACCCGTCGCGTTAGAAAGCTGGGGAACTAGGATTTGAACCTAGACTAAAGGAGTCAGAATCCTTCGTGCTACCGTTACACCATTCCCCATCGTCCGGCCGTCAATAAAGTGCACCGCGGGTGCATCCAGGCCGGCAGACTCTGCAGCGCTTACCCTACGGCGGCTCGCGGTGGGGGTCAAGACCGGCGGCCGTCGCGGCAATTTCAGCTCGCAGGGTGCTCTACTGTTGTTGCTCGTAGGATGGACAATCCTGTCCGTCGCCGGGTTCGTCCGCCGCGACGATGGGAGGATGACCGGGCACGAAACAATGCCGCCCTGTAGCGCCGATTCGCGCCCGGAGTTCGATTCGCCGCCCCGACCGTTGACGATGCCGCAAAACGGGGCCTAAAATGGCGGCTCGGCGCGGTCTGGTGCGCAGGGAATTCGTGGGCATTGATGCCCGCCGTGGGCGCCTGGCGTCCCACTTCCTCTGCCCGACGAGCGACGCGCCGCCGTGAATGTTTTCCGCTCGTCTTCGTCCTGGGGCACCGTGCGCGATGGCATTTTTGGAATTGGTCCGACAAGGCATGCCGGGCACCCGCTTTGCGATCGACCGCGATCGGGCGGTGATCGGCCGCAACAGCGATTGCGATGTGCCACTCGATGTGGCGGCGGTGAGCCGACGGCATGCGGCCATCGTCCGCGAGCAGGAGAATTTCTTCGTCGAGGACCTGGAAAGCCGCAACGGCACCTTCCTCAACGACCAGCGGATCGACAAGCGCGCCCCCTTGCGCGACGGCGACGAAGTTTCGATCTGCGGCCAGACGTTTCGCTTCCACGGCGATCATCGGACCGCGCCCCACAGCGGCGACACCAGCTTGCTTGATTTGATGGAGGACGACACCACCGAGGTGGCCCGCGCCAGCGTGATGGCCACGTTCGACGTGGGCGGCGGCGGGTCGGCCAGCTGGCGGCTCTCCGCGAAGCCGGAAGTCAAGCTCGCAGCGCTCTTGGAAATCACCAACAACTTGGGCAAGGCCCTCTCGGTGGATGAGATCCTGCCTAAGTTGCTCGACAGTCTGTTCAAGATCTTCGTCCAGGCCGACCGCGGCTTTGTGGTAATGCGTCCCAAGCCGGACGGTCCGCTGGTGCCCGTGGCGGTGAAGAATCGCCGCGAGGGGGATGAGCAGCGGACCCGCATCAGCCGCACCGTCGTCGAAGAGGCGATCAAGTCGCGCAAAGCGATTCTCTCGGCAGACGCTTCGAGCGACGAGCGGTTCAATATGGCCCAGAGCATCGCCGACTTTGCCATCCGGTCGATGATCTGCGCCCCGATGATCGCCAGCGAAGGCGAGCCGCTGGGAGTGATCCAGATCGACACACTCAACCAGAAGAGCCGCTTCACGGACGAGGACCTGGAGGTGCTCGCCGGCGTCGCCAGCCAGGCCGCCGTGTCGATGGAAAACGCCAAGATGCACGAGCAGGTCCTGGCCCAACAGGGGCTGGAACGCGACTTGGAACTGGCGCGGCGGATGCAGCGGGCGCTGTTGCCGTCGCGGCCGCCTCAGGTACCCGGCTATTGCTTCTTCGATTACTACCAGTCGGCCCGGCAGGTGGGCGGCGACTACTACGACTACGTCGAGCTGCCGAATGACCGGTTTGCCGTGATCGTCGGCGACGTCGCCGGCAAGGGCGTCTCGGCCGCACTCCTCATGGCCAGGCTCTCGAGCGACGTGCGATTCCTCTTGGCGAGCGAAGATGATCCGGCCGTGGCGGTCGAAAAGATCAACACCGGCTTCTGCAACGCCGATTGGCAGGACAAATTCGTGACGATGATCGTGGCGGTCGTCGAACCGAAAACCAATAAACTCACGCTGGTGAACGCCGGCCACATGGCCCCCCTGCTCCGCCGCAACGGCGGCGAAGTCGAGGCGGTCGGCGAGGAGACCGCCGGTTTGCCGCTCGGCGTGGCGGGGGAAATGTCCTATGAAGCCGAGCATCGCACGCTCGAGCCCGGCGACTTCGTGACGATCTTCACCGACGGCTTCAGCGAAGCCATGAACTCGGACCGCGATCTCTACGGTTTAGAACGGCTCATGCAGCAGGTCAGCTCCGTCGCGGTGAGCGTTAACGACCTGGGCAAGCACATCCTCGACGACGTCCACAAGTTCGTCGACGGCCACGCCCAGAGCGACGACATGTGCCTGGCATGTTTCGGACGGGTGGAGTAGCGTTTAACCGCGACGCGCTGCGGAGTGGAGCGACGCACAGCGGAGCGCGTCATGCCAAGACTCTCACCCGGCGAACAATTACCGGCCCAAAACTCAGGGCCTCACGCCCAGGTCACTTCCAGCAGATTATCGATCAGCTGCACGCCGTCGACGCGGCGAATGGCCTCTTGGGCCATCTGCTTCTGGAAGAAAGAGCCGACGTTGCCCTTAAGCGTCACGTGCCCTTCGGTTGTCTCCACGCTCACATGGCGACTGGGCACGTAAGGATTCGCCGAAAGAGCCAGGTGAATTCGCTCGAACAAAGGTGCGTGGGCGTGGGCGGCGCTCATGTGGAAGTCCAGCGTAATCGGGGGCAGTTGAGTTCAGCCGCGGAGGCAACTTCTTGTCGTCTCCACGTCAGCAAGTTCCGGCGAAGGAGGGGTGACTCGTGGGCCGATCAAAGGTAGCACAGGCTTTTTGGCAAGGTGCCGGTGAGGAACGAATTTTTTCGGAGTTAGTTAACCGGTCGACATGTTTCACAAACGGGCGAAGCGTAAATGCCACGTCGTCAGCCGCCAAAAAGTCGCGCCTGCGGTCGTCGACGGAGGCTGCGAACTCGTGCGGATCGGTTTCGGCCGGATGTGTGAGCAATCAATGTGCCAGAGCTGCCGACGCGGGACGACCCGATGCGACTTTAGATCGGCAAAGGCTGAGGGTTAGATAAAGCCTAAGACCGCTAGCAGCCGGGAATCGGACCTGCCCCAGCGATGCCTTATGCCGGGTTTGCCGCCTTTGCCAGCGGCCGCGGCTGCCGAAAATACCGCCTTACCCCTGGACCCAGCGCGGCAGAACGCCCGCCGCTGGCAGCGCGACAACCACCGCCGAGGTGATCGCCGGCAGCGCCCGGACCGCCTCCAACGCAGCGATCGGCGGCTCGCCATCCAGATTCAAAATTCCCACCGCTTCGCCGCCAGGGCTGGCCCGGCCGACTGCCATCTGGGCAATATTCACGCCATGCTGCCCAAAAACTGTGCCGACGCTGCCGATAATGCCGGGCACGTCGTCGTGGCGGAAGACAAGCAAACAACCGTCCAAATATGCCTCTAGCCGGTAGCCGTCGAGCGAAACCAGCCGTGGCATGTCCTGGCCGAAGACGGTGCCCGTGGCCCGGTGCGACTTTTCCCCGGTGACCACTTCGGCTGACATCGAAGAGCGAAACGCTCCCATATCGCTTCGCGACTCTTCCACCAGTTCGACGCCCCGCTGCTTGAGCGCGTGCTCGGCATTGACCAGGTTCACTTCCTCATCCAGTGCCTTTTCCAACAGGCCCGCCGCGAACACGGCGGTCAGCACCTTCGTTTCCTTTTCGGCCAGCTCGCCCCGGTACAATAGGCGGCATTTCTTCACTCCGCCAGGCTGCAAACCAGCCAAGAGCAGTCCTAGACGATAGGCCACGTCGAGGTAGCCGCGTAGCGAGGCGATGGTCTTCGGATCGAGCGACGCGACGTTCACCGCGTGCCGGATCGCGCCGGTCGTCAGATAGGCGGTGAGCAGCTCGACCGCTTCGGTCGCCACCTGCGTCTGAGCTTCCTCGGTGCTCGCGCCCAGATGAGGCGTGCAGACGACGCCGGGCAATCCGAACAGCGGGCTCGCCGTGCACGGCTCCGTGGCGAACACATCCAGCGCCACGCCGCCAAGTTTGCCCGTCTTGAGTCCTTCAACGAGCGCTGTTTCGTCGTAGATTCCGCCGCGGGCCGCGTTGATCAGCCGCACCCCCGGCTTCATCCGCGCGATCTCCGGCACGCTGATCAGGCCGCGGGTCTCGTCGTTGAGCGGCGTGTGGACGGTGAGGTAGTCGATCCGCGGGATCATGTCGGCGACCGTGGCCACCGGTTCGATGCCCAGCTCCTGCGCCCGCTCGCGCGTCATGTAGGGATCGTACCCCAAGACATTCATCTCGAGGCCTTTCGCCCGCTTGGCGACCGCCAGGCCAATTCGCCCCAGGCCCACCACGCCGAGAGTCTTGCCGGCGACTTGCGTGCCCATGTATTTGTTGCGGTCCCATTTCCCTTCGAGGAGGCTTTGATACGCGGGCGCAACGTTCCGCGATAGCGCGAGCAAGAGGGCGATCGTGTGCTCCGCCGTGCTGAGCGTGTTGCCGGCCGGCGTATTCATCACGACGATGCCCCAGCGCGTCGCCGCGGCCTTGTCGATGTTGTCGGTCCCCACGCCGGCCCGCACGATCGCCTTGAGCCGCCGGTTCCCTTCGAGCGACTCGGCAGTGATCTTCACGCCGCTGCGGCAGATCGCTCCGTCGAACTGCGCGAGCGCCTCCCGCAGCGCGTCGCCTTTGAGGCCGGTGCGAACTTCATATTCAATCCCCGGCGCGGCCTCCAACATATCGAGGCCTTCCTGAGCCAGCGTATCCAGTACAATCACGCGCGCCATATCAACCGCATTCCAATGTCAAATTCCGTTGGCGTCGGCGGCCACGCCGAATTTCTGCCAACACCCATCGCCACTTCAACTCTCCACTACTATTTGTTCGCCTTTGCAAACTCATCCATAAACGCCCGCAGCTTCTCCACGCCCGCGACCGGCATCGCGTTGTAAATCGACGCCCGGATGCCGCCCACGCTGCGGTGGCCCTTGAGGTCGGAAAGGCCCAAATCCTTGGCCCCTTTCACGAACTTATCGGTCAGTTCGTCGCTCGGCAGTCGGAAGGTCACATTCATCAGCGACCGGCAATCCTTCTGGGCGTGCCCGGTGTAAAAGCCACCGCTCGCATCGATCGCCTCGTACAACAGCTGGGCCTTCTTACGATTCCGCTCCAGCATTTTGTCGAGGCCGCCGATGTCGGTGAGCAACCATTTCGTCACCAGCATCAGCACGTAGATCGCAAACGTCGGCGCCGTGTTCCACAGCGAATGCTCGTCCGCGTGGATCTTGAAGTTTAAATAGCCCGGCAGCGAGTCGCGGCTGCGGGCGAGTAAATCCTTTCGCACCACGACGACCGTCACGCCCGCCGGCCCGGCATTCTTCTGGGCACAGGCGTAGTACAGGCCGTACTTGTTGATGTCGACCGGCCGGCTCAAAAAATCGCTCGATGCGTCGCACACCAGCGGCACGCTGCCCGTCTCGGGATCGCTTTGGAACTCGACGCCCTGAATCGTCTCGTTCGAGACGAAATAGGTATACGCAGCATTGGGATCGAGCTTTAACTCGGACTGCTTCGGCAGCCGGTCGTAGTTCGTCGGCTTGCCGTCCCATGCAGTGCGTACTTCGCCAAATTTGGCGGCCTCGACCGCCGCATACTTGCCCCACGAGCCGGTGAGGATGTAGTCAAACGTGCTCTTGCCGTCCGCGGCGCCGAAATTCATCGGGATCGCCGAAAACACCAGCCGAGAGCCCCCCTGCAGAAACAGCACGGCATAGTCGTCGCCGATGCCCAAGAGCGTCCGCAGGTTGATCTCGGCCTGTTTGATAATGTCGTCGAACGGCTTGCTGCGATGGCTGATCTCGAGGATCGACGCCCCGACGCCCGGCAGGGCGAGCAGATCGCGTTGCACTTCGGCCAGCACCGGTTCGGGCAGCACCGCCGGCCCGGCCGAAAAATTGTAGATGCGTGTGGTCATGGCACTTTCTGCGGCCTCTGCGCCGCGGCAATTTTTGAAAGAAAGCATTGTATCGCTGTCGGAATGGCCTGACGATGGGCCAAATCGGCCGACACTCCGTCCCGAAATGCGGGTTGTCCGCCGTCGACCTAAGCTATTAGGATAGAGGGAGGTGATCGCTCGCCTGCCCGCCACCGCGCAGCATGTCTCTCCAGACAAAATGCGCGCCACCGAAGTTCGTCAACCAGGCGCCATTAGTTGTCTTCCCGGACTACGACGGACGCCAGCACCCATAAATGTCCTCGCCGAAGGTGATTGCTTCGATTTTTCGACGCCTCAAACACCACTTTCGCTCGATTTTCGATACGCAGTCGTCGGGCCGGCTGATCGTCTATAGTCCGCTCGTGGGAATCGTGGCGGGACTGGGCGCAGTTGCGTTCTTTTTTCTGCTGATGACCTTTCAGCAGTTTGCCCTGGGCCGCGTCGAGGGCTATTACCCGCCGCCCGCCGGCAGCGAACGCATCGAACATTCGCCGCAAATGCCGACGCATTGGATGGCCGTGCTCGCCGTGCCCACGATTGGCGGCCTGATCTGCGGTTTACTTGTCTTCGGCCTTGCGCCGGAAACCGAGGGCCACGGCACAGATGCTCTGGTCCGCGCCTTCCATCGGCTCCGCGGCAAGATTCGCGGCCGTGTTCCCTTCGTCAAGACTGCCGCGTCGATCATCACGATTGGTACCGGGGGTTCGGCAGGACGCGAGGGGCCCATCGCGCAGATCGGCGCCGGCTTCGGTTCGTTTCTCGCCGGCTGGATGGGGCATAGCGACAACGATCGCCGCCTGTTGATGCTGGCCGGCGCAGCGGGTGGTATCGGCGCGATCTTTCGCGCCCCTTTGGGGGGCGCGCTATTCGTCAGCGAAGTTCTCTACAGCTCCACGGCGCTGGAAACGGCCGCCGTGATTCCCTGCTTTATCGCCTCGATCACCGCTTACACCGTTTTCTCGCTTTGCTATGGCCCTGGGCTCGCCTTCCAGACTCCCCCCTCACTCCACTTCGAAAGCGCTGCAGAACTCCCCTTCTACTTAGTCTTTGCCGTGCTCTGCGCTGTCGTTGGCTCGATCTACGTGCTCGTGTTCTACGGACTCCGCGACCACGTCTTTCACAAGCTCAAGATTCCGCGCTTCACGAAACCCGCGATCGGCGGCTTCCTGCTTGGCTGCCTCGCGCTGGCGTACCCGCAGCTGATGTCGGGCGGGTACGGTTGGATTCAGCAAGCGATCGACGGCCGCATGACCATGCAGCTGATGCTGATCCTTTGTTTCGGAAAGATTCTAGCCACGTCGCTCACCATCTCTTCGGGCGGCAGTGGCGGCGTCTTTGCGCCGTCGCTCTACATCGGCGCGATGCTCGGCGGTGCTTACGGATTGGCCTGCGACAGATTGTTTCCCGGAGTCATCGCCCACCCCGAGGCGTTTGTGCTGGTGGGCATGGGCGGGTTCTTCGCCGGAGTTGCGCGCGTCCCGCTCACCGCCATGCTGATGGTCTGCGAAATGAGCGGCAACTACGGCCTCTTGGTTCCGCTGATGCTCGTCTGCATCGTTAACGTGGCCATCCTTTCATCGCGCTGGACGCTGTACGAGGAACAAGTTTTCGCGCTCGTCGACAGCCCTGCCCACCAAGGCGACTTCGTGGTCGACGTGCTGGAGCAGATTCGCGTCCGAGAAGTGATGCGCCCCGACCGCAAGTACGAAGTCGTCGGCGAAGGCACTCCGCTGAGCGAAATCCTCCACATCGCTTCTCGCGCCGCCTGCACCTACTTTCCGGTCGTCGATGTCAAGGACAATCTCGTCGGCATTTTCTCGCTCCGCGACTTGCGCGCCGTGCTCACCGGAAACGGCTCGGGACGACTCGTCGTGGCCGCCGACATCGCCAGCAGCCCCGTGCTGACCGTCGATCCAGACGACGACCTCCACACCGCGCTCCGCCGATTCACGCAAAAGAACATCGACGAGCTGCCCGTCGTCGATTCCGAGCACAAAGGTCACATCCTCGGAATGCTCAACCGCCGCGACGTCATCGCCGCTTACCACGACCGCGTAACCGCACTGCAGCGCGTTGACGAAGCGATTACGGAACGTTCGATCTAAACTCGCCGACTGACGCTCTCGTCAACAGCGGAGTTATTTTGCGCCGATACATCCGCACTTTTTCGTTGTTTTCTCGTTTCACAATGTATCGCATATTGACTCGCAACCGTATTGCTTGACCGCTGGATGGCGCGCTCCCAAACTACCGAGCGAGTATGGGAAATCCAGCTGTCTCGCCCTGTAAGATCCCAGTACCACGAACTCGAACAACAGGCGGTCCGGAGTTTCACCCAAAATGTTGACGCGTGACGATTTCCGTACTATCGCTTTGGCGGCCAAAGAACAGCATCAGCTCACCTGGCCTACAATCGCCCAAAAGATCGGTCGTAGCCCTGTCTACACGGCGATGCTGGTCTATGGATACGGCCTGGCGACCGCCGATGAAGCGTCCGCCCTAGTCCAGGCTCTCCAGCTACCGCCAGAGTCCCGGCCAGTTCTCATGAAGCCTCCCCATCGAGCGCCGACGCAGCCCTGGCCGCCGACCGACCCTTTCATTTATCGCCTCTACGAAGTCGTTCTGCTCTACGGCCCGGTCTTCAAGGACGTCGCTCACGAATTGTTTGGCGACGGAATCATGAGTGCGATCGACATGTCGGTCGAAATCAACAAAGTCGAAGACTCCGCCGGCGTGCCCCGCATGGAGCTCGCGCTCAACGGGAAATGGCTTCAATACAAGAAATTCTGAAAGAGAGCGGGTCATGCTCGCTTGTCCCCTCGAAATCACTGATTACCGAACATGACGCCAGGCACCGAACCCGATTCTTGTTTGCAGCCCGCGCCCCGCGACCCGATCAAGGTCTACGATGCCCGCTGGGAGGTCGACGATTTTGATGACGCCGCGGTCGCCCGCCTGTTCGAAGCCACGCTCGCCTATGGCCGGCTGCTCGGCGTCGACACAGTGACTCTGACGCGCGACGCGCGGCTCGGCTGCCCGCGCCTACTCGAGATCGGCATCAATACCGCCGTCCGGCTCGGCTTTCGCGTCATCGCCTGCGGCGACGCCATCAGCACGCCGCAAGGCTACTTCGTCGCGCTCCGCACGTCCGTGCGTCATCCGAACACGATGGGCCTTGCCATCACCGCCTCTCACAACCCGGCCCAATACATCGGCATCAAATTCACGGTGCCGACCGTACAGGCAATCGGCTACGACTGCGGCCCGCTGGGCGGCCTCAAGAAGGTCCGCGAGATCTACCACTCGAGCGAAGTCTTCAGTGATGTCGCGGGCGGTGAGTTGGAGCTGATCGCCAACCCCACGTCGGAATACGTCGATTTCTCGCTCGCCGCGGCCGGCGTCCGTCCCGGAGAACTCGCCGGCCTCACCGTCGTCCTCGATTCCTTCCACGGTTCCGCCGGTCCCGAGCTCTGGCACGCCCTCACCAAGGCCGGGGCGCGCGTCATCCCCTTGCGCCTCGTCCCCAACGGCGAGTTTCCCACCGGTTCGCCCAACCCCACGAGCCAAGGTAAGATGGACCGCGCGATCGAACTCGCCGCGTCCGAACACGCCGACGTCGTCCTCGGTATCGACGGCGATGGCGACCGCGTTGTCTTCGGCGACCGCCGCGGCATTCTCACCGCCGGTTTCGTCACCGTGCCGATCCTCCGCGCGCTGCTCGCCGAGGGAGAATTGGCAGCCGGTGCTAAAGTCCTCTACGACCCGAAAGTGAATCCGCTGGCGCTTGCCGAATGGGGACGGCTGGGCGTCGAGCCAGTTCTCTTCCGCAACGGCCACTCGCAGATCAAAGATTACATGCGGCAGATCGGCGCTCCCGCCGGCGCCGAAGAGTCCGGCCATTATTACCACGAGCTGAAGTACGAGAACCTCACCATCAGCGGCGAGAACTCGATCGTGACGATTCTGCTCTTCTTGAAAGCCGTCCGCGAGTCGCCCACGTTGATGCAAGAACTGTGGCGCCTGCAGGACCAGGTCTTCACCACCGGCGAATTCAACTACCAATTCGCCGACGACACGATCCGTGATCAGGCCCTCGCCGCGGCGATCGCCTCCTTTGTGGCCGACGGCGCCGCCACCCAATCCGCCACGGCCGACGCCATCGATCTCGAAGGCACCGTGGTGAACCGCGGCGTCGTGCTCCATCCCGGCAGCGTCGCGCTTTCCGAAAATTGGTACAGCGGCTACTTCCGGGTCGCCACCAACGAAAAAGGGGTCGTCCGCTCCTACCTGTCCACTGACGACCCCACCTTTGGCCGGGAACTGGAACAGCGCACCCGCTCCCTCCTCGAAAGGCAGTTCAGCGGCCGGGTAATCGATTAGCCATTCGACGAGGGATGTTGTTTGCCAGACTCCGCTCGCCGCGGCTATCCTGAAATGAAGGTCGACGAGAGCCGTGGATTCAACGTCGCTCGGCCCGCCTGATTCGCCGCAGAGAAGTCGCTGACGAAATGCCCTCCGATCGCCCCCCCGACAATCGAACCGTGCGACCGGACGTCACGGTCGATTACTCGCTTGCGCGGGACACGTCGGAGGTGCCGGGGCCGACGATCGGGGACGCGACGTTCGAGGCCCGCGCGCGTGCTGCGGCGCAAGCTGAAGCTGCCGCCCCGACCGACAAGAAATCGCGCACCCCGAAGCGAATTGCTGCCTATGAGATCCTCGCGGAGATCGGCCGCGGCGGAATGGGCGTCGTTTACCAGGCCCAGGACCTGCGGCTCAAGCGCGCCGTGGCCTTGAAAGTGATCCTGGCCGGCGGGCACGCGGGGGAAGTCGAGCTCGCGCGGTTTCAAATCGAAGCCGAGTCCGTCGCGCGGCTCAATCACCAAAACTTCGTTCAGATTTACGAAGTGGGTTCCGATGATGGGCTGCCGTTCCTGGCACTCGAATACTGTCCTGGCGGCAGCCTCGAAGATCGCCTCGAAGGCTCGCCGCTTGCGACGCGCGATGCAGCAGAACTTGTGGCCAAGCTCGCCGACGCGATGGACCACGCCCATCGAGCCGGCGTCATTCATCGCGACTTGAAGCCTGGCAATGTGCTGTTCGACGAAAACGGCGAGCCAAAGATCACCGACTTCGGACTGGCCAAGAAGGTCGATGAAGATGACAGCCACACGCGAACCGTTTCGGTGATGGGCAGCATCGGCTACATGTCACCCGAGCAGGCCAGCGGCCGCACCCGCGACGCGACCGCCTCGGTCGATATTTATGCCTTAGGCGCAATGCTCTACCGGCTCCTGGCCGGAAAGACGCCCTTCGAGGGAGCTTCGACCGTCGAGTCGCTGCAGCTGGTGATCCATGGCGTCCCCGTGCCGATTCGCCGCCTGCGCCCCTCCTGCCCACGCGACCTGGAAACGATCTGCCTGAAGTGCCTCGAAAAGTCGCCCGCCGCCCGTTACGCCAGTGCAGGCGCCTTGGCGGACGACTTGCGCCGCTTCCTGCGGGGCGAGCCCATCACCGCCCGGGCGGCCACGCCCCTGGAACAACTGACCAGCTGGGCGCGGCGCAATCCGCTCCCCACCACCATGGCCATCGGCGCCGTGATCATGCTCGCCGTGCTGGCGGGAGCCATGGCCTGGACGACCTATCGCAATTACCGCCTGATCGAATCGATTCAGCACCGCGAAATGCGGATCCAGGAACTGCGCGGTCAGATCCTGTATCTCGACGAAGTGTTGACGAATTCTTGTTCGCTGGCGGCCGTCACGGGAGAGCGACGCTGGGAAGAACGCTACCGACGGTACCTGCCGGAGCTGGACGCCGCGATCAACCAGGCTGTGGAGCTGGATCCCGATGCGGAAGCGGAACTGGCGGCGGTCGGTAGCGCCAATGCCGCGCTCGTCCGTTTGGAAGACCAGGCTTTTGATCTTGTCCGTCAAAAGCAGTCCGGCCAGGCCTGGAAGCTGCTTAATGGCGACGAATACCAGCGCAATAAGCATGAATATGCGGACGGTCTTGCTTCATTCTCCAATCGCCTGCGCGAGCACTCGGAGTCGGCCATTCTCGCCGCCCGCAGCGAGGCGATGATCTTCCTATCCGCTGCCGTCTGCCTGAGCTCCCTTGTAATAGTGATTCTGCTCGTCGGGTCTTATAGCCTCTTCCGAATCCTCCGCTCGCGTTCTGCCTTCGGCGCGGGTTAGCCGCTCGGCCGCTGAGCCGTGCACCTAGTCAGTCCGTCGGCTCTAATGCCGCAATTATTCGCCCGTCTCGAACTGCTTTCTGCTTCGGCCCCGAATTTTTTCGATGGCAATGAATTTTTTGTGACCATTGCCGGCCTTAGCCAACCCGTAGTTCAACGCTTACCATGCGGCCGCAAATGTAGCGCGTTTCACGCCCCCAGGAGCCGTAGTCGTACAACACGAACACCTCGTTGTCCGTCGCCGTTTCTTCGATCGCCATGTAGTGGGTGGTGATCACGCCGGAAGTGAGCCGCACGACATTCGGCCAAGTCTCGCCGTGATCGGAGCTGAAGGCCAGGTAGTTACCGTTCCAGAAGTGCTGGCAATTCGGCCAGCAGGCCTTTTGTGGAATTCGCACGCCGAACGCCGCCACGAGGAGTCCGCTCCGCAGTTCGATCAGGTCGGGGTCCACCACCGCACCCTTGAGATCATCGGGATTCTGCTCATCGAGCAGCTTGCCGCCGTGGCCTTTGACATGCCGAAACATGTCGACCCATAACTCCGTCCGGTTGATATCCAGGCCGGCGAACACTCGCGGCTGCGGCTTGCTCCACGTTTTCCCCTCGTCGTCAGAGAATGTTTCGTACAATTCGCGGCCGGTCCGCATGAAGCAAATTAGCCGTCCTGCGTGCTCGCCGTGGCTCACCCGTGCCAGCACCAGCTCGTTGAAACCCTCCGTGCCGACGGCCGGATCGACTGCAATCGTCGACACCAACTTCCAGCTGGCGCCGCCGTCATTCGATCGCACGAGCAAAGTCCGCGACTTCATCATCGCCGGGCGATAGGTGCAAGGCGTGTTGTCCCCCTTCAGGCAGCCATACATCGTGGCGAGCAAATCGCCGTTCGGAAGCTCCAGAATCCGCCGGTGGAGTCGCGCCGCGTCGTGTGGCCGCCCGCCGTCGTCTTTTGAGACATAGAAGTCGATTTCCGGCAAATCGAACGGCACGTCGATTGGCCCGTTGACCGTCTGCCAGTCGTCATTCGATTCGTAGAGTTGACCGACGCCTCGGTCAGCACCGTCGCCCGGCGTGACGTACGTATCGAGCGCCACAATGCGGCCATCCCGCAGCTGCAATCCGCCCCCTTCGAGATTCAGGCCGTTCTCACCCGGTTTGAGCGGAATGTGAGTCCAACTCTGGCACTGGTCCCGCGACACGATCGTCTTCATCGCCCAGGGATAGTGCATCCGCTTAGAGGGGAACGGCGCATCCGGCACCTGCGCTTGCACTACGAACGCGCCGGTCTTCATGCGAAACATCGACGGCTGCAAACCGCCGTCGAGCACCATCTGTTCTTCGCCAAAGTCGAGCCGCAGCCGACCATCCGCTTCGAGCACCTGGGGCGTGTTCTCTGCGACGGCCGCGGTTTTTTCTGCCGGCTTCGTCTTCGTCTCGCTGGCGGCGCCAGATGCAGCGACCGCCGGCAGGCCGATCGCCGCCGCGGCCGAACTCTGGAGAAACACGCGTCTGGATCTTTCCATTGAACAGCGTCCTTACGTGGAGGTCGTTTGAGCTGCGGTTGACATGGTACCGACCCCCGCTATAGTACAAGATGTACGTACAGGCTGTCTATCGCATTCCTGCCGATCTATGCCAGATTCCGCCGATTCTTCCGACCGACGGGAAGTGGAATCGAACTCGGCGGACGACGGTAACATGAGACCGATCGCCGCTTTATCGCTGATCCCCATGGTCCTAGTGGCCGGGAGCGCGCTGGCCGCCGAACCAACGGACGACGCGGCGCGCAACCACTGGCGCCAGTTGCCCTCGCTGCCTGATCCGGTCGGATACGGTGGCATGTTCGCCGGTGTGTTAAACGGCCGGTTGGTCGCGGGCGGCGGATCACAATTCCGTGACAAGCCGAAATGGCTGGGCGGCGACAAGCAATTCAGCGATCGCATCTTCACGCTGCAGTCAACCGGTGGCCCATGGGTCGAACACCCGCGCCGCCTGCCTGTTAAGGTTGGCCATTTCGCCAGCGCTGCCACCGAGGATGCCATCTATCTCGCGGGCGGCGTGAGCGAGAGCGGCTGCCGACATGAAGTGTGGCGAATCACGGCCCGCGGCGACGACTTCGAGTTCACGCGCCTCGCCGACCTGCCGCATCCCGTTGGCTACGCGGCTGCAGAGATTGTCGGCGGCCGGCTCTATGTGGTGGGCGGAATCGCCGCACCGGATTCAAAGTCCGCCGGTACTGAAACCTGGTCGCTCGCGATCGAGCCGATTGACGCCGCTGCCCAGTGGCAACGACACGATGACATGCCCGGGCCCGGCGTGCATGTCGCCGCTGCCGCCAAATTTGGCGACGATCTCTATCTTCTCGGCGGCATCGGCTTCGATGACAGCGGAACTCCGCGACCATCGAAATCGTTTTATTGTTTCGACACTTTGTCTGGCACTTGGGAGCAGCTGTCAGATTTGCCGGAGCCGCGCGTCGGCCCCGCCTCGCCCTGCCCGGTGATCGACGGCCGAATCCTCGTGATCGGCGGCTACGCGACGGTCTTCCCAGGCCCGCCTCGTGAGCATCCCGGCTTCGCGGCCAAAACGCTGCTCTACGACCTCACGCGGAACTCCTGGCGACCGGGACCGCTGCTCCCCACCACGCCGGCCGCCGATCGCGATGCTCCCGGCGACAGCGGTCCCGCGCCGATGATTGCGGCCCCTTGCTGCTTCTGGCGGGACCAGGTCGTGGTCGTCGGCGGCGAAGTGCGCGCTTCGGTTCGCACGCCCTCCGTCCTCGCGCTGCCACTCAACGCTGTTTCCAGCGACGCCCCCTAGCCACTCGCCCCGCCAGCCATGCGCATCACCGACGTCCGCACCACGCTGCTCACGGGACCCTCGACGAACGATCCGTTTCTCCGCGAAGCGCGGAAGCTGCGGAGCGCGGCATTCATAGAAATTTACACCGACTGCGCTTTCACCGGCCTTGGCGAAACGTACGCGGGCTACTTCTGCCCCGAGGCGGTGCCGCCGATCGTCGAGTTCTTCAAACCGATCCTCCACGGGCAAAATGTCGACGACATTCCCGAGCTTTGGCGGCGGATGTATCACTGCGGCAACTTCTGGTGCCGCGTCGGACTCGGCGTCGTTGTCCTTAACGGCATCGAGGCGGCCCTCTGGGACCTGAAAGGCAAGCTAGAGCGGCGGCCGGTTTTCGAACTGCTCGGCGGCACGCAACATCGCCGCCTGCCCTGCTACGCAACCGGCGGGCCGAGCAACTATCCGCTCGACAAATTGGCGAAGAAGGTCGACCACTACCTGGCTCTGGGTTTTCGCGGGGTGAAAGTCGGCGCCGGTTGTCACTCGCAAGACGATGGTTGGCACATTCCGTCGCAAGCCGCCGTGTCTGCCGACTTTGAGGCGGCGAAGATCAACTTCCTGCGCACGCGTTTCGGCCGCGACGTCGCGCTCATGCTCGATGCCCATATGGGGAACACGCTCGGCACCGCCTGGTCGCTGGACGTCGCCACGGCGGTGGCCCGCGCTCTGGAGCCGCACGACCTGTTGTTTCTGGAAGAGCCGCTGCCCTACACCGACCCGGCCGCCTACGCCGAGCTCTGCCGCGCGACGTCGACGCCGATCGCCGGCGGCGAATGTCTCACCGCCGCCTCCGAATGGAAGGTCTTCGCCGAGCAGGATGCGTTCGACATCGCCCAGCCGGATGCCTCCTTCACCGGCGGGCTCGGCGAGTTTCTCCAGGTTGCCCGGATGATGGCCGACCGCGGCCGCCGCATTGCCACGCACGCCTGGGGCGCCGGCGGCTCGCTGATGCAGAACATCCACGCGGGGTTCGCCGCCGAGAACACCTGCATTCTCGAAGTTGCCCCCGACTTCGCCGGCCTCCATTCCGAAGTGATCGACGGCAGCCTCAAGATCGAAGACGGATACGTCCTTCCGCCCGAACGGCCGGGGCTCGGCATCGTGCTGACCGACGAAACGCGCCGCCGCTATCCGTTCGTCCCCGGCAGCGGCGAATTCAACAGCGTCCCCGGCAAGCTGCTGGTTACCTGATGAAGATTCTCATCGACGTCGCCGCGCATGCCCCTTCGCTCGCCGCGCTCCGCGCGCGGAGCGACGTCACGATCGATCTTGTGGATCTGCCGGAAGAACGAGCCCGCGAGATTGATCCCGCCCGACTCCGCGAAGTCGACGTCCTGTTCTGCACGCTGCCGCCCACGAATCACGCCGACTTGAAGCAACTCAAGTGGATTCAGATCGCCTCGACCGGCTATTCGCAGCTGTTTGGTCTCGACCTCGCTGCCCACGGCGTCCGTGCCACCAATGCCCGCGGCTGTTTCGATGTGCCGATCGCCGAGTGGAACATCGCCATGATGATCAACCTCGCGCGGAACCTGCGGCAGATGATCCGCCACCAGGAACGCGGCCACTGGGACCGCTCCGCCGAGTTCCAGTCCGAGATTCGCGGCAAGACGGTCGGCATCTGGGGCTACGGTGGCATCGGCCGCGAAACGGCTCGCGTCGCGCGACTCTTCGGCATGCGAGTCCACGTGTTGTCGCGCTCCGGCGTGCGGCCGCGGCACGACATGTTCACTGTCCCCGGCACGGGCGACCCCGACGCCACGCTGCCCCATCGCGTGTTCAAAGCGGGCGAAGAGGCGGAGTTCTTGAGCGACGTCGACTTCCTCGTCGTCGCCATGCCGCTCACGAAGGCGACCGCCGGCCTCATCGGCAGCCGCGAGCTCGCCCTCCTGCCGCGGCGAGCCTTTCTGCTCAACCCGGCCCGCGGACAGATCATCGACGAAGCGGCTCTGCTGGCCGCGCTCCTGGAAGGCGGAATCGCCGGCGCCGCCCTCGATACCCACCATCACAATCCCCTGCCGTCCGACCACCCGCTCTGGCAATTCCCCAACGTGATCATCACACCCCATATCTCCGGTTCGAGCCTGAATCCGGCATTCCTCGAGCGACTCTGGACGATCTTCCTCACCAACGTCGACCGCTACGCCCGGCAGCAACCGCTCTTGAACGAACTCACGGCTGCCGAGCTCTCCGGCGCGTAGAGGCCAGACTCTAATCGCTGGGGCACCACTCGCTTGCGAGTTCCGTTAGTGATCAAAGGTTGCCGACCGCAGCTCAAACCAACGCTCGAACGATTGATGCACAGTTCTTCCGGCGCTCTTGAAACGTCACCGATTGGCGTGGCGACTGCTCAGCGCGAAAACACATGGCCGCAAGAACAGACGCCCACGCGCACATGCACGTTCGCTTTGCAGACCGGACAGCTCTTCGAAAAATGCCGACGGTGAGGCTCTTTCGCCGCCTTAGGTTGTGCTTTGCGCTCCGCCTGCAATTTGGCATAGCGGATTGCGTCGGCTTGATCTAGAGAACACTGGGGATGGATTCCGTCCCGTGAGTACGACGGCTTACCACAGACGGGACATAGACCGCGCACAACTTGCGGAGCGATCGGCGTCGGTTTGAGAATGCTCACATAGTTCCGTTCAGTTGGGCGTATGGGCGTTATGGCGAAGGAAGTTGGATTGGAATTGTCCTGAGCCTCCATTGTATCCATGTTGTGGCCCCGCTCGCAGATAATCCACCGCGCTCGCAGTTTATTTGTCACAAAAAGCTTGGGCAGCAACTTTTGGGCTAGTTTCAACCGCGATTGTCGTCACAATGACTCCGGTTGGTACAGCGAACGTGTATCTGCTGCCGGTTCTTCTTTGCGTCGGCTGGCTCCTATTCTTTCGGCCGCACCTCCTGGCGGGCCTCCACGGCTGGCCCCTTTCACGGCCGCTCCGAAAGTATAACGGCGAGCGGCGTCCCTCTTTCCAGATTCAGGAGATGCATCATGGGAAAGAAGCTCTATTGTGGCAATTTGGGTTACTACGTCTCGAGCAGCGAACTCGAAGGGCTGTTTGCGGAATTCGGCACCGTGAAGAGCGCCGAAGTGATCAACGACCGCGACACCGGGCGCAGCAAGGGCTTTGGCTTTGTGGAAATGCAAAGCGACAACGAAGCGCTGGCGGCCGCCAACGCGCTCAATGGCAAAGAACATGACGGCCGCACGCTGACCGTCAACGAAGCCAAGCCCCGCGCCGAACGCAGCGGCGGCGGTGGTGGCGGTCGCGGCGGATACGGTGGTGGACGCCGCTATTAAGCGCCACTCGCTGAGGTTCAAACCTTCGCCGCGCCGTCGATGCTCAACCTGCATCGCGGCGCGGCGAGTATTGAATTCTTTGCCACACTGTTCCGACACACTTTCACTCACTCTCCTCATCATCCCTGCGTAAGGGCCCGAATGGCCAGAAAAAATCAAAACAGCGTCGAGAAGCGGCGCCGCGACATGGAAAAGAAGCTCCGCGCCGAAGATAAGCGCAAAAAGAAATTGGCGCGCAAGCAAGGCCCGGTCATGCCCGAAGGGACAAAGTGAACGAGAATCGCCACGCGTCACTTGCTTTCCTCCCTTTTCTCTTCTACTCTTCTCTGCCTTCGCTGCGCGCCACCCGCCTTGCCATTACCGTCTTGGAACCGAAGGTTAACCGGCAGTTGCCGGAACCAATCGCTTCAACATTCTTGTAGTTCAGGCGGCAGCCCGTAAGCTGATGGCTTATGGAAATGACCGACAACCTGGCTCGGATCATCCTGCTGATCGGCGTTGCGATGTTAGCGCCCTTTGGTATCTGGCACCGGATGCGGTCTCGCACCGATGAAAGACTCGATCGGCGCCAAGAAGGTTGGCTGATTCTGGTCGGCCTCCGCTTGCTGGCGCTACTCTCGATGGCGGGCCTGATCGCGTTTCTCATCCAGCCCAGCTCGATGGCTTGGGCTTCGTGGCACTTGCCAGGTTGGGCGCGGTGGAGCGGCGTTGGATTCGGGATCGCCGCGGGCGGGCTGCTCGTCTGGACATTTCGCAGTCTCGGCCACAATCTGACCGACACCGTGGTCACGCGGCGCGACGCCACGCTCGTCACGCATGGACCCTATCGCTGGGTGCGGCATCCTTTTTATGTGGCGTTTGCCCTCGCCTTGATCGCAACCATACTCCTCACTGCTAGCGCATTTCTGGCCGTCACGGGCCTCCTCGCTTTCCTCCTGATCGTCGCGCGGACCCCCATCGAAGAGCGAAAACTAATCGAACGCTTTGGCCCCAGCTACGAGAACTACATGCGCCACACCGGCAGGTTCTTACCGCGAATTCGCCGCCGCGACTCCTGACTTCATACCGCGGGTGCATGTGTGCCACTGGCTTGCCAGTGCTCTTCTCGACCGAAGGCTTGCAGAATCTCCTTGAGTTTCGCATTCCCACATCCTATCGTGGTCTGCGCGGCGATTGATCTTGTGGGAGGCGTCTCCGACGCCGATTACGCGATCCAACGGGGCACGGCATCGGCCACTGAGAAGCCTCCGACAGCCCGCGCTTCGCAACGGTCAGTGAGCTCCTCTGCAGGATCGCAACGCAAGCGGACTGCCTCGTCGCCTTGTCGCCACACCCCGAGCGAGACCATTTTCCATGGACGAACTTACCGAATATCTATCCGCCAGTTCCGACGACGGCGTCTGGGAGCAAATCCAGTCCGAAGCCCGCTTCGAGGCCGCGCGCGAGCCGATGCTCGTCAGCTATCTCCACTCGACCGTGCTCCGCCACGCCACGCTCGAAGAGGGCCTGAGCGTGATCCTGGCCAACAAGCTGCAAACTCCCGAAGTCCCCACGATTCTGTTCCGCGACCTGATTCTCGAGGCCTTCGCCGCCGACGCGTCGATCCGCGCCTCGATTCGTGCCGATCTCCTCGCCGCCCGCACCCGCGACCCGGCCGCCCGCGGCTACGCGCACCCGTTCCTCTACTACAAAGGCTTTCACGCCCTGCAGGCCTATCGCGTTGCCCACTGGCTCTGGAACAACGAGCGGCACGGACTGGCCGCACATCTGCAGAATCGCATCTCCGAAGCCTTCGACGTCGACGTTCACCCGGCCGCGCGCATCGGCTCGGGCATCATCATCGACCACGGCACGAGCGTCGTGATCGGCGAGACGGCGGTCGTCGAGGACAACGTCTCGATCCTCCACGAGGTCACGCTCGGCGGCACCGGCAAGGAACGCGGCGACCGCCACCCCAAAGTCCGCCGCGGCGTGCTGCTGGGCGCGGGAGCCAAGATCCTCGGCAACATCGAGGTCGGCCTGGGCGCGAAAGTCGCCGCCGGCAGCGTGGTCCTCCGCGACGTGCCCCCGCGCACCACCGTCGCCGGCATCCCCGCCCGCGTCGTCGGCAAGTGCACCGTCGCCGAACCCGCCCTCGAAATGGACGCCACTTTTCCGTATCCAGACAGCGGCGCTGGGATCTGAAGAGCCCCGCGTGTCATTGACTTGCAAATGACCTTCTCGATCGAAGGCTTGCAGGATCTACTTGAACCTTTTGTTGCAACTATTAATGATTCCGGTCGTGCGCACGGCATCCGTTTCGCGACTCACTGGCAAATTAGGATTGAAGCAAGAGGTCATCTTGGCATTTGGGACAGTGGTGCTCGGATCTCATATCGACAACCTGTAAACGCCTGCAATTTCGACAAAAAACAATTCGGCGACCGTAGCCATTGTTTTCGCTTGTCACGGCGACATAATTGAGTTGTCGCATTAGCTGCAGAAAACCGTCGCTGGGCGGAAGCAACAACGACGGAATTAAGTCGATTGTATTGCCACATGGGAACTGGCCACTATCGAGTGCCTTCAGCCCAATATCGTCGCCGCAATCACTGCCATGCTCAAACGGCAAAAGCGAATACCCAAATCGAAGCTTGTTAAGCTCTACAATTTTGGTCCTAATGGCGTGTGACATTGAGTCGGGTAGACAGCCGTTTTGCGATAAGAATCCATCCTCGCAGACGTACACGTCCAACAGTGATACCTGCGGCGCGCCGAAATTGCGGTACGCGGATAACTGACTAATCGTTCGACGTGTTTTTCCCGTTTTAAGCGAACTGCAATGTCCGTCCGAATGCAGCTTACTGACCTTAACCTCCCAGGCGTAGTAAAAGGTTTTGTTGGATGGTGGGTATTCCCTTAGGCAAGCGACTAAGTCCATATCGCTGGTGAAGGTACCACCTGTACCAAGGTCCATCGGAATATTGGCTGCCCACCATCGCCAAACGTGGCCTTTTGAAAGACTGGAGTGCAGTGGAAGAAGCGACAGCACGCGCCATATGACCGCCTTTTCGCGGTACTGGGGATTGGACTCGAAAAGCGAATTTGACCACCGCATCGGGCGCATCAAGAGGTTAGTAATGATAGCGATTCCTTCCGCAGCACAATCGTCTATGGTGACGAATTCTTCGGAAGTTGATTGATGATGTCAATGACCGCCTGCCGGCGCATATGGGATGATCTCAGCGATGACGCATTCAGCGTCATCTAACAAGCTGGCGCTGAACTTCGAAATTATGCGAATATTAATATACAAGCAGACTCACCCTGGCGACCCTGACGTACACGGGTGTTTCGGCGCACAAGATTGTATGGGAAGAGTTCGAGGGTGGAAGTTTGACGCCGTCGTTGGAATTGGCGGCATTGGCCGAGAAGCTCAATCATACGGGTATTCAGGCAACGTCAATTGGGTCGGAATCGGCCCCCACAAAACGAATGCGAATGGAATGCGCGGACCCGCTGTAACGTTTGATCACTTTGTCGATTTCAACAGTGACGGGCCGAAATTCCGAAAACTGGCACCGAACCTCAGTGATCGAATTTACTCTTCCCGGATGCGCCTTTTAATTGTCGACTCTGATATTGAAGAGAACTTGGAAGTGAACCAGATTCTCGCTCTTGCAGATACGGCGCCACCGTCGTCTGCATTGGATTCCCAGACCGGCCAAAACAACTCGAAATTGCGTGCCACGAAGCTGTGTCGAAGAAAGCGTTGCTAGGCGCAGGATGTAAATTGCCTCGTAATATTGCAATGCCATGGCTTCGACGTTCTCTTCTCAGAATCAGGGAGTTTGCCATGGACGCCTCCCAAAAGCTCCGCCCGCGCACCGAAATCGAAGCCTGCGAATGCGCGTCGGTGGGTGGGCTGCTGCTAGTCGATCTACTATCCGATAACCCGCTCCACTGCGATGTCTGCCGCAAGGAAGTTGACCCGGAGCGGCTCCGTCTCACGGCCGAAGAGACGGAAGCCGCGGCCGCGTGGTTTTCCGCCGCACAGGCCTTGTATCGGCTCTGGCTCGATTCGGGCGAATGCGAGGAGTATGCCAAGGCTCGGCTCCTCGATCCGAACGGACAGGTGAATCGCGATGGACTGGCCGTCGCGCGGAAACTTTCGGCCCGAGTGCCCACGCGACTCTGGTACTTCTCCGACACCGACGAGAGCGAACCTACCCATTGCCCCATTTGCCGCGACCCGCTCGATCCCAACGTCCGCTGGGGTACCGGCATGTGCGCCCGCTGCGGCATCCATCTCTAAGCGCCGCCCAGATTGCAGCGAACTTGCTGGTGCTCGTGGGCATCACATAACATGGATCATTGATCGCGAACGAGATTCTTTTCCGCCGTCAAGCGAGGTGAGTGGGACACAAAAGCGATGGCAATTTTCCACGGCGACGACGATTACCAGCGCCTCGATTGGATGCTGCTTCAAAATGGGGCCGTCAGTCTCTACCACCGCGTTGAGATTCTGGCCGAGGATGTCGCCTGGCTGGCGGCCCACGGCTACGTGGTGCATGACTTCGACTGCGCGGCATGGGATTCCCAGGACCACTTCCACGACGCCGTCAGCACCGAATTAGATTTCCCTGGCTGGTATGGCCGAAACTTCAGCGCCTTCAACGACTGCCTCTGCGACATCGAGATCCCAGACGAGGGCGGGTGCGCCCTGGTGTTCCGCCGCTACGACCACTTCACGGCCCGCGAGCCCCAGCCTGCCCAATGGATATTGGAAGCAATCCAAGATAACTCGCGCATCCTGTCGCTTTGGGGCAAGCGGCTGCTGGCCCTCTTGCAGTCGGACGACCCGCGCCTGGAGTTCCAGCTTCGGCCGGTTGGGGCCTGCAGCGTGAGTTGGAACCGCCGCGAGTGGCTGAACTCCGCACGGGGACTCTAGGCCGCCGGACCGCGCTTTAGCCCACAGTCACTGAGCTCCACGAGTTCCACTGCGTGTTCCTGTTCAAAGATACCTTTCTGGCTTGCGTACGGACCTCTTCGCGCCGTGTTTGCCTTCGTGGCGAAATCGATATCCGCCCGCTACGCCGCACCCGCTCCCCCAATGACCTTTTTCGCGGTAGAATCGCTCGTCTCACGATCGGTGGGTCGGTTGGGCGGGCGGGGATCGCTTTACCCAATTTACCATCGCCAGCCGTCTTCCCAAGACGCCAGTCACAAGGACGCCAGCATGAGTACCGTCGAACTCAAGACCGATCCGTTTGCCGCCCGTGACACCTTCAAAACCGGCAGCGGCTCGGCCGGAATCTACCGCCTCTCGAAGCTCGAGGACGCGGGCCTCGGCAACATGGCCGCCCTGCCCTATTCGATCCGCGTGCTCCTGGAATCGCTGCTCCGCAACTGCGACGGCTACGAGGTCACGGAAGAGGACGTGCAGGCGCTCGCCGCGTGGAAGGCCGAGGCGCCGGCGCAGGTCGAGATTCCATTTAAGCCGGCCCGCGTGGTGCTGCAGGATTTCACGGGCGTGCCATGCGTCGTCGACCTCGCCGCGATGCGGGCCGCGATGCAACGGCTCGGCGGCGATCCCAAAAAGATCAACCCGCTCGTGCCGGTCGACCTGGTGATCGATCACTCGGTGCAAGTCGACTACTTCAACTCGGCCGACGCGCTCGACCTGAACATCGACATGGAGTTCTCGCGGAACCGCGAGCGGTACGAATTCCTCCGCTGGGGCCAAAAAGCGTTCAACAATTTCCGCGTCGTTCCGCCGGGCACCGGCATCGTCCACCAGGTGAATCTGGAATACCTGGCGAAGGTCGTGTTCCTCGGCAAGGACCACGCCGGCACAGTCGCGTTCCCCGATTCGCTAGTCGGAACCGACAGCCACACGACGATGATCGACGGCCTGGGCGTGGTCGGCTGGGGCGTCGGCGGCATCGAGGCCGAGGGCGTGATGCTCGGGCAGCCAATTTACATGCTGCTGCCCGAAGTGGTCGGCATGGAACTCTCGGGCAAGCTCAGCCCCGGCGCCACGGCGACCGACCTCGTGCTCACGGTGACCGAAATCCTGCGAAAGGAAAAAGTCGTCGGCAAGTTTGTCGAGTTCTTCGGGCCCGGCGTGTCGACGATGTCGCTCGCCGACCGGGCGACCATCGGCAACATGGCCCCCGAGTACGGCGCGACAATGGGCTTCTTCCCCGTCGACGACCAGACGCTCAAGTATCTCCGCCAAACCGGCCGCACGAAGGACGAAGTCGAGCTCGTCGAGCGGTACACGAAGGAGCAGGGCCTGTTCCGCACCGACGGTGCAGTCGTGCCGAAGTTTACGAAGGTCGTGCGGCTCGATCTGTCGACGGTTGAGCCGAGCCTCGCCGGGCCGAAGCGGCCGCAGGACCGGGTGACCGTTGCGAAAATGAAGTCAGCCTGGACGCAGGCGCTCACTGAAGTCTACGGCAAGCGCTGTGCGAACAAGGGGACGCCCGAGGGGCGCTGGGAAGGTGAAGGCGGCCACAAGAAGGAAACGCCGGCGGCCGATCCTGCCGTTGCCCCGCCCGATCCCGGTTTCAGCGGCGTGCCGGTCGAGCTCAACGGCAAGAAATTTCCGGTGAAGCATGGCGACGTGGTGATCGCCGCCATCACCAGCTGCACGAACACGAGCAACCCGAGCGTGATGGTCGCCGCGGGCCTCTTGGCCAAAAAGGCCGTCGAAAAGGGCCTCAAGGTGCCGCCGCACGTGAAGACGAGCCTCGCCCCGGGGTCACGCGTGGTGACAGATTACTTCGATAAGGCCGATCTCACGAAGTATCTCGAAGGCGTCGGCTTCTACACGGTCGGCTACGGCTGCACGACCTGCATCGGCAACAGCGGTCCGCTTCCGGAACCGATTTCGAAGGCGATCAAGGGGAATGACCTCGTGGTTTCGGGCGTGCTTTCGGGCAACCGCAACTTCGAGGGCCGCATCAACCCCGATGTGAAGGCCAATTACCTCGCCAGTCCGCCACTGGTGGTCGCGTACGCGCTGGCCGGGACGACCGACATCGACTTCGACAAGGAGCCGATCGGTGCGGGCACGGGCGGCTCGCCGGTGTACCTGCGCGACATTTGGCCGCAACAAGCGGAAGTGCAGGCGGCGGTTGACACGTGCGTGCTGCCGGAGATGTTTGCGAAACAGTACGACAATGTGTGGGAAAAGAATCCGAAGTGGAACGCCATCAAGACGAGCGAGGGCGAGCTCTACGAATGGGACGCGGCGAGCACGTACATCCAGGAGCCGCCGTTCCTCGTGGACCTCACGCAGGAAGTGAGCCCGATCGAGCCGATTCACGGGGCCCGCTGCCTGGCGGCGCTCGGTGACTCGGTGACGACGGACCACATCTCGCCGGCCGGCTCGATTGCCAAGGACGGCCCCGCGGGCAAGTACCTGGTTTCGCTGGGTGTGACACCGACCGATTTCAACAGCTACGGCGCCCGTCGCGGCAACGACCGCGTGATGACCCGCGGCACGTTCGCCAACATCCGTATCCGCAATCAGCTCGCCCCCGGCACAGAGGGTGGCGTGACGCGGCATCTGCCGGATGGTGAAGTGATGTCGATTTACGATGCGGCGATGAAGTACAAGGCCGCGGGCGTGCCGCTGGTGGTGCTGGCCGGGGCGGAATACGGCACCGGGTCGAGCCGCGACTGGGCCGCCAAGGGGGCGTTCCTGCTCGGCATCCGGGCCGTGCTGGCGGCCAGCTTCGAGCGGATCCACCGCAGCAACCTCGTGGGCATGGGCGTCTTGCCCTTGGAGTTTGACCTCAACACCACCTGGCAATCGCTCGGTCTCACGGGCGAAGAGACGTTCGACATCCCGGAACTCAACGAAAGCCTCCAGCCGCGGCAGACGATCACCGTCGTCGCCACCAGCAAGGACGGCAAGAAGAAAGAGTTCCCAATGCTGGTCCGCATCGACACGCCGGTCGAGCTCGACTACTACCGCAACGGCGGCATCCTGCACACGGTAACGCGAAAGCTGCTCAAGTCGTAATCGCGCCGCAACGCGGAACTTGGCTACATTTGGCCGATGTTCCACGAGTTGCGTCGGCTGTGTACACTGAAATGGGGCAGATTTCAGCGGTTTTCACGGGCGCGAGATTGCGGGTCAAGGGCCGATGTTTCTGCGTGTCGAATGTCCTGGTTGCAAGGCGGTGCTGCAGGTCGAGGAAGCACTCGCCGGCAAGCAGGGCAAATGCATTCATTGCGGCAAGAAAATCGTCGTGCCCAGCGCCAGCGGTCCCGCGATCGCGGTGTCGACCGCCCCGCAGCCGCCGGTGCCCTTTCTAACCGAGGCCACGCCCGAAGCGATGATCCGCGAGCTGCACGAGCGGCGGAAGAGCGCGGTGCTCTTGATCTTTGAGCCGTCGGCCGAGGGGTCGTATGATCTGGCCGACGTCGCCGACAACAAGATCAAGTGCATTGCCACTGAGGACATTCAGCAGCCGCAATTCGTGCAGATCATCTCCAGCCTGGGGCCGAGATTCCTCGCGCCGCGGAAAGCGCCGACAAAGCCGGCAACACCATCAACGATTTCCTCGGGATCGGTTCAAACTGGATCGTCGCCATCCGGATCGACCCCCGGCGGATCGACAGCGACGGGATGGACATCCTCCGCCGCGCCGCCCGCGGCGCCGCCGGCCGTTCGGCCGCCGGAGTCCTCGATGGTCGGTCGCTTGAGCGGTGTTGCCCAGGGGCCGGATGAGCCGTTCGAGATCAAGGGCGATCCGCTCGGCATGACCATGGCCGAGTTCAAGCAGAAGTACGCCCGCTTCACGCCCGATGGCCGGCAAGACTTGCCGATCTGCTCCGACATGCCCGGCTACATCGGCAAGGCGGACTTGCACGGCGAGGCCTGGCATCGCCGCGCGGGAATCGTGCACGCCCGCGTCGACAACCCGCTCGAAGAGAACTCGCCCACGGTCGCCGGTGTGAAGACCGACTTGTTCCTGTACCAGTTCATCGACGGCAAGCTGTTTCGCATCTCGGCCTGGTTTGCCACCGACCTGTTCCACCTCGTGAGCGAAGCGGTGCTGCAGAAGTACGGCAAGCCCGCGAGCGAATCCAAGCAGCCGCGCGAACTGACGTGGGACAACAACGTCTCAAAAATCGTTCTTACCCGCGGCACCGTTCATCCGCGGACGTACTCTTCGCTCCACATGGTGCACAAGGAGCTAGTGGCGCTCGCCGAATCGCGGGCTCCGAAGGCTTCGGATGATATTTGATCGGCCTACGCTCGATTTACTTGCTTCCCTCCGGCAGCAGTTGAAGCCGCTTTCCCTTTGCCGTGCGAAACACCTGGAAGTCGCGGCGGTCGAGGGAAAAGACGGTTTCAAGTGATTCACGGTTGGCCAGATGCACGAGTGACACGTCGGCCAATTGTGGACGCAGGTTTCGATATTTCCGCACGAGCGCCGAGAGAGACGGCAAATCGGATTCAGCGAGGGGCAAGATCCGGTAGATGCCGAGTTCCGGGCCTTGCAGGAGTCTTTCGACAGCGGCGTTCGATTCACGCAGTAAATAAGCCGCCTCGGCGATGACGAACCAACTCGTAAGGAGTGGCGGAACGATCTCGCGGAGCGATGCGACGCAGCGCTGGTGATGTTCATCCGCGCCACGACGGATGGCTACCAGCGGGCCGGTGTCGACCAAGACGCGGCGGTAGAGGGCCGACGGCTCAGTCACGCCCAAAACCTTCCAGGTGCTTGGGATTGGTGCTCAAGTCGTTCGGACCGCCGGACACGGAGCCGATCACGCCCGCCTTCTTGAACAGATCGTACGCAGTCGGGCCGTTGGAATGTTGATCGAGATAAACCTCGAGTGCGTCGCGCACGACCTGCGACTCGCTCTTACCGGCGGCTTCCGCGACGGCTTCCAGTCGCTCATGAAGCGATTCATCGACCCGAATCGTGATGCGTCCGACGGACATGCGTTGTCCTCCTACGTCAGACATTATACCACATTTGTCTGACGAGGCCAAAATCGATCCAGGAGCGGCCGCTCACGCTTTGACCGGCGTCAAATCGTTCGCATAACGCTCGAGCACCTGGTCGGGTTCCAGGTTAAAGATCGCCTTGCCGTTGGTGGTCCAGTCGAAGCCGCTCCAGGAAAAGACGGCCGTAGCAGCGCGGAGGTTGCCGACCGCTTCGACGTCTTCCATCCCGCCCCCTTCGATGGCCTCGAAGGCGATCGTCAACCCCACCAGGCCCACGAGCGCGCCGTTCGCCTTGTCGCGGGCGAGGCGAAACGGGTCGAAGAATTCGCACGACTTCCAGCGAAGGCCGCGAGGAATGCCGGTCACGTTCGCGGCGGCGCGAAAGTCATCTTGCAGCTTGAGCTTTTGGCGGAGGAAATCGGCCGTGGCCCGTTCGACCTCCATCCGCCGCCGTCCGCGCTGCCAGATCCGCCAGGCGTAAACGGCAAAGCCAATAAGCGCGACGATGACAACAATACGCAGCACAGCAGCCCGCAGCGAAAGACTTCGGTGACCACGTCATTGGACTTGGACGCGGCCCGGGCGGCTCAATCTACCACACTCGCGGCTGGCGTTGAACCTGCGGACGCATGGCGGCGGGAGTCGGTTGCGGCTGCGGCTGCGGCGCGAGCTGCACCGGCACGGATTCCTGGATCCAGGTGCCCTGCGATCCTTCGCCGTAGAGCCCGCAATTGTAGTAGGCATAAGGGGGCTGCGGCGGGCATTCGAGGCGGACTTCGTGCGTCGAACAGAAGCCATGGCAATCGAGCGGACCGAGTACGAGACACGCGTGGTGCCCTGCCCCGTTCCCGTAACCAGCACACTGGCAGAACGAGCCGGGCACGTTGTAGTAGCCGATCGCGTTAGCAGAGCGTGCCGAGGCAAACGCAATTAGCGCTGCCGCGAAGGTAACGATACCGGCGGATGCGATTCGTCGTGCCATGGGCGCGGTCTCCGATCCCGTGAAACATTCATCCACTTCTTAGCATCGAGCCGCCGCCACCGCGGAGAATAGCGAGCACTAGTCGTGCGCCAGCATCGTTACAGCCGGCAGAGTCAGTTTCGGGTGGCATGCCCTCGCCCGCTCGGGCATGCTCACACGAGGCTAGGAGGCCAAATCGCGGGCGTGGGCATGGCTGCCGCTTTGTGAGCGCATATGCCACCCGCATCGAACTAACCCGCCGATTCGTTGTAATGATGCAACTCGCGGTACTCGCTGCGGAATTGGCGCGAGATGTGGTGCTCGACGTCGAAGACATGGGCCAAGAGGGCGGCCCGAATCCACATACCGTTGCGGGCCTGGCGGAAGTACATCGCCCGCGGATCGTTGTCGACCTCGGGCGGAATTTCGCCGAAATGCTGGTCGCGCGGGAAGGGATGCAGGATCGGCGCGTACTCCTTCATCCGAGAGACCAGCTCCGGCGTCAGGCAGTAGCGCGAGAAATCGATCGCCGCGAAGGAATCCGTGTCACTCGGGGCATTGTGCTCCTTCTGGATGCGAGTCATGTAGAGTGCATCGAGCTGCTCGATCACCGGTTTGCCGTCGAGCAGATCGTCGAACGATTCGACTTCGTGGATCCGCACGTTGCGGTCCAACAGCCGCTGACGCAGATCGTCGCCCATCCGCAGCTTGGGATGATCCGGCGCGACGAACACCAGCCGCACATCTTCGTAAAGCGCCAGCAGCATCGCCAGCGAGCGGACCGTGCGGCCGCGGCCGATGTCGCCGCAAAAGCCATAGGTTTTGTGCGCCAGTCCGCGCGTCAAGCCTGCGTATCCCTGTCGCTGCCGCAGCTCGTCGAAGCGATTGGCGGCAGGAGAGTCCTCCGGGCTATCGAACTGGAACGATCGTTGCAGCGTGTAAATGTCCAAAAGCGCCTGCGTCGGATGCTCGTCCGCGCCGGAGCCGGCGTTTACGATCGGCACGCTGCGATTGCCGCTCCGCTCCAAGTCGTTCATCAAGTAAGCACACGACTCGGCGAGCCGCGCGATCGGACTCCGCATGATGATCACGTCGAAGTAGCTGCTGAACATGCGGATCGAATCGAACCGCGTTTCGCCCTTAGTCTCGCTGGAAGTGGCGGGGTCGCGGACCTCGTTGCAGGTGATGCCCAGGATCTGACAGGCCGCCATGAATGACAGAAACGTCCGCGTCGACGGCTGCGTGAAGTACAGCATCGCCCGCTTGTGAGGCAGCAAGTTGATCAGAAAATCCTGGCCGGCGCGGCTCTTGGAGAGCATGCGGAGCATGTCGGCCGTCTCGGCCAGCTCTTCCAAAAACGGCACCTCGAACTGGCCGGAGAAGATCACGTGCCGCAGCCGGCCGTCCCGCTGAAACTCCGGCACCTTCATGCGAATCGGACGCTGCAAACGAGCGTCGTAGAGCGCCAGATCGCGCTCGTCCTGCGTCTTGGGACGTGCCATAGTCGTCGTGGACATGCCAGTGCCCTGCCGGTCACACACGGCGCGTGTACTGCTGGCGCAGTTATCGCACACGCGCCGGCGCGTCGTCAAGCGGTCGCGCGTCCAAGGCTGTAGGGCAGACAAGTATGTTCATCCTGCGATCGGTGCCTAGTCCGCGACGCGCCAACGGACTTGAAACAGCCGCATCATGGCCAGGAGCAACGCGCCGTTGTAAACGACGGCCCACAACACGTAGCCAAAGAACAGCGACAAATCGGCGTCTGCCGCGCTCACCACCGCCGAAGTGCTGCTCGAGTCGTCGTTGTTGGTCATTTCCAAGGGTAATGCGAAAGTCGCGGCGAACGGGCTCGCCACGCCCAGTTTTTCCATCGTCGCCGCGCTGGCCTGGCCTTGGAAAAACGTGTTCGCAAAGAATCGTGCCGCCAAGGGACCGACGAACATCACCGTGATGATCATGTACGTCGAGATCAGGCTCGT
>JBFWSG010000013.1:79169-120170 GCA_050248495.1 Pirellulales bacterium | reverse complement strand
GCTTTCACCTTGGCATGCCGGTCACGTTTGCCAACGATGCGAACGCGGCCGCCTACGGCGAGTTCTGGCGCGGCGCGGGCGCACAGTACGACAGCCTGGTCTTGCTGACGCTGGGCACCGGTATCGGCGGCGGGATCATCATCGGCGACACAATGATCGAAGGCGCGCACAGCTGCGGCGGCGAGTGTGGCCACATCCTCGTCAACCCGACCAAAGATGCCTGGCAGGACTCGCTCGGCAACAGCGGTTCGCTCGAAGCGTATGCCAACGCGGGCGCCGTCGTCCGCCGTGCGACCGACGCGCTCGGTGCGAGCGAAAGTAGCTCCCTGGCCCGGCGGCATCGGCAGGGTGAGCCGATCACGCCGCTGTTGGTTGCGCAGGAGGCCGAACGCGGCGACCCGCTGGCGAAGGGCGTCGTCATGGATACGGCCCACTGGTTGGCACTCGGCATCGTGACGTTTGTCCACACGATCGATCCGGATGCGGTGGTGCTCGGCGGGGCGATGAATTTTGGCGGCGCGGAGAGCCCGCTCGGCCGCGCGTTCCTGCAACGGATCCGGGATGATGTGCGGCCCCGTTTGCTCGAGCCGCTGCGCGACACGGTCAAAATCGAGTTCGCCTCGCTCGGCGGCGACGCCGGCTACATCGGTGCCGCCGGCCTCGCGCGGCTCGAACAGAAGAAGCAGCGTTAAATTCGCATGTAGCATGCCTCCGCCGCGGAGTGGCGTAGGCATGAAGTGTCAGGTCGAACCGCTATGGACCTCGACGACGAGCTGTGCCTCTGTTTTCACGTCACCAAGCGAAAGGTGATCAACTATCTGCGGATCGAGCGGCCACAGCGCGTCGGCCAGCTCGCCGATTGCCACGGCGCGGGCACCGGCTGCGGCTGGTGCCGCCCCTTCCTCGAAAAACTCTTCGACGCCTCGCGGACCGTCGACCAGCCCGCGCCCGAGCTACCGACGCCGGAAGAATACGCCGAAGCCCGCGGTGAATACGTCCGCGCCGGCAAAGGCACACCCCCGCCCGGCGCGACGCCGATCGCTTGAGTTAGAACGCAACCGCGAGTGTTAGGGAATCGAACTCCGCGAAGGCCTCTTCCATCGCCGAGTCAGCGACGTCGCCCCGGACGAAGTCCATGTCTCGAAGTTCGGCGTGCAGTCGCCGATCCTGTCGACCGGCGAGCACCAAATTGGCATCGACCTCGTGCCGCCATGCCTCGAGACGGCGAGCAAGTCCGCTCCGTCGCAAAATTTGGCGTGTCGCGGTGTCGAGCGCTAGCGGAGCGAGTGATTTCACCCTTGCGGCATCAAGCGTAACTTCAGCGCCATCGTCCACGCCTTCCGTCGCGGCGAATGCAGATTCGAGCGCCGCAGCGCCCGCGCCGCTGCCGGCTCCGGATATTTGTCCCAAGTGGTCGCGCCACACGGTGTAGTCGGCGACATCAATCCGGCCATCTCCGTTGCCGTCGCCGGAAGTGTACGGCATCACGTTCTGGCCGAAGCTGCCGCGCCAGATGTCGTAGTCGCCTTCGTCGACGGTGCCGGTGCCGTCGAAATCGCCGGGCAGCTCCGGCGGCTGCGGGCCGGTGATTTGCCAATCGAAGCTGACAGAGGTGGAATTCAACCCGTTGGTCGCCGTGATCGTGACGTGGTATGGCGAGCCCTGCGCGGAAATGAGGGGAATCTCGCCGGAGAAGCCGCCGTAATTGTAACCGTTGAAATAGAATTCGGGCGCGAAACCGAATGGCACTCCCACCGGCCCACCCTCGACGAAGAATTGCAGCGGTAACGAATGAGTCGAGCTCGTTTGCGCCGAAAAATTGACGAAATCGCCGACCTGGTTGGACTGTGGGCCGATGGGCAGGATGGTGACCGTGTCGCTGACGCCTGTTTGCAGCACCGTCCAGATGAGGCCGATGGATTTGGTGGAGTAGCCATCGTCGAACATGACGGTGGCGTAGCGACGGGGCACCGCGCTGGCATTGGCGGGGAGGGTGCCCGTGATTTGGCCGGTGGCGGTGTTGAGCGAGATGCCCGGCGGGAGGTCGATAGCGGAATAGCTGAGCGTGCCGCCGGAGGTGGTGGTTGCGTTGAGGTTGAAGTCGACCGCGTCACCGTCGTGGTTGAGCCTCACGAAGGGCACGGCAGCGAGCTGAATTCCCGAAACAACCATCGGGATCACGACATCGTTGGTTTCGAGCCCATCATCGGCATGAATATGAACTTCATAGGGTCCGTGCGTCGATGCGCCGGCCGGTACGGTGCCACTGATCACGAGGGTGTCTGGATTGAACGTGAGACCGGCAGGTAAGCCCGTGACGGTCACCACGGGCGTTCGATTCAAAAAGTCACTCACGGAAATTGGGTCGAAGCGTACGTAGGAGTTCTCATCGACGCTGACCGCGCCGACACCACTATAGAAGGACGGATAGATGTAGATCGCGCTGATGAAGTCCCATTCGATCGTCCACTCTCGGGTGTATAAACCGTTGGTTGCCGAAAGCAGCGTGGCGTACGGCGAGCCTGCATAGCCGCCGTAGGGGACCGTGCCGGAAACGATTCCGGTGGCGGTGTCGATTGACAACCCCGGCGGCAGATCGGTCGCAGAATAAGTCGTCGTCCCAGGCGGATGGGCGCCGAGGTAATCCGATAGGTTTAACGCGACGCTCTCACCATCGGAGTTTTGGAGCAGGGACCCCGGGTTCCAGTCGAGCGGGAAATTCGGGTATGTGTCGAAGCCATTAAAATTCTTGAACCAAAACTGCGCATTGTCGCGATAAGTTATGGCCGTGCCGGCTTTCCAAAATGCCTGAAATTCAACGCCAAACAGACCGTAATTGATCGCAAGATCGCCAATCCGCGTCTGCGTGCTGTCGATCCGCCAACTCGGCGAAGTTCCGGCCCGGCTGCGGTCGTCGATATTAAGGCTTTGGTAAGCATTTTCGCCGAGCAAGTTGATTGTTCCATGCACGTTGCTCAGGTCTTGGACCCCGCCAGCGCCGTCGGTACCGACGTTGATTTGGGCGCTGAATGTCGAAGTGTTGAGGCCGGTATACGCGTTGATAACAGAATCGGTCGAATTGATCGTGCCCGAGTTCGCCAGCACGTTGATGCGATGTGTAATTGCGATGAGATGATTCGTGGGAAAGGTCGTCGCGTAGTCGAAATTCAGCACACCCGAGTTGCCGAAAACATTGAACGTGTCGACGTCGCCTGTGAAGTCTCGCGACACTTGCACGTCGATTGTGCCCGTATTCCCCTGTATGTTGACCAACACGGAACGCTGTGGGTTGAGGCCATCAATCGTCAGGCTGCCAGCATTGGCTTGCACGTCGACAGTTGGGTTCCCACCTACGGCATGGTCGGGAGGCTGCGGAGAGCCGCCGCCATTGATTATCACCGGGTGCGAGGCCGGCTGTGACAAAGCCCAATAAATATTGAGGTTGAACCTGCCGTAGATGTATTGGTAGTTGAAACTGAATCCTGGCGGCCAGCCGCGCGGGTTGGCTGGATTGTCAGGTCCCCCGGGTCCGGTGGGAGTGATGACGACGTTGTCGAACAGGATCGTTGCATTGTTGGTCGGTGTGTGTCGATCGACGACGATGTCGCCCCAGCCTGAGCTGGTGGCGAATGTCAGCAAGGTATTTGCGCTGAACAAAACTTTCGGAGCGTACGCCGCGGACGATGTGTAGAAGTGCTGGGAATAAAAGCCGGCCTGCGAAAAGAAGAATTCCACCAGCGGCGTATAGTACTCGAGTTCGAGTAAACCATCGGAAAGCGTGGCCTTCGTCGCGATCAACGTATTGTCGTGGAAGCCAACCTGCAAATTGTTTTGCGAGCTGAGGCCTGAATCCTGCACCTCGACGTCGAGGAACGTGCCCACGCCCTCTTCGACGCTGTAGGTATCGCTGCTGCCGCCGCCGTCGAGCGTAATGGAGGAGCTTTTCGTGTTATCGCTCTGAAAGGTGATCGTTTGCGAATGTCCATTGGTGCCAAACACTCGCGCGACGCTATAGATAGGGCCGCCGAAATATGCCTCCGCATAATCTTGCACGGGTATGTACGTACCCGAGGAAATGTTCTCGAAGTGATAATGAGCGAACGGCGTTGCGACCAGATTGTTCGACAGTTCCACGAAGTCGACGTACCAGTCCGGCTGCATCTCCAATTGCCCGCGGGTATAGTCGATTGCCACGAGCAGCGGCACACCGCGCCGAAATGCGGTGCTAAAGAAGTTACCCGTGGCGGTGATGTCGAAATCGTCGGCAGCCGCAGTACCTCCAAACTTCAATTTGGCGGCGCCGGTGACCTTGAAATCGATATTGAGGAGTGACGTATCGCCGAAGACTACGGTCGATCCCGGCGCACCGACGGCATTCACGGATTTGATGCCATGCGCGGTCGCGAACAGTCCGGCATTGCTGAAGATATCAAGCGCCACCGTACTCGGATCGTATTTGTCGGGTACGGTGCCATTCTCGAAGTCGGCGGTATCGCCCGCCGGCACACGGACGACGAGCTGGCTTTGGCCATAGGGTCCTCCGTCGATTTGATAGGTGGCCGGGACGCCGCCGAATGACGGGCTGATGCTGAAGGTGTTAAACCAGGCACCGCCGATCATCTCGTAGGCGCCGGGGCCGGTGGCAAAGAAGCTGTTACTTCCCGGGCCGCCGAGCATCAGGCCGCCGTGGCTGGCGGTCATCGTCGAGCCGATGATGCCGGTGGGATCGGCGGGCGCGACGGCCGCGTCGATCTGCGAATTGATCATCGTCTGGCCCGTGGGATCGTAACCCGACACGTCGCCGAAGTGCTGCTTGGCCTGATCCAGTCGAGCAGCGGGAATGAAATTGCCAAACTCCATCGTGCCGCCGGTGAGCGTCGTCGACCCGTAGCCGCCGGCCAAGAGCACCGTCGCATGGGTTCCGTTGCCGGCTTCGGAATAGTCGTAGGTCACGTTCCTGCCGCCGACGAATATCACTCCCGGAGTAGTCTGCGGCGGTTTCGGATCGGGCGCGCCTTCGTCCGCAAAGACGCGGAAGGGATCGATGATGTGGATCGACACGCCGTCTGGGGCGGGCCCATCGAGTCCGACCAGGTTGTAGTAGTTCGTTGTGAAGTCGTTCTTCCGCTCGATGTACAGATCGATCTCACCTGCGTAATCGACGCGGATTCCGTCGGCCACCACCGTCTGACCGGCGATCAGGACGGACATGTTGTGGAAGGGCTGGACAGTCACCTGGCCGACCGTGGACATCTGGGCGGTTTTGAGCCGCAGCGTGTGCTCGTTGGTGACGTCAATCACCACCAGCGGCTTTGTCTCGCTCGCGGGTGGCAGCGGATCGTAATCGAGCAGTGTCTGGTGAGCCAATTCGTAGCTAAAGAGGGTGATGTTCGGGCCGACAGGATTCGGGATCGTCAGCTCGATCGACGCCGAGGCGTAGAGCTTGCCCGAAGCGTTGAACACGTTGGCGGGGCTGCCGATGTTTTGCAGCATCGTATCGAGGTAGACATGGGACGAATTGTCCTGATTCACCAGCTCGATCGAGACATTTGCATGGATGCCGCCCGAGACCGTGACCACGGCCGATGCCGAAATCTCGGCGAAGCCTTCGAGGTAGAAAGCCGTCTTGCGCGGCGAAGCCACATTCGGAATCGGCGGACCCGAGGTGTCGATGCTGTTGTCGAAGTAAAAGCCGTGCAGCAAATCCTCCGGCTTGTGGAGCGGGTCTTGGAAGAGCTTGATCAGCCCGGCCGTGTCGTAGCCGACTGAGAAATTGGCGTCCAACGTGATTCCCGCGGTGAGAAACACGCCGAACAAATCCGGGATGCCGAAGCCGATGCTCGGCGCCAGCTCGAAATGCTCGCGGCCGGTCGTAAAGGTGAACATGTCGCGGGCCTGGCCGGTGAGAATGCCGCCGATCACGGGGCCGGGATCCTCGAGCACCGGGAACTGGAAGCCGGCCTGCGCGTTGACGCCGGCGTAGTTGGCCACGTCTTCGAGCGTGTCCTGCAAATCCTGCAGCGCCGGGGAATCGATGATTTGCTGAATCGCGTTCTGCAGCTGGCTCGTGTCGAAGCCGAACAGATCGCCGAGTTCTCCGTCGCCGGTGACCGACAGGCCCGTCAGATTGATATCGCCGAAATTGACCGCGGCGCCGCCGGTCGAGCCCGAGAGATCGAACGTGTTGACGGCCTTGATGACCTTGACCATCAGCTCGAAGCGGTCTTGCAGGTCCGGTGAGAGGCCGGCTCCCTCGAGCAGGAGGTCGCCGATCGTCTGGCTGCTGTCGAACGCGCTGAGGATCGGCACCGGCGTTTCGAAGGTGTCGATGAACGGCTGCAGCGGCTTGGTGTATTTCTGGACGGTTGTGACGATGTCGCCCAGAAAGTTGTGCGTGAAGCTGTCGACGTCGAGCGAAAAGTTCTTGAGCGCGATCTGAGGAATCTTCAGCTGGTTGCTCGTGGTGTCGAGGCCCCAGTCGAGCTGAAAATCGGTGCGGAACGTTGGATTGAACGAAGCGCCGAGCGACGGATCGACAAAGCTCAGCGTCAGCCCGAGCCGGATGTGGGCGTCGCCGGAGAATTGGGGCGCGACTCCGCCGCCCGAATCAAAACCAAACAGAAGATGGCCCGAAAAATTGGAGCCCTGGTCGACCGCGTGCGTGTAGAGCAGACCGTTGAACGACATCGTGGCCTGAAAACCGGGCAGCGTCAGGCCGAAACCGAGGTCCAGATTCGTGTGGGCGACATCCAGCGTCGCGGAGGTGCCGGAGACATCGAAAGCGATGTTGAGCGTCGGCGTAATCGAGCCGGCGACGCCACCCGAGGTGCTCACCTGCAGCAGCGCGTCGAGCCCCAAGTCGAACGTGAAGGTGTGCGAAATCGTGGGGAGCGCGATGGCGATCTGGTGGTGCCCGTTGGCGAGGCCCTGCGTGGCCTGCTGCAGATCGTCCAGCGTGGTCTCGAGCAGCGTGCTGATGTCCTGCAGGCTGTCGAGCTGGTGGCCAATGAGGGGCAGGCTGGTGGCGTCGTCGAGCGACGTGTTGATGGCCGATTGATACGGCCCGATCGCGTTTTGCAGATCCTGAGCGACGCTGAGCATCGCCCGTTCTTCGAGCGTCTCGAACGCCAGAAAGCGGCGTGAACCGGCGGCGAGGTCGCTCTGAAAGATGCTTGCTTTCCGCGCGCGGCGAGCGGTCCCCCACCGCCGAGCAGTGAGGCGAACTGGGCTTGAAGTCATGCTGCCCCTTCAAATTCTTTTACCGGTTGCAGAGCCCCCTCGCACCCTAATTGCCGCCGGCGCAGACAGCGGACAGATGGCGGCAGAGAATTTTTTGGGCGCTGGGGCGAGCGCCATCCCGATGCCGCCAAACCCTGTCATGATACGAGCGGAAACAGCGGCTTGCCAGCTTTTCAACGAGAATTAATTTGTTGCCAGACTCCCCAGCCGCTGATTCCACTGATCACCGTGAGGGTGATCGCAGAGAACACGCACAGGACGAAGAACCAGCGCCGCGTGCGATAGAGGGGGGGCAGCTGGCGGTCCAAATAGACGGCGGAGATCATGGCCAGCGCCACACCCCCGCCCGTGGCAAGGAAGGATACGATCCCGGTGAGCGTTGTGAAGGTGACGTCGATCCAGACGAGCGGCACGGCAACGGCGAACACATAGAGCGCGATCAGCGCGCGGAGGCGCGCGATAGAGAAATGTCGTTCGGGCCAGATGGCGCTGAGGAAATCGTGCGTCACGCTGGTGTAGATTTGCGGATACGACTGCACCGTACCCCACAGCGCGGCGACGACGCACACGTAATAGACCCAAACCAGGCTCGGATGGATGCTTCGCCAAATGTGGCCCTGATCGGTGAGCAGGCTCCAGCCGTCGAAGATCGAGCCGAGCTCGCCGCTAGCGAGTCGCGGCAAGAGGACCGCGGCGCCGGCGATCATGAACGAAGCGCTGACGACCCACAACACGAACGCGCCCATGCCGGCGTCGCACTTCAGCGGCAACAGCAGCCGGTGCAGGCGGCCGGCTTCCACAGGGTCGTTCGGAAGATAGTCGCGCGGGCTACCCGTGGCGGCGCGGTCGCGGATTGCGTCGATCTCGGGATGGCTGCACAGACCCCAGCGGTGGACGCCGACGAAGTTGGCATACGCGATGTACGTCATCACCGAACCGCCAACGTAGCCGAAGGTGGTGGTGAGCGTGAGCAGCCAGTGGTCGCGCGCCGCCGTCGGCGCCCAGGCGGGCACTTCGCGCGGCAGATGACCGAAGCTCAGCGAACCAACGAGCGCCGCGGCGAAATCGGGGCGGACCATCAGCGTGCCGGCGATCGTGCCCAGCACCAGAACGATGCAGATCGCGATTTGCTGTTTTTCTAGGCTGGCGAAGGACTGGCCGAGGCCGAGCAACAGCGCGGCCAGGATGAACGCCGTGCCGAAGAGGGCTTTCCAGGTGTCGGCGTGGGACGCGAACGCGGCGGCGTCGCTTCCCTCGGCGAGGCACGCCTGGCCGATGACATAGTGAATCAGTTCGCCGCTCGGCCGGGCGATCGCGGCCCAAAGGGGCCCGGCCGCCGCAAGCTCGAGGAAGATAATCGCCAGTAGCAGCCAGCCGCGCGGACCGGGCACGCACACCAGTCGCCGCCCAATCGCTTCGCCGCTGACTGCAGTGTAGCGGCCAAGAAGATACGTGACGCAGATGCCCTTGGTCACCACGCTGGCGACCACGAGCCACAGCAGCTGATAGCCGGCCCAGGAGCCGGTTTGCACGACGACGATCGTTTCGCCGGCGCCGATCGAGACGGAGGCCAGGATCGCGGCGGGGCCAAAGAGCGCGCTAAGCCGAAACAACTTGCCGAGCGACCAGGGCTCGGCAAGCACGCCGGTGGGCTCGGGAATGGTGATCGGATTTTGAGCCACGGCGATGGCGAATCGAGCCGAGATTTAGCGCGCGGTCTGAGCGGTATGCTCCGACTGATCCGAGACCTCGACGGCGGCTGCCTCTTCGCCCGTTTTGCCGAGCAGCTTCTCCAAGAGCGCGCCCAAGCGCGGGCCGCGGGCCTGGAGGCTCACGACGTTGCCCTTCTGGTCGATGAGGATCGCCGTCGGGATGCCGGTGATGCCGTACTTGAGGGCCATCGGATTCTGCCAGCCGGTCTCGCCGGTGTTCTCTTCGAACAGCGAGGCCCAGGGGATGTTCGTCTGTTTGACGTAATCCTCGGCGTCGCTGCGCTTATCGTCGAGCGAGATGCCGATGACGTCGAAGCCCTTGTCGTGGTACTTGAGGTAGTTTTCGAGCACGTTGGGAACTTCGGCGCGGCAGGGACCACACCAGGTAGCCCAGAAGTCCACCAGCACGACTTTGCCTTCGTAGGCAGCCCAATCGAGCTTCGTGCCGTCGAGGAACGTGCCCTCAAGCTCCATCTTGTTGCCGACCAGATTCAGACGGCGGTTGATGCCTTCCAACAGCGGCAGGCGCTGCTGGATGCTGGGGTCGTCGCTGGCGCTAAACACGGGCAGCAATTCGCCGAGCGCCTTCTTGGCGAGCGCGCTGTCGGGCGTGCCGGAAAGCGTGTCGACAAACATCGTGAGCATGCCGGCCTGGGCGCCGGAAGGCGGGCCCGACTTGATCGCGTTGATCAGCCAGTCGGTCGTTTCCTGACGCTGAGCGGCGTCGAGGCGCGGCCACTGGCGGAGCTTGGCCATCAGCTCCATCTGCTGCTGCATCGCGGCGCGGTTGGCTTCGATCTGCTTGATCGCGTCCTGGACGGCCGGGCGCGAATCAAACTTCAGGCTGGCGAGAAATTCATCGGTCTTCTTGTCGGAATCGGTCTCGCCGAGCTTCTGGCGGATGCGGAGCGATTCGATCTTCCATTCGATCGCGTCGATCAGCTGACGATCGGTGGCCTGGCCGGCGAGCACCTTGTCGGTCGCTTCGCTGATGGCGGTCGACACGCCGTCGAGGTATTGCTGCAGCTCGACTTCGGACGTGAATTGCTGTTGCGGATTGGCGATCTTCTCAACGAACGCGAGCAGCTTCGTGGCGTCGCCCTCGGGGACTTTGAATTCGTTGTCGGAGACGACAACGTCCGCCGTGCCGTCGTCAGCTGCCTTGCTGTTGGCAGGCTCCGCGGCGCGCAGCGATTGGAACGCGAGGGCCGAAAGAGTAATCGTCACACACAGTGTCCACCGGACGAGACTCGAACGCGAAATGCTCATCGCCATGTCCTTTGTTTGAATGAATCGCGGCGGTCCAACTGGGAGGCACCGCCTGGCGCGCCGCCCGAGCGCGAGCGACGCTTTTAGCCGAAATGCCGGCTTGTTTCGAGTCCGTTCTGAGGCAAAATCTGCCTCGGGGGGTTGTTCCTGAGTGACAGTATTATGGCGGTCCGACCCGGCGAAGCAAGCAACGGCCGCTGTAATGCGACAATTCGCCTGTTTTTGGGGGCGCGAAAGGATGTCCAACGAGCCCGTCGGGCCGCAGCTCGCCAAAACGTGACAAGTTGCTATCACTCACTCTTACGGTGGCGGGGGTCAACTGGTTTGGCCAATCGTGCGACCACCGTCCACCGGCAGGCAAACGCCGGTGATAAAGTCGTTGCGGGCGAAAAACAGCACGGCATCGGCGACATTCTCGGGGCGGCCGGCACGCTGTAGCAGCGTGCCCTTCACGGCGCGCTCGCGGACCTGCGGCGGCAACTCTTCAGGCATCAGCACGGGGCCCGGCAGCACGGCGTTGACGCGGACCCGCGGCGCGAGTTCCACGGCAAAGGTCCGTGTGAGCGTGGGGATCGAGCCCTTCGAGGCGAAGTAGGCGGCGTAGTCGCGGTAGGGGCGCGCGACGGCCCAGTCGCCGATGTTAACGATCGCGCCGCCGCTGGCTTGCCCGGCCATGATCTGTCCCGCGTGCTGAGAGCAGATGAATGTGCTGACGGTGTTGATCTCGAAGAAGCGGCGGAGGTCGTCGGCCATGGTGGTTTCGAGAGGCGTGGGGGACCAGGCGGCAGCGTTATTTACCAGGAGATCGAGGCGGCCGAAGTGGCGGCGGGCGCGGTCGATCATCGCTCGCGTGGCGTCTTCGTCGCGGAGGTCGGCGCCGAAGGCGGCTGCCTCGTGGCCGGCGGCGTTGAGCTCACTGGCGAGCTTGCTGGCGACGTCGAGCGAGGTGTTGGCGTGGATCGCGACGCGGTAACCGGCGGCAGCGAGCGTGCGCACGATCACCGCGCCGACGCGTGCGGCGCCGCCGGTGACGAGGGCTGCGGGTTGGTCAGCAGGCTTGGACATCGTGCGTTCTACCAAGGCACGCGCGTCGCAAGCGACGCCGCTAAATGGGAATCATTTCACGCCGTGGAAGTCGGCGATGATTTTCCAGGCTTCTTCGGGGGACTCGGCCCAGGAAATTAATTTCAGGTCGTCGTCGTCGATCACGCCTTCGTCCGCCATTTTAGGGAAGTTGAGGATCGATTCCCAATACTCGCGGCCGTAAAGGATGATCGGGATCGCCTGCATGCGGCGGGTCTGACGGAGGCAGAGCGTGTCGAACAGCTCGTCGAGCGTGCCGAAGCCGCCGGGAAAGATCACCAGCGCCTTGGCCCGCAGGATGAAATGGAATTTGCGAATGGCGAAGTAGTGGAAGCGAAAGCAGAGATCGGGCGTGATGTAAGGGTTGGGCTCCTGCTCGTGCGGCAAGTCGATGTTGAAACCGACGCTCTTGGCGCCGATCTCGAACGCGCCGCGGTTGGCGGCTTCCATGATCCCGGGGCCGCCGCCGGTGGCGATCACGAAATCGTTGCGGGCTTCGATCTGGCAGACGGTCGAGACGAGCCGGCCGAACTGGCGGGCCTCTTCGTAGAAGCGGCTCTTGAGGACAACTTGCTCGGCTCGTTCGACGGCCCGTTTGGCATGGGCGTCGCGCGGTTTCTGCTTCGCCACTTCGCGCGCCTCGCGGAGCCGCAGCTCGGCGACGTCCTGCGGCACGATGCGGGCGCTGCCGAAGACGACGACCGTCGCCTTTACGTTGTTGTCGCGGAGCAGCGTCTCGGTCTTCAAGAGCTCGAGCGTCATCCGGACGTGGCGGATGTCATCTCGCTTGAGGAAATCGAAATCGTATTCGGCAAGCCGATAACTGGGCGAATTGAGGATCGCCTGGCGATTGGCTTCGGCGGTGTGCTGCTGTTCCATAGAGACTCGGAATTTGATGCTGGCGTGGAATGCAAGGAAAAGGAGATTTTCGGCATCTTTGGGATTTGGGGCAATGCGGAAAAAGCGGGGAGCAGAATGTTGACGCCTTCGAAGATGTCAGCGGTTTTTTGGGGTACGGGGCCGGGGAACTCTTTTGCTCGCAAAGACGCAAAGGGGCCAAGAACGCATAGAAATCCCTCTGAACGGCTGCCTTTCTCGGCGATCTTTGATCCTTGGCGTTTTGGGCGCGTTTTCGGAGCTGGGCGGTTTCTTGGCGAGTGGTCCAGAGAGCATGAGCGCGGGGAGCGCGGTCGGTGGCTCGATACGGCTGCAAAAAATAGCGAAACGAATGGCCTCACGAGGCTTCACGATAGCCGACAGTGTACAGAAATCAACTGGTGATTTTTGGCCACCTTGGCTCAACTGACGAAGATTCCGAAGCGGCCAAATAGTGCGCGTTCCAGGAGTAGTCCAATGGCAAACGACGACGAAACCAATCGGTTACTCCGTGAGATTTGCGATCTTCTAGCCAAACGCGAGCAGCAATATCGAGATCACTTAACCAGAGTTGAAGACGCCTACGCCAGTCAATTGAAGTCTACCAGGCAGCGCGCTCTGCGATGGGCTGCTGTGCAGTGGGTAGCGCTGTTCTTTATGATTTTCTTCGCCGTTTATTTCGCCTTGGTCTGTGCAAACGCCACATAATGGTCGCCTTGCACGCACACTTGGCGCACCCGCGGCCTGATTTTCGGCCGGCTTTGGGGGAACCAAACCGCAAGCGATTGTGGCGGCGGTTGGGCGGAATGAGGCGGTTGAGGTCACGTCAACTCGTGCGATTCGCCCAGTTCGGGGAGCGTCACGTTCCAGCCGCGCTCTTTGCGGAGGGCGGCAGCCAGGGATTCGGCGGGGCCGACTTCGCCGTGGACGAGGAAGGTTTGCTTGGGTTGCGGGAGCGGTTCGAGCCAGCGCAAGAGGCCGCGGCGGTCGGCGTGGCCGCTGAGGCCGGGGACTCTTTCCACCGCGGCGCGGACGGGAATCTGCTGCCCGTGCATGCGGAGGTACTCGGCGCCATCCTGGAGCAGGCGGCCGCGGGTGCCGACGGCCATGAAGCCGCCGAGCACAATCGTGTTCTGCGGATGAGGCAGGCGGTATTTCAAGTGATGGACGATGCGGCCGGCGTCCATCATGCCGCTGCTGGAGATGATGATCGCCGGGCCGCGGACGTGGTTGAGCGCCTTCGATTCGTCGGTCGAGCGGGAGAGGTGGACCATCGGGCCGGCGAGCACGGGGTTGGCATCGTCGAGCTCGCCTTCGCTGAGGTCGTGGTCTTCGCGATGGTGGCGGTAGATGGCGGTGGCGTCGCAGGCCATCGGGCTGTCGACGTAAATCGGGATATCGGGGATGCGGCTGTTGCGCTTGAGGACCTGCAGCAGGTAGATCAATTGCTGGGCGCGGCCGACGGCGAACGAGGCCATCAGCATCACGCCGCCACGGCGGACGCCGCGATCGACCACATCGGCGAGCGCATCGAGGATCGAAGTTTCAGGGTGGTCGCGATCGCCGTAGGTGCTTTCGCAGATCAGGTAGTCGCAGGCCACCGGGGGCGCAGGGTCGTGGTAGAGGGGCCCCGCGTAGCGGCCGACGTCGCCGGAGAAGATGAGACGCAACGGGGGATTGCGATCGCGGATCTCGACTTCGATCGAGTTCGAGCCGAGCAGGTGTCCCGCGTCGTGATAGCGCATCCAGATCGGTTCGGCGGGTGAGAACCATTCGCTCCGTTCGACGTTGCGGAACATCTTCATCGTGAATTCGACGTCGCGGGCTTCGTAGAGCGGGAGCGCGGGCTTGTGCTTGGAATAGCCTTTGCGGTTGGCGTAATCGGCGTCCTGCTCTTGGCATTTGGCCGAGTCGAGCAGGATCAGCTCGGTGAGCTCGTTGGTGGCGTCGGTGGCGTAGATCGGTCCGATGTAGCCCTCGTGGACGATGCGCGGGAGATAGCCGGTGTGGTCGAGATGGGCGTGGGTCAGGACCACGGCGCTCAAGTTCTTGATGTCGAACGGCGTGGGTTCCCAATTCTTCTGCCGCAGCGGCTTGAGTCCTTGGAACAGGCCGCAATCGACGAGCACGCGGGCCTTGCCGGCCTCGAGCAGGAACTTCGAGCCGGTGACGGTGCGGGCGGCGCCGTGGAAGGTGATGCGAGCCATCGAAAGCCTGAGGGTGAACGCGCAGATTCGGACCGCGCGGAGAGTGCCCCGGGCGGTCCTAACAGGATAGCCGAGGGGCGGCGAGGGACCTACAGAAAATTCCGACGGACGCGCAAGGCGGCCGAGCGGAGAAGCTGCCGGCATGCGGCCTGAGAGATCAGGGCTGGAGCCGCAGGGCACGCTGAAAGGCGTTTTCGATCGACGCTTCCTTCTTCTTGTCGATTTCGGTCACGAGATCCCAGCGATTGTCTTTGTAGATTAGCTCGTATTTGCGCTCGATCTTGTCCGCCCGACGCTGGACGCTATCGACATCGACGTCACCCGGCTTGCTGGCGTCCGGCGCTTCGGAGACGAGGCCCTGGTCGACGGAGCTGAAGCCGGGACCCGATTCTTGCGACTCGTCGAGCAGGCTGGTGCTGTGACCGGCGTTCTGATCGCCGCGGTCGTCGTTCTCTTTTTGCTCGGCCGAACGGCGGATCGAGTAGATCGATTGCGTGGTGACGGTGATCTCGCCGCGCAGGGGCTCGCCCTCGGCTGCGGGTTCAATTAGCTTCGAGGTAATCGTGTTGTGAACCTGGAAGCGGCTGCTGCCGCCCGACGAGGGATCGATGAAGCCGGACTTGCTGACCGGCAATTCGAGTCCATCCCTGAGGGCGGTCACGATGCCCTCAAATTTCTCGGCGGGAGTGCCTTGGGCCGAAACGGGGGCGGCGACTGGCGCAGCTTCTTCCTTTTCACAGCCGGCGCTGGCGACGATCGCAATGACGGCACAAAGCAGTAAGACGCCAGGCTGGCATGAGGAGCGATGCATAAAGGTTTCGCGCGGGTCGAGGGAAAAGTGTCTTCGTCAAATAACTATAGGTTGCAGCGGCGGAACAGGTCGAGCCGCAAAGGTCGCCCTTTAACCGAACGGGTCTTCTTCGGGAGCTGCCGCCGGTTGTGCTTCGTCGGCGGGCGGCTGTTGGTCCGAGCCGCTTGGCGGCTGAGCTTCGCCTGCTTCGGGAGCATCCGTGGCGGCGGGCACTTCTTCACCGAAGGCGGCCGGCTCGACGCCGGCGCCGAAGGTGTCCGCACCGTCGGCAGGTTGACTACCGGTCGCCGGGAGGGGCAGCTTGCGAATTTGGTCGCGCACCGTGTCGAGCGACGGAACGGGCGCAACACGGCCGACCGCGCGGCCGAGGATGCCCATCAACTTGCCGGAGGAAATCTTGCCGCTGGTGGCTGGCTCGGTTTCCGCAAAGGGATCGGCTGGTTCGGCCGGGGGAGCGGCGACGGACGGGGTGTCGGCCGCAGGCAATTCTTCGGCAAACGGGTCGGCATTTTGAGCCTCAGCCGGCTGACTTGCCGGCGCGGCTGCCGGCGCCGGATCATCGGAAAATGGGTTGCTTCCAGTTTCCACGGCGAGCGTCGCCGGTCGCTGGGTGGCGATGCCGGAGAGCTCGGCCAGAGTGACGTCGCCCGTGAGGCGATCGAGCGGCAGCGACGCCTTCTGGCGAAGGACGCCGGCGTCGGTGCGAACGGTCGGCAGGGGCCGCTCGGCGAAGCTGATCTGCCCTTCGTCAAAAGCGCGGGCGAAATCCTCGGTCTGAGCGTGCCAGCGGAATTCTCCCAGCAACGTGCGGTCGGCGACCGCCAGGTGAGAGAGCAGGTCGGCCACGGGGTAGCGATCGGGCTGACGAGCTTCGAGGGCCGCGGCCACAACCAAATCGGCGCGGGCTTCGACCGGTCTCCCAGAGCGCGCGAGGCACAGCGCGCGGAGGTAGTACGGCCGGGGGTCGTGGGGATCGCTGCGAATCGCGTCGGCCAACAGGGCAATCGCCTGCTCGTGGTGACCAGCTGCATAGGCCTGCGTTCCCTGTGTCAGGGCATATCCGGGACTAGCGGCGTCGATCGATTGGGCACGTGCCCCGGCTGCGAGCGACAACGAAGCGATGACGAACAGGCACCAGCAGCGACGCAACTCGCTCATAGCTAGATTCCCCTCCTTTAGTAAAGTCCGCTTCAGCCGGCCGCTCGTGTGAGCGATTGGCTTTGAGAGCGAATCTTTTCGATCTGGGATTTCGCACGATCGTACTGTTCAAATTCCATACGGTTGAGCGTGGAGCGGGTATCCTTGTTGAGCTTATGCGCGTCGTCCCAGGCTTTGAGGGCAGCGGTGTTTTCGCCCGCCCCCAGGTGTGCCACCGCCTTGTGGAAATACTTCGCCGGCGTCGGGTTATCGGTCAGCGAGTTGTCCAGATCGCGAATCGCCTTCTGGTAGTCGCCCTTGGCGAGATAGACGACGGCGCGCGAATCGAGAATATCAGCCGTGGGTCCGAGGATCTGGATCGCCTCATCGATGAGCTTGAGCGGATCGACCCCGGCCTCGTCGGCATTGTCGGCGAGGGCCACGAGAAAGGCGAGGTTGTTGAGCACGATAGCTCGGGTGATATCCTTCACGTCGTCGCGCGCGAGGAGCTTCTTGTAGATTTCGGCGGCCTCGTCGTAGTTCTTTTGCGTATCGGCGAACTCAGCCAACAACATCTGCAAGGGAACGGAGTCAGGGTTTTCGAGCAATCCGCGTTCGAGCCAGCCGCGGACTTTGTCGTCGTACTTGTCCTGGATTTCGTCCCGGCGGCTCCGTACGATGCCGATGGCGGTGCGGCTGACGGGTTCGGTGAGCTCCGGCTTATAAACCGAGTCGAGTAACTCGAAGGCCTGGCCGACGTCGCGGTGGGTGCCGAGGAAATCGGCCAAGGCCAGCACCTTGTTGGGATTTTTGGCAACAATGGCGCGGTAGAGTTTCTCTGCGTTATCGAGATCGTTAACGCTGACCAGCATCGGCGCCACAAACTCCATCATGGCCAGCTGCTGGTCGCTGAGCTGGGCAGGGTCTTTGACCTTGGGCAAGAGGCTGAGCAGGTAGTCGCGGGCTTGCTGTTCTTTGCCGGTTTTTCCGGAAAAAGCGACGATCAGCTGCACGGTGCGGGCGTCGTTAGGTGCGATTTTTTTCAGCTCGCTGATCTGTCGCCAAGCCTCGTCCTGAATTTCCTTGTCGCTGCCGCGCTGGAGAATCATGTTGGCGAACAACGCGCGCGCATCAGGCGATTTGCGGTTCTGAGCTACGGCCGTACGCATGTGGCGTTTGCACTGCTCCCACTCCTGCCGCGCGAAATACAAGTTTCCGAGGACCATGTCGTCCCTCAACGAAAGGGGCTGGTCCTTCTTCACGGCTTCGAACAGCCGTTTGGCCTTATCGCGCGAGATGGGGTCGGCGCGCGTGGCCAGGATGTTCGCCATTTGGAGCCGCTCTTGAGTCGGGAGCGTGCCGTCGATGGCATTGGAGGCCAGTAGCTTCTCGGCCTTGCGAAGTTTCTGATAGTCGCCGGTTTCCGCCAGCATCTGGGCCGCTGCGCGGCGGGCCCACATCAAGTTCGGATCGCTGCTTTCGAGCTTATGTTCGGCGCCGGCCTTGAGAATTCGATTCACGAGCGGCGTAGCCTTTTGATACTTGTCGTTCCGCGGATAGCTCGGGCCGAGATAGAACGTGGCCAATTCCTGAGCCAGCAAGAGGTTATCAGGCTGCGCTTCGAGCGTCGTGAGATAAACGTTTTCCGCGTCGAACCATTGGCCCATGATTTCGTTCCCTTTGGCGAGAACGCCGATCATTTGATCTTCGGCCAGACCAAGCTGGGCCTGTTGCAGTGTGGCCTTAGCTCCTTCCAGGTCCTTCTGTACGACTTGGTAGCTGATCAGCGCGAGCCAGGTCTGGGGCGATTCAGGACTGAGTTTGACGGCCAACTGTAGAGCCTTGCCGGCTTGGGCGAGAAGATCCTTCCGCCGCGCGTCCGACATCTTCGGGTCGCTCGACGCGCGAGTCAGCACTTGACCCAGCGTGAGCTGGCGGCCGGCGTCCTTGGGGGCAGCTTCCGCATACTTGGTAATCACGTCAACTGCTTTTTCGACGTCGCCGGTGCTAAGCAGGACGTCGGCGTAGACGGGGCCAACGTTGCCCTGTAGCGTGCTCTCAGGCAGTTTCTCCATCAATCGCTTGGCCGGTTCCCGGCGACCGTCGCGGAGCAACAGCTGAACGTGCAGTAGAATAGCGTTTTCGCTGGGACGTCCCAGCTCCTGCGCCTTTTCGAAGTGAGCCAAAGCGTCTTTTTCGTCGCCCTTGCGGACTGCCAATTCGGCGCTCAGCAGCTGGAGCTCGAACCAGTTGGGGCGATCCTTCATGGCGCGGTCGGTGAGCTGTTGAATCTCGCGGAGCGCATCTTTGTCGCCCTCGCCGCGAGCAAAATCCGACAACCGGCGACGCGCTTCGGTGTAGAGCCAGGTGCTGTCTTCCTTGGTGCCGACAATGTTGAGGATTTGCTCCTGGGCCAATTTCATGGCCTCGTCGTCATTCGCTTCAAGCGCGAGGTTAAAGAGCGCCAGACGCGTGGGAAGGTCCTTGGGTCGCAACTCTGCCACGCGATTCAGACAGTCCTTGGTTTCGTCGCGCATGCCCACCATTGCATAGCGGGGGGCTATACCGTTCCAGAATGCCACTTGATCGTTTTCGCTCCAATCGCTCGGGATCTCGGTAAGCGCGGCCAGGTCTAATTTCAACTTGTCCTGATCCGGATTTTGCAGGTTCATGGCAATCAGGCAGTCGGCCCGATCGAGACGGAGATCCGGCTTGTCACCAAACTGTTCGACGGTTTGGTCGAGCAGCTGGAGCGCCTTGGCGGGGCCCTTCTCGTGATCTTCGGCACGAAGCAGCAGGACCGCCAGGCGGCGGACCTCGACGTTGTCGGGATCCTTTTCTCGGGCGGCCACGAGCCGCTTGCGCGCCTCTTGAAAGTTCTCACGACCGAGCATCACGCGTGCCCAGAACAATTCCAGCGCGGCACCTTCGATCTTGCGTTTTTCGGCAAACTCGGCAACCTTGCTGTCGATGGCCGCCCAATTCTGCTCCGATTTGGGTTTCTTCGCCTCCGCGGCAAGCATCTGATCTAAGTCGCTCGAATCAGAACTCTTGACGTCGCGCTGAAGCCTGCGGCCGACGCGTTCCACTCCCGCCTTCGCCGGGTCATTGCTCGGGCTGCGGGCGAGGATTGCCTTGTAGGCGGTTTCGGCCTTGTCGAGCTGTCCCGAGTTTTCGTAGGCCAAGCCGAGCTGAAAGGCAATCGTATCGGTAAACGGGTTGGAATTGCCGAGCTTGGCCTGGAGCTCTGCGAGAGCGATGCTGGCCTCGTACCACTTATCTTGCATCAGCAGCAGGCGAGCGTCGAGAAACTCTGTGAGCCAGCCACCATAGCCAGCCTTGCGGAGTTCTTCCTTCGTGGCCGCGATTCCGGCCGTGTCCTTTGTTGCCAGCTGCAGATCCGCTTTCAGCATAAGCAGATTGATAGCCTCTTTCGGCGGCACTTTCTGCATGCCTTCTTCGATGATTTTGAGGGATTCGTCGTTGTGTTTGGACTGCATCTCAATCCGAGCCAACGAAACATAGAAACGTGAGTCTTCTGGATGCTTTTCTATGCCCGTCTCGAGAAATTTCTTGGCGTCGGCGTTGCGCTCGCGCATTTCCGCGCGTCCGGCCATCGCCAACAGCACATTGGCGTCGTCCGGTGCGAGCTTGTATGCTTTCCTGACGTCCTGGTCGCCGCGGCTAGGCTCGCCGATATTGACGAGGTACTGGCCACGATGCAGGTAAGCATCCGGCAGTTTAGGATTCACTCCGACCAGCTGTTCCATTACGCGGTCGGCCAGTTCGGGCTTATCGACTTGAGACGTGCGGAGAATTGCCGCCACGTTAGCGTAGACGGATGCTTCGTGGGGCGCGATCGCGCTTTTCTCGTCAAACTTATCGGTCTTGTCATCGTAGCCGATCAGCCTTTTGCCCCGGGCCAGTGCACCGTCCGGACCGTCGAACTTGCGCGAGGCTAGCAAATAATTGAACTGTTTGACTCGGAGGTCTGAATCATCGGGATATTTCTCCACCATGCGGGCCAGGTGATCCAGCGCCGGCTGTGTTAGATTGCGTTGGCCATACATTTCCACGAGGCGGGTCTGCAGTTCCTTTTCCTCGGGCATCTGCCGCACGATGTCTTCCAAATACGCGATGGCAATGGGGAAGTCTTCCGGATCGGCCGTGGGCTGATCGTTGATGTCGATATGGACGTTGGCTAACTTCAGGCGGACGTCGTCATCGTCCGGACGGATAGAAAGGTAGTTGGCGTACTCGTCCCGTGCACCCTTCAGATCGCCTTCCTTCTTAGCCGCTTCGGCTGTCTGGATTAGGATGTCGGCGTTGCGATCGAGTTGGAAATGGTGCAGGCCGAAGGCGAGTACCAGCAGCACGAGTGTGCCAACGATCAGACCGATCAAGAGGCCGAGATTTACGCGGTATTGTTGCATTTCTGTTCTCTAGAAGTTAATCCTGCCGACGTCGTGGCGGGAGCGACTCACTGGTATTTGACCCGGCCGGTCCTTGGTTGGTCAACGGCCGGGTGATAGCGTCACATGAGGAACTTGAGCGGCAAAAGCTGTGGGCGACAAGGCAGCGTCCGGACGGGCCGAATGGTGCGATATAGCGATTTACGGAAACTCGTCGCCCGGCGTTCAATGGGCTTCGCCACGAAGCCGGCCATCGATCGCCGAAGGGCGTCAGGACAAGAACGCAGCGACTCGCGTCGGCAGGCGTGCGCCGACTCCGAAAGCGGCGCGAACTCATTCCGGCCGATGGGCGCTCGGCCGGTTGCGAAACCAAGCCAATCGGGCGGCCGAAGGGGCCATCCGAGCCCTGAGCCCGGGCGCGCCCCTTTCGCGGCGTGCCGAGCCTGATTTCATCGTATCCGGCTTCGACCGGGTGTCAACGAAGCGGCAAAGTCTCCTGGTTTTACAGTCGTTGTGATCGTTAAAGTCCGCGGCAGATTGCACGGAATAAGGGAAAAACGCGGTGCGGAGGCTATTGGATTTCGAGCAGCACCGGTTCCGAGAGCGCCGAATTGGGGCCGATGCTTTCGGCTTGCAGTCGGACCGGCCCGCGGCCCAAAGTCGCCGCCGACACCGTGGCCTTGCCTGAGCTGCCGGTAATGCGGGCAACTTCCTGCTGATTTTGTCGCACGACGATCGAGGTGGCGCCGGTTTGACGCACGGTGACTTCCACGGAATCGGTGGCGGAAAGCTGTGACTTGTTCGCCGACAACTCGAGCTTCTGCCCATGGTTGTTGACGACTAGCGGCAGGATCAATCGGCCGCGCGATTCGATCGCGTCGGAGTTCACGGCGACGAAGCGAAATTCATGGTAGCCGTCCGGAAGCTTGGTTGTATCGAGCTGCGGTGTGCGGTCGGGCGTGAAGCGCGCGACGAGTCGTCCGTCAAGAAACAGCTCGATCGTCCCGACTTGCTTCGGTGCATTCACGGTCGCCTTGACCTGGAGCGTGATCGAGCCTTTTACTTCCTGTCCCGGTCGGAGACCTTCCACGGCGACTTCCGGAATCACCGCGAACGGCTGGCAGAGCGGGTCGCCGACGATCAGGAGCTGATACGGTCCGGCGATCGACTGGTAGAACGACTCGGCGAGCGAGCAGCCGCGGGCATAGTGGATGAACAGCGACGGCAGCGGGAACTTGGCTTGCAGCGCGAGAGGCTCGAACACGGTGCCGCAGGCGCCGGTCGCGCCGGCCCGCAGGTAATCGCTCAGCGGCGTTTGCCAGGGTTTGTTCTCCAGCATGCCGCCGTAGCTGGTGAGGTTATCGACGATCGCGCCGGGGAGAAATTTGAGGCCCGCGCCGGCGATGTCGAGCGTGTCGGCGCCCGTCATCACGCCCAACACCTCCTGCGATCCATTGGGGAGTTGTCCCGGCAGCACCAAGGCGGAAGCGCCCAATTGAGTGAGCAATTTCGCCGCGGCGTCGAAGCATCCATCCCGCGTTTTTGAGCGGATGTCGCCATTCTTCATGTAATAGAAGGTGCCGTTGGGCTGCGTGCCGTCGGCTTCGACGCCGCGGCGGAGGTAGGCCAGGATTTCTGCGAGGGTGTTGCCGCGACCGGTCGTGACGCCCAGCGATGTGGAAAGCAGATAGGTCTGCCCGTTCCCGGCGTTGTTCGTAGGTTTGCCATCGGGTGCCCAGTAGAACTGCGAGCGGAAGCCGCGCGACGTTGCGCTGGCGAGCGCCTGACAGCGCTGAATATTTTGCTGGTCGGCGGGGGGAGACACGTACCAATTGGTGATCGGCATCACGAGCGCCGGGTTCTTATCGCGGATGAACTGCCAGAGGTAGGTCGCGCCGTTGATCGATGCCCAAGGGTGCGTCGCCTGGTTGAACTTCTCATCCGGAAAGAGCGGCTGCAGGCTGACCTTCCAGGGGAAGTCGCAGGAGTATACGACGTAGTCGATTTGCGCGTCGAGTTTGCGTTCGCCGATAGCCTTGATCGCAGGCTGCAGGATCTGCGCGGAGAAATACTGTCCCTGGCAACCTTCCCGCCCGCCGCGCCAATCGATGTAGACGACGTTGGTCGGCGGAATTTTGCGGAGCGCGATGTAGTGGTTGGCGATCGTCTTGGAGTCGACGCTGTTCGAGTTGACCAGGAGCAGCACATTCTCTGGTCCGCCGCCCGCCAGCGCGCTACCGGCCACGAAAGGGAGCAACGAGAGCGCGAGATACCGCAATCGAGTTAAGCCACGAACCATGATTGCGGTTTGCTCCCGGGGTATCACTTGGTTGTAGAAGTTTCGCTGGCAGTTCGCAACTAAGCCTGGATTTCCGCCCTGGCGACGGTTGAAGCGATGCTTTCCCGGCAGCACGTTACGGACGATAATGAAAAGGCCGAGTCGTGCGGCAGTCTGTGCCGCGGCGCGTGAAGGTATTCTACGGTTTTCGAGCCCCATGAGTTCCCTGGCCTTCGATGAGCGCCCCCCTGCCCAGCCCTCCGGCGGACCGGAAATCGTTTTCGCTGCCAAGAACGTCACGAAGACGTATCACATGGGCGAAGTCGAGGTGCAGGCGCTGCGCGGCGTCGACCTGGAACTCTACGCCGGAGAATTCGTGGTGCTGTTGGGACCCTCGGGCAGCGGCAAGAGCACGCTGCTCAACATCCTGGGCGGCCTCGACGTGCCCTCATCCGGACAGGTGTTTTACCGCGGCGAGGAGCTTACCGAGTTCGACGACGCCGCGCTCACGCGCTATCGGCGTGACAACGTCGGCTTCGTATTCCAGTTTTACAATTTAATTCCCAGCCTCACGGCCCGAGAGAACGTGGCGCTGGTGACCGACATCTCGCGCAAGCCGATGAAGCCGGCCGACGCTTTGGCGCTCGTGAATCTCACGGAGCGCCAGAATCACTTCCCTTCGCAACTTTCGGGCGGCGAACAGCAGCGCGTGGCGATTGCGCGGGCCGTGGCCAAGAATCCATCGGTGCTGCTGTGTGACGAGCCCACCGGTGCGCTCGACGTCCACACCGGCATCCTGGTTCTGGAAGCCATCGCGCGGATCAACCAGGAGCTGGGCACGACGACCGCCGTGATCACGCACAATGCTGTGATCGCCGAGATGGCCGACCGCGTGATCTCGATTTCCGACGGTAAGATCGTGCATGTCGAACGCCGGACGGAGAAGAAGACTGCGAACGAGTTGACTTGGTGAACCAATGTCAAGAGTCAAGAGTCCAGAGTCAATCGACTACCACTTATGAGGCATGTGACATGTTAGCAATATACTGTGTGGGACTCGCTTGGTTGTTGCGCAGCGTCCTAAGCGCAGATCTCTGGCTCTAAACTCTGGTCTCTTGGCTCTTGACTACGCCCATGCTCAGCTCCCTCGATCGCAAGCTGCTCCGCGACATGTCGCAGATGAAGGGCCAGGTGTTTGCAATCGCGCTGGTGGTGTCGGCGGGGGTGGCGACGTTCGTCAATTCGCGGACCATTCTACATTCGCTGGAAATCACGCGGGCTGCGTTCTATGAGCGCTATCGCTTTGCCGAGGTATTTGCTCGCGTGAAGCGCGCTCCCGATGCGATTGCCGACCGCCTCCGCGAGGTACCGGGCGTCGAGCAGCTCGAAACACGGATCGTCGAGAGCGTGACGCTCGACGTGCCGGGCCTGGAGGAGCCGGCGGTCGGCCAGCTGATCTCGCTGCCCGTGACGCGCGAGCCGAATTTGAACCAGGTTTACATTCGCCGCGGACGGCCGCTCACGGTCGGCCGCGACGACGAAGTCCTGGCCAGCGAGGCATTCGTCGAAAAGAACGGCATGGACGTAGGCGACTCGATCGTGGCAATCATCAACGGCAAGCGAAAGTCGCTGAAGATTGTGGGCGTCGCGTTCTCACCGGAGTATGTGTTCCAGATCAAGCCGGGCGACATGCTTCCCGACCCGAAGCACTTCGGCATTCTATGGATGGAATACGAGGCGCTCGCCAATGCCTACGACATGGACGGCGCGTTCAACGACGTCACGTTCAGCCTGCAGCGTGATGCTTCAGTCGATGAAGTGATTTTTCGCGTCGACAAACTGCTCGACCGCTATGGCGGGTTCGGCGCGTTCGCCCGCAAAGACCAGCTCTCCCACCTGCTGTTGGAGAGCGACATTCAGGGTCTGAAAACTGCGGGGCTCCTGGCGCCGACGATCTTTCTCTCCGTGGCGGCGTTTCTGCTCAACGTGGTGATGACGCGGCTCACCAGCCTGCAACGCGAGCAGATCGCGGCGCTCAAGGCCTTCGGCTACTACAACTGGCAGATCGGCTGGCATTTTTTGAAGTTCGTGCTGCTGATCGCCATCGCCGGCGGCATCGTGGGCACGTTTGGCGGGATGTGGCTGGCGCACGACTTCACCAAGATGTTTCTCCGCGTGTACCAGTATCCGGAGCTGATCTTTCGCGTCCGGCCGAACGTGGTGGCGAACGCGATGCTGGTGGCCGGCGGCGCGGCCATCGCCGGGTCGCTTGGAGCAATCTATCTAGCAGTGCGGCTGCCTCCCGCAGAGGCGATGCGGCCCGAGCCGCCGGCCAGTTACAAGCCGACACTCTTGGAGCGGATCGGCCTGGGGGCACTAGTGCCGAACGTGGCCCGCATGATTCTGCGGCAGTTGGAGCGGCATCCGGTGAAGACCTCCTTCTCGCTGATCGCGATTGCGCTGAGCGTGGCCATTGTGGTGGTGGGCAACTTCATGCGCAACTCGATCGACAAAGTGATTGCGACTAATTTTTACGACGTGCAGCGGTACGATTTGTCGCTGTCGATGGTCGAGCCGGTTTCGACCGACGCGATCTACGAGCTTTCATCGCTGCCGGGCGTGTTCGAAGTCGAGCCGCGGCGGACCACGGCGGCGCGGCTGCGGTCGCAGAATCATTCCCGCCGCGTCGGCATCATGGGGCTGCCCGAGGAGAGCCGGCTCTGGCGGCTTGTGGATCGCGAGGGAACCGTCACGCGATTGCCCTCGGAAGGCCTCGTGATCTCGCGGAAGCTAGCCGACATTTTGCACGTGAAGGCGGGCGACACGATCCGCGTGGAAGTGCTGCAGGAGAAGCGGCCGGTGGTCGATGTGCCGATCGTCGCGCTCTTGGACGACATCTCGGGGCTCAATTCGTTCATGAGCATCGACGCGCTCAACCGGTTGATGGGCGACGGTCCGCGCGCGGGCGGGGCGATGCTCACGACCGACCCGCTGTTTCGCCCCGCCATCTACCGCCATTTGAAGGAGACGCCCTCCGTGGCCAGCGTCACGGTGAAGCAGGCTTCGGTCGATAGCTTCAAGAACACCGTGGCCCGCAACATGAACCAGATGCGGATCATCAATCTTTCGTTTGCGATCATCATTGCGCTGGGCGTGGTTTACAACGGGGCCCGCATTTCGCTCTCCGAGCGGAGCCGCGAGCTCGCCACGCTGCGCGTGATCGGCTTTACGAAGCGCGAGATTTCGACGATCCTGTTGGGCGAGATCGGCACGATCACGCTCTTGGGCATTCCTTTCGGGCTGATCCTGGGTTACTGGATGGCCTGGGGGTTGGCTTACTTTCTCGATCAAGAGGTGTTTCGCTTCCCGTTCGTGATCGCGCCGGCCACGTATGGTTTGGCCGCGGGAATCGTGCTAGCGGCATCCATCGGCTCGGGCCTCTTGGTGCGGCGGAAGCTCGATCACCTGGACCTGATCGCCGTCCTCAAGTCACGGGAATAATGGTATGACTGCCGCACACTCTTTGGCGCGCAAAGACGCCAAGGGGCAAAGATCGCAAAGGAAGAGACGAAAACCGGTTAAGGAAGAATTTGGAACGCTAATTACCGCTAATCTTCGCTAATCGAAATCAGTGAGAATTAGCGGCGATTAGTGTTCCGTTCTCCCTTGGCGTTCTTTGCTCCTTTGCGTCTTGGCGTGCTTCAGGAATTGTGGGGTTGAATTGAGCGGTTGATGCGGAACATTGGCAGCAAGTTGTTTGTCTTCCTGATTGCCGCGATTGTGGTCGTCGGCTTGGGGTATGCGTTTTGGCCGCAGCCGGTGGAGGTTGATCTGGCCGAGGTTGCGCGCGGCCCGCTGCAGGTGACGGTCGACGAGGATGGGAAGACCCGGATCCGCGAGAAGTATGTCGTTTCGGCTCCGCTCGCGGGCCGGCTGTTGCGGATCGACATGGACGCCGGCGATCCGGTCAAGGCGGGTAAGACACTCCTGGCCACGATCGAGCCGCGCGACCCCGAACTGCTCGACGCCCGCACCATCGCCCAGGCCGAGGCCCGCATGAAGGCTGCCGAAGCGACGCTCAAGAAAATGGAACCGATGACCGAGCAAGTCCGCGCCGCTCAGGCCTTCGCCGAAGCCGAGCTGACTCGCGCCCGCACGGCCGGCACGGCAGTCTCCAAATCGGAGCTGGAGAACGCCGAGTACGAATACCGCCGCGCCAGCGAAGAGCAGCGCTCGGTGCGGATTCAGGAAGAGATAGCCCGTTTCGAACTGGAACAAGCGCAGGCCGCATTGTTGCGGACCCGGCCGCGCGACGACGAGGAGGGGGACGGCCAGTCGACTGGAAATGGCGCCTGGACGTTTACGATTTATTCGCCGATCAACGGCCAGGTGCTCCGCGTGCTGCAGGAGAGCGCGGCTGTGGTGAACGCCGGCACGCCGCTCTTAGAACTCGGCAACCCGCGCGATCTGGAGGCCGAGATCGATGTGCTCTCGCGCGACGCAGTGAAGGTCCATCCCGGCGCGAAGGTCTGGTTCGAACACTGGGGCGGCGACCGCGACTTGCAGGGCCGCGTGCGGCTCGTTGAGCCCTCCGGCTTCACCAAGATCTCGACGCTCGGCGTCGAAGAACAGCGCGTGAACGTGATCGTCGATTTCGTCGATCCGCCCGAAGAACGGACCACGCTCGGCGACGGTTTCCGGGTCGAGGCCCGCATCGTGATCGACGAAGCGGACGACGTGCTCAAAGTGCCCACGAGCGCACTGTTCCGCGTCGGCAAGGAGTCGGCCGTGTTCAAGGTCGCGGGCGGCGCCGTCCACGAGCAAATCGTCAAGATCGGCCGGCAAAACGGCCTCGAAGCGGAAGTGCTCGACGGCCTCGCGGTGGGCGACAAGGTCGTGATCCACCCCAGCGACCAGGTGGAAGACGGCGTTCACGTGCGGCAGCGGTAGCCATTGGCAGCTTCGCGCCACGTTCTCTTTGGACCGATTCTAACGGTCGCATGCCGGCAGCGGAAATTTCCACGCAACCGATCGGATCGTGACCTACACTTTGCTAAACAACGCCGCTCCGCGCGGCACGTGGGAGGGGGCGAACAGATCGGTGACCAGCGGTTGCCGGTGTTTCGTCCCTTCTGTCTTTGGGGTCATCGACAATCCAAGGTACGTAGCATGTCCCGTCCGCAACGCCGACAGAAATATATTGATTCCCAGGTGCAAGGGGCGCTCGCCCGCCGGATCATTTTCCATTGGCTGGTGTTTGTCTCGGTGGCTGCCGTGGCGGCGCTGCTGTTGCAAGTGCTTTCTGATCCGTTCCAGCCGGCGGGTAAGCATATCGAGAATCTATGGTACACACACGGTCCGTTTTTGATCGTGATGTTGTTTCTGCTGCCGGTGTTCGTGGTCGACACGATCAAGATCAGCCACCGTTTCGCCGGTCCGATCTTCAGCCTGCGTCGCGCGATGCGGGAAGTGGCCGAGGGGCAGCCGCCGCGCAAGCTGCAATTCCGCCAAAACGACTTCTGGCACGAGCTGGCCCAGGACTACAACGCCTTGCTGGCGCGACTGGCGCCTGGCGCCATCGAAGAGTCGGCCGAGGACGAAGAAAAGGTGCCGGCGCAAACCGCGAAATAGTCCGATTGCCCACCCCCGCATCCAACACACCTTGCCGATCCATGAACGAATCAAGTTCGCCAACTGAAAGCGTTAGCCGGCGGAGACCACGGCGCCGCGGCGTGGCCGCCGTCGAGTTTGCGGTCTGCCTGCCGATCATCGTGCTGATCGTGTTGAGCACGATCGAAGCCTGCTCGATGATCTTCCTCAAGCAAACACTGGCGATCGCGGCCTACGAAGGGGCCCGCACCGCCATCATTCCCGGGGCCACCAAGTCGCAAGTCGAGACCGCCTGCAACCAGATCCTCGCGGACCGCGGTGTCTCTGGCGCGACGGTCACTGTGACGCCGACCAAATTCGACACGTTGCCGCCCGGCGACTTTGTCGACGTGACGGTCAGCGCACCGTGCAACTCGAACTCGATCGTCCGCAACAAGTTTTACAAAGGCAGAACGCTCACATCGACGGCGTCGATGATGATCGAATTCTGATTGGCTATTGATCGACCCATGAGCTCTCTTCTCCGACCCAACTCGAGGTGTTCCATGTTGAAGCGCAATCGTCGGATCGGTGCCCGCCATCGCCGTGGCGCGATGCTGGTGTTTATCGCCGTGTGCCTGCCGCTGTTGATCATCATGGCGGCGCTAGCTGTCGATGTGGCGTGGATGCAGTTGGCCCGCACTGAACTGCGTACGGCGACCGACGCGGCTGCCCGCGCAGGGGCCAAGGAATTGAGCCTCAAACAGGATGAGACCGCCGCCCGCACCAAGGCCAAGGCAGCCGCCAAACGGAACATGGTGGCCGGCGAGCCGTTGGTGGTGCAGGACAAGGAGATCGAGGTCGGCAAGAGCGTGCAAGTCGGCTCGGGGCGGTTCAACTTTACCGTGAATGCATCCAAGCCGAACGCCGTCCGCGTGTTCGGCAAGCGGACCAGCGACTCGAAGAGCGGTCCGGTGGACTTGATGTTCTCCAAGGTGCTCGGCGTCGATCAGTTTGAGCCGACCGAAGTAGCTGCCTCGACGCAGCTGGACCGCGATATTTGCTTGGTCCTCGACCGTTCCGGTTCGATGATGTGGAATTTGAACAACGACAACTATCCCAAGGGCACCAAGGAGTGCGACGCACCGCACCCGACGTTAAGCCGCTGGGGCGCGCTGGCGACTTCGGTCGGAGCGTTCTTGACCGAACTCACGACGACCGTTCAGGACGAGCACGTGGCGATGGTGAGTTACTCGAGTAACACCACCGAGTGCGGTAACACTTACAAGATATCGCAGATCGACTCCGACCTGGTCAGCGACTACAGCGTGATCAACTCGAAAGTCGCGAACATCAGCAAAAAGCCCGTCAAGGGCAGCACCGCCATCTCGAACGGTCTGGACGACGGCATCAAGGTGCTCACCGGCGCCAAGATCCGTCCGTTTGCGGTGAAGACGATCATTCTCATGACCGACGGCGTGCACAATCTTGGCAAGGAGCCGGTGGAATCGGCGAAGGTAGCTGCATCCAAGGACATCGTGATCCACACCATCACCTTTAGCGACAACGCGGACATCAAGCGGATGGAAGCAGTAGCCGCGGCCGCCAACGGCAAGCACTTCCACGCTACCACCCAGGCCGAGCTGACGAAAATCTTCCGCGAGATCGCGGCGACGCTGCCCGTGTTGACCACGCAATAGGAACCGCGCATGTTACGAATGAATCGACAATCGAAGCGGAGAGCGGATGCGCGCCGCGGGGCGACGGCGGCCGAGTTCGCGCTCACGTTGCCGCTGTTCATCCTGTTCCTGATGTCGTCGTTCGAATTCGGCTGGCTGAACGTGCTGCGGCACACCTCGGACAACGCCTGCTACGAAGCGGCGCGGTACGCGATGGTGCCCGGCGGTACGGCGGCCGAGGCCAAAGCCAAGGCCAATTCGCTGCTGAACATCATCGGGGCCCGGGATGCCAAGGTCACGGTCAGCCCGGCAACGCTCACATCCACTACGGAAGAAGTCACCGTGTCGATTGACATCCCGCTGGGCAGCAACGCGCTGGTGGTGCCGAAGTTCACCGGCAAGAAAACGCTCCACAGCGAAGCCACGCTGAAGACCGAACGGGCGCAATAGCGAGCGCCGCGAGGAGCAGCAAAACCAGGCTCGTCGGTTCGGGCACGGCAGAGATCGCGCCGCCGCCGAGGCTAAGGCTCTGGCCGAAGTGGTTCTTCCAGACCGCGTAATCGTCGGCGTCGACCGTGCCGTCGCCGTCGCCATCGGCGGCGAGGCCTGCGCCCGCTTCGCCGAGCGTGTCGCGCCAAAGAGAGTAATCGGCGGAGTTCACGGTGCCGTCACTGTTGTAGTCGCCCGATAGTCCGACGAAGAGTGTCACCGCGTCGTCGCCGTAGTCGACAAGCCATTTGTAGCCGGCGGGGCCGACGAGCGACTCGAAGGTGCCGCTGATGCCGTCGGTGGCAGTGATGATGGTGAACGAATCGCCGGCCGCCGGGACGAACGCCCCGCCGCCCAAGTTCGCCAGCGAGATGCTGAGCGTTCCGGCCAGCGCCACTCCGCCATCGACCAGCAATTGATCGTATTGCGTGCCGGCGGCGAGCCCGCCCAGCTCGATCTTGAGCGTGCCGTCGGCATCGCTGGCGAAGCGGCCGTCGATGGCGAGCTGGCCGATGCCATTGCCGGGCTCGACCGTGCCGCCGCGGTTTTCCACCTGGCCCGGGATCCGTCCGCTGCCGGTGTGGATATGGCCTGCTCCGCGAAGCTTTCCGCCGACGATCTCGACGAACTGTGCATCCAGCGTGCCGCTTTGCAGGTCGACGACCCCATTGTTCTCGATGTTGATGCCCGAGAACGTCGTGACTTTGACGCCGCTGTTGACCTGCAGCGTCATCGACTGGCTCGCCGAGCCGGAGACGTTGAGTTCCCAGACGCTGGCGTCCGCCGCGACGACCGCGGTTTGATTGCCTCCCGACACGTGCCGCACGTTGGCGACGCCCAGATTCGTCGGCGCGGCACCGGCGTTCCAGTTGCCGCCGCTAGCGAACGTGCCGCTCGCGGCGGTGGTCGTCCAATTCTTTTGCGTGGTGATGGGATCGCTGATGTAGAGGCTCGGCCCGACGCCGCCGCCACCCAGCGAAGGATTAGGGTCAATTACGACATTGCGGCCGGAGAGCAAGTTGGTGCCGACGATGCCGTCGACCACGTTGCCAGGGTCGGCCGGGTTGGTGACGTCCAGCACGACGATCGGGACGTTGGTGAGTGTCACGTTGCCGCCGATCGCCTGGATCGTAAAGCTCTCGCAAAAAAATCCAGGCACTTCGAGATTCGTGCCGCCGGAGCCGACCACGGCGACCGTGAAGTCCGGCGTGTCGAGCTGCACGTCGAAGCCGAGCCGGGCCGCGTTGAGCTCGGAGACGACCGTGACGTCAGCGCCCGTGTCGAAAAAGAACTGGAAATTGTTGAGCGATTCGCCTTCGTTAGAAACATTGACGTTTAAGAACATCGCGCCTTGAATCACCGTTGGCTGCGATGGATTTTCCTGTGGGTTGTCGATGTCCAGGTCGTTGTTGAAGAACCAGAACGGCGGCGTCTGGAAACTGGCGCCTGGGTTCAATGATAGCGGTGCGCGACGGCTGATCCCTTGCTGCCCTCCGCTGCCCAGCGGCAGGAAATCGATGTAGGGCGAGCGGACCGTCTTGCCGTTTAGCGAAAAGATTTGCGGCTGGTCGTTGCGGATGTACGTGGCGTATTGGCTGGCGTACGTCAGGCCGATGACGTTCGGCAGGTCCGACTCGGCGGGGATCGTGATCATCGAGGTGTTGGTCTGGCCGCGCATCTTGCTGTTGTTGAGCACCAGCGGCGCCGTGCCAGTGCGATTCTGCAGGCCCGTGGCGTAAAGACCCAGCGGGTCGTTGATGTCGGCGAAGAGGATGCCGGTGGCACCGCCGATCTGAATCTGCTCGGTGCCGCTGAAGCCGTCCGGTTCGCCGGGGTACGGGCCGTCGATGTTGAAATCGTCGTAGGCCTGAGCCGTGAGCAGCGAGACGGCGGCGCCGGTGTCGACCAGAGCAACGTCATAAAATGGCGTGCCGCCGTTGCCCAGGAAGCTGCCGCCGGGTGAGTTGCTGGGGACAGCGAAGAAATTCAGGTCGTCATCGAACTCGTCGGTGAGCGCGATGCCGACTTGCGGCAGGAAGCCGCCGATGGGGACGCCGGTGGCAAGGGCGGGCCGCGGCGCGGACTGCGCGCAGAGTGAATAAATGACGATCGCCGCCAGAGCCCGCTTGTTCATCGCCCCGTTCCCCTTCCCAACTTTTAGGGTATGCGGTGGGTTCGCGGGGGTCAATGAAAAACGGGGCCTGGACACGCGGGGCAGCTCGGCTGAGCTCGCCGAAGTCAAGCCCCGCCGCTAACTTGACTACCCGACGGCGGGGCGGCCGATGCTGTGGTACTTGAACCCGTAGGACTGCATCATTTCGGGCTCGTAGAGGTTGCGGCCGTCGAAGACCACCGCCGAGCGGAGCCGCGTGGCCATCTCGCTGAATTCCGGGCGCTGGTAATCGCGCCACTCGGTCATGATGGCCAGAGCGTCGGCGCCGTCGAGAGCCTGCATCTGCTTATCGCAGTAGCTGAGGCGGTCGCCGTATTTCGCGCGGACGTTGTCCATCGCTTCGGGGTCGTGGACGCGGACCGAAGCTCCTTGCTCCAGCAGCCAATCGATCAGCACCAGGGCCGGCGCTTCGCGGATGTCGTCGGTCCGCGGCTTGAACGCCAGGCCCCAAACGGCAATGGTCTTTCCCTTGAGATTGCCGCCGAAATGTTTGCCGACCTTGTCGATCATCACGCGCTTTTGCGCTTCGTTCACCTCGTCGATCGCTTCGAGCATCCGCGGCGCGACGCCGTGGTCGCGGGCCATCTGCTCCAGCGCGCGAACATCCTTCGGGAAGCAGCTGCCGCCGTAGCCGACGCCGGGAAACAGGAACGCGAAGCCGATGCGACTGTCGTGGCCGATGCCGCGGCGGACGTCGTTGATGTTGCCGCCCATCCGTTCGCACAAGTTGGCCATTTCGTTGATGAAGCTGATCTTCACCGACAAGAGCGCGTTGGCGACGTACTTGGTCATCTCCGCGCTCTCGGGCGACATCACGAGGAACGGGTTCTCCGTGCGCAGGAACGGCTTGTAGAGCTCGAAGAGTGCGCGGGAGACTTCGTAGCGGCGGACGCCGACCACGACGCGGTCCGGCTTGATGAAGTCCTCGATCGCGGAACCTTCCTTGAGGAACTCGGGGTTGCTGGCGACGTCGCACTCGCGGCCGGTGGATTCGCGCAAGCGACCATAGATTTTCGCGTTCGTGCCGACCGGGACCGTGCTCTTGGTGACCACGATGGCGTCGGTCCGCAGGTGGGGCGCGATGCCGTCGACCACGCTCCACAGCGCCGACAGGTCGGCAGCGCCGGAGTCGCTCTGCGGCGTACCGACGGCGAGGTAGATGATCTCGGCCGGCTTGATCGCCGAGGCGAGGTCGGTCGTGAAGTGGAGTCGCTCGGCGGCGATGTTGTGCTCGACCATCTCGGCGAGGCCCGGCTCGTAGATCGGAATCTCGCCTTGATTGAGCCGGTCGATTTTCTTCTGGTCGATGTCGACGCAAGTGACGTCGTTGCCGCTGTCGGCGAAGCAGGTGCCGGTGACGAGGCCGACGTATCCGGTGCCAATGACTGCGATTTTCATGGGAGGATTTCTGGTTTTGAAGAGCTGGGCTGGCCGACCTGCTCCATGATAAAGCGTTGCCCCACACGGCCTTAGACCGCTTTGTGGAAGCCTCCATGATAACGCGGAATCGCCGTGCGTCGAGTGGGTAGGTTGGGAGGTTTGGGTTGAATCGAACGTGGCGATTGGAGGGTGCGGAAGTGGGGGTGACTCTCGGCGCGAACGTTGTGGATTTCCCCCTGTGCTTTTAGCTACGGTACTTCAGCACTCTCATGGACAAGGTCGTTGCCGCCGCTGGAGAGTATGTAGCTGTCGCCGTCGCGCTGGTAGACGAGGGATTCAGCGGAATGGAGTTCGGGGAGCTTGGAGAGGATTTCCGGGACGAGCTGGTTGAGTCGTTCGGGGTATTCGCCGTGCTCGGCGCGGTATGCGGCCAGGGCGGTGGCGAGATGTAGTCCTTGGAGTCGCGACGCGGCCTGATCTTCGATCGCCAGCAGTCGTAATAACGGCAGTTGGAATTCCGTGATGAGCGCAGCGGCAAGCGTCTCGCTACGCCGACGTCGGTTGATTGCGATTTGGAGCCAGACGCCGGGAGAGCGAACCTGGTCCGAAAGTGTCTGCAATTCGGAATCGAGGACAGTCAGCTCGCGCTCTCGATCGTCGTGATTCGGCAGTTTGAAGGCCGCGGAGATTCGGTCGTACCAGTTGTTGCCGCGCTGGAGTACCACGTTCCAATCGAACGAGACATGATTGAGCACTTGGGTGGCGGATTCATCGTCTCGGTCAAAGTAACTCAAGAAAGTGCCTGCGCCCTCTTTGTGAATCAATATGACCATGTGGATGAAGTGGAATCGTTCCATTTCATCGAATGCGTCGGCAAACTGGACGACAGGTTGCATTGATGCTAAATCGCGCGCAATTTTCCTCGCCAATTCAGGAGGCAGATTCTTGTCTTCGATGAGAGCCACCAAACTAGCTTGGGCGGTGTCCTCGAAGGCATGAGCGCGAAGTTTTTCGGTTAACGAAGGATTCTGGCCGATGAGTCGGCTCCAGCGAAGAATGGCAAAGAGATTGTCCCAGGCCTCGCGGTGCCGACCTTCGCCCAGATGCCACATCGCGCTTGATGCCAGAGCATAACGGATCTCGCTTGTCGTCCACAAAAAGTCGGAGGACGAATACGAAAATAAATCGGCTTCAGGATCAACGAGAAACGATGCATCGGGCGAATACAACCGAGGCCGCTTGGAAGCTTCCACGAGTAGATCCAACTGGGTGTGATTCCGCTGCAGCCAGGTTGCGAGGGGAGGCAATTCTTCCGATTTCCAGGGAGCAGACAAAGTCTTATCGATTTCGCTTTGCACGAGGTCGAGCAAATCGGACGCCTCGCTGGTCTTGAACGGCCACGCCATCTGCAGGAGTTCCGCCACCGCTTCCTCCGACGGTTTCCCTTGAGGAGTGTGCAGGCGGCCCTGCTCATGCAGCCAAGCAGCAACAGCTCTTTGGTTCGAGTACAGTTTTCCAACGTAGCCATTGACGGGTTCCACCGAGGTGAATTGGAGTTCTTTGCCAAGCGCCTTCCATTCGTCCGGCGACATCTGGTGCGACCCGCACTTTGGGCCGTAGCTCTGCCACATGAGGACGGCGGCATTGTTTTCCGGAGTCACGCCAGCGCGGTACTTTTCGAGCACGTAGCGACGCAGATCCGGGAGTCCGTCGACGCGGAGGGGCGAGGTGATGTAGGTCGTTTGTGGAGAGATGCGGATTGCCGGCGAGGGGCCGAGCAGTTGCCAGGCGAAGAGGCCCACGATTAGCACCAGGGCAAGCAAGAGGTAGCGGGTGATGCTGCGTTTGCGGCGGGGGACGGTGGAGGGCGTGTCGGTCGACATGGCGACTGGCGGCGCGATGGTTGGTTGTGCCCCGGGATGATTTACAGACGGTGCGGAATTTTATTCGTGCTTAAGCGGCAGAGATTGCGGGAAAAAACTGCCCCGGGCGTTCGGCCGCTGAGACGGCCGAATCACCCGGGGCTAACTTTGGGTTCGAATTAATTGTTGTCAGCTTGGGAGTTCACCCGCGGCGGTGACTTCTTCTTCGCCGCCGTCGGATTCTTCCTTCGGAACCCGGACGATGGCCGCGAGGGTGTCGCCTTCATCCAGCGACATGATGCGGACGCCTTGGGTGTTGCGACCAATGGCATTGAAGTCGGAGACGGCGACGCGCTGGATCTTGCCGCGGGCGGTCATCATCATCAGCTCGTCGGTTTCGTCGACGCGTACGATGCCGATCACGGGGCCGTTGCGCTCGGTGGTCTTGATGTCGCGGAGGCCCTTGCCGCCGCGGTTTTGGGTGCGGTAGCGGAAGCTGGAGGAGGAGCCTTCTTCTTCCGCTGCTTCGGCGGTTTCGGCTGGTTCCCCGCCCGCAGGTTCCCCGCCCGCTGAAGCGGGCTCGCCGTCTTCGGGGGCGGCGTTGGGGCCGAAGGGGGTGCGTTTGCCGTAGCCGTTGAGGCAGGCGGTGAGCAGCGTCGCTTCGGGGTCGGCGACGACCATGCCCACCAGGTGGTCCTCCTTGCCGAGCGAGATGCCTTTGACACCGCTGGTGTTGCGGCCCATGGGGCGGGCATCGGCCTCGTTGAAGCGGATCGCCATGCCGTGGGCGGTGGCCAGGATCACTTCGTCGCCAGGCTTGGTGATGGCGACGTCTACCAGCTCATCGTCCTCGCGGAGCTTGATGGCGATGATACCGCTCTTGAGCGGGCGGCTGTAGGCTTTGAGCTCGGTCTTCTTAACAAGCCCGCCGCGCGTGGCCATCATCAGGCAATGGTCCGGCTTGTCGAAGTCGCGGACCGCCCGGCAGTCGGCGATCTTTTCGTCTTCAGCCAAGTTGAGCAAGTTGACGACCGCGCGGCCTTTGCTCTCGCGGCGGAGCTGCGGCAGGTTGTAGACCTTCTCCCAGTAGACCTTGCCCTTGTTGGTGAAGAACAACAGGTAGTCGTGCGTGCTGGTGACGAACAGGTGCTCGACCGGATCCTCTTCGTCGGCCTCAGCCCCTTTGATGCCCTTGCCGCCGCGGCGCTGGGCGCGGTAGATGCTTGAAGGGGTCCGCTTGATGTAGCCATTGTGCGAGATGGAAACGACCATCTGCTCTTCTTCGATGAGGTCTTCGAGGTTGACCTCGCCGATCTCTTCGCCGGAGAGCTCGGTGCGGCGCTTGTCGGCGTGCTTGCGGGCAACTTCCTCGCAATCGTCGCGGATGATGGCGTAGATCCGGGCGTCGTCGGCCAGGATGCTCAGGTATTCGCCGATTTCCTGGAGCAGCTCGGCATGCTCGTTGGAGAGCTTCTCCTGCTCCAAGTTGACCAGCTGGCCGAGGGTCATCTTGAGGATCGCGTCGGCCTGAACCGGCGTGAGGGAATATTCCTCGGCGACGCCGCGCTCTTCCTGGAACTGGGCGAAGCCTTCGTCGCCGAGGGCTCGCTTCATGAGGGCGGCGGGCGTTTTGATCTGCATGAGGCGCTCTTTGGCTTCGGCCTGCGTCTTCGAGGCGCGGATCACGCGGATCACTTCATCGATGTTGGCGTGCGCGAGCAACAGGCCCTGCACCGTGTGCTTGCGCTTGCGGGCGCGGGAGAGCAGGAACTGGGTGCGGCGGCGGATCACCGTGAAGCGATGGCGCACGAACTCCTGCAACATTTCCTTGAGCGAGAGCGTGCGCGGCTTGCCGTCCACGAGCGCCAGCAGGATCACGGAGAACGAATCCTGCAGCGGCGAGAACTTGTAGAGCTGGTTGAGCACCACGTCCGGATCGGCGTCCTTCTTGAGCTCGATTACGAGCCGCACCGGCTCCTTGAGATCGCTCTCATTGCGGACGGCCGAGATGCCCGACACCTTGCCTTCGTTCGCCAGCTCGTGGATTCGCTTCTCGACGGGGTCGCGCGTCTGCTGATAGGGAATGTCGTTGACGATGATGCGGAAGCGGCCCGGCTTGAATTCTTCGATCTGCGTTTTCGAGCGAACAACGATCGTGCTGCGGCCGGTTTCGTAACCTTTCCAGATCGCGTTCTTGCCGCAGATGATGCCTCCCGTCGGGAAGTCCGGGCCGGGGATGTGCTCCATCAACTCCTGCACCGTAATGTGCGGATTGTCGATCAGCGCGATGATGCCGCGGCAGACTTCGCCGAGGTTGTGGGGCGGGATCGATGTGGCCATGCCGACCGCGATGCCGCCGGAGCCGTTCACCAGCAGGTTGGGGAACTTTGACGGCAGCACGACCGGCTCCAAGTGCCGTTCGTCATACGTGGGGACGAAGTCGACCGTATCGAGCTTCAAATCTTCGAGCAGCATGGCCGCGACGGGCGACATGCGAGCTTCGGTGTACCGCATGGCGGCCGCGGGGAGGCCGGCGATCGAGCCGAAGTTGCCCTGCTTGTCGATCAACACGTGGCGCATGTTCCATTCCTGGGCCATGCGGACGAGCGTGGGGTAGATGACGGATTCGCCGTGCGGATGGTAGTTGCCGCTGGTGTCGCCGGAGATCTTGGCACACTTCACGCGCGACGCGCCGGGCGTGAGATTCAGATCGTTCATCGCCACCAGGATGCGGCGCTGCGAGGGCTTGAGACCGTCGCGGACGTCCGGCAGCGCGCGGCTGACGATCACACTCATCGCGTAGGTGAGGTAGCTGTCGCGGAGCTCTTCCTCGATCGGCAGGTCGATGAGCCGCTGGGCGATGGCGGCCGCTTGAGGATCGGATTCCGTCGGATCGGAAGGAGGGATTACTTCGTCGGCGTCGTCAGCCACGGGGGAGTCCTTTGGGGGAGGCGGGAAATCGAACGCCAGCAGGCCAATCGACGGGGACGAATTGTCCGCCGCAACTGCCTGAAAAACGCGCGAAAAGTCCCTTAAAATTTACCAATTTTAAGGTCCGCTCACAACCGGCGGGCGGCGCCGCGTCCTGCGCCGACGGAACGAAAAACGGGCGATTATTTGGCCCGTTTTGCACCAATATTTTTGGGCCACAGGGCGAAGTACTCGCAGCATCGAACGGCCAGGGAGCATGAACTGCCCTGGCATGCTCCGGGCACAAGCCTAGAATGACGAATCTATGGCTGATTCCATTGTCACATTCGAATCCCGATCGACGGCCGGCGAGCCGGTCGAACTGCAGATCAACTTGAAGGACCCGCGGTTGGCAGCGTTCTTGGCGTGGCTCGTGCCGGGGCTCGGCCACTTTTATCAAGGTCGGACCGCCAAGGGCGTGCTGTTTTCGGTCTGCATTCTGGGAACGTTTTTTTACGGGCTGTACATCGGCAACGGGCAAGTCGTGTATGCCTCGACGACGCCCAGCCTGCTCTCGAGGTGGCAGTATTTCTTCCAACTCGGCGTGGGGCTGCCCGCGACGCCAGCGATCATCCAGACGATGCGTGCCGAAAACGGCAAGGGGCCGCTGCCGCTGTTGGGCGACGTGATGCGACCGCCGGCGATGCGCGGCGAATTCACGTCGAGCGATTTGTCACAAAACACGGTCCGGCATCCCGATGAAGTCGCCAAGTGGAATCACGACTCGGCCGACATGTTCGAGATGGGTACGGTCTACACGATCGTCGCCGGGCTGCTAAATCTGCTAGTAATTTGCGACGCCTTCGGCGGACCGCTGGTGATCCATCCGCCGGAAGAGAAAAAGAAGGAAAATGACGAAGCACGAATAACGAATGACCAATGACGTTCGATAATTCGTCATTGGGAATTCGTCATTCACGTGTGCAGGTATATGATCTCTCAACTAGCCATCCTGACCCTGCTCGCCGCGATGGATCCGCTGCGGATCTGGTTTGCGGTGCCGATCATTGTCAGCGTGAGCCTGGTCTACGCGGCCACGCGGCACGAGGAAATGGGGCCGATTTTGGCGCACGCGGCGCGGTTTGCCGTGTGGATCGTCGTCTTTATGGCGATCGTGTTTGCGGGTCTGCAGGCGCTCGCCTGGCTGCAGTGACAAACCGCTCTTGCCACGCCGGAGTTTCGCGGATGGCAAATTGATCGCCAGACCGCGTGATGAAGAGCGCTGCGAGGTTGTGCTTCGCGGCGCACTCATAGCCGCGCTCCGGGCCGAGGACCAATAGCGCCGTGTCCCAGGCGTCGGCCACCAGTGCGCTATCGGCGGCGACCGTGACCGCGGCCAGTTTGTGCTGGATCGGTCGGCCGGTGGCGGGGTCGATGATGTGCGAGTACCGCTGGCCGTGGTATTCGAAGTAGCGATGGTAGTCGCCGGACGTGGCGACCGCGGCATTCGAGAGCTCGACGATCTCGGCCGTGTTCGCGTGCGATTCGTCTGGCCGCTCGACGGCGATCCGCCACGGCTTGCCGCTTGGACCGTGGCCGCTCGCGCGGACTTCGCCGCCCAATTCGACGAGGAAATTCTCGTGGCCGAGACGTTCGACTGCCGCAGCGAGATGGTCGATGGCGTAGCCCTCGCCGACGGCGGAGAGATCGACCTCCAGGCCGGCGACCTGTTTGCGCAGAGCCGGCGGATCGTCGCGGACTTCGAGATATTGATGCCCCACGACGGCGCGAGCCGCCTGCAATGCCGCTTCCTGTGGCGGCGCGATGTCGGCCGGCGAGTTGGCCTTGGCGATCGTATCGGGACCAAAATGCCAGAGTCGCACCAGTGGTCCGAC
>JBFWSG010000013.1:43971-79069 GCA_050248495.1 Pirellulales bacterium | reverse complement strand
CTGAAGTTCGCGGCCGGACAGGGTTTTACCGCCTGGGAAGACAACGGCATGAAGGGCCGCTCAGTCGAGGAACAGGAGCGAATTGCGCGGGCGATGGACGAGCTCGACATGACGATGGGCGTGTTCGTGGCGACGGCCGACTTCGGCAAGGTGACGTTCGCGCGAAAGGACGAGGCGGCGTGGGACGCGGTGCTGGCTGACATGCGGACGAGCATCGACGTGGCCAAGCGCGTGAACGCGAAGTGGATGACCGTCGTGCCGGGGCGTTACGATCTGGGCCTGGAATGGGACTATCAAACGGCCAGTGCAATCGAGCTATTGAAGCGGTGCTCCGCGCTCCTCGAGCCGCATGGGTTGGTGATGGTGCTGGAGCCCTTGAACTGGTTCACGAATCACCCGGGCGTGTTCTTGCACAAGGTGCCGCAGGCATATCAGATTTGCCGCGCGGTCGGCAGCCCGTCGTGCAAGATCCTGTTTGACATCTACCACCAGCAGATCTCTGAAGGCAACTTGATCCCGAATTTTGACATCGCCTGGGACGAAGTGGCCTACGTGCAGACGGGCGACAACCCGGGCCGCAACGAACCGGGCACCGGCGAAATCAATTTTCGCAACGTGTTCAAGCACCTCCACGCCAAGGGATATAAAGGCGTGGTCGGCATGGAACACGGCAACAGCTTGCCGGGCCGGGAAGGCGAGCAGGCGGTGATCGACGCCTATGTCGCCGCGGACGACTTTTGAGCCACCGTCGGCAACCCACGAAGTGTCACGGCAAGACGTTTACGTTGCCAAACTGGCGAAAGTGTTCGTCGAATGCAAATGCAGTTTGAACGTTGAGGCGCTCCATGACGACACGCGATGTGCAATCCGTGAAGCTCCAGTCCTTATCTTGAAAACTGCGAAATAGCGTCCAAGCGGCGGCGAAGTCCGACTCGTCGACGCGTACGATGCCTGCCCATCCGCCATTTAAGACCCGATCCCCGAATGCAATCGCGCGCCGCCGCTCGCCACGCACGCGAAGCAATGTCAACGTTTCATCGACTACATAGTCCGTCGTGACGAGCGGTTCGACGATGGAGCGAATGAACGTTGTCGCGGCTGAATGACTGACATCGCGGCGCGAGAAGACGGCGAACCACGCGCCGGTGTCGACAAAGATCATTACTTGCCGTATAGGACTCGATCGTGATCGCGTCCAGAAAATCCATCTTCCGGTTCTTCGATCGGCAATTGCTCGATCTCCGAGAGCATCGCTTCGATCTGAGAGTGCTGGCTCAAAACACCTGGCGTTGCGCTCGACCCTGAATCGCCAGACATGGGCAGCACCTGGACTTGCACTGGCGTGCCATTAGCCAGGTCCACAGGAGCGAGTGGACGAAATACGCCCGCATCGAAAATGGCTGGAATCGACTGGCCCATATAACCAAGTATATGTCGCCCGGTTTTACAGGGTCCACCACATACGACGATTCTCGCAGAATGTCGTTGGCGACCAGTATCTTGCCGTCGCTATTTCTATGTCGCCGCGGACGACTTTTGAGCCACCGTCTGGCCGGCGGCGTTGAGCACGTCGGTCTTGCCGGGCACGGGGATCGGATAGTTGCCGTCGGAGTCGGGGACGACCGGCGGTGTGGCACTGAACGAGTACTCGGCCGGGGAGAGGTCGAGCGTCGAGTTTAGCGCCTGGTCCCAGGTGATGATCTTACCGCTATACGTGGCCATGCGGCCCATGATCGCGGTGAGCGTGGCTTCGACACCATTGTTACCTTCGTTGTAGACTTCGCCGCGGCGTAGCGCCGCAAACAGATCGTGGTGCTCCTGGTGCCAGGCGTCGATCGGCTTTTCATGGCTCCGCCACTTGCCGCTCTTGCCGGTCATGCGGGCATCGCTGACGTCGGAGATGCCGAGCGTGCCGTGAGCATGTTCGCTCACGTCGACGCTGCAGTCGTCCATGTGGCGGCACTGGCTGAACATCTTGGTGTCGTCGTCATACGTGTATTCGACCGCGTGGTGGTCAAAGATCTGGCCGTACTGGTTGCCGGTGCGCACCTGGCGTCCGCCCATGCCCTTGGCTTCGACCGGATGACCGCCGTGGAGCCAATTGCCGACGTCGAGATTGTGGATGTGCTGCTCGACGATGTGATCGCCGCAGAGCCAATTGAAGTAGTACCAATTGTAGACCTGGTATTCCATTTCCGTCTGACCGGGTTTGCGGAGTCGGACCCAGGGGCTGGTGCCGTTCCAATAGACCCGCGAGTAGAGGAGGTCGCCGATTTCGCCGTCCTTGATGCGCTTCAAAGTTTCCTTGTAGCGCGGGTCGTGGTGCCGCTGCAGCCCGACCGCGACCATCAAGTTTTTCTGCTTGGCCTGTTCGTTGGCGGCGAGCACGCGGCGGATGCCGGGTCCGTCGACGGCGACCGGCTTCTCCATGAAGATGTGCTTGCCCGCTTTGACGGCGGCTTCGAATTGTTGCGGGCGGAAGCCGGGGGGCGTGGCGAGGATCACCAGGTCCGCACCGCTGTCGATCGCGCCTTGATAAGCATCGAGACCTACGAACTGGCGCTCTTTCGGCACATCGACCTTGCTCTCGGCGAACAGCGGCTTGCCGTCGGCGCGGCCGCGTTCGATTCCGCGCTGAATCGATTGAATGCCGCTGTCGACTTGTTCGGCGAAGGCGTCGGCCATGGCCCACAGCGTCACGGGGCCTTTCGTTTCGAGCGCCTGCAGCGCCGCACCGCAGCCGCGACCGCCGCAGCCCACCAGTGCGACCTTGATTTCATCGCTGCCGCCCGGGTGAGCGGCGCCGGCCACGCGCAGATTAGTGCCCAGCAGCGAACCGCCGACGACCAGCGCGGAACCGGTCTTGATGAACTCACGGCGCGACGGATGGAAGTGTGGCTCGCGCGAAGACGAATCGGTCATGGTGCCCTCCTGATTCGAACGGTCGTTACACTAAGTTGGAAGCGCCCCGTTAAGAGGCGAATGTTCATTATTTTGCATCGAGCTCGTTGATGGCTTTGGCGGCGGCGGGCAAGGTTTGGTTCGGAATACCCAGCGCCCCGCGGCCTTCTTGGAGCCGGTCGTGGACGTCCTCGCGGACTGCCTCTACATCAGCATCCCATACCCGGCGTTTTTCTTCCACCGTCATTGCCGCGAGTGGGCGAATGATCCGCATGCCGACCGCGGTAGCCGGTTCCTCGGTGTACCACCAGGGGCTCAGCGGCAGGTTCGGATCGGAGAGCTTCCACTCGTCTTCCTCGGACTTTTGCCGGGCTGCGCTGCGGCAGGCCGGCGCCAGCTCGAGCCACGAACCACCGCGAATCACGCGGGGGTACACCTTCGTCGGCCAGCGAACCGCTTGGGCAGCATCTACCGTCTCCTTGCCCAAGCTGCCATACGTGTCGGCCGCGTATTGATCGAGCGTCCACTCGCCGACGTTGCCGTGTACGTCGTACAGACCCCAGGGGTTCGGCTTTTTCGAGGCGACCGGGTGAGTTTCGTAGTCGCCGTTTTCATCGAACCAGCCGTATTCGCCGAGCTGCTTGGGGTCGTTGCCAAAGGAGTAGGCCGTCGTCGTGCCGGCGCGGGCCGCGTATTCCCATTCAGTTTCGGTCGGCAGGCGAAACTCGCGGCCGGTGATGCCGCTGAGCCATTTGGTGTATTGCCGCGCCGCGAACTGGGTCATCGTCACCGCGGGCTGGTTCGGCTGGTCGCCCACGCCGTAGGTGAAGCTGGCGTCGTAGAGCGGCGTGGCGGTGGTGACCGCGTCGACTTCCCATTCGTCTTCAAAGTTGCCGTCCCAGGCGTGCTGCTCAATCAGCTTGCGAGTTTCGGCATCGGCTCCATCGACCGGGGTTGCCGCCAGGCGCTGCAGCTTCTTGAATACGTCATACATTTTCATGTACGACTTGTACTCGGCCCAAGTGACTTCGGTCTTGCCAATCCAATAGGGCGCGACGCGCACTCGAACCTGCGGACCTTCATCGGCGTTGCGGTCTGGTTCGGCCTCGGGACTTCCCAGAAGAAACTCACCACCGGGGACGGGGATCATCTCAAACGTCACATCGGTGCCCGGGATCGTCTCCGTATAGGGCACCAAGTAGCCGTTGTCCGTCTTCACGAAGCGCCCGGAGGTGGGCTCTTCCGTTACGATCCCGGGTGAGGGAGCAGGCTTGGCGAGAGCTGTCGCACCCAAAGTCGTGAGCAGCAGCGCAACTACGATTCCGGCTGCGACACAATCCAGCGGACTACGACGCTTGCGTCGCTCGTGAAACGTCATCACTCTCTCCGCGAAACGAAAACTCCAGTATACCACGATGAATTTCGCTTCGCTTGCGAATCGGCCGCCCCGCGGAAATAATGGACTTTTCGCATTAAGCGAGCGTCCGTAGCTCAATGGATAGAGCACTGGTCTTCGGAACCAGGGGTTGCAGGTTCGAGTCCTGCCGGGCGCGCTACTTACAACATTTGTTGAACGCTGGAACTAGCGTTACCTGCCTGCGTCGGGCAGCGCGGAGCAAAGAACCTCAATTTTTTTCCGTAATACTACAGCCGCTCCGATTCTCGCGCAATCAGCAAGAAAGTCCCCGCGTATTGCCGTCACAAAGCCGCGGGGCAAGCCGTTGTTCGAATCGGCGACCGCGACTACCATCTCGGCTGATTTGGCAGCACTGTCAGCCACGAACGCTAATCAAGGCTGGTTGCGGAATGGCAATTTCGGCCAGGAGTAAGTGAACCGTCGGAAACCATTGCAGGGTTACATCCGGCGCAAATTTGTCGATCAACGAAGTCATGCTCGCTTGAGTCGAGTTTGCCAAAGGCTTCTACACCAAGGATGGCCAACCAAACCAAGAGTTTGAATCGATCCGTCGCGCCTTGCATCCCTAGTCCGGCATGCTTCGGCCTCGCTTGCAGCCGGAATCGAACCAGGAAGGGAACACAGCCTCAGGCTAGCCAACGACCCCCAGTAGTTTCCACCAGGATTTGAATGCTGTTACTTGGGTTTGACGAATACGCATAAGGCAATTCTGCGACGGAATATACCGCGCTTCACGTGTCCGGAGGCAGGATTTGTGCTGCCATACGAGGAATCGTGGTCTACCGAGCAATTCCTTGGCGTGGCCACGCCAGCTAGCTGACTCATGACGGATTGTCCTGAGTCGCTGAGCGGCTTTGGCTCGGAAAGCACCATCGGCTAGCGCGTGCGGCGTCAATGGTTAATACTTCTAAACTCGGTGGCGCTCAATTTTCGTTAATCAAATGCGTTCACTGTTTTAGCTCTGGCTTTTTCATCACCAACGTACTCGATGCTGTCTTGCCCGCTCGTTTCAAGCACAATTCGATCCAAAATCCTCGACGCCCCCTACAATGCCGCGCCCCGACGCTGCCCTTGGCCGCTCGGGGTTCAGTTGCGAAGGATCCACGCAATCTTGCTTAAAGCGCCTCATGTATTCGTGGCCCACGAACACTCGCGCCAATTCCGACGAGCACCAACAGAAGCGTCACGGCCGTGGGCTCTGGCACGGCAACGAGATCTGAGGCAGCAATTGCCGCCAGGCCGGCACCGGATAAGGCGTTTTGCATCAGAAGCAAATCCTGGATATTCGTGATTCCGTCGAGATTCAGGTCGCCCTGGCTGCGAGTAAACATGTCGCCGATCAAGAAGCCGTTGACCAAGCGCCGATCCATCCAGCCGTTGATGAACGCGGTCTTGTCGGCTGGGTTTAGAACGCCGTCGTTTGTGACATCTCCGGCGACGCCCTTGATGCCAGTGATCGGTGAGGCGACAAACTGATTGTCCGTGGCCAGGTTGAACGACCCGTAGTTGGTGGGGCTGGTCGAGGTCGAAGTGCCGATCACGAACATCTTCAGGTCGTCGATGATTCCGCTGTAAAACTCGGTCGTGCCGCCGGTGAAGCCCACGGGCGAGGGAATCTCGGTGTGATTGCCGCCATCGTCGCCGGCAGTATTCGCACCGACCACCAGGTCGGACCATTCGTCGTCGTAGCCGCCGGGTGCCGCCGCGACAGCGATTCCATTGACATACATTCGAGCGCCGGCAGCTGCACCCTCGGGGCGCACGACTTCGATGTGATACCAGGTGTTCGGCGAGACCGTTTGAGTCGTGTCTTCAAAGTCCAGCCCGGCGTAGCGCATCGAGAACCGTCCGTTCGCGTTGATTCGGACGCCATGCTGATTGGTGTCCATCACCAGAGTCTGGGCAGTCGTGGCGCTGGGGCGCGCCCAGAATTGAAAACCGCGATTGCCGATTCCCAGATAGTCGAGATTTCCACCACTGATCGTGGTATGAGTGGCGGCCGAAAAGGAGTCTTCTGGAAACCCGAGGCTGAACCCATGCAGATACTCCGACTGAGCGGCATTGAATTGAATGCCACGTCCGCCCACGCCGTCCGGTCGCCCACTGATCGCCACGTAGGTCGGCGTATTGACGGCGGTCAGATCGACGAGTTGCCCTTGACCGAGCTGTCCGGCGCCGTCGAAGGTCGTCGTGACGGCCCCGCCGGTGACGGCGCCTTCGGCCGCATCGTCCCCCAGCCGGTAATCGCGGTCCAAAGTAGCGGCGCGCGTCTGGGCGGATGGCATACTGAGCAGCATTCCTGCGGCCAGAAACAGGCAAAGATTTTCGCGCCGAAGGTTCATGGTTATCATCCTCTCAAGTCGAGTGAATCTCGTTCTGTCTCAATGTGGCGAATTAACTTCGCGCCGAATTGCGTCAGCCGGCTGCACGCTTTCGTCCGCAACCGACGACCAGTGTGCCCAGGCAGGCCCCGACCAGGATCACCGCCGCCGGCTCGGGGACGACGGTCGCGGCGCCGGCACCGGAAAATGTGGTAACGTATCGCACAAAACCGGTCGTCAGGATGCTGGGGCCCGAGGCTGCAGCCGTCTGTCCAAAATTGGCTAGCCACACGGTGTAGTCGGCCGCGGTCACCGTGCCGGGCGTCGAATCATTCGGCAGCGTCACGCTTGAGCCGAGGGCGTCGCGCCAGCGCGTGTAATCCGCCGCGTTCACGGTGCCGTCGTTGTTGTAGTCGCCGACCGGACTCGTCACGGCAGAGGCGAGCGCGCCGTACTTAAAGGCCAGGTTCTGCGCGCCGCCGACGTTGAACGCCCCGCCCAAATTGACGATCGCGTTGTTGGCAAGCGCGCTGTTTCCCAGCAAGTACGATTCGCTCACGGTGCTCGAGCTACTGCCGCCGGCTTGTTCCCAGCCGTTCCCCGAGCCATTGCCCGCCGGGAAGCCGGCGAGGTTCTGCTCCTGCAGACTGTTCCACGCGGTCGCGTTCAACGCGTTCGTGGCGCTGGTGATTTCGTAATAGTCGAGGTTGATGGGCGCGCCGGTCTGATTGCGCATCCGGACTTGTCCGTTGGTGGTGTTGACTTCGAGGTACGCCAACTCACTGCTGGCGGACTTGATGCGGACGTCCACATTGTCGATGTACCCGTCGGGACCGCCGCTGAGCGGCGTGCCGAAGACTGAGACGCGGAGCGACGCGGTGCCAACAGGAACAAAACCGAATCCGCGCTTTTCGCGCCAAGTATCGGTCTCGTTAATGTTGGTGATTTCAGCCGTGCCCAATGGAACGTTGGAAGCGTTCAAATACTGCACGTGCAAATGCCCATAGTCGCCGTTCGTCTGATAACCTGAAAAAGAGCCCGTCAATTTGACAATCGCCTCGCCACCGGCGATCTGAGTGCCCGTGGCGCCGGCTGCCACGTTGACCACTTGAGCAACTTTTCCGGCAGCATCGACGTCGTTGCCCGCTGTCCCGCCCGAGGCCGAGTTGGAGGTAAAGTACCAACTACCGCCGCCCGTCAAAGGGCCGCCGTTTGCGTAGTCGGGAATCCCCGTTACGCCAGGGTTGTGCGAATACGCGAAACCGGACTGCGTGCCGGAAGTCCAATCCAAGATCATCGGCCCCTGGTATGCGCCAAGGGTGGTGAAGCTCACATTCTCGAAGCCAGGGTTGGCGAGCAGGTTCGTATCCAAATTTGCAGCGCTAGCGGCCGCTGGCGACAACATTCCCGCCGCAACCAAGGTCTTTGAAAGTGTCTTGCGCCAGTTGGTAACTTTCATCGGGTGTACTCCGCGAGGCGATCTTAAATTCAGTTTTGTGTTTACCGCAGGGCCATTACGTCAGCGTCATTCATCGCGGCGGCTGCGAATGGGAATGCTCAGAATGCCGGCGACCATTATGATGAGGACGGACGAAGGCTCCGGGACAGTCGCCGCCATGGCGGCGAAAGAGCCCGCTCCGTTGGCAGCGTCGTACAACGTTTTGAATTTGACGAAGTCGTCGAAGTTATTGAGCTTATCGCCGGTGAGATCACCCAGCCGATAGGCTTCGGCCAGCGATTTGCCGCTCAGATTCGTATGCTGGTTGGAACGGAGAATCGCCCAATCGGCCGCGTTGATGGCGTTATCGACGTTCAAATCGGCCGCGACAAAAGGCGTTCCACCATGACCGGTGAAAGCGACGATGCCGGTCTTGATCTCGGTGCCGGAAATATATTGAAACACGAGATCTTCCGTGGGGTTCTTGATCCAGGCGTTGGCATTGCCAATTACCAAAGAACGGGTGTGCCCTAACGAAGCGCCGGCGGCAGCGTCCAGGTCCGCTTCGCTCAAATCACCGTTCGCGGCGGGGTCAGTCAACTCGGACCAATTGTGTGCCGAGTCGAACTGGCTCGCACCGGGGTTGCCCGCGTCATAGTTGTCGGCGATCGACTTCCAATTGGCAGGATCCAGCGCTTCAAAAGCAGACGTGATTGAGTAGCTCTTCAGGTTTACCGGGACACCGGTCTGATTGGTGATCGTGAGCGCGCCGGTATCGCGGTTCACGCCCAGTAACAGGACCGGTTGAATTACCTCGTTGGAGACCTGGAAGTCGACGTTGTCCATGTAGCCGTCGGGGCCGCCGGCGATGGGAGTCGTGCCAAAGATCGAAACGCGCACTTTGCTGGTGCCCACAGGGATCACGCCACCGCGAGAATTTTGCATCCATTCGCTAAGCGGCAACTGGCCGGCCACTTCCGCGGTTCCGAGCGATACGTTCGAATTGTTGAAGAAATTCAGGTGCAGATGGCCAACGTCGCCTTGCGCCTGATAGCTGTTGAAAAATGCACTGATCTTGTAGGCGGCGCCCCCAGAGGCAATCAGAGTCCCCGAGGGGCCCGTCGAGACGTCGATGTCTTGATAGAATTGTCCGGGACCGTTCACCACGTTGGGCGCTGCGGTGCCGGCGTTGGGCGAAAAGTACCAGTTGCCGCCGCCCGCGAGCGGAGCCCCATTGGCGTAGTCGGGCACGACGTTGCCAGCGCTCAAGCTGCCAGTGTGCGAATAGGCGAAGCCCTGCTTGTCGACGGAAGCGGCCGTCCAGAAGTTGATCTTCGGCGCATGGTAAGCGCCCAAGGTGCCGGTATCGTCGACCGACTCGAAGTCGCCGTTGGTGATTAAGTTGGTGTTCAGATTCGCCGCGTAGAGCGCGCTGGGAGCGAGCATTCCTCCCGCCACCAGCGACGACATTAACTTGCGTCGCAAGTCAGTTACTTTCATCGGTCATTCTCCCAGAAGTGGTCAATCGAACTCCGGCGGCGATCTGCGAGAGAGAGCGGGTCTCGTTTCACGAACAGGGTGCGCGAGTCGAAAACACAGTGTTGAAATCTCAATGAAGCGCAGTTTGCTTTCGAAAAATCAGTTGTTGGAGACGCTATGTGTAACAAGCCCTGGATCGCTCAATACCGCAGCACTCGAAGAGGAGCCTCGATTCGAAACGACAAGTAACACAGATTTCCGTCAGCGAGTTCCACCGGTTCCCTGATACGATTCCCCGACTCTTCCGTCGTTTCGATCGCCGAGGTTTGCCAGTACAACTGGATTGATGTCATCAAATAGAAATTCCACGTGACCATCGACAAACAGGAAATGGGCGCCGCCGGGATGCCGGCTACGAAAGTTGCAGCCGAGCTGGTAGTTGAAGTTAATGTGTTCAGTTGCCGTCAGGCCGAGCCGCGAGACGTAGTCGGTATTAATGCCCCATACGGTGCTCGCAACATTCCAATTCGACATCCACTGCATCGTCGAAAAGCAACCGGACTCGCCCGGATCCTTCGAACCAGGGCTAGGGGGCTCTGCCCAATGCGTCTCGCCCACGTGGAGTGTCTTGGAAGTCCCATCCAGGACCTTGCCGGTTGACATCTTGTTGGCCCACATGTCGAGCATTCCCGGCCCACCTGGATTCTGACCGTGAAACCAACCTCTTTGGCCGCCTCCGGGGCGATTGCCAGAAATGCATGGGCAATTGACACCTCCCACACATTGACCGCAGATAATGTCTTGACCACCCCAGCTTCCATCGATGGGGCCAGTTGCGACGGGACCGGCGCAGCCGTAATACGTGGAGATTCCCGCCAACTTCGGTCCGAACCAGGTATCGAATGCGGGGTAGGGTTCCGGACCTCCCTTAACATACAGCGGTTCTTCGCTCGGACAGATGTATTCCGGTAAAACTTTCAGCTGATGCGGACTCAGATCCCACGCTCGGTTCTCGGGTTTGTGGCACGGAGTCCCCTTGCTGGCATCAGCGACCGGCAATAGTTCGTCATATAACGACGCATACTCCATGTATGGCAACAGCTTTACTCTCCAGCCAATCATTTCGCGTGGTGGTGTATTCGGTTCGCAATCACCGTCGTTAGCGCCGTACGGAAACACCCCGTGGGCTGAATGATGACTATGCATCGCCACGCCAATCTGATGCAGATTATTAACGCAGCTCGAACGCCGGGCCGATTCGCGCGCCGCTTGAATGGCGGGCAGCAACAGCGCGACGAGGATCCCGATGATGGCAATGACGACCAACAGCTCCACCAAGGTAAAGCCTGGACTTCGCCTGCAACCTGTGCGACGGCTGATCATGCGATCGCCCCTTCTTACATTGACTTCAGACGCGCGTGGAAAAGACCAGAACTAGTTGACAAGCTCGATTCGTTTGAAGCCCGAGTGATCCGCGTCGACTCGATCACTCAATCCTGAGGTAGTTGCTTCCAAATACTTTTCGGGAATCATGAGTTTGCGACCGGTGCTGCGAACCCCCGCTTCGGTCTGTTCACGAGTCAAAATCGGCGCTGAGTAAGCGGACACCGTAATACTGTAATCGCCAGCGACAACACCATCGCCTTTCTGGAAGGTTGTCATCTCGAACGAGCCGTCCGGCCGGATTCTGGCGGTCGCTTCGCGTGCCGCACCGCCCGATTGCTTGGGCGCGTAGCGCACGATTCCCTGCGTCACATCACGGAGGGGTTGTCCATCGACGACTACCTCGCCGCGAATCGGCACCATCGCCGGACCCTTCGAGCCACAGCCCGAAGCGCACAACGCAAGCATGCTGCACACCAACCCCGGCAAAGATGCCAACCGCAGTCTCATGGAACTGCCCGAGATTCTAGCCGAAAAGATCCGCCCAACAATTAAGATTAGCGATAATCGCTGGTTAAAATCAAGTGAAATGAAGGGGGTTCCGCGCGGGGACGGCGTGAAGCTGCGCAAGACTCTTACGTATTAAAACACACATATTCTGCGCAAAAAAACATGGCGGCGATTGCATCGATCGCGCACATTGCAGGTTGCGGAATCGTACCCGCTCGTTCGGGTGCCCGTCCGCGCGCTTTTCTTGCTGGTGAGGTTCGTCTCACCTTGCAATCGCTCCTTGGAACGGACGGCGGAGGTCTGGTAACGGGTTGTCGGTTGTTCGCTACTACAGTGGGAGTTAGCTAATGAAGATTACCAACTGGTTGAGAGGACTCGTCGCGAAGTTGGTGGCTGCTGGAGTTCTGCTCGTAAACGTGTCGTACGCGGCGTCGATACCGCTGGGCGATCCGAGCTTTGATAATTATGGCGTGCCTGCGAGTGGGTATGCTTACGCCGATGCGTACCGGCCCACCAGTGCCTGGGTCGATGATTTAGACAATCCCCCGGGCTACACGCAAGATGATAGTTCGAGCAACTGGCTCTACAACGCTACTTACGCCGAATCAACGACCTATACGCGGCGCGCGGCCCCGCGGACCGGCGTTCAGGCCATGCATGGCTTGGGAAGGTATAGTGCTCAAGAGACATCCGCTGTCTTTGAAGCGGGCAAGACGTACACGTTCTCGATTTGGGCCCAGAACGACGTCGATCTCAATGAGAGCAACGGTTTGTTCATGTATATCTTCGACGGCACGGTCCCGTTCAGCGACGGGAATGCACTCAAATCGAGCCTGTACACGGCAATTAACGCGCGCGGTGCGGCGATGACGGCGGCCGAAAGCCAGGCGAACTGGACGTCCCTGAGTATCAGTCACACGGTGCTATCCGGTGCTTCAGAAATTGGACACCCGGTCGGAGTCGGGTTCTATGCCCGCAAAGACACGTCGGTGGACGATGCGAGCCTGTCGTCGGTCGTGCCGGAGCCGGGCACAGTCATCCTCGTCGGTTTGGCCGGACTATCGTTGCTGGCAGTCCGTCGACGTGAATAGGCGCTGGTCGCCGAGTATAATCGGACACGTACTTGTGCGGGTGAGGCTCTATGCCCCGCGGGTGCCGCTGCGCGGTTGCACTGCCCAGGTGGTTCCCGTCGCGCAGTGTCTTTTTAAGAGGCAAGGGCGGACCCGCGAGTCGTTTCCTTTTCGCCGCCGGAAGCTGTCCATTCTCGAATGGCCCGTAAACCTGATGATCGGCAGCGGCGCCGTAAGCCGCCCACGGTGCGACAGCGGACAGGCGCCCCAGCGAACGGGCGCGCGGCCGGTGACGGCGCTCATCGTTCGTTGCCGCGGCACAACCCAGATCCGCGCATTGACAAGGCGCAGCTGGCATGGGACCAGGGGCGCTTCGACGAAGCGATCTGGTTTTACGAGCGAGCCCTGGCGCGTGATCCGCATAACGCGGTACTGCTGACCGACGTCGCGCGGGCCTATGCGTTGCGGTATCGCTATTCCGACGCCGAGAGGCTCATTAGCTTTGCAGAGAAACTGTATCCGGACGATGCGCGCCTCCAGCAGATGCTTGGCCGTTCGTTTGCCATGTTGCAGCACTATGATCGGGCCATCGCCTGCAATCGTCGCTTCCTTGAACTTTCTCCAGCGGCGCAGGAACGGCCACTGGTGTTGGTTGAATTGGCGAGGATGTACGAGCGACTGCACGACCTGAGCGCGGCGCGCCAGTCGGCCGAGAACGCGCTCACGCTTGCTCCCAACTTCGATCAGGCCGAATATGAACTGGCCAATATATGCCGTCGCGAAGGCGATGTGGCCGGGGCGGCCGACCGCTGGCGGAACCTGATCGACTCCAACGGTTCGTCACCCGGTGTGAAAGCCGATTCGTGGTACCAGTTGGCGGCGCTCCACGACAAGACAGGTCGATACGACGCAGCATTCGAGGCGCTCACTCGCGCGAAGCAGATATTCGACCAGGCGTCGGCTCCAGTGCAATACGACGCGACGAGGATTGCGCGTGCCAGTGGCAAGACGTTTTTGTCGATCACGGCGGATCACTGCCAGCGTTGGCATTCGGATCGCGACCAATTCAAGCGGCTCGGCGGTGGTCTGGCCCTGCTTACGAGCCATCCGCGGAGCGGCACGACTCTGTTAGAACAGGTGCTTGATAGTCACCCCGGCGTGATTAGCGCGGACGAGTTGCAGGTCATGTCCGACCTGGTTTATCTGGGCATAGCTCAAAAAGCTCCGCCTAATGCAGCGGTGGTCGAAACCCTGGATCGCTTGCCGACGCCCGAAATCGAAGCGTTGCGTCGGTCCTATTGGACCGGAATGGAATGCGCTCTACGCCAGCCGATTGGCGAGCGGCTGCTGCTCGACAAGAACCCCGAGCTCACGATGCTGTTGCCGCTGGTCGCGCGCGTCTTTCCCGACATGCGAATTGTGTTTGCGCTGCGCGATCCGCGCGATGTCGTCGTCAGCTGCTTTATGCAGCAGTTACCGCTCAATCCCGTGAGCGTCCACTATTTGACTCTCGAAGGCACGGCGAAGAAGTACGCTGCCACGATGCGCTCGTGGCTGAAGATTCGTGACCTGCTGAAGAATCCCTGGATCGAAGTCCGCTACGAGGATAGCGTCGCCGATTTGGAGAGCCAGGCTCGCCGGGTGCTAAACTTTCTCGACCTCGATTGGGATGCAAGTGTTTTGAAATATCACGAGCGGGCGCAGAAGAAGCACGTGCATTCACCGACGTATGAAGCCGTCACCAAGCCGATCTATTCCAGCTCGATCGGCCGGTGGCGCAATTATGCTCGCCAGCTCGAGCCATTTCTGGGAATTTTGCAGCCGTATGTCGATGCCTTCGGCTACGATTGAAAGTTGGCGGGGCCTTTTCCATGTCGAAACATCGGCGGAATCTGCGAGACTCTCGGTCGGCGCGGGTTGCTGCGCCCGGACCGATGGTCGACAAACCGACGCGTCGACTGCAGGCGGCCCTGTCGTTCTGGAAAGAGGATCGGCATGCGGACGCGCTCGAACTCTTTGAAGAGTCGATTCGGCAAGACCCCAATAATGTTCGCAACTATGTGCTCGCCGCCCGCGCCTACTCTGAAAAGTGCGACTTCGAGCGGATGGAGCGGATTCACGACAAGCTCACGCGGCGAGCGCCCCGTCATCCGGGGGTGCACCACTACATCGGTGAGACATTCGGTCTGTTGAAACTGCCGGAGCGAGCAATTGCCAGCTACAAATGGGCTGCCGCCCTGCCCGGCGCTGGGCCGCCGACCTGGATGGAATTGGCGTCATTGTACGAGCGGGCCCACCGCCTCGACGAGGCGGAAGAGTTGATCGAACGCACCGTGAGATCGGGATACAATCTGCCGATTGTGTCGCTGGTCCGAGGACGCATTCAGCGGCGTCAGAAACGGTTGGCGGACGCAGAAGCGACACTCCTGTCTGTCACCCAGAGTGCTCCTCAAGATTCCGATTGGACTTGTCAGGCTTGGAGTGAGCTCGCGCTGATGCGCGATAGCCAGGGAGACTATGGCGGCGCGATCGAAGCGATTGGCCGCTGCAAGCAGTCGCAGCGCTTAAGCGAGGGTCCTTGCCTCAAGGCGTCCGACCGAGTTCACGAACAAATGCGCGAGCTGATTGATGCAATCACGCGCGACGATTTCCGTCGCTGGCGGGAGGAGGCCGTGTCGCTTCCGCCGCGACGCACGGCTTTGCTCACGGGCTTTCCGCGGTCCGGCACGACGCTCCTGGAGCAACTGCTCGATGCACATCCGGAACTGGTTAGTTCGGAAGAGCGCGATTTCGTCGGTCGCGAGCTGTTTCATTCCGTCACGTACAGACGGGGAAACTCGCCGTTGCGGGAATTGATCGATCGGTTGAGCGTCGACGAAATCCGCGTGGGGCGTGAGCGGTATTTCGCCGGCATGGAGTATCTGCTTGGTGAGTCAATTGGCGAGCGGATGCACTTGGATAAGAACCCTGCTTACAACCTCACGATTCCCTTGATGCTGCGCGTGTTCCCCGAGACTCGCTTGATTGTCGCGCTGCGCGATCCGCGCGACGTGGTGCTGAGCTGTTACTTGCGCTATCTGCCGATCAATAGCGTGAGCGTGCGCTTCCTTGATATCGCACGTACTGCCAATCGATATGCTCTCGACATGAGCGCCTGGCTGAAGTTTCGCCAATCGATCGAAGTGCCATGGTGCGAAGTGCGCTACGAGGATACCGTCCGCGATGCCGAGTCGCAGGCCCGAAGGGCGCTCGAGACGCTCGGCTTGCCGTGGGACGAGCAGGTTCTCGGCTACCGGCAGCGTCTAAACGCCGTCAAACAGGTCACAAGCCCCAGCTACGAAGCCGTGGCCCAACCGATCTACACGCGAGCCATCGGCCGCTGGCGAAATTACGAGCAATTGCTCGAACCGGCATTCACGATCCTCGAACCTTTTGTGCGCGAGTTTGGATACGAATGATGATCCATCGTGTTTTCAACAGCGTCATGTTCGTTTCGTGCCTGTGGCTGACTGCGGGACCCGGGACAATCGCTGGGGCCCAGACGACCACGTCGCTGCGAGTGATGTCGTACAACATCTGGTTGGGCGGCGCCAACGCCGGACCGTTGTCGCGCACGGTGGGCGTGATTCAAACGGCCCAGGCGGACATTATCGGCATCCAGGAACGCGGTTCCAATGGCCAGGCGATCGCCAGCGCGCTGGGGTACCACTATCAGAGCCTCGGCGGCAGCACCGCAATCATAAGTCGCTTTCCGATCGTGCAGACGCTCACCTACGGCGTGAAGGTGCAGCTAGCGCCGCTGCAGGAGGCGTTTGTGTTCGACGTCCATTTGGCAGCCTACCCTTACCAGCCGTACGACATACGGGACGGTTTGATCACGACCGAGGCCCAGGCAATCGCGGCAGCTCAAGCGACACGCGGTGCCGCAACGACGGCACTCGTGGACAACATGTCGAGTGCGCTGGCAACCGGCGTTCCGGTCTTTCTTACCGGTGACTTCAATGAACCCTCGCATCTCGACTGGACGTCGGAAGCGGCGGCCGCGGGAATGCATTTTGGAATGCAAGTCGATTGGCCCGCTTCGAGTGCGGTCGTCAACGCCGGCTTGACTGACGCCTTTCGTGAATTGCGGCCGGATGAGGTCGCCGATCCGGCGTTCACTTGGACGCCAGGCTACCCTGCGCCGAATGTCCCGGACGACGAAGTCTTTGACCGAATTGACTTCGTTTATTACGCCGGAAATGGCGTCACACCATCGCTTGCCCAAACTCTTGGCTACAATGCCAACGATGGCAGTACCGACATCGCCATTCAACCTTATCCATCCGACCATCGCGCGGTGGTCGTCGAGTTCGACGTTTCCGGCTGCTTCGTGCAGGGAGACATCAACGGCGACTGTGCCGTCAACGTCAACGATTGGACCCGGTTCCGTGGCGGCCAACATGTGGATATGACTGGCCTGACAGCGGCGCAAGCCTACGCCCTGGGCGACATCAACGGCGACTTCCGCAACGATCACGCCGACTTCGTCATCTTTAAGGCCGCCTTCGAGGAGGCCAACGGCGCGGGTTCCTTCGCCGCAATGCTTGTGACGGTGCCCGAGCCCGGGTCCCTCGCCATTCTGTATGCCTTCATTTGCATTTGTTTTGGCGCGAGAATTCGCCTTTCAAGTTGACAATCCAAACGCCGACGTGCCTCACTGGTTCAAAGTCGTCGACCAATCATCACACTTATCAGCCAAAAATCATCCGTTCCAAAAAGAGCCATGAGCGATGTCACGGAATCGAACATCAGATTTTCTCTAGAACCAGTTACAGAACCCCGCTCGCGACTGCAACGCAAGCAAGTCTTCCGGCGAATTCACTGTATTCATGAGCGGCACACCGGTTCTGTAACTGGCTCTAGCTTCAGACTACTGCAAACAGGCAGTTGACGCAGCGAAACGAGTGGAACTTGATTGTGCCCAGGAGCGTTGCCTGAAGGCGGTCAAGCTCTAAGAACAGGCAGGTGAAAATGAAGTATCAAGCGCATATCAAGTCTTGGTGTTGGTCGCAAAACAGAAAGGAGACCTCGACGCTGCGGAGAAGTGATTGCGGAAATCGATTCACATCAAGGATAAGCTACACGTCTAAATCGGTGTAGCGGACAGGTATCAGCAATTGGGAATTGTCGCCGGGACTCGCCGATGTTTCTCCTCATTCAGGCAATTTCAAAACACTCTTTTCGATGCTCTCCGCCCCGATTGGTGGTCGTTGATTATTGCCAGCGAAGCGAAAGAAGTGCGCGTGTGGGATCCGCGGCCAGCCACCGCGCGTGCCTAGAAACTGCGCGTAGGCGCCAATCGCGCTGCTCGATACAGATACGAATCCGGCGGTGCATGCTTCCGAATGGCAGCCCTGCGCTGTGGATTAAAGAATGGAGGCAAGGAGCAAGCGTTGCGTAGTTTGGCTCCAAGATCAAGCGAAAATGCAAGTCATCAGATATTCCCATGCAACTAGTAATCACCGCCGTGGGGCCCGACAATCGCGGGCTGGCTGATCCGATCGTTCATTCGGTGACGCGATTGGGTGCCAACATCGCCGAGATTCAGATGTATGACCACGACGAGCAGTCGGTCTTTTCGATGCTGACGCGAGTCGATATTTCGCCGCAACATGTGGCCACGCTACGCGACGAGCTGCAATCCGTGGCACAGAAGACGGGGCTGTCAATTCGTACGTGGAGTCCGGACATTATCGGTCGCAAACCGCGGCTGGCGATCTGCGTCACCTATCGGCCGGAGACTGCGCGGGCGCTGTTGCAGTCCATCCAGGCGGACACGGTGAACGCCCAGGTCGAGCTCTTGATTGCCAACCGCGACAATTGCCGCCACTTATCAGAAGAGTTTGGAGTTCCCTGGTCAAACATCGGCGACGAAAAGGGGGCCCCCGACGACGACCGAATGATTGAGCTGTGCGATGAACACGCGGTGGACTTTATCGTGCTGGCCCGCTACATGCGCGTGCTGCCCGCCAAGAGCTGCTGGAAGTATGCGGGTGGTCGCATCATCAACCTGCACCACGGACTGCTGCCGAGCTTTCCGGGAATGAACCCCTATCAAGACGCACACGCCAATCGAATGCTGACGTTCGGGGCAACCTGCCACTTCATCGTTCCGGAACTGGACGCCGGCAATCAGATCATCAACCAGGCCACTTTTTCGGTCCCACCGGGGACATCGCTCGAGGAGATCATGCGCCGCGGTCAGCAGGAGAATGAGCCCGCGTGCCTGGTGGAAGGCGTTCGCCGGGCCACGGCCGACGAGGTCCGCCTGCACTTCAACCGCGTCGTCGCTTGGACCGGGCGGACCAGCAGCGGCGCCGCCGCCGAGCTGCGAACCACTGCCTCAGCCCACGGGTCGCGGCACGCCGAAGTGGTGCAGCACGTTGCGGACGAGCGCCGCCCAGCGGGGATCGGCGTGTAGCACCCATCCGGACCCGATCGCGGAGGCGTTGAACACTCGCCCGCCATCGGCCCGCTCCCAGTAGATCATTTCACCTCCCTGATCGGTGGCCGGCACGATCGTTCGGCCGAAGTAATCGGCAGGGCTGCCCCCTTCTTTCCAGGGTACGATCCCATTGGCGATGCGAACCATCCCACGCGGGTCGTCGGGCACGGCCGCGCCGCTGGGCGTCGGCTCTTGTTGGAGCGCGGCAAAAGTCGACGGTCGAATGTCCATTTCGTGGATGTTCGCCATGGGCAGTTTGCCCTCGCCACCCCAGCCGAAGCGATCGCCATTTCGCAGCCCCGTCTCTTCCGGCGTCGTGAACAGAAAATGCTGGTCGTCCTCCACTAAATAAGGTCCGAGATTCTTCGGATTGCTGGGGTGATTCCAACCGATGATGTCGACGCCGACAAGTCGGTACCCGGGCATGCCACACTCGCGCTGGTGTCCGCCACGGAGGCCATCGTCGCTATGCCAAATCTCGCCGCGGCGTCCATCGTCGACCTGGCTGCCGCCGCCATCCGCTTTGCGGCACTCCATGATGCTGCAGTCCTCGTTGAAGCTCACCCGCCAGCCCATCGTGTTGCCGCTGAGCACGAGGAGATTGCCGCCTCCGGCAAGGAACGATTCGACGCCCCGGTACATGGGCCAGGACCAATACTCGTTGTGGCCAGAAATGAACGCGACTTGATACTTGCGCAATAAGGCGGGATCACGATGCAGGTCTTCGCCACTGATGATGTCACAATCGAAACCTTGTTCTTCGAGCCAAACCTGGATGAAGCGGTCCGCCCGCATCAGGTGGCTGTAGTCCGTCGTCTCACTGTACAGTACATAGGGCCCCGCGGCCGGCCACGGCATGCGGAGTCCGACCTGATAACTGCCCTGCCCCGCCGCATGGCGACGATAGAGGCAGAATGCAGGCAGACCATGATCCTCAGCGGTGAGGCCACTCGTGTCCCAGACTTGTTTGAGCTGCGGCGGAGTGAGAGCGAAGGGAGTGCCGTTGTAGGCTCGCCAGGTGGTGCTGGCGGCGATGAGGGCGATGCGGGCCGGCGGCTGGTCGACCGCGCGGCGAACGATAAACGTGCAATGGTAAGTGCGACGCGTGCCGTCGAGTGAAAACTCGAAGCGGGCCACATACAGACCGGGCTCCGTGTCGCGCGGCACCTGCCACCGATGGGTCACTTTCCAACGGCAATCGTATAAATCGTCACTGGCCAATCGCAGGCCGTGGCCTCGACTCGCATCTTGCCGTGGATCGTAGTTGCCGAATCGCGGCACATCGGCGGCAAAGCTCGGACCCCCGATCATCCAAGTTGCATGATTGATGATGCGGCCGTGGTGGCCATTCCCCGAAACGGCGGCAATCTGGTCGCCTCGTTCTTCGTCGAGGGGCCAACAGCCTGCGACGTGCGGTCCCACCGCGGGCTGCAATCCTTGTTCACGAAATCGTTCGGCGATCGATTCGATGGAGAGTGCTTCGTTGTAGACTGCCGGCATCGCCACGTCGGCGTCGAGGAATCGATCGCTGCGGCCGCCGACTTCCCTGCCGCCGATTCGCAGCGGCCCGCGAATGTTGCGGACATCGCCCGACAATCGACCAGTTGCGACAAGCGCGCCGTCAACGTAGAGCTTTGCAAGGCCGTCATCCCACGTGATCACCACATGCTGCCATTTTCGAGCTTGCAGCGTGCCGGCGGGCGACGCGATCGCATTTGCAGCATCCGCTTTGGCAGCAGGAGCCAGCTCGAATCCGATCCGCCCCTCGGAGTCGACAGTCAACGCGGCACTCTCGGTGGACCTGGTTCCGGAGAACGCGAAGATCGCCTGTTCGGCCGGCACGTCCCAAATTCGAATCCAGCATTCAAATGAGAATGCGTTGCGTCCGAAATTGAAGCCGCGTTCGACGAAGATGTACGATCCCGGATGGATTGGCTGCGGTTGTGCAGCGGCCTTATCCCACGCCATGCACAACTCGTCACCGGCGGGGCCATCCAAATTCGTTCCCAACCGGAAGATCGATACCTGATACGGTTCGCTGGCGCTAGCGCAGAGCTCGAGCGTGCCTCCGACCCGCACGCTGGGCCACATCGGGTACGCATGAACTCCCGGCACAAAAAGTTCGCGATGAGGCGGAATGGCGGCTGCTGTGACGACCTCTTCCGCTGGGGCGAATTTGCCGAACTGCAGCGCCGCCAGGCCGGCAGCCCCAGCGCCGGCCTGTTGGATGAATTCCCGTCGCGACGATTGGCTCATGGATCGACCTGCCAGGAAATCGTCGGTTCGTGGAGGAACTCACGCCGACATCAAGTGATCGAGAATCTCGAACTCGAGTTGCTCGTAGTTCCGGGAGCGCATCAGTTCGGCTTCCCGCTCCGGCGAGAACGACCGGACCTTGTGGACCAGCCGCAGGAAGACGGCCTTACTATTGGACAGGTGCTTGCTGGCAACACCGGCGCCTTGCGTGCGCATGGCTTTGACGTCGAGTCCCACAAAGCGGCCGGTCGCCGCGTAACCGCCCCGTTCGAGCACGCGAACCTGGTTGTAGGCGCCGCGCAGGTCGGCCGCCCCGAAGGTCTTGTCCTCGTCGAACTTCAAGCCGTTCTGATCGTTGAGATGCACACTCCAAAGCTTGCCGGCCGACAGCGCGAAGGCCATTTCGTCCGACGGATCGAGGCCGGCCAGCTTGGCGTGGGCCGTCTCGATCAGCCCGCCCACGCGATTGGGATCGATGGTCCGCGCGGCGACGGCCAAGGCGTGGCCAATCGTCGGCACGTAGGCCTGGTCGACCGGCTCGTTCGGCTTCGGCTCGATCAGGATTTGAATGTTCGGGTCGTACTCGAGCAGATGGTTGATCGCGGCGACGATCTGGTCATACGCCTTGATCGCGTCTTTCGACTCGCGAATGTACGTGCCCTCGCGGGCCAGCCAGAGCACGATCAACCGCGTGCCCAGCAGATTGGCGACGTCGACGGCGCGGCGCGAACGGGCGAGCGCCCACTCGCGGCACTTCGCGTCGTTCGCCGTGTATCCGCCGTCGATTCCCCGCGGATCTTCCCACAGCCGCGGCGCGACAAACTCGGGAGTCAATCCTTCGTCAGCCAGCACTTTCTTCAAGTTCTTCACGGTCTTTTCGAGTTCGCCGGCCGACAGGCCGTCGATGCCGGGGGCCGCGTCGTCGTCGTGAAATTGAACTCCTTCGAAGCCCAGTTCCTTGTAGGCCCGCAGCTTCTCGGCGAATTGGATCGTGGGCCGGACGGGCGGGCCGAACGGATCGGCACCTTCGTGTAAGTTCCACGGGCCAAACGAGAAGCGATATTCTTGGGTCACGCGAGTTTCTCCTCTGTTGAGTCGTTGATCGGCCGCCGGAATCAAGAGCCGAGTCGATGCTGTACCCGTCGGGCGAGCGTGCCGACTATTTTCGCGACATCAGGAACGCGATCAAGTCGCGCAGCTGGGATTCCGAGAGAATCTCATCCAGTCCCTTCGGCATGATCGAGGCGGCGCCGGCGTCCATTTCCTCGATTTCGTCGCGGGCCACGCGGGTCTCGCTGCGGTCGCTGCCACGGAGGTAAATCGACTCGGCGGTCTCCCGGCCGATGATGCCGTTGAATACCTTGCCTTCCGTCGTGACCACGACGTACGGCTCGAACCCGCGGGCGAACGAAGCGCTGGGAAACACGATGGCTTCGATGAGATCGCGCTTGGTGCGAATCTGGCCGATCTGGCTCAAATTGGGCCCGATCGTGCCGCCTTCGGCGCCGACGCGATGGCAAGTGGAGCAGGCCGCCTGCGTGCTAAGAAAGACTTCGTGACCCTTGCCGGGATCGCCGCCCCCGAGCGCATCGACGAGGTGCTGCAATTTGTCGGCCTGCCCGGCGGCATCGCTCGATAGCTGAGCGAGCAGCGGCGCGGCAGCCTCGTGAACCGTCGACGGATACTTGGCGATCAGCTTCATGAGCCGGTCGCCCGAGATCGACGACAATCCCGGCGAACTCTGCAGCGCTCCGACGAGCCGCTTGCCCTCTTGCTCGTCGCCGCCGGTCTCAAAGACATTCACCAGTGCCGGCAGTTCGAGCGGACCGGCTTGGGACACCAATTGGAGCACTTTCGCGCGTTCGTCGGAATTCAATTGAGCGCCGCCGATCGCTTGGGCGGCAGCGAGCCGATCGATCGATACGTCCGAATTGGCGCACTGATCGGTTAAAAAGGCGAAGAGTTCCGCCGACAAGTGCGGCGATTGCTTCACAACGGCCGATATCGCGGCCAGGCGCAGTGCGGCCGCCAGCGATTGCGTCTCCGAGATTTTCGTGAGCTGCGGCATGAACAGCGCTTGATGCCGCGCGCCGATCGTGGCGATGGCCTGGCGAATCACCAAGGGATCGGCGTCGGCGAGGCACTTTTCGATGCCGTGCTGCCAGGCCTCGGGGAGCTGGTCGGAATCGATGGAGCCGATCGCCTCGAGGATCAGCAGCCGATTGGGCGTCGGCGTGGAGTCGTCGTTCAAAGCCTTCGCCACCGTTTGCCGAACGCTATCGTTCTCGGAGCAGGAGGCGATCACACCGCGAATGGCGGCCGCACGATCGCCATTCGGCGATTGTTCCTGGAGCCATTCAGCCAGGCGGCTGGCGATGTCGCCGGCCCAATCGGGACGGCTATTGAGCACTGCCAGGGCTGCGGCTTCCAAATCCGAGTCGCTGCTGTCGAGCAGCCCCACCACCTGGTCGCGCGTCAGGAGCGGGCTCTTCATCTGATCTAGCGCGACGAGCGCCGTCCGCTTGACCGCCGGCAAATCGCTGGTGAGACCCGGCAGTGTGCCCTCGCCGTTGCCGATGCGGATCAGCCCCAGAGTCAACGCATGCGACAGAAATGGATCGTCCGTCGCGGCGGCATCCAACAGCGCGGGAACGGCCGTTGGAGTTTTGATTCTCCCGAGCGCCGTGGCGGCCTCGCGGCGCACGGCGGGTTCGGCGTCGCCCAGTAGCGAGATCAATTTTTCCGTGGCCTGCACATCGCGATGGAGGCAAACGTCGTGCACCGCGGCCAGTCGCGTGGGAAAATCTTTATCCGCTAGCGCCGCTCGGACGGCGTTGCGGGCTTGAGCCGTGTGAATCTGCGTCAGAGCCTGCACTGCGAGCAGACGCGTCGGTCCGGTTCCACTTTGCAGCGTTGCCGACAGGGCGGGAACCGCCGCATCGCCGTGCTTGGAGAGCGCGGCAACGGCCCGATCGCGCACGGCGAACCGCGCGTCGCCCAACCGAGCGATCAATTCCTCGTTCGAAGCCGACTCCCAATCGAGCTTGCCGCCGCGTGCATCGGCCACCGGCGCCTGTTCGGCCCGCCGAATACGGAAGATCTTCCCTTCAATGTTCGGCTTGGCAATCTGAGATGTCGGACAGCCGTAGCGGAACCAGCCGCCGGTGTCGATCACCAGCAAGCTGCCGTCTGCGTCCTCGATGACGTCCGTGAAATGCGTGTCCGGATGCGTGGAAGAGAGGAACACCTGGTCCTGGCTCGTAAACGACGCACCGCGACGCTCCACCTGCAAACGATACACTTTGTGCATGTTGAATTCGGTGAAGAAGAAGTTGTCGCGATATTCGGGGCCGAATTGATCGCCGCGGTAACGGAGGATACCAGAAGGCGCCGCATGGCCGCGGTAGCTCAGCGGTATCAAGTCCTTCCCGGTGCGGATCAGTCCTTTGTAGTTCTTCTCAGCCAGGTTGAAGATGCCGCCGTCGATCCAGTGAACGACCGCGTCGCGGCGCTGGTTTTCGACGTAGTCAAAGACCGCCACCGTGCCGAACACTTCGCCTTCGGGCGTGAACGCCGTCTCGACGGGATTGCAGATTCCGCCATTAGCCAGGCACTCGGCATCGGACCCGTCCGGCCAACAGGAAAACGCGCCGGGCGCGTAGCGCGTCCAGGGCCCGTCGAAGCCGGAATCGTATCCGAGTTTCTTGGGATCAGCGCGATGACGTTTTTCGCCTTCCTGCGTGCTTTCTAGCATCCAGCCGTGCTGACCGCCGGACCAATACAGCCGCCCGTCGGGGCCCAGCACGGGACCGTGGAACGCCGACGACATGCCGTCGAAATTGAACGTTCCAGCGATCGGCGTCCGCTCGTCGGCGCGGCCATCGCCGTCCAGGTCCCGGAACCGCCAGATGAAGGGCGGCGAGCAAACGTAGAGCGCGCCGTCGTACCACTGCGCGCCGTTGGGGAGCACGAGCTTGTCGGCGAACACCGTTCGCGTATCGAAGGTTCCGTCGCCGTCGGTGTCCTCGAGCATCAGGATCTTGTGGGGCGTTTCATCGAGCAGCTGCTGGGCCTCGCGGTTCTGGCCGTCGCTCTCGGCCACGAACAACCGGCCGCGGTCGTCGAGGCAGGCCATCATCGGATGTTCTACGAGTGGCGACTCGGCCGCCAATTCGAGCGTGAACCCGGCCGGTACTTCGACTGATTTCGTCCGCGAGGCCGCCTCGACCGCCGCCTTCTCTTTCGCCTCATCGGGCGTGACCGGTGCGATCGTGGCGGCAGCGGCCGAGAGCAGTTGTTTCGCGTCGACTCCCTCGGGAAGGGGCTGAATCTCAATGTTTCGATAGAACACCTCGGCGTCTTCCAGTTGGAAGGCGATGTGCCCTTCGCCCAGCGGCGTCCAGCCGCCTTTGCCGTCGGGCCGGCGGATGCCTTTGAAACGTTGATTGACCTCGCCGTTCACCACGTACGCGGCCGCCTCGCTGCCACACACGACGACTTCCACGGTATTCCAGTCGGTCAACCGGTCGCGCGTCTTGTCGGCATTGATGTACCACTCGTTCTTGTGTTCGATGCCGCCTTGTGACGGATCGCGGAATGTGGGGTAGTCGGCGTCCTTCGTCGCCGGGTCGACGAACGCGGTGCAGCCGGTGTCGACAGTGATCAGATCGCCCGTGTCCCCTTCCTGCACCTGGCATTCGATCGACATCGGCCAGACACCGTGCACCGATTTGATCTCGGGGATATGAATCAGGCAGCCCGCGTCGCGGAGCGATTTGGAGCGGTCGGCAAACCGCTTCTGGCCCCATTTGTATTGGAATCGCAAACGATAGCGGTCGAACTTCTCCTCGGTGCAAATGAATCCGCAGGGCTGGTCGCTGCCTTCGGCGGCGTCTTTGTACAAATGGATTACGCCATCTTCGATCTGGATCAGCTTGTCCGGGTCGCTGTCGAGCCCGTGCCCGGTGATGATCGTGTGCCAGCCGTCGAGGTCCTTGCCGTTGAACAGCGGTCGCCACTCGGGCTGTGGAGCGGCCGTTGCGACGGCAAACAGGCAGAGTGATTCGCCAAGATAAACCAGAAAAGCGCAGAGCAACTTGTGCGGCGTCATGTTTTCCTCACCGGCGGCTTCACACCGCAAAGGTCGCCAATCCAATCGTCGATTCGTGGCGCGCGAGATTCAATGTCAAAAGCTTGCCGAGAGCTATCAAATCTGTATCACGGCCTCGTCGCGCGTCCGATTCGCCGCGTTTGGCAGTCGCTCTACAGCATAACAAACCGCGCTTGTTTTTCGCGAGTCGCGGCGCGTGTTCTCGTAATAATCTTGTTGACAGCCGGGCGCGCCGCTCGTTAAGAACACAAATGAGCGTGGTGTGTCTGCAGGCGCGGCCACATGCACAAGTTTCTTCGATAGGGGCAGTCCCATGGTCCATCGCCTTCGTCTCGTTTTGCTCGCACTGCCAATGGTGGCGGGCTGCTCTTTCGGTCCCCAACGCGTCCATGCGCCGGACATCGACGCCAGCGATGCGGCCGGCAAGGCGCTGCAAGCGTATGACAAGAACGGCGACGGCGCGCTCGACGCAACAGAGCTCGTCTCGGCGCCGGGGTTGCTGGCCGCGCTGAAGGTTTACGACACGAATCAGGATCAAGAGATCAGCGAAGACGAGCTCGTCGCGCGGATCGAATCGTGGTCTGCCAGCGGACCGGCGATGATGACGGTCGAGTGTGTGGTGACGCTCGACGGGCGACTGCTGAAGGATGCGACCGTGACCTATGTGCCGGAGCCGTACCTGGAAGGGGCTTTGCACGAAGGCACGGGGATCACCGGCCAAAATGGCATGGCGACGATCTCCATCGCGCCCGAACACTTGCCCGAGGGGCTCAAACGAATCCGGGCGATGAATGCCGGCACCTACAAAGTGCAAATCACTCACCCCTCGGTAAGAATTCCCGAAAAGTACAACACGCAGACAACGCTAGGCAGCGAAGTCTCGAAGCAGACGACTCCCTCGACGTACGAGGAATTCAAGCTCTCGACCAGGTGACGGGCGCCAGCGCGGCGGGCCAGGCCCAGTCAATTGAACAGACCGCGTCAGTTGGCCAGATCGCGAATCGGCAGCCGTAATTCCGCCAGTAGCCGCGGGAGGTCGAACTCTTTCGCATCGAGCGGGCCGAGCGCATCGCAGATGTCTTTCGCTCGATCGTCGCCGAGGACCGGGCCGGCGAGGGCGTGGAACTTTTCGACGATTTGCGTGTCGGAGAGCGGGTGCTCCGGATCGCCCAGCGGCTCGGTGGGCGGGCTCTCCACGATTCGGCCATCGGTCATCTCAACGACCAGCCGCGCCAATCGCCGCGCGGGAAAGGCCGCATTGAACGCGGGCGTCTCCTCGAAGGAAATTCGTTTCGAGAGCGAAAGGATTTCCGGATCACGCAGTCCGGAACCCGCGACTTCGTCCACGCCGACTCGCCCGCGCACGAAGGCGCATGCCGTCGGGAAAGCGATCGCGTATTGAGCTTCATCCGTCGATTGCGGCTCGTGACCGGCGAGGCGGCGGGCTTCGTGAAAAGTGTGAATGACGATGCGGCGGACTTGCCGATGATCGATCTGCTTTGCGCGAACCAATTCGAGCGCAGCGGTCACCGACGGCTGAGCCCAACGGCAGATCGGCCACAGTTTGAAATACTGTTCAACGATCAGCCAGCGGCGCCCCAAGTCGCCCCACACGGAGGATGCTTCTTCCGCCTCGACCGTTTCCGCCGGGGAGCCGGTGAAGCCGGCTGCGGCGAGGTAAGCAGCTGTCACGCCCGTCATCGCGCCCCAGCTGGAACTGTCTTTGACCATCGTCGTGTGATCGATGACGCGCATCATGCGGGCCCGCGGTCCGAAGTATTCGGCGATGCCGAGTGCTTCGCGCGTCTCGCCGGCCGACAGCCGCAGCAGCCGCGCGCCGACGGCGGCGGTACCGACGGCATTCCACGAACCGGAGGCGTGATAGTCGGGCCGTGACTGGTGTTGAACTGTGGCGACCCGACAGGCGATTTCGTAACCCAGAATCAAGTTTTCGAGAAACGCCGGCGCCGAGAGCGAAATGTTGTCCGCTTCAATGATCGCCAACAGTCCCGGCAGCACGGCCACTCCCGCGTGACCTTTTGCCGGCTTGTAGCCGTCGTGTGCGTCCATCGAATCGATGGTCGCGGCGCCGGCGAATGCTGCGCCCGCAGGACCAGCCGCGCGGCCGTCGAAGATCAGCGTGGCGCGCTTCTCGCCGGCAGGCCACAAGTCACAGGCCGTCTGGTGCGCGATCCTAGATGCGTCGGTCCGTCGCCCCGCGGCCGCGACGCCGATCAAATCCAGGAGCGATCGTTTGGCGGCATTCACTGCGGCCGGTGGAGCGTCGGTGAGTGCGTCACCAAAAATGAATTCGGTCGCGTTCATTCGTATCCCCCGATATCCGGGACCGCATGCCCGGGAGTCTGTTTTGCTTTTGCAGCTCACTCGCCTACGATAAAAGGTCCGCACAATTGAGCGCCGAATCAAGTGCATTCGCGGCGTGATACAGATTTGAACGCCGAAGAGCCGCTAACGAATTGACGCTTTTGTAGCGACGAAACAGAGTAGGTGTAGCTGGCTATTCTGAGGCGATTGGCGGCGTCGCAATCCTGCATGAGGAGCACTGATTTGACTATTCGTGCGCTGAACGGTTCGGACGCTGCGCGGACCGCCTGGCTGCTAGTGGCGATGGCGTGTGGCTTGGTTGGTGCTGCCGACGCGTCCGTCGTTGGTTTGTGGCGATTCAACGAGGCCTCGGGCAACGCCACCGATTCTTCGGGCAACAACAACACAGGAACATTCGTCGGCTCAAACGCCACGCGCGCCTCGAGCAAGGCCGGTTTCGGCAACGCGCTGTCGCTCACCAGCGACCAGGTAAATCGCGCCTACGTTCAGGTGCCGGGAAACTTCAGCCTGCAGGTCGGATTGAACGCCGGCAATCCCTGGTCCGTCACCGCCTGGGCGTTTGAAAACAGCGACGGCCTCGGGCTGTACTACAACACCTACGGCACGATTCTGTCGCAGAAGGATCCGGCCGTGAGTAACTACGGGCTGGAGTTTCAATCCGGCGCCAACGGCGACGAGCAGTACTACATGTGGCACGGCAACAACACCGCCCTGCAGAAAGAGACGCACGTCGCGCCGACGCTCGACGTCTGGAACCATTACGCCTATGTCTACAACGGTTCCGACTACATCATGTACATCAACGGCACCGAGCGCTATCGGGCGACGGTCGGTTCTCAATCGCTCAACTTTCCCGGCTACACCGGCGCCGTGGAGATCGGCGGCAATCTCACAAAGTCGCCCTCGCGCAATTGGGACGGCCTGATCGACGATGTGGCGATTTTCAACCAGGCGCTCACGCCGAGCGAAATCTCGATGGTGATGGGTGGCAACTTCGCCTCCTTCACCAGTCCGTTGCCGGTTCCCGGCTCCGCGGAATGGGGAGTCTCGAACTTCGGCCTCTGGAACACGACGACCAATTGGCTGCCGATCGTCGCCCCGAGCACGGTGACGACGGCGGTCTTCGGCAACCGCACTTCCGAACCGACGACCGTGGTGGCCGACACCGCCGTGACGGTAAAGGGCATCCAATTCAATCACACGCAGCCCTATGCGATCGCGGGCGCCGGTTCGGTGACGATCGACACGACTTCCGGCAACGGCAGCATTTCCGTGCTGAATGCCGGCGGCGCGGTCACCGAAGAGTTTCAGCTGCCGGTGAATCTGGCCAAGACGACGGACGTCTCCGCGGCCGCCGGCACGGTGCTGGACTTCGACCACCAGCTGAATCTCAACGGCAATACGCTCAATGTCAGCGGGGCCGGCCGCGTGAACATCAACAACGACAGCACGGCCGGCGCGGCCGGCAGCGTCATCAACTCCGGTCTCCTGGGAGGCGCGGGAACGATCAAGGGTTCGCTGACCAATAGTGCCGGCGGCAAGATCGCGGTCGACATATCGGGAACCGGCGTCTACGGCGTGCAGGGCCTGACCGTGACTGGCACTGCCACGCTCGCTGGTGCCCTCGACGTCTCACTTCTCGGCGGTTTCGTGCCGGCGGGCGGGAACACGTTCACCGTGCTCTCCGCCGCGAGCATCGTCAACAACGGCCTGACGCTTACGGGAAATAGCGCGGGTTTCAGTCTGAGCGTAGTCGGGGGCACGAATCTGGTGCTTACCTACGCCGGCAGCGTACCTGGCGATTACAACGGCAATGGAATCGTCGACGCCGCCGACTATACGAAATGGCGCGACACTTTGAATGCGAACGTGACGCCCGGATCCGGCGCCGACGGCAGCGGCAATGGTGTCGTCGATCAGGCCGACTACACGTACTGGCGCAACCGTTTCGGCAACACCAGCGGCAGCGGTGCACTCGCCGACAGCGCGGCCGTGCCCGAGCCGGCCGCCTGGTTGTTAGTCATGATCGGTCTTGCGATCGGCCTCGCGCGGCGGGGGACACGACAATCTGCCGCAACCGCAACCGCTCTGGCGCTCGGTTTGTGGACGATTGGTTCCGCGCAGGCGACGGTGTTGACCTTCGAAGGCGACGTCAGCAATTTCAACGCACCCAGTCCGCCGCCTGCCGGTGGAAATATCTACGGTCCCCTGGGCAACGGTAGCACGATTGTGCAGGAATACGGTGACTACGTTTCCGGCCCCACGCAGACCAATGTGCCGACCGCCAACTTCGGCGACCCACCCTACTGGTACAATTTCAACTACGGCAATAACGGCGAAGGATACACGCCGAACGTGAAGGTCGCCAATCAGGTCATCTTCGGCGCGATCACCAATACCGCCACGCGCTCCTGGCTGTCTGCGGGCAATGCTTCGAAAGTGTCTTATCCTGCCGCCAGCACCACGGGCGGCGGCAAATGGTACTGGACATTCACGGCGGACGCGGGCCATTCGGTCACATTGATCTCGACGGACCTGGTGCGCTTCAACACGCTCACCTTGCCCGCCACGGTGAACGTCTACTCGGGCAACGATCCCATGGCCCTGGGGTCGCTGCTTTACACGTCGGGCTCGGTCAACGTGTCCAATGTTGCGCAGACGATTTCGCCGTACGTGACGGCCAATTCACTGACCCTCGAATTCGTTCTCTCGGACGGCGATGCGCTCTATAACTTCGCCGCCGACAACATCGTGTTTGCCCAGCCGGGTCCGCCGGCGCTGCTCGCCACCTGGAACTTCAATGGTTCCGGCACATGGAGCCGCGGGCAGAACTGGACGCCAGTGACCGTGCTCAACGGCAACGATCGAACCGCCGTGTTCGGCAACGTGATCACCGCACCGAGCACGGTGGTAGTCGATACGGATATCACCGTCAAAAAACTGCAGTTCAATCACAATATTTCCTATCACATCGCAGGTTCGGATGAGTTAACGCTCCAGGCCGCCAGCGGCAACGCCGCCATCGAGTTACTCAATGCCGGTGGCGCGGTCACCCATTCCATCGACGTAAACACCACGCTCGCCAGCAACACCGATGTCAGCCTGGCGACCGGCACGACGCTGGAGTTCAACAACCGCGTTCACCTCGGTGCCTTCAATCTCAACAAGACGGGCGCCGGCACGCTCAAGATCAACAATGTGGTCGAGTCGACCGGCGGTTCGATTGTGGGTGGCGGCGGCGCGATCGGCGGCAGCGGCTCGTTCGACGGCGACCTGATCAACTTGAGTTCGACGATTGCCCCGGGGAATAGTCCGGGTGTGCTCACGATCGGCGGCGACTACCAGCAGGCGGAATCCGGCACATTGCAGATCGAGCTCGGCGGCGTGGCCCGCGGCTCGGAGTACGATGTGCTCAAGGTGGGCGGAGACGTGACGCTCCACGGCGGAACGCTGGAGGTCGTCTGGGCCAATCAATTCGCGCCTGCGGCCGGCGACACGTTCGACATTCTCGACTTCGCCGCGATCGCTGGGCAGTTTTCCCAGTTGCAGCTTCCCGGCGGAATCAACTGGGACCTGTCTCGCTTGTACGTCGATGGAACGCTCACCGTGGCAAGCGTCGTGCCGGAACCCGGCACGCTCGGAATCGCCGCGTTTGGTTTGCTACTGCTCTTCGCCCGGAAACGCAAACAGGCAGCTTTCGCAATACGTTGAGATCGCGTGGGAGAAAGACGATGCCTTCGGAATTGAGAAATAGGAATTCGGCGCCGGCTCAAGGGCGCGACGGTCGCGGCGGTTTCACGCTGGTGGAGCTGCTCGTGGTGATTGCGATCATCGGCATCCTGGTGGCGTTGTTGCTCCCCGCGGTGCAGGCGGCGCGCGAAGCGGCCCGGCGGTCCGAATGCCAGAACCATCTCAAGCAACTGGCCCTGGGATGCCACTTGCATTTGGATACGCAAAAACATCTGCCGAATATTGGCTGGGGCTTTTCCTGGGTCGGCGACCCGGACATGGGGTTCGGCCTAAAACAGCCCGGCGGCTGGCATTTCAATGTCCTGCCGTATATTGAAGAAGGCGCCGTGCGCGACATCGCCAAGGGACAGCAATATCCCGCCAAGAAAACGCCCCTCACCGAGATGCTCTCCCACAGCTTGGGAATCTTCCACTGCCCGTCTCGCCGCGGTCCAGGCCTCCGCGGAGTCGACCAAGCGTCGCCTCTGTACAACGCCAACCGGCCAGCATCGAGCGCCAAGACCGATTACGGCATCAACGCCGGGACGCTTCCGTTCTCAATGGACCCCGGCCCGCCGAATTTCAAGATCGCCGAAACGTATCAGTGGCCGACGCGAAAGCTGGAACTTGAGGAAGGGATCCTGGTTCAAGACGGCATCGCAGCCTACGATCTGTTGATCAAGCTGCCGATGATCATGGACGGCCTGTCGAAGACGCTCTTGATCGGCGACAAGTGGATGGATCCCGATCAATACGAAACTGGAATGTTTGCCGTCGACGACCAGGGGCTCTATTTCGGCATGAACGCGGACGACGCCATGTTCATGAACAAGGATCGCTTCCCCTTGCACGACGTGGGTAACATTTCGCTGTATTACATTTGGGGCAGCGCCCATCCGGGCGCGTGGAACGCCGCCTATTGCGACGGTTCCGTCCAGTCCATCAGCTACGATGCGGACGAAGAAGTCTTAAAGGCGATGGCAACCCGTGCCGGCGGCTGATATCAGGCGGCGGGCAGGAGTCTACATTCGATCGCGCGGCACTAAGCAGGCCGCGACACGCGCCGGCGAAACTCGCCCGGCGGCATCCCCAACTCGCGCCGGAACGCGACGCTCATGTGAGCGGCGCTGCAATAGCCGGTCAGTTCCGCGACCTTTTCCAGGGAGAGGGGCGTTTCCTGCAGCAGCCGTTTGACGCGAGCCAGCCGCACCCGGCTGATCTCTTCGTGCGGCGTCCGGCCCACGTAGCTCTGAAACTTCTGGTAAAAAGCCCGACGCGACAGGCCCGTCTGCCGCAACACTTCTTCGGCGTTGATGCCGTCGGCCGCGTGTTCGCGGATCGTGCGCAGCGCTCTGGCAATCACTTCGTCCGCGACCGCAGTCCCCTGTGAACTGAGGCGGGCGATGACGTCCCGCGGGCCGATCAGAATCCGCGGCGCATCGCCCTTCGCCCGGCGGCCTGACATCAGCTCGTCGAGCATGCGGGCCGCCTCGTAGCCCACGCGGCGCGGATCAGGCACGACGCTCGAGAGCTCCGGCTTCACCAGACGGCAGAGCGCCTCGTCGTTGTCGACGCCGACGATTGCCACCGCATCGGGAACCTCGATCGAGCCGCGCCGGCACGCATCCAAAAGATCGAGCGCGTGAGCGTCATTGCAGGCCATGATGCCCACCGGTTTGGGGAGCGCTTCGATCCAGGCGGTGAGTCTTTCTTGTGCGTCTGCCCAGCGCTGCAACGAGCGGATCGACTCGCCGACGCGTGCCGGCGGCAGCAGGTACTCGTAGCGCGTGCACTTTGCCCCGCCTACGCCCTCCGAGAACCCGAGCCAGCGGTCTTCGACCCAGAACAGATTCTGATAGCCGCTGTAGGCGTAATACGAGTAACCGGTTTCGAGCAGATGGGCCGCTGCCGTGCGGCCAATCTCGCGGTGGTCGCTGGTGACGCAGGGAATGCCCAGCTTGGACAATTCCCGTTCCGGAATGCTGCCGCTCAGGTCGACGATGGGGATTTTCAGCTGGGCGGCCCGCCGCGCGGAGGCTTCGCTTTGCAGGAGTGCGATGATCCCCTGCCCCGACCAGCGATCGAGTCGCTGCCAAGGCAGTGTGCCGTCGGAAAACGGCTCCAGGAATACGGACCACGGGCCGTGAACCTCCATGTAGTCCGACAACCCTTGCAGGACGCCGGCACCATAGACGCGCGACTTGTCGACGCAGACGGCAACGTGAGCCCCGCCTTGGGCGGGAGTCGAACCGGCAAGCATGGCAATCAATCTTCCGACGAAGCAGTTGGAGAACGCGCTTCGCAGCGAAGGCCCTTCATTTTTGGCACGAGCACCGCGCAGTGTGGGCTGCGAGGGGAATATCCCGAACGCTTTCCAAACTGTCAATGCAAATCGGGGTCTGCGCCCCACTACCCAGTATACAAATATGAAACAAGAAAAACTGGATTCCGAAATGAGATTTTTGGCGGGCGGACTACGATGAATTTCAGTTCGTGAACGATTGCTGGATTGAGTCTCTTCGTGCGGTTGGCGGCCGCCGTGTGCTCCGCGGTTTGTGCCCGGCCGATCCGCAATGTTTCACGCCACCTTGGTTCTCTTTCTTGGAGGTGTCTAATGTACGTACAGCGAGTGGGTGTTTGTCTGTCGATAG
>JBFWSG010000013.1:0-43871 GCA_050248495.1 Pirellulales bacterium | reverse complement strand
CGGTTGGCGGCCGCCGTGTGCTCCGCGGTTTGTGCCCGGCCGATCCGCAATGTTTCACGCCACCTTGGTTCTCTTTCTTGGAGGTGTCTAATGTACGTACAGCGAGTGGGTGTTTGTCTGTCGATAGTCTTGCTCCTGGCGAGCGCGGCGGCAACGCAAGCGACGGTTTTGACGATGGATGGCGAAGTCAGCAACTCGCCGAACGCCAGCCCGCCACCGGCCGGCGGCAATGCGTATGGCCCGCTGGGCAACGGTAGCACGATCGTGAGCGAGTACGGCGACTTCGTCGCGGGCCCCACGCAGACCAACGTTCCGACCGTCGACTTTGGCGCGCCCCCTTACTGGTACAATTTCAACTACGGCAACAACGGCGAAGGTTACACGCCAAACGTCAACGTTGGGAAAATGGTGATCTACGGCGCCGTGACCAACACAGCCACCCGCTCCTGGACCGCCGCCGGAAATCTCTCGAAAGTCGCCTATCCTTCGGCCGGCAACACCGAGGGCGGCAAGTGGTATTGGACCTTCACCGCCGATCCCGGATATCTGACCAAGCTGATCTCCACCGACTTTGTGAAGTTCAATACGAATACGCAGACCACGTCGGTCAACGTCTACTCGGGCAACAATCCGATGAGCCTCGGATCGCTGCTGTACACGTCCGGCCCGATCGCGGTGAATAACGTCGCTCAGACGATTTCTCCCGGCGTGACCGGCAGCGCCTTGACGCTCGAGTTCGTGATTCCATCAGGCGACAGTTTGTTCAACTGGGCCGCTGACAACATCGTGTTCAGCCAATCCGTCGTACCGGAGCCCATGAGCCTGGTGACGATGCTTAGCGGCGTCGCGGGCGTGCTCATGGTTCGGCGCCGACGCAGCTAAGCTGGCCGCAACATCTTTGCCAAACGGGGTAGATTGGCACAGCGTGCCCCGCGGACTGCAAATCCGCGGGGCACGTTCTTTAGCACCCCGCCGCTCGCGCTTGGAGGCGGCAACTACCGAGTTCGATCTGCGAATACGAAAATATAAGGCGGTCGACGAATCGTGAATCGTAATCCCAGATTCACGCGCGTAAGATAAAGATTCCGCGGCGCGCGGACTGCCGAACGCTGCGGGGTGCGAGTTCATTCCCTCGACGGCGGCCAAGGGTAACAGGAATTTGAATGGCTGGGACGGAAGTGAGGACGAAGGTTGCGGCGACGTGGCTCATCGCGTTGGCGATGGCTGCGGCGGGGCAATTCTCACTGGACGGTGTTTGCCGCGCCGCGGTGACGGCTGATGCGGCGGCAATTCTTACGCCACAGAACACTTCTGCTTCCAGCGCCGATGCCTCATTTCCGGCCACAGGCGCTGTTGATGGCGACCGCTTCTCGGTAGCTCCAGGGCATCTCTGGCGGGGCGCGGACGGCGAGAAGTCCTGGACCTGGCAAGCTGATTTCGGCAAATCCACTAAGCTCGGCGCGATTTTGCAAGTGCTCGGCGACGACGAATCCATCCTCGCCGCCGCGCCGCTCGCGTACGTCTGGCAAGTCAGCGACGACGGCACCAACTGGCGCGACGTGCCGTCGACCAGCGTCGCCAACGAGCAGCGAATGTTTCGCCTGCACCGGCTACCGGAAGCGGTCGAAGCGCGGTACGTGCGGTTGTCGATCAGCAGCACCGGCGGGAAGCCGCCGGCAATTCGCGAAGTTGAGTTTTTCGCTCGGCCCGATCAAACGATCGAGTTCCCCGATTGGGTCTTCGCCGTTGGCTCGGAGGACACGCCGCAGGTCGATACCTGCCATCGATACCTCGATCTCGCGCACCAATGCAAAGGTTGGGAGCACCTGCCGGGCCAGTACGTGTGGCATGGCTACTTCGGCCCCGAGGTGGCACTCGTCGAACCGAAGCCGATGTGCGTCTTCTACACGGGCAATCACCGCGACTGGTGCGAAATCGATCCCACCGTCTGGCGCGGAACGCAGGAGCTGCTCAAGAATGGCTCGCTGCCGATGTGGGCGGCCTGCGGCGGTTGCCAGGCCTTCGGGCTGCTCGAGGAAAACGGCTGCGACGTCAAATGGGATTGTCCCAATTGCCGCGATCCGCAGCATCCCAAGTCGCCGATCTACGGCCACATCGGCCTCGTGGATCCCAACGTGAAGACCGCGTGCGGCATCTATACCAACAACATCTATGAGCGGGGTCCAACGCCGGTGCGGCGCGTGGCGGATGACCCCGTGCTCCGCGGCCTGCCGGACGAGTTCCTTGTTCCAGAGTACCACTGCGGGCAGCTGGAATATCTGCCGGATGGTTGGGACCTCATCGCCACCCGCGGCAAAGGCGGCAAGACCTGGATGCAGTGTATGCGGAAGCGCGGCACCTGCATCTACGCGGCTCAGTTTCACATCGAGCTGCAAGGCACGCCCGAGGTGTCGCAGCAGATCATGTCGAATTTTCTGGCCTATGCCAAAGGGTGGAAATCGCCGAACGAATCGAGCGCAAGTGCCGGGTCCCCAAGTGCTCGTCACGTTGCCGCGAGCACTTCGGCAGACGCAACAGATACGACTGGGCGTTGAAAGTTGCCGCGCGAGAACTGAAACACCAATGGCTACGCAACAAGACTCCAGTGATCGCCCGCACGGTTCGGTGAACGAGCCGCCGTTCGCGCCGCATCGCTGGGAGTCGGGCTTCGGCCTGCCCGGCGTCTACTATTGGAGCCCGCAGCAGTTCGCCGCCGACATTCGCCGCGTGTTCTATCGCAACTGGCTGTTCGTCGGCCACACCTGCCAGATTCCCGAACCCGGCGACTACTTCTCGTTCGCCATTGGCCGCGATTCGATTCTCGTCGTCCGCGATGAAGCGAGCGCGGTGCATGCCCTCTTCAATTCCTGCCGGCATCGAGGTTCGCGGCTGTGCGACGCGCCGTCGGGCCACATGGCCAAAATTGTCTGCCCATATCATCAATGGGTCTACGGCCTCGATGGATCGCTTCAATCCTGCCGGATGATGAACGAAGAGATCGACCGCAGTGACTATCCGCTCCATCAAGCCCGCATCGAGGTCGTTCAGGGGTTCATCTTTTTCTGCCTCAGCGACGCGGCCCCCGATTTCAAGCCGGCCCGCGATGCCTTCGATCGCTTCTTTGCGCCGCACGACTCCGAGAACATCCGCGTTGCTCTGGAGCAGGAATACCTCGTCGAGGCCAACTGGAAAACGATCTTCGACAACAACCGCGAGTGCTACCACTGCGCCACGGGCCATCGCGAGTTCTGCCTGTCAAACTTCGACTTCGGCATGCCGGGCGATCCTCGTTCCAGCGACGAATTCGTCCGCGAAAACGCCCGCATGCAGGAGAAGTGGGCCGCCCTCGGTTTGGAACAGGGGCCGGTGAATTTTCCCAACGGCGAGTGGTTCCGCTGCATGCGGTTTCCGCTCAAGCCGGGCTTTGTGACCGAAAGCCTCAATGGCCAGCCGGTGGCTCCGGTGATCGGCGACTTCGCGGACCACGATATCGGCAGCCTCCGCGTGGTGGGCCTCCCGAACATGTGGTTCCACTTGAACAGCGACTATTTCATGACCACGCGGCTGATTCCCGTCGCGCCGACCAAGACGCAGGTGAAAGTCGCCTGGTACGTCCGCCGCGACGCGGGGGCCGGCGTCGACTTCGATCCGGCACGGGTGGCCGACGTGTGGCGGATCACGGGCGAGCAGGACTGGAAGCTCTGCGAGATGAATCAAGCGGGGATGCAGTCCACGCGTTTCGTGCCTGGTCCTTTGTCGCAGGAAGCGGAACAGGGCATTTCCCATTTCATCGGCTGGTATTTCCGGCAATTGGAAGGCGATACTCCGGCCGCCGAGTTGTGCGGCGCCGCGGAAGATCAGGCCTGGTTCGAAGAATTGCAGTTCGAGGACTTGCAGCAGCGTAATTCGGTGGAAGGTTGATGGTCGACTTCTCGCTCATCGCGGTGCTGATCGTAGCGGCGCACTTGTTGCGCGCACGGTTGCCGTGGGCGAGTCGCTATCTGGTGCCGACGTCGATGATCGCCGGCGTGCTGGGCCTCTTGGGCGGTCCGGACCTGCTGGGTTTCTTGCCCTTCTCGCAGCTCGATGCGGAAAGTGGCGGTGCGCTGCGGATCAGTCAGTATCCGGGCGTCCTGGTGACGTTCGTCTTCGCCACGCTGCTCCTGGGGCACCGACCGGCCCACAATCGCACGCGACTCGCCAACCCCGGCGTGCGCGTGTCACTGCTCTACAACACCGCCGGCGAATTCGGCCAATGGGGCCTGGCGATCTTGTTCGGTGCGCTGGTGCTGGCGGTCGTCTTTCCCGGGCTGCCCGAGAATTTTGCCGTCATGCTGCCGGCCGGTTTTGCCGGCGGCCACGGCACCGCGGCCATCTTCGGTCCGCCGTTCCAGACGCAAGGTTGGCAAGAGGCCCTCTCGGTCGGATTCGCCTTTGCCACGCTCGGCCTGATGGCTTCGATTTTTGGCGGCATGCTGATCATCAACTTCGCCGTCCGCCGCGGCTGGACGCAATTCATCGGCCGTGACGCCGACATCGAAAGCGACAAATCGCCGCCGTTCCTCGAAGGCGAGGAGCAATTCTCGATCGGCACGGCTACCGTGAACCCCGTGGCCCTCGATCCGCTGGCCTGGCACGTCGCGCTCTTGGGCCTGGTGTATGGCGCGACGCGGCTGATCGACTACGGCACGCACAAAGCCATGCCCGGTGAGTACTGGATTCCGCAATTCGCCGTCGCCATGTTATTGGGCGCCGCGCTGCAATACCTGCTCGATTGCGTCGGACTCGGTGTGTACGTCGACCGGAACACGATGCGGCGGCTCGGTTCGATGTGCGCCGATGCACTCGTGGTTTGCGGCATCGCCTCGATCAAGCTCAGCGTCGTCTGGCAGTACGCCACGCCGATGGCCATCATGGCCGCCTTCGGGCTCGTCTATTCGGTCGCTTACTTGTATGTCGGCCGCTGGATCTTTCCGAAGAACTGGTTCGAGCAGTCGATTTTCACGTATGGCTGGATGACCGGAGTGGTCGGCTTCGCGGTGGCGCTATTGCGCGTTGTCGATCCGCGTCTCAAGTCCGACACGCTCGAGGAATTCGGCGTGGCCTACATGGTGCTCGGACCATTGGAAATGATTTTGTACCCGACGATTATCTGGGCCTGCCTGGCGGGATTGTATGTGCCGCTGGGGATTGTGCTGTCGCTCGCCGCCGGAGGCATGCTCTTCGCCGCGCGCGTGGCAGCCCGCCCTTTGAACGCATCCACCTTTGAGTCGCACTTGACGCCCGAGCGCGTCGATGGGCAGACAATTTCGCCGATTTGAAAGGACGCAAGATCCAGGATTTGACAATGATCTCATTCGCCTCTTTGCCTCAGAAAATCAAATACTGCATCATCGGAGCCGGTGTGCATGGCTTGAGCACCGCCTATCATCTGGCGAAGTCGCTCCCCGCCGGCAAGTCGCCCGGCGAGGAAATTCTCGTCATCGACAAGACCGGCGTCGCGGCCGGCGCCAGCGGGATCGCTTGCGGCGTGATTCGCAACAACTACTTCCAGCCGGCCATGTCGGCCGTGATGGTCGAGAGCGTGCGCACCTGGGAGGAACATGCCGAGCAATTGCACTACAACTCGGTCGGCTATCTGGCCGTGAGCGGCCCGCAACAGGCCGACGACCTCCGCAAGATCGCCGCGCGGCACGCGGGGGTCGGCTATCCGCACACGCTCGTCGAAGGTCGCCGTGAGTCGTACGAGTACATGAAGCAGCTCTTCCCGGACTGGAAGGAATCGGACGCCGAGGCCGTGCTCCATGAGCACAAGGGCGGTTTTGCCTACTCTCGCGACGCGATTCTCGGCTTGGCCCAACTCGTCGAGCGGCAGGGCGTTTCGATTCTCGGTGGCGTGGAGGTTTCGGGCTTTGAAATCGATCCGGCCGACGAGAGCGTGCGGGCGATTCACACTTCCCGCGGCACCATCGAAGTCGACACGGTGATCGTCGCCGTCGGTCCCTGGATTCAGCAGTGCTGGGATATGCTCGATTTGCCCCAGCAGATCGACGTCCGTGGCCGCGACGGCGAGCTCTATCCGGCCCGCGACATGTGGACATATTGGCAGCTGCAGGAAGGCGAGATTCGTCTCGCCAACGACAGCTTCGTCCTCACCGACGGCAGCATGCCTCCCGTGATGCACGTCGATAGCGAAGAATCGCTCTTCGATGAAAACGGCAAACAAATCACCGACGGCGCTTGGGGCGTCTATTTCAAACGCGATCACGGCAACGTCCAAGGGGGCGCCGTGCCCTATGAAATTGGCGTCGAAGCAGAGGTCGATCCCTACGGTCCCGAGAGTCCCCACTACACGGTCCGCGACTCATTTGTCGAATACTGGACCGCCGGTCTTGCCCGCTGCATGGGTCGCTTCGACGGCTGCCGCGCGAAATACAAGCACGCGCCGTCGGGCGGCATCGGCTGTTTCTCGGTCGACAACTTTCCGGTCTTCGACTACATGCGGCCGAATGTGTTCGTGATCGCCGACTCGAACCACGGCTTCAAGATGATCGGCGTCGGCAAGGAAGTTGCCGCCGTGCTCCGCGGCGAGTCGAGCCGCATTCTCGAGCCGTTCCGCTTCAGCCGCTTCGTCGAAGGTAAGCTCCACCCCGTGTCCAACAGTCCGTTTCCCTGGGCCTGACACGAATAACTTGAGACTGGTGGCGGCACCCTGCCGTCGCAGCGACTGAGTCAATGCCACATCGACTGCTAAAGTTTGCCCTCGCCAAGACGTATCCCGAGCCGCGGATGTTCCGCGAGCCAGCCGCGCTCCGCGATGAATACGACGTCGTAATCATTGGCGGCGGCGGGCACGGACTCGCTGCCGCCTACTATCTCGCCAAGGACTATGGCATCACCAACGTGGCCATCCTGGAGCAGAGCTACATCGGCGCCGGCGGCACGGGCCGCAACACCGCCATCGTCCGCTCGAACTACCTGACGCCCGAAGGCGTGAAGTTCTACCAGCAGAGCGTCGAACTGTTTCAGGATCTCTCGCGCGAGCTCGACTACAACCTGTTCTACTCGGAACGGGGGCATTTCACGCTTGCCCACACGCAGGCTTCGCTGCGGACGCAGCGCTGGCGGGCCGAGGTCAACAAGCACCTGGGCGTCGACAGCGAAGTCGTCGGCCCCGATTTCATCCAGAAGTCGGTCCCCGAGATGGACCTCACCTGCGGCGGTCACCAGCCACCGGTGCTCGGCGCGCTCTACCATCCCCCGGGCGCGATTGCCCGGCATGATGCGGTCGCCTGGGCGTACGCCCGCGGGGCCGACCATCGCGGCGCCGAAATCCATCAGCGGACGACCGTCACCGACATCGAAATTCGTGACGGCGCCGTTGCCGGCGTCCACACAAACAAGGGTTTTGTCCGCACCCGCAAGGTGCTCTCGGCCGTTGCCGGTTGGACCACCTCGATCACAAAAATGGTCGGGCTGCGGACGCCGCTGGTGATCCATCCGCTCCAGGCGCTGGTCACCGAGCCGCTCAAGCCCTGGCTCAACAACATCGTGGTGTCGGCCAGCCTGCACCTGTATGTCAGCCAGTCATCCCGCGGCGAGCTGGTCACCGGCGCGTCGCTCGATCCGTACCCGGTAATTTCGATGCGGTCGTCGCTCGACTTCGCGGAAGGCAATTGCGGCCACCTGCTCGACCTGTTCCCGTTCCTCGGCGAGATCAAGGTGTTGCGGCAATGGGGCGGCTTGTGCGACATGACGCCCGATTTCTCGCCGATCATGGGCACCACGCCGATCGACGGGTTCTACATCGACGCCGGTTGGGGCACCTGGGGTTTCAAAGCCACGCCCGTGAGCGGCATGACGATGGCCTACACCGTGGCCAACGACGCCGATCACGAATTGATCCGCCCGTTCAACTTGGCGCGGTTTCGGCAATTTCAGCTCGTGGGAGAGAAAGGGGCCGCGTCTGTCGGTCATTAGTTCGCGTGAAGATCCTCGAATGTCCGGTGAACGGCCCGCGGCCGATTCAAGAATTTCTCTACGGCGGCGACCTCCGCGTCGCGCCCGATCCCGACACGGCCACCGACGGCGAGTGGGCTGACTATCTGTTCAATCGCAACGGCGAGCCCGGTATTTCGCGCGAATGGTGGTATCACGTTCCTAGCGGCACCTGGTTCGTCGCTGAGCGCGACAACGTCAAAGACCGCGTGCTGCGAACCTATATGTACGACGGCGAGGTGCGCAATGACTGACCGCTTGCCGCCGCAGCCGGGCGAATGGATTCGACGCGCCGAGCCGATCCGCTTCCAGTTCGAGGGCCGCACGTACCAGGGGTATCGCGGCGACGTGCTCTCCAGCGCCCTGTGGGCCAACGGCGTCCACATCCTGGGCCGCAGCTTCAAGTACCATCGACCCCGCAGCCTGTATTCGCTCGCCGGTTTCGACGCCAACGTGATCGTCGAAGATGGCACCAACACAAATCTCCGCGGCGACCAGCTACTGATCACCGAGGGGATGAGCGTGCGGGCCGTGAACACCAAGGGGGGCGTCGAGCGCGACCGCTACCGGATCATGGAGTGGTTCAGCTCATTCCTGCCGGTCGGCTTCTATTACAAAGCGTTCCACACGCCGCGGCGGCTCTTCCCGTTTTACGAACGGATCATGCGCCGTGCGGCCGGCCTGGGAGCGATCAATGCCAGCGCCCGCACACCCGCTTCGCCTAAAGATTACGACTTCTGTGAGCTGGCCGTAATTGGCGCCGGGCCGGCGGGGCTCTCGGCTGCAATCGCAGCCGCCGAAACCGGCGCTGACGTGCTCGTCATCGACGAACAGCCGCACCCCGGCGGCTCGCTCACCTGGCAGCACGCCGAAGCGGACGCCCGCTTGAAACCTCTCTTGGAACGCGTGCGGGCACTACCCAACATTCGACTTCGCAGCGGCACGCAAGCCGCCGGCTGGTACGCCGACCAGTGGATCGGCCTCGTCGATTCGTGCCGCCTCACCAAGCTTCGCACGCGGGCCACGCTCGTTGCGGCCGGATCGATCGAGCAACCTGCCGTGTTTCACAACAACGACGTGCCCGGGGTGATGCTCGGCTCCGCGGCGCAACGGTTGATCCGCCTGTTCGCGGTCAGACCTTGCAATCGCGCTATCGTGCTGGCGGCGAACGACGATGCCTATCGCGTGGCGCTCGATCTGGTGAGCGCGGGAGTCAGCGTGGCCGCCGTCGTCGATCTGCGCTCGCCCGGTTCGCCTTCTGCGGTAATGCAAAAGGTGGCCGCGGCCGGGATCGAGATTCTCCACAACCACACGATCTACGAAGCCGAAGCAACCGCCGACCGATCGAATGTGAAGGCGGCCGTCGTTTGCCCCTTGGATTCCGAGGGCCGGCCGCGCGTTGCTCAAACTCGCCGCATTCCCTGCGACGGAATTGTCGCGAGCGTCGGTTGGGCGCCGAATATGTCCCTGCTCGCACAGACTGGAAGCCGCTTGCAGTACGAACCGCGCGTCGAACAGTTTGTGCCGCGCGATCTGGCGGAAGGCGTGTTTGCCGCCGGGCGGGTCAACGGCATCTACGATCTGGAATCGCAACTGGCCGACGGCGCACGTGCCGGTCTCGCCGCATCCGCCTATTTGGGACATGCTGCCACCGCGCCGGAGCCGATTGGCCTCTCCGACGCTTCGCCCTCGCACCCCTATCCCATCTTCAGCCATCCGCACAAAAAGAACTTCGTCGATTTCGACGAAGACTTGCAGCTGGTCGACTTCGTGAACGCCCATCAGGAAGGCTTCGACAGTGTCGAGTTGATGAAGCGCTACTCGACCGTCGGCATGGGACCGAGCCAGGGCAAGATCTCCAACATGAATGCCGCGCGGATCGTGGCTCGGCTCAATGGCAAAACGCTGGAGAACACGGGCACCACGACGGCTCGGCCGTTCTACCAGCCAGTCAGCATCGCGCACCTCGCCGGCCGGCGGTTCCATCCCCACCGGCTCACGCCGATGGATCGCTGGCACCGTGCCGCCGGCGCGAAAATGATTCCCGTCGGCGCCTGGTTCCGGCCCGAATACTATGCCGTCCGCGGCAAGACGGCCGGCGATTGCATCCTGCAGGAAGCCCTCGCCGTGCGGAAGCACGTTGGGCTGATCGACCTGAGCACGCTCGGCAAGCTGCTCGTCTACGGCCCCGATGCCGCCGTATTCTTGGAGCGAATTTACACCGGTTCGTTCCAGAAACAGAAGCTCGGCACGCTCCGCTATGGCGTCGCCTGCGACGAGACTGGCATCGTGATCGAGGACGGCGTGATCGCCCGCTTTGCGCAGGATCGGTTCTATGTCTCCGCAACCACCGGCGGCAGCGACGCGTTCTACCGCGAGATGCAGCGCTGGGCGATGGTCTTCAAAATGGACGTCGTGCTCGCGAACGCGACCGGCCAGTTCGCCGCGATGAATCTCGCCGGCCCGGACGCCCGCCGCGTGCTCGAGAAGCTGACCGACATGGATCTCGCGCCGGAGACCTTCCCCTTCAGCGGCGCCCGCGAAGGCGAAGTGGCCGAAGTGCCCGCCAAGGTGATGCGGGTCGGCTTCGTGGGCGAGCTCGGTTACGAAATCCACGTGCCGATGCATCAGGCGCTCCGCGTCTGGGAAGCGCTGCTCGAAGCGGGCGCGGAATTCGGCATCCGCCCCTTCGGCACGGAAGCCCAACGGCTGCTCCGCCTGGAGAAGGGGCATCTGATCGTGAGCCATGACACGGACGCCCTCACCAATCCGTTCGAAGCGCACCTCGATCCCTTCGTGCACATGAAGAAGCCGTTCTTCGTGGGCAAGCGCAGTCTCGATATCCTGCAGCGCAGCGGACCCGAGCGTCGACTGGTGGGAATCGAGTTCGCCCCGAACGGCGGTAAGTTGCCCGAGGAGTGCCACTTGATCATCCAAGGTGATGCGATCGTCGGTCGGGTCACCAGCATCGCCGAACGGACCACCGTCGGCAAACCGATCGGCCTGGCATTCGTTCGCTCCCACCTCGCGGCTCCCGACTCCATGCTGCGCGTCCGCGTGGGTGCGAGCCAGTATGTCGAGGCCCGCGTGACGACACTGCCGTTCTACGACCCCACGAATTCACGCCAAAATTAATCCACGCCAAAGCACAACCGACATGACGGACGCCGCGATTCAATTGGAGCACCTGGGAGTTCTGCCGCGCATCGGTCTGAAAGGGCCGGCCGCGGCGCAATGGCTGAGCGATCGGTCCGTGGAAATCCCGCCCCAGACGTTCGCCACCTGCCGCCACTCCGACGGCACGCTCATCGCGCGGCTCGGCGAAACCGAGTTCATGCTCGAAGCGACCGAGGGTTCTGATCTCGTCGCCCGGCTCGAACCGGAGCTCGCGTCGCTCGGCGACGGCGTCTACTCCATCCCGCGGGGTGAGGTCACGCTCGTCATTTCCCAGAATGATTGCCGGCTGCTATTCGCGCAAACCTGCGGCGTCGACTTCCGCAGCCAGCCAAGCGGCAAATTGATCTACACCCGCGTGGCCGGCGTCAGCTGCTCGATTCTCCCTGTGACCGACTCCGAGCCGCGCTACCGGCTCTGGGTCGACTTCGGCTTCGCGCCGTATCTCTGGGAGACGCTCTCGGGGATTACCAAGGAACTTGGCGGAGTTGTCCAATCGTCCGCCACATCGCCGGCGCCGTCGGCCGTCGGAGCGCACTAGCGGCCATCAACTCAGCGAGAAATTACGCGTGCCCTCCACCAAAGTAATCCTGCTTGTCGTGCTGGGGTTGGTGGCGGCCGCTTACGCTTTTCTATGGTACGCCGCGGCCGGCGCCGCCGCCAATCGTTGCCGCCCCGGCCGCTACGCCCTGTTCGTCGGGTTCGTCACCAATTTTTTTGACGCGCTCGGAGTCGGCTCGTTCGCCACCACCACGGCCCTCTATCGGCTGCAGCGCACTGTGGCCGATGAGCATCTGCCGGGAACCCTCAACGTCGGCCACTGTCTGCCGACCGTGGTTCAGGCATTCGTGTTCGTGAGCATCGTCGAGGTCGACGAGCGGACGTTGATCTTCATGATTCTGGCCGGCATTCTGGGCGCGTGGCTGGGAGCGGGAATCGTCACGCGTCTCTCCCGCCGCGCGATTCAGGCCGGCCTGGGCACGGCGCTGTTGGCGGCAGCGGCACTCATGTTCGTGCGACTAATTGGGTTTGTGCCCGGCGGCGGCGACGCGCTCGCGCTCAACGGCTCCAGGCTGGCGATCGGCATGAGCGGCAACTTCGTGTTTGGCGGACTGATGATGATCGGCGTCGGTGCCTACGCGCCAATCATGATCATGGTCAGCCTGCTGGGGATGAACCCGAAGACGGCGTTCCCGATCATGATGGGCTCCTGCGCGTTTCTCACGCCGGTCGGCAGCCTCCGCTTCCTGCGGGCCGGCAACTACGACCTCGCCGCCGCGGTCGGTCTCACGCTCGGCGGGATTCCAGCCGTTTTGATCGCCGCGTTCTTGATCCGCGAGCTGCCGCTCGACGCGGTGCGCTGGGCCGTGATCGCGATCGCACTTGTCACCGCATTAGGACTGCTGCGCGATGCCCTCAAGTCGAAATCCGCAGCATCAGCATCTTCGCCAGCCGCCGTTCCCACGTTCGCTAATCTATGACGACCACCAGCCACTCGGAACGCATTCTGCGGCACAACGCCCGGTTCATCCCTGGCGGGCTCTCGTCGCTCAATCGTCAGGCGACGCCGACGATCGCCTTTGCCCGTGCCCAGGGCGCGAAGCTGTGGGACGTCGATGGCAAAGAATACATCGACTATCACGCCGGCTTCGCGCCCTATCTGCTCGGGCACAATGATCCCGATGTGAACCAGGCCGTCCTCTCGGCGCTCGAGAATCAGCTCAGCAATTACGGCAGCGGTCCCACCGAGCTGGAAGGCGAGCTCGCCGAGCTGTTTCTCGAATGTGTGCCGACGGCCGACCTGGTCCAGTTCTTCAACACGGGTTCCGAAGCCACCGCACAGTCGATCCGCGTCGCCCGTGCCGCCACCGGCAGAAGTCACGTCCTCCTCGTGCAGGGAAGTTACAACGGCCATCACAATGCCGTGGCCGCCAACTTGATGACGTCTCGCGCCGATCTTGGCGCGAAGCGGCGAATCGGTAAGGAGTATCCGCTCGTGACGATCACCGCCGGCATTCCGCCGGAAGAGCGCGGACTGATGCACGCCGTCGAGTTCAATGACCTGGACGCGGTCGAAGCGGTCGCCCGCCGCCACGAGCTCGCCTGCATGATCACCGAGCCGGTGCTGCAAAACGTCGGCGTCGTCAAACCGCAAGCGGGCTACCTCGAAGGCCTGCGCTCTTTGGCGGACAAGTACGGCTTCGTGCTCATTTTCGATGAAGTTAAAACCGGTTTCCGCGCCCATCTCGGCGGATATCAGGCGTTCGCAAACGTCACGCCCGACTTGAGCACGTTCGGCAAAGCGCTCGCCAATGGGATGCCGCTCGCGGCGCTCGCCGGCAAACGCGACTACATGCAGCTCGCCACCGCCGACGAACCGCGGCGGCGCGTGCTCGTGGCCGGGACGTACAACGCCCATCCACTCCCGGTCGCCGCGGCCATCGCCTGCCTCAACGTGCTCCGCGACCCGCGCGTTCACGCTTACGAGCGGCTGGAGCGTCTTGCTGACAAATTGGCCCGCGGGCAGCAGACCGCATTCGCGCGGCACGGAATTTCAGCCACCATCTCTCGAGTCGCCAGCGCGCATTGTGTGTACTTCATGGAGTCACCGCCCAGTTGCTGGTGGGACATCCTGGAGTGCCACGACTTCGCCTTCGACACGGCCTATCGCCGAGCCCTCATCGAACGCGGCGTCTACCACTTTCCCGTCCCCGTCAAGCAAGGCAGCATCAGTTTGGCCCACACGGAAGCAGACATCGAGGCCACGCTCGAGCGAACCAATGAAGCGCTCGAACATTTGACGCAACACGCCGCCAGCCGGTAGCAGCTGGCCGGCCAATTCGGGATCGGCCGACTGCCGCGAGATTGACGGTCAGGCAAACTGGTTGGACGGCCCTGGCTGTTGGTCGTTCCGCGCAAGCTTGATCGACGAAGAACACTGTAAATCGCGCCGCGCGACAGCAGTCGGATTCGAGTCTCGTGACAGCACATTGACGGCCCTGTGAATCAGCTTGCTCAAATCGAGTCGTTTTCGTCCGCCTGGCGCCGTTCGCCGGAGGACGAGCAGCTGAACGCGGCCACCCATGGATTCGGCTTCGTGGCCGCGGTCCTGGGCGCGGCGATCATGACGGCCGGCGTGCTGGCAAGCCGCAATCCCTGGCTCGTCATCGGCTGCGAAGCGTATGTTGGCAGCCTCGTGGCCGTTTATGCGATGAGCACGCTCTCGCATCTGCCGTCATCGAGAAAAATGAAGTCGCTGTTCCGGCGGCTCGATCAAGCGTTTATCTATTTGCTGATTGCGGGCACCTACACGCCCTTCTCCTTGGCCTACTTGCACGGCGGCGTATGGCGGCTGCTATTGGCGGCCATGTGGGGTGTGGCGCTTGTGGGGTGCGCGTCGAAGGCGCTCTTTGCGTATCGCGTGGAGGCGTTTTCCGTCGCGTCCTACTTGATGCTCGCCTGGACGCCGGTCGTCGCACTCCCAGCGCTCTGGCGTTCCGCGCCGCTGGGCGCGTTCGAATCGATCATCGCCGGCGGCATCTGCTACTCGATCGGAGTCTGGTTCCTCTTGAACGACGAGCGCGTCCCGCGGTTCCACGCGATCTGGCACATCTGCGTGATCGCCGGCAGCGCCTGCCACTTCCTGGGAATCTTCTGGTTCGTCGTCTGCGGCTGGAGTTAGCTGGCGCAGCCGCATCAGGATTGATGAACCAGGCGACTGCCGAACGGCGATTTATTGCACCGTGCCGGCCGCATACATCTCGCGGATTTCACCGCGGCTGAGCGGTTTGTCGAAGATCAGGAATTCGTCAATCCGGCCATTGAGACTGCGCACGCGGTTGTCGAGAAAATCCTCCGGCATCCAGTTGCCGATTTCTGCCGCTCCGATTCGCAGCGTGGTCGGCCTCCGCAAGTCCTCGTGGCTGACTTCCTCGCCGTCGAGAAAGTGGGCCACATACCCTTCCGCGCCGTTGTATACGCATGCCAGATGCACCCAGCGGCCGAGATCACGCGGACTCAACACCGAAGGCGAATAGAAGTCGTGCGACTGTTCGACTTCCGCTTTAACGCCCAGCATCAGCTGTCCGAGCTCGGTGATTTGCCAGTGCACTTCACCCAGATCGTGGCCATCGGTGAGCATCAACGAGCTGAGCCAGCGCTCCAGGCCTTCGATGCGAACCCAGGCGGCAAACGTCAGCGATTCGAACTCGCCCGGCACGTTCAACCGCACGCGGTCCGTGGTCCGTTTGAATTCCAGCGCCTGTTTGCCGCTCCAGCGGCCGGCCGTCCAGTGGCAGCCGACGATCGCACCATCGAGCAGCTCGTTTTCGTTCGGGCCTTCGTTGCGCAGCACTCGTTCCCAGGCCTCGTGGTTGTCGAACCCGTAGTACGCGATGACGTCCGGATTCTTGCGCAGCTTGTTGCTGAACGCCTGCCATTCGGAGAAACGCTGCTTCCGTTCGGCCTGGGAGAGCTGCAGCACCTGCTCGCTGCCGGGAAAATTGGACACGGAATTGACGATTGGCGTGAGGCCTCCTCCCGAATCGGACCGCATGCCGCGCCCAGTCGTCAGCAGCTGCTTGAGCTCGGCCTGCGCAGATTGCCGATCCCAAAGTTCGACTTCGCCTTCGAGTACGTGGATTTCACTCTCGCCCCGGTCATCCACCTGAACGGTAAACTCGGTCCCCAGGTCGATCGCCGAATACTTGGGCGTATCGATCGTGAATCCGTGTGCCTGACTCGGAACATTCGCCCGCATGCGGCCCAGGTTGCAGGTGAGCTTCATCGGCGAGGCGAGCTGAAAATCGGCGGGCGCCTCGACCACGACCGTCGCACCGCTGAGAAACTCGATTTGCGCCAGCCCCCGTTCCAATTTGAACCTGCCGACGGGAAGCGGCGTCCCGACTTGCGGCGCATGTTCCGAGCCGCCCCAATCCGCATCGGCCGATTGCGCCAACACCGCCACTCCGCGCACGTCGTTCTGTGCAAACTCCTCGCGCGCTGCCTCGCGGGCACGAATCTGACGCATCTGCAGCGGCGAGAGCAGCCAAACCATGAACAGCAGGCTCGCCGCGACTGCGGCCAACCCAAACAGCAGCGATCGCGACGACCGCGGCAGGCGCACGAGAGATCGATCGTGGTCCGACGGGCTCGTCGAATAATCGTCCGCCGAGTCCAAGTGCGCATCAATCTGCGCGATCACATCGGCACAGGGCGCGCAAGAGCCGCTCGCGCCGGCCAGCGACGCGGATGCCTGGCCGGCCAGGACCGGCGGCAACGCAAATTGTGGCCGGCTGCCGAAGTCCAGCTGCAGCAGCGCATGGACCGCCATCAATTTGCAGTAGCTGTCTTGCGCCGCGGGATTGTCGCGGAGGAAATTGCACAACTCGATCCGGCCGGCCGCATCGAGCTTCCCGTCGATCAGTTCCGTCAACAGCCGCTTGAATTCGGGCGACAGATTGGGTTGATCGTTCATGCTACGCCACTCCCTGCAACTGACTTTCGATGCATTGGACTAGCGCCTGTCGAATCCGGAGGAGCGCCATCTTGACTGCTCCGACTTTTTTGTTTCGCTGCGCGGCGATGTCGCGAATCGACTTGCCAGGCGAATACCGCTGCTGCAAAAGCTCGAGCGAGCTCTCGGAGAGCGTGCCCAGGCAGTGCCGCAGGGCGATGCGCCGCTCGTCTTCATCCTCGATCGAAGGCCGATCGGCCAGCTGCAAAATCAGCTCTTCATCGAACACCAGCTTGTCGCGCTTCATGTCGCGGATGTAGGCCAGCGTCTGAAAGTAGGCCACCTTGCGGGCCCAGGCGTGGAAGCTCGTGCCCGCCTCGAACTCATCGGCCTTGCGCCAAAGCACCATGTTCGTCTGCTGCAGCACGTTGCTGGCGTCATTCACGTCGCCCAGCAGCGTGGCGATGTACGAAAAGAGCGAAGTTTGCTCGCCCGTCAGCAGGCGGACAAACTCATCGCGCGATTCGGCAGAATTTGTTGCAGGTTGATCCGTCATGAGGAATTACACTCCCTACGCGGCGCGATCACTCCGCGGTGGTCTGACCGTCGGATCGATGGGCGAGCCAATTCAATACCTTCGGCTCGATGTCGTACGACACGCTGCGCACCGTCCCGTCGCCGAAAACGGCGTTGACGCCGCCAACATGTACAGAACCGATGCCGCGGCACAAACTGTCAGGCTCAGTCACGTTATCCTTTGGTTCGCGGTCTGGGCCCATTTCAAAGGATGGTGTTCGGATCGTGTCGGGATCCCAGCCGTCCGTCCAGCCGCGGTCGTCGCACCAATCGCCCTCTTCGTATTTTGAGGGCTTAAGGCGCTTTTCGGTTACCATCATCGTCTTCGATAGCCCGTCCGTAATTTGCGAGACCTTGGCAGGCTGAGCACTAGTTACGTCGAAGCCGGCCTTGGAATTGTTTGGGTCGAGCCTGTAAGGCGTCCGCACAATGATCCCGTTGAACGGAAACATCAGCGCCGGCGGTAAAGCCATTAGCGACCCATTGCAGGCAGCACAGCCATAGAAGCCGGCGACGTCGTTCAGCAAGATGTCTGGTTCGGGTGTGGCTGGATCGTCGCGTCCCGGTGTCACGGCCGCGTAGTCGAGTCCCCAGCGCGTCGAATCTGTAACTGTTGCACTGTTCTGAGTCGGGGCGCGCCGCGAAGGACAAAAGTAGATCGTTACCAGCGCCGAGTTAAGCTTGTCTTGTGTCGTCAGATTGAGCAGTGCACCTTCCTCGAGATATGCCAGAATCTGATAAGACCATGAAAGGCCCTGCCGCTTTGGACCGAATGGTTTCCCATTCTGCACAAAGTTCTCGACGTCAGGCCAGGGACCAATTCCACCGGTTGGAAATACGCGGCGGGAGTTTTCGTGATTGAGGATTGCCAAGCCGATTTGTTTCAAATTGTTTTGGCATTGTGAACGTCGGGCTGCTTCTCGCGCAGCCTGGATGGCAGGCAACAGAAGTGCCACTAAAATGCCGATGATCGCAATAACGACAAGCAACTCGACAAGCGTGAATCCGCGCGGGCGAGCGGACTGTTGAATCGGATGGTGTTGCATTGGGATATTCCCAGTTCAGTTCCTAAAGCGCCTCGCCAATGCTAGGGCGCGAATCTGATCTTCTGAAATTCGTCGTCGCTCACCAACATGACGGATCCTGTCGTCCATGCGACCCAGCGCTTTCCGTCCGTCGATTCTCGCTCATAGCCGGCGACCGGATTCCCTTCGGTAACGACACCTGTGCCGTAGGAAATCGTTAGCGGCCGTCCATCGCGGGGCGAAACGAACAATTTCGCCGGGTCTTTGATACCAAATTGTTTGAGCAATCCGCCCCCGCCGCCGTCCGTTGCAAACTTCCGCAGCGAGTCTTCGTTGGACGGTCTATGTCCTCCGTTATCACTGACATACTTTCCGTAAATAAGTCCGAGCGCTTTCATGCCGCCAGTGTCAATTGGCGCGCTCGCGGGCACTTTGCCGCAACCCAGACAAACGACCAGCCCAAGGACGAGCAGCGTACCGCATGCGATTGGCAAAATGAACGATCGATGGAACATAACCGTTTAGACGTTTTCGCGGCGCCCGCGCCGATTCGTGACTAACCAACCAACTAGTGAGAGTCCAAGACACCAGCTTGCCGGCTCAGGAACCACCGCTGCGCCGAGGGCACCTGCGCCCGGCGGAACGACGGTGCCAAATTGTGATTTCCAGAACGTAAAATCGCCGGCGTCGACGGTGCCGCTCGCGTCGCCATCGGCCCCTTCGCCCGGCGCCGTAACCGCCTGCCCAAATTGATCCCGCCAAACCGTATAATCGGCCGCATTCACTGTGCCGTCGCCGTTGTAGTCGCCGGTCGGAACGACGCTGTTCGGCCGCACCACGGAGACGTCGTCGACAAGCAATTGAAACTGCTGTGTGAGTATGAAATTGAAGGCATTGACCGACACACGTACGTCGCTGAAGTTTCCGCCATCCGGAATCTTCCACAGGTCGTTATCGTCGGCGGCATCACCGTCCCCAAAGATATCGGAACTCAGCGTGTGCCAATTGTGATCGTTGAAGTTCATGGTCGTAACACTGGCAGCAGCGTGGGGCCACGAACCGCCGACTGCATAGCCGCCGCTGTCGCCAACGCCGTCGCCATTCGTGTCAGCCCCAAAGCCGTGAACGTAGACGTACACAGTTTGCTCACCCTTGAAGCCGCCGGTGTCTGCCGTCTCAAACGATCGCAGCTCAATCCGAAATCCCTCTGGAGTTCCGCCCGCATTGATCCCGGGATCAAACACGTACTGGTTGACCTTGAAATCGAACGACCAAGAAAGCTCTTCGCCAGGTGTGGTGGCAAATGTGGACGACCGCCAATCGCTGTGCGCGGCAAAGGTGGGATCGACGTTCAGCGCCGCTGCGTAGCTGCCGCTGCCGTCGGAATCCGTCGGCGAGTCGCCATTTTCTGGTCCAATGAGTTCCGTCAAGGGCGTTCCCGGCGGGCTGTTGGTGGAGCGGAACCAGTCCGTGGGAACTGCGTTGCCGAAGGCATCTCGCACCGCAACCGGCGGTTCACCCTCGACTTCCAGCGTTTCGAAATCGCCGTTGGCCATCAGTTCTTGAGCCCGCAATTGGGAATTTGAAATCAAAGCCAGGGCAACCGCCGTAACCAACGCCAGCTTCCTCATCGCTCGCTCTCCCAAGAAGTTCTTGCACATCGCTGTCAATTCACTCCCGGCGGCAGCACGATTGGCAGGTGCACACCGCGCTGGAACATCGCAAGAGCCGTCGAAAACGCAATCCAAAGCACGACGCTGCGAGGCTCCGGGACGGAGTGCACACCGTCGCTGCTTCCACCGCCAGCGGACGCCCCAAACGCCGTCCGCCAGACCGCATAATCTTCGTTCGTCACAACGCCGTTGCCGTCGCCGTCGGCGCCGCTGAATGGCGTGACCTCCGCGCCCAGCGAATCTCGCCAAATCGTGTAATCCGCGGCGTCCACCACGTCGTCGCCGTTGTAGTCGCCCGCCAGCGGCAAATTGCTCAGCAGCTTGACGTTGTCGATTAACACCTGGCCGCCGGCGAACGGGCCGAAATAGGTGCTGAACCGCAAATCGCCAACCGGACCGCCGGCCGTGGCCGTGATGTCCGCCTCGAAGGTGTGCCACTCGCCGGCGGCATACTCCGCCGCATCGAGGAACTCGACCGACTCGCCGACAAACGAGAGCGACTCGGTGAAGAAGCGGGCGTCGGCGCGAAAGCCGCTGCCGTCCGGCACGCCGACGAACTGAAAATCGAACGACAACCGCAATCGCTCGCCGGGCTCGACGTCGAAATTAACCGATCGCCAGTCGGAATTGGCGGCGTTAATCGCTACGGCGTGCGTGCCTTCGCCGGCCGAGTCGGTGCCGCTGACCAGCGCCGTCGCCGGAGCATAGTTCCAGTTGAGCGGCCGGCTCGGATTCCCGGCAACCGGGATTTCGAAGTCGCCGTTGCTGATCAGATTCTGGCCGACGGGCGTGCCGACCGCCGCGCCGAAGTTGTTCCGCAAATGAATCATCAGTTCTTCGAGCGTGACGACTTCCACGCCGCTGCCAAGCGCACCTACGATCTTGTTGACGTTGCTCATCGGGTCGCCCAACCCGCCGTCTTCCGTGCTGGTCGACCAGGGGTGGACGTTGACTATGGTGTACGAAGCCTGGTTGTGCAGCGCATCCCGCGGGGCATTGTTGAGCGCGGTGATCATTTCGTTCACCGTGTTCACGCCGCTGGCAGTGCTCACGCCTTCCCAGAGCGTGTGCCGCACCGACACGATCGGCTTCCCGTTGCTCCAGAAGATATTGCCGTTCTGTCCGGCATAGGCGTTGCCGGTCTTGAGCATCATGCCCATCACTTCCGGCCGGGCGACCATCTGGTTCAATTTCGCCAGGTTAAGTGTGTCGTCGAGGACGGAAATAATGTTGTGGTCCACGGCCTGCATCGCCGGGATCGTGGCGTCCATCATCCCGTTGATGTCGGGCACCTGGCTCGGGTAAGCCAGCCCCTGGCCGCCGGGCGTGACGAAAAACGTCTTGTGTTCGTCGGTCGCGGCCTCGTCGTACAGATATTTGACGGCGATTGGATTCACGTCGGCGAGCGACGGGCTCAGATCGAAGGTGAAGTCGAAATTGCCGCGATAATTGGAGCCGAACCAGCGCGTGCTGCGGGCGAAGTCGTTGGTCAGCCACTGCACGTTGTCGCCGTCGCTCATCACGAAGGCGACATAGTGTTTGTCCGGATTGGTCGGCGCGTCGACGGGTGTATGGTGCGGCTGCTCGGGAATATCGACTTCCCATTTCGCGGGTGCGGCCGAGCCGTGCAGATGGTCCGCCGGCACGCCCATCAGATTGCGGTCCGACGCGGAATCGAAAAACTCGAACTCGTCGCCGCCGTAGCCCCAGCCAAACACGCGCCCGTTGGGATTTTGAGCGTTGAGAAACGTGTTCCGCGTCGCTCCGGTGTTGTCGAACATGAAGCCCTTATTCATGATCGCGTAGCTGCGCAGGTGGACGTTGAACGACAGGTTATTGTTCTGGCGGAAGATCATGTCCTTGTTGAACTGACTGCCGTAGTTGTTGAACACCCACGTGCTGTCGCGCCCGCGCACGTCTTCCACCTGGCTGAGCCCGGCGGCGACCAGGGAAGAATTGATGCTCGGCAGTAGCGATTCATGGACCATGATCGCCCCCAGGGCGCCCGCTACGCTCGTGGCCTCGTTGATCGTCGTGTTGTTGTAGACGACATAGCCGCTGAGCTTGCTCTTGTACTTCTCGATGTAGAACGGCAGGCTGTTCTGCCAGACCACGCTCGTGCCGGGATTATCGGCGACAAACTTGTTGAGCCAGAATTCGGGATCGTGATTCGGATTCGAGCCCTGGATGGCCATGAACACCTCCGGGCTCGTGCGGGCCACGACGCCGGAGAGGCTGGCCATCAGCGATTCGCCATGCTGCGAACCATAGGGATAGACGTAAATGGTCGACGGGTTGGCTGACCATCCGCGCCCAGCCCACGCCAGCACGATGCACGCGGCGAACGCCGCCGCGCGACGCGAACCATTCCTTCGTCCTGCCCACGTCATGCCAATTCTCGTTCCACCGATAGACAATTGCACTTAGACAATTGCACTGTTCCGTCCGGCCGATTTCATTTCCAACGATTAGAGCCGGCCGCCGACCGCGATTGCGGCCGGCGACCAGCCACTCTTCTTCGAGTTGCGCTTACCCGCGTCGCCGCACCACCAGCAGGCCGCCGAGCGCGATCCCCACGAGCGCCACAGCCGTGGGCTCCGGAATCTGCTCGACGACAAAATTGTCGAATCGCACCAGGCCGTTGCCCGGCGAAAACAGATTCGAACTGAGCCGCAAGTCCGCCTGGTTTGGGAAGGCTGCGATGTCCGGCGAGTAGATCGGGGCGTTCACCATCCGGGTCGAGGTTTGCCATTGATCGATGTTCGATGCCGCGATCAACGGGGTGTCTTCGCCTTTGAACGATCCGCCGTCGAAGAACCGCAGGTCCGCCCGGAATTCGCCCGTCGCGCCAGGCAAAAACTTGTAGTCGAACGACCAGCGATATTGGGCCCCAGGCACGATCGGAAACACCTCCGAACGCCAGTCTTGATTTGCGCTGTCGATCTGAATGCTCTTCAAGCCGGGAGCCGTCGGGCCATTGTCGTCCGGATAGCTGACACCCGAGGAGTGAAACCAGTCATTCGGAATTCCATCGACGTCGGAATCGGTCTCGACGTCGCCGTTCAGAACCAGCCCGGGCAGCGCGTATGCGACGTCGACGGACATCAGCACAGCAGACAGCAAGACCGCCACCCGGCCCAGCATGCTACAACTCATAAGACACCTCCAAAGTTCAGAAACAGTGCCAGGCAATCACCAGTACGATAAGCGCAGCGCAAAACGTAGGAGCGCATTGGAGCACCCGCTACCTGCACCCTCGCCGCGGAAGGAAGCTCCGCAGCGGCCCCCCCATCAAGGAACAGCCATCGACGATTGCCAGGACCGACAAAAAGTCATCCGCCTACAGTCAAGGATGAGAAACCGAGGCAATCGTCCCCTTCTATATACCGCCTTGCAAACGGGGGTCACAAGGAAAAGTTGGGCGCGAGTCCGCACGCAGCAAGCCGTGGCCCGGTAAGAGTTTAGCGAGACCTCGCCGGGGCGAAGTTTCGGCCAGCGGATGTCAATCGCTACGAATCGGGGTGGCATGCTCTCGCCGCGAAAGCGGCGTGAACATGTTTGCGCGAACTTGCTTTCCCGGCTGCGCCGCAAAAGCATGCCAACCCAACGCCTTAGTTATCTGACACGCGCACTAGTGCATCTCGGCCGCGACGACGCCCAAGCCCGGACGATAGTAGTGGAAGTGGACGTTCGGATGGTCCGCCAGAAGCGACATCGGCACCGACGTATCCGGCACGCGCTTGCTGATCATCAGCGCCGTAAGCCGCATGCCGAATGGGTTGTCGTGCATCCCGGCTTGCCAGATGCTCACGCGCTCGGCCTTCCAGGTTTCGACTGGCCCGACGCTGCACGCCTGTGTCGGCACCGCCGCTACGTAACCGCCGCCGCTGGTGCGGGCGTTTTGAATCACGGTCATCGGATGCAGGTCGACGATTCGCGTCTTGAGCTTGCGATACTCGGCCGGCGGCGGCGGCTGGTTTTTCCATTTGCCGCTCCGGCGGGGCGGATCGTTGAACGCCCAGTGCTTCACTTCGCCCTGCCCGCCCTGCATTACCACGCAGCGGACGTCGTTGTAACTACGACTATAAGCGTCGAGGTCGGCGGTTGGAAAGTGAATATTCGCCTTTGGCATCGCCAGCTTGCGGTCGATGTGGTTGAAGCACAGCTCCATGTCGGCCTTGGCGAAGCTCAAGGGGTGCGACGCCGGCACCGGCTTGCCGTTTTCGACCCATTCGTCCATGCCCCAGAAGTGCGCCTCGTGTTTCGCAAGATTCAGCCCCAGGGAATTGACGATTCGGGCCACGAGCGGCAGCTGCTCCGTCGGGCCGATCGGGCCGCAGATGCCGGCCGGATTGTCGGGCGTACTCTGCTGCCAGGCTTCGATGTACTCCAGCGCCTCAGCGAGATAGAACTCTTCGAGCGTTTCGTAGTAGTGGATCGTGAAGCCGGGTCGGGCGAGCTTCTTGAGCGACTTCTCGGTGATGCCGGCCGCGTCTTCCAGCAGCTCTTCGTCGAGCGTCGTGTAGTCCCACCAATCGGGCGCGATCTTGCTTAATCGCCTCGCCATCAACACGTCTCCCAGAATAAAGTGGCCAGCACATTGTCCGACGGGTACGCATGCCCCCGGTGCTGGACGAACGCCTCTGCGAACTCGCACGAATCGACGAGCTCCATCGCCCGCGAACGATCGTGCCGGCGCACCGCCTCCAAATATTCATCCATTCCATGATGGGCACGGAGCCATTCCCGCTGGCTGGCGTGGCAGGAAAGCATCCTGAGCTTCAGCGCGTGGACGTCGCTCGACAACGGCACATACGCCGTCGGCTGCACCCGCACGCCGAGCGGATCGACCCCTTCGATCGGATCACAATAGTACAAATAGGGAATCGCATGCCCGGGAGCGAGCGGCCGCTCCGACGCGTTCGGCGCCGAGGCGATGAAACTGGCCGCACGGGCGAGCAGGCTGGTCTGCTCGTGGTCGAGCATGTAGTCGGCCGGCGCGTGTGTGAACACAATCGTCGGCGCGAGTTGGCGGAACAGATCGATCGTCTTGCGGATCGTCGGCTTGTCGTACACCACGAGGCCGTCGCGCTCGCCCAGCGAGTGGTACGTGGCGCCGATCAACTCTGCGGCGGTGCGGGCTTCGCCGGTGCGGATCTTCATGATCTCGTCCGGCGTGCGATCGACCGTGCCGCAGTCGCCGGCCGTGGCGGTGGCGATGTGGACCTCATAGCCGTGCTCCTGCCGCAGCCGTATCAGCGTGCCCGCGCAGAGGATTTCGGCGTCGTCCGGGTGAGCCAGCACGCTCAAGGCGACTCGCCGCGCGGGCTGTGACGAATCGTTCGTCGACGATTGCGTCATCCGACCGCCTCAATTCGATTGCCAGCGATGCTTCGGGCCTCGGCCTCGATCACACTCACCGCCCGCACCGCATCATCCGCCGTGACAACGGTGGGCCGCTGCCCCTCGGCCACTCGATCGATGAAGTAGCGAATCTCCTCGAACCAGCCGTCCGTCGCCGCGCACTCGATGGCCTCACCCTTCTCGCCGGTGTACACCATGAGCGGTTCCGCGCGGGCGAGGTCGTAATCGGCGGTGACGCCGTTCTCGAAAGCCACGGTGTATCGCATCCGAAAGGGATACGGCGCCGCAAACGACCAGCCGCCGTCGGCCGTCACCAGCGGAACGTCGTTGTAGATGTACTGCGTGCTCACGTGATCGTAAGCCCCGCTGTGAGCCCGATACCCGCGCGACGAAACGGCCTGCGGCATGCCGAAGAGATGACAGACAAAGTCGGTGTCGTGAATGTGCAGGTCGAGCAGTGCTCCGCCGGACATCTCGCCGTTGCGATACCAGCCCGGCGGCCCCGAGCCCTGTCGCAGAAACGTCGCGCCGAGCACGCGGCCGAACCGCCGGTCGTCGATTGCCTGCTTGAGCCAGGCCCACTGCGGCCAGAAGCGGATGCACATCGCCGGCATCATGAAGCCGCGCGCGGCCTTCGCGGCAATGGCGATCGACTCGGCCGCCTTCACGGTGCGGGCCAGCGGCTTCTCACACAGCACGTGTTTGCCCGCCGCCAGGGCCTCGATGGCGATCTCCGGATGCGACGGCGTCGGCACGCACACGTCGACCACGTCGACGTCGCTCATCGCCACGAGTTCCCGCCAATCGGTCGTCCCCTTCACGCCCGAGAAATCGACCGACTGGGCCCCGTCGCCGAGATTGCCCCAGGTGCCCGAGATGTCGCCGCGGGCACGACGCAGATCGAGGTCGGCCACGGCCACGACTTTGGCCCGATCCGCCAGCTGGCCGTAACAGCGCCAATGCGTCTGCCCCATGAACCCGAAACCGACGATGCCGACGCGAATCATGCTGCTCCTCAAAGTGCGGCTACATTTTCAGGATGGCTTGCATCGCCTGGCCCGTTTTCTCCACGCGGCCTGGAGCAAACGGAATCATTTCCGCGGTCACGGTGCGATCGTAGCCGATGGCCCGCAGTGCCTTCATCGTCTCCGCCCAGGGTTGATCGCCTTCCATCAAGTCGCAGAACCCATCGAGGTTGCCGACCGCGCGCTTGAAGTCCTTGAAGTGGATCCGCTTGATCCGCGGGCCGAGCAGCCCGATCCAATGCGGAGGATATTGATGCTGCCCCATGCAATTGCCGACGTCGAAATATGCGCCGACATACGACGAGCCGAACGAGTCGATGAAGTCGCGATACTCCAGCGGCGAATAGAACAGGCCGTTCCAAACGTTCTCGATCGAGAGCTCCACTTTGAGCCGCTCCGCCGTCTTGGCGAGCGCCGCCGTAGCTTCCTTCGCCCAATGGTACGCGTCTTCGTACGGCACGAACAAATAGCTCGGGTCCCAGGGGATCGAAACCGCGCCGGGAATGAAGAGCAGCGACGTGCAGCCGAGCCAGGCCACGCGCTGAAGCGCTGCCTCGTGCAATTCAATCGCCCGGCGACGCACGGCCGGGTCCGGGTGCGATGGCGAGCAACCCCAGCTCATGCCCGAGCCAATGGATTCCAGCCGCAGTCCCGCCGCTTCAACCTCAGTCCGAATCCGTCGGCAATCCTCCTGCGAGGAGGTCACCGACAGCACGCCCGTCTCGCCGATCGCCAGCTCGATCGCCGCAAAGCCCGCGGCCGCCGCTTGTTTTGCCGCGGCGTCGATCGGGTGCTCATTGGAGAGCCCGTGCTCGAAGCCCCAATAGTTGAACGCTGAGATCATCGGATTCATCCTTGCGCGAATTCTCGGCTTGGACGGCACGCGAGCGAACTCACCGTGAGTGCGAGCACAACCAAACCGACGGAGGCCGGCTCGGGTGCGGCGACGCCCCTCATCGTCGCCGCCCCTCCTGCACCCCCGCCGGCCGACGCACCGAAGTAATTCCTCCAGTGCGTATAGTCCTTGTCATCAACCACGCCGTCGCCGTTGCCGTCGGCAGCCAGGCTGACCCCCGTCAAACCGACCGAGTCGCGCCACACCGAATAGTCGCCCGCATCGACCATGCCATCGCTGTTGTAGTCGGCATTGATCGCCGCCACCGCTTCCACGAGCGCGTTCCAATACGTCGGCACGCGATCCCAGGGATTATTCAGCACGTCGTCGGTGACATAGATGCCGCCGGCGTTGTTGGCGATCGCGCGCTGCAAATCGGCCAGCATGTTGGCTGACGACGGCTCGGTATGCACGAGGTGGACGAACCGCGAGCGGTCGTAATTGTAGTTCCAAGGCGAAACGGTGTGGCCTGGATAGGCGCTGCCCACGTTTTCAAACACCATCAAGCGGTCGGCCGTCGGCCAGGTGAGGTACGGTTCGAGCGTATTCGTGCCGGGATTGCCCATCACCTGCCAAGTAGGATCGATCGCCTTCACGTGATCGTAAATGGCTTTGTAATAGTCCAGCTTTTCGGCCGGGCCGGTGTTCAACATCTCGTCGACGAAAATGCCGTCGACGTTATACAACGCGTCGTATTTGTCGACGTCATTGAGCACCACTTGTAGCGAACGCTGCGTGTAGCTGGAGTAGACGTAGCCGATCACGTGGCCGCCCGCGGCGCGGAGCGAATTAACGACCGACGTATAGTTCGAGTCGACGTTGTTACCCGGCCCGTTGCCTGGATTCATGATCGCCGTGAGCGGCACCTTGGCCGCAGCCGCGTTGAGCTTCGGCCAGTCACTGCCCCCAGACGGATAGAAGTACGCCGGCACCACGATATCGAGCTTCGCCGCCGCCGCCGGCTCACTTCCGATCCGCGTGGCGACACAGACCAATAGTGCGCACAGCGTTGCTGCACACTTCGCGCCCCAGCGCCAACGTCGCTTCGCTCGATTCCCCGTTGCCATGCCGCGGTGCCTCACGCTGTCCCATCAAGTTCGATCAAAAACTGCTACCGACGCCGTACCAGGCTGCTACCGCAGACCGCCAGCAACAGCAAGCACGCCGAAGTCGGTTCCGGCACAGCTGCCACAGCGCCCGCTCCAGCGCCAGGGAAATGAGTCTGCCAGAATGCGTAGTCGGCCTGATCGATGACACCGGCGCTCGCCCCCGAGTTGTCCCCGTTCGCCCGCAAGTCGGTCGTCGAGCCGAGCGTGTCCCGCCAGACGCTGTAGTCGGCCGCGTTCACGCTGCCATCGCTATTGTAGTCGCCGGCAAGGAAGGAAGGCGTGGCGAGCGTATACGTGATCGTGTCCGTGACATCGCTCAAGCCCTGGTCGGTCCAGACGATGAAATTGAAGGTCGAATTGGGAAATACCGGCCCCAAGGGCGCGTTGACGCTGTACATCGCATCCAGCGAGATGGCCCACTCCCGTTCGCCAAACTCGACATCCCAGCCTGGATAGAGTCCTGCGCCGCCGTTGTTCAGGTCGAGCGGACCGCCGATGCAGCAGGAACCCGAAGCATCCGGCTTATTGTCGTTGAAACTCGTCCGTTGATCGAAGACGAAATCGCTGACGTATCCTAGTTCCGACCCCACGAGATCGAGGCCGTAGATATTAAAGCCGGTGGCAATGTTCTGGTCCGTGTCGAATGCCAGATAGACGCCCTTCGTGCGCGCCTTGTGTCCGGACACGTAGATATAGATGTAGTCGGCGTCGTTGGCGATCTTTACATCCCCGATGTCGATGATGTTCAACACGCTGGGATTGTCCGCTGGGTCAGAGACTGCCAGTGGAACGCTGTCCCAATCGTCAAACGCCGCGTCCGACGGTGAGCCCGTGGGCACGCCATTTTCATCGCGCGGTTGAGGCGCGATGGTGATGCCAGTCGCCCAGGTGCTTGGCGCCACGACCTGTGCGCTGGCCCAGTCACAACTCACCCCCATCAGCAAGGCTGTCAATAAACCTGCAACAATGCGAATATTTTTGCGTACCATAGAATCCACTCCTGAGAGCTTGCTGACGCCGCTGTGCCTTTCGGACGCTTGTCCGGCCTAATCGTGCATGAATGGCGCACGCCACAAACAGTGGCGTGCGCCATGAAACCACTCGTCGTATCAACTAACCAATCGCCCGACGGCGCAGCAACACCGCGCCCAGTCCGCAACCCAATAGCAGCGCGGACGCGGGTTCGGGAACCGCCAGCGAATAGCTGATCGGGTCCGTTAGATCCGCTTGGGCGAATCCCGGGGTGAGCGAATAGAACAACAGCCGGAAGCTGTCGTTCGGGAATACATCGCCCGCTCCCACGAACGGATCAAACGTCGTGTCGAGCCGGATGGCCATTTCGCGGTCGGTGCTCTCCACGAACGACGAAAGAATCGCCGAGCCGCTTTCCGGTTCCGTCAGACGCACCGGGTCCTTCAGCGTGCCGATGTTGAAACCGGCCCGTTGGTCGAAATCGAAGTCATCGGCGAACCCGGCCTCGGAGCCAATCAAGCTGGCGCCGAAAATGTTGAAGCCGGTCGCCGTGTTGCTGTCGTTGTCGATGCCGAGATACGTCGGAAACGAATCGGCGCTGTTGTAGTGCAGGCGGATGTACAAATACGTGTTGTCGTTGGCGACCTGGATCGAGAGGATATCCGGTCCATCCGGCGAATCGGCCGGATCGGTTTCCAGCTCCGGAATCCCGACCCAGTCGTCGTAGTTGTCGTCAATCGAGATGTTGGCAAACGTGCCGGCCCGCGCGGAACCGGCAATTGTCCCCAGCGCCACCAGCGCGCAGGCGGACAAAACATAACGGAATTTTCTCATCAGTCGGTGCTCCTTTCAGAGGAATGGAGAGAGAAGGATCTGGCCATAGGAAACCTCGTTGGAAAAACCTCTCAGGATGCCTGTTCCAATCGCCTATTCCGCCCCGGTCACGACGCCGTCGTAGCGATGTCCGCGGGCGCGGTGAATTTCCGGATCGATGTCGAACGTTACGAGCGATACCGAACCGTCGCACATCGCCATGTTGAAACCTGCCGAGTGGGCCGAGCCGAAGATCAATTCACCGCCATAGCCAGGATCGGACTTCTTGCCGGGTGGGCCGGGACCGAGCCCGTCGTCGGAAGTTCCCGGCTGGTCCGGACGCAGCGGCAGCAGCCCGCGCGCACCTCGGTTATTGCAGGTGGTTCGAACCGTATCGACGTTGTTACCAGAGAATGCCGGTTCGTTATCTCCAGCGTCGAGACCGGTCTCATATTCATCTTTGGACATGTACTTCTCGCCGACCATGTACGTCTTTGCCGTACCGTCGGTGATCTGTCGAAAGTTAATCTCGGAGCGCCCAAATACCACTCCGGTGGGCTTGGGTTCGCCTTCGTATTGGCTATAAGCAGCGTTGCCGAAAGATGCCCAGTCCGGACTGTCGCGCACGGCGGTATAGTTCTGTTCTGGAGTGTCGGCTACGGGTCCATTGTTGAGCTCAGGCATCACCAAGTCGCCGCCGTTAACCGCATAGTCCGTTTTGCTGCAAACCTCGAATGGATCCGAAAATGCGAAGGTTGCGGAAGCCCCCGTAATTGAGTACGGATACAGATTGGCACGCCGCCGACTGGGGCACGTCATTCCCTCGAACGGTGATTGCACACGCTTGGCCGTCGCCTGGAGCCGCTGAGCGCCCGTCTGTCCTTTACCGAGATCGTGCAATGCCTGTTCTTCCATATACGGCAGGATGTTGTACATCCAGCCGCCGGGCTGGTTCTTGCCGTAGCCGTAGTCAGGATAGCCCAGCCACGACCAGTGCCAGCCGCCCGTGGGCAAATGCTTGTGCGTGTCGTGATGATTGTGGAACGAAATCGCCAGCTGCTTGAGCTGGTTGGTACACTGCGTGCGCCGTGCCGCTTCGCGCGCCGCCTGGATCGCCGGCAAGAGCAGTGCCACCAGGATGCCGATGATGGCGATCACCACCAGCAGCTCCACGAGCGTAAAGCCCAAGCTCGGCCGGCGTAACGAATCGCAACGACGTGTGTGAGTGGCTTGACCGTTCATTTGTATACTATTCCTGTCTTGTATACCGCAGTCTTCTCTACTGACTTGTTCCGTGCGCCCGCGGCGCGTCACCTGGTCCTGCTACTCTGATTTTCGATTGCCGCCAACTTTCCGGAATGGCCGGAAGCGGCCCGAACATACCAATTCGCGTCAGCCCCCGCCGGTACATGCGCTGCGCGCGAGCACGAGGCCGCGACGCGAGGCTTCCGCCTGCAGTTCTCGCCACCAAATTGTTGACAACGATTCATTTTCAATTACGCAATCCAGTCAGGCTTGCGCGGTGATCGATCTTGTGGGAGGCGTCTCCGACGCCGATTCCGCGATCGAGTGGAATCCTGCATCGGCCTCGGAGAGGCCTCCCACATGTCTTGTTGTATAGCGTTCATCAATTGCGATTTTTCAAGCTGCGGCGGTAGTCATCCGGGCTGATGCCCGTGTGTCGCTTGAACGCGCGCGACAGCGCGAACGGCGTTTCGTAACCGACGTTGGCCGCGATCGCCTCGAGCGTATGGTTCGTGAACGACAGCATGTCCCGCGCCCGCTGCATCCGGTAATTCAGCACCACGGCCTGCGGCGTCGTCTTTTGAAATTGCTTCACGACCCGCGTGAAACGCGATGGCGACATCGCCGCCGACCGCGCCAGCCGCGTCGTCGTCCAGGGAAAGGCAAGGTCCGCACACACTGCTTCCCACGTCTGATCGATCCGCGACCTCAGCTCCGATTCCTTCCGGTCGCAGCGCAATTGCCGCAGTTCGCGGTCGAGGATCAGCACGATCAAATTCGCATACGCTTCGAGCGCCGCCTGCGAATCGGGAAAGCGGCTGGACCGCTCGGCGAGATATTGTTCGGCCATCGTCGAAAGCAGCTCGGCGTGCCGCGTCGCCACGACGGTCACCTTGTCGGGCAGGCCCTTGGTCCAGGCGGCGTCGTTCTCCAGGTGGAACCAGACGCACGACCACTCGTCGAGCGCCCGCACCTGGTACTCCGCTTCGCGATTCGAGGGCGCGATCAGAATGTCGCCGCTCGAGAGCCGCACGGTCTCGCCGTTCGCTGCCAGCTCGCCGCTCCCCGAGAGCGTGAGCATTACGACGTGATAACCGGCGTTGCGCCGGTGCACGGCATAAGGCGGCACAAAGTTGCTGATCCCGCTCAACATGATTCCCCGCGACGAAAGCTTCGAAGTTCCGTGTCCTGGATGCACCAGGTATTGCTCGCGACAGCCGCGCGAAAAACACACGGCGTCGATCGAATCACCATTTCTTTTGTAAGTGGTCCATGCCGGATCCATGGGGCACACCGCTCGCTCGTCCCATCCCTGACGTGCAAACCTCGTCGTGCGGCAAACCTGCCGCTTCGCAAACTGCTTCCTGCGTTCCAACCGCGCGGCACTCAGGCCGCGCCATACTCGCCCTCCATTCGCACCGGCTGGATCGACTGCAAAAACGATTCGCCGCCTTTCGCATCCGTGGCGGTCGCAGCGCTGGGCGCGGCCGACACCAGGCCGTCGTCGCTCGCGTCGGACCGCAGCGTCCGCAGCCGCTCGAACAACCGCCGCAAGTCGCGCAGCCCGAACGCCGTGAGCCAGACCGTCGTGATCACTCCGACCACCAGCGGCATGTACACGTTGTTGATCACGAAATAGCGCCACCAGCCGCGCTCACTCCACACACCAAACACGGCGTTGGAGAGTGTGATCCCGATGAACACCAGGAAAATAAGCGCCGTCCAGCCGAACATCGTCGCCGACAGGAACCGGTCGCCGCGCGTGAAATTTTCGTCGTAACCCAACAGCACCCGCTTCCAATTGGCGAGCTTTTCGCCGCCTCCAGGTGCAACCTGGTCATCGGCAATCGCGTACTGACCGCGGTGGAGCAGCTGCTGCATGTCGTGCGGCGCACGGCACGTGGCGAGCGACACGACGACGAACGCCACAATTCCCGAGAGCATCGCGATCAGCATCATCCAGTTGTCGTTGAACGGCATGTCGACGTAGATCGGCAGAATCAACCCGGCGACCGCCAGCCCCGAACCCACCAGCATCGCCGACCAGGCCCCGGCGGTCGTCGCCCGCTTCCAATACAAGCCGCCGATGATCACTGCCCCGGAGCCGCCCATGTAGATCGCCCCGGTAATGTTCATGAAAAAGAAGATGTAGCGGACCATCGGCACAAACATGCTGAACAGAAAAGCGAACACTGCCACGCCGACGATCGACAGCCGCAACCACTTGAGATGTTCTTCCGGCGCAAGGTGCTTGCCGCGAATCGGCAAGAGCACGTCCTGCACCAGGATGCTCCCCCAGGAGAGCAGGTAGGTGATGTCGCAGGCGACCATCATGAACAGCATGATCGCCACAAACGAGCCCTTCACGCCGACCGGCAGAATCTGGCTGATGGCGACCGGCACCGTCATCTGCTTGCCGATCTGCTCGCCGTCGGCCGAAACGATCGCGTCGATCTTGGCGTGGGCCGCCGCGCTCGCCGAGGTCCAATCCACTTCGCCGGCCGACTTCGCGCCCGGCGCGTGCATCACGGCCACCGCCGCCAGGCCCAGGATCGTGAACATCAGCGTTTGCGAGTACATCCGCCAGCCGCTGATGATCTTGCCCATCTTGGCCTCGTGCGGATTGAGCGCCGACGCGTTGTACGCCGAATTGCCTTGCCAACTCATGTAGCCGTAGACCGTGGCGAACAAGCTGATGGCGACGTACCAGACGTTGAAGTCGCCCATCTTCGCCGTGTCGAATGGGTTGAGCATCGACCGGCCCGGCTCTCGATCGGCCATGCCAGCAAAGAACTGCTCCAGCGAGAACGTCCACATCACGCTCGCCACCACCACCAGGAACAACACGCCGCAGATGATCCCCTGCATGAAGTCAGTGACCATGATCTGCATCTGTCCGCCGCGAAGCACAAAGAACAGCGCGACCGACAGGAACATCGCACACAGTACACCCGTCATCGGCAGCGTCAGCGGGCCGAGCGTGAGCTGCTGCGGCAGGTCGCAGAAATGAATAAAGAACCGCGCGCCGACGATCGGGAACACGCCGTAGTTGATGATCCCCGCCAAAAATGCCAGCGCGCCCATGAAAATCCGCAGCCGCTTCGAATAGCGCATCTCGAAGAACTGCGCCATCGTCATCGCCCGCGTTTCGCGGTAGCGATAGATTACGAACCCGAACAGCGCCATGGCAATCACGATCGCCGGCTGCAGCTGGCTCCAATACGTGACGCCGAAGCCCGAGTTGTAGAACACCTCGAACGAGCCGACGGCCGTGATCAAGCCGATCGCGGCCATGCCGTCGGCCGTGCTTACCAGGTATCGCCCGGCGGCGCGGCCGGCCGTGAGGAAGTCGCTCGCGTTGCGCACGTACCGGCCAACGCGCAGCGCCACCGCGAGCACGGCAATGCACGGAACGACGACGATCAGCCAGTCAATCCACGTCATGGTGACGCACGCTCTTGCCTGAAGCCTGCGAACTAACTCACCAACCCCTCACACCAAGCTCGAGTCCTTCGACTGCACTGGTTCCACCAGCAATTTGGTTCCACCCGCACAATGGTCCAACCGAAAAGTGTTCTCGTATCGCGAGTTCAGCGCGTCACGACCGTCGGCGCGAGCCGGCACTGGGTGAGTGTCGGCGTCGCGGTGGAAGTGAACAGCGGCGAAATCGCCAGCGAGGCGGCCAGCCGTCCCGCCTCCTCAAACGCCATCGCCACGCTCGCCAGTGGATGAGGCGCGTATTCAGCCACCGTGTTGTCGATGCTGATGAACTGCAGATCCTTGCCGATGACGCGGCCGGCTTCCTCGGCGGCCATCATCGCGCCAATCGTCTTGCCGTCGCTCACGCCGACGACGCCGTCGAACGTGTGACCGGCCTTGATCAGCGATCGCAGCATTGCTCGCCCCGCCTCGCTGTCGACGGCATGTTCGCCTTCCAATGCCAATTCCGGCCGGAAGGCGACTCCTCGTTCCGCGAGCGCTCGTTTGAAACCGGTGAGCCGCGCGCCGAAGCCCCAGTAGGCCGACAGCGGGCCGTTCAGCAACGCAATGTTCGTGCAGCCGCGGTCCAGCAGATATTCGGCCGCCAGGTAGCCTGCCTGCTCCTGGTCGACGTACACGCAATTGCCGTCATTCACGTGATCGAGGATTGCCCAGGCGTGGACGCCGCGGTTCAAAAGTTCTTGCCACAGATTCGGCGCCGACGACGGCTCGACCACCAGCGCGATCTCTGGCGAGCGCGACCCCAAGAATTCGTTCGCCTCGGCCAGCGTCATCTCCGGCACGCTCCGCAGCACGAGGTTATAGTCTTCGGCTTCCAGCGCCGCCTGAATGCCGCGCACCAGATGGATCAGCACTTCCTTCGCGTCGCCGCTCTGCCGCATCGCTGCGTCGTGCACGAACAGCGGGACGGTCTTGGTTTCGAGCAGCGTGTCGTCGGAAAACTGCACCGAGCGGTCGGCGACAAACGTTCCCTTGCCTTGTTTGCGATAGACCCAGCCGTCGCGCACCAGGTCCTGGAACGAACGCACGAGCGTCGGCCGCGAAACTTTGAACCGCTGCAGCAGCTCGGCCTCCGACGGAATTGCGCTGCCGGGCGCGAGGCGGCCCTCTTCAATCTCTTGAATGATTGCCCGCTTCACTTGCTGGTATTTGGGTAGTTGGGTGAGCGTCATGGGATTATGAATATCCGGTTCAACTTGTCTTGTCAAGTAAATGGTAAAAATAAATACTAAGTACGATCAACTTATTGACGTGTTGGTTTTCCCCGCGTAAAGTCGGGTGAAGCGGGCAAAGTCGACCGCTGGAGACCGTTAATATGGGCCGCAATTTCCTAATTTGCCTGGCAACTTGTGGTGCATTGGCAAGTTTTGGCGACTGGATTCCGGCACAGGCCAACGAGATCGCAGCCCCAAGTACGACCTCGTCGCCGAAACGTATTGTCGAGTTCGCCGGCCCAAAAGCTAACCGCGCGGAACCTGCCAGGAAGCGATTCCAGGCCGCCAGAAGCTTCTACACCTATTACGGCAAGGGCCGCGCCGCCGAGCTCAGCCACTACGACATTGCCGTCCTCCACCCCTCCCAGGTCGACAAGGTGGACGTCAAGCGCCTCTCCGAATTGGGTGTGGTGACCGTCGGCTATATCACGATCGGCGAGGACGAGCGGTTACAAGTCGGCGATGGCACCGGCCCCGGCGGCAAGGCGAGCTGGTACTTCGACGGCGACCGCGACGGCCAGCCGGACCAGGATCCCATTTGGAAAAGCTGGTACGCCAATACGAACGATCCTGCCTGGCGCGCTAGCCGCGTCGCCGAAGCCAGGAAGCTCATCGACGAGTACGGCTTCGACGGCATCTTTCTCGATCTGATCAGCGTCTCGGAAATGTATCCCGAGTGCCGCGGCGGCATGATCCAGATGATGCGCGACCTCCGCGAGGCGCTGCCGGACGGGGTGATCGTCATGAACCAGGGCTTCGACATCGTCGGTGACGTGGCGCCGCTTGCCGACGGCTTCATGATTGAGAGTTTTACCGCCACCTACGACTTCGAAAACAAGCGCTACGTGCTCAACGATCCGGCCGCCCTCGATGCCCATATGAAGCGGGCCCAAAAACTGCTCAATCCCGCGATCAAGAATCAATCGATCCGCGTGATGGTGCTCGATTACGCCGACACCAACGATCGCCAGTCGATCCAGCTCGCGGCGAATCGGGCCGCCAGTCTCGGTTATATGTTCTCCGTGTCGCCGATCCTGCTCGATGATGTTTATCCGGAAGTGTTGCAGGGCGAATCGGACGCCAAGTGGCTCGAGCTCTACACCACGCCAGAGCGGCTCGCCTGGAAATTGCCTGAACCGCGGAACGGGTTCCCCGCCGGGACAGTCGCCACTCCCTCGGGCAACTTCCCCGGTTACACGGTCGAGCCGATGTTCGACCCCGCGACCGACCGCTCGAACCATCATTGGAGCAAGTCCGCCTGGGCCAGCGGTGAAGACGGCGAGGCGCCGTGGCTGCGACTGCGTTTTCCTGAGCCCCTTTCAGGTGGCGAGCTCACGATCGCCTGGCACGACGCGTCTGGCCCCTCGCGCGAGTTCCGTATTCAAACGCGCGCCGCCGAGGATGCCGAGTGGCGCGATGCCGACGTTCGGCAAGACAACAACGAACGCGTCACGCGACACAAATTGCCCAGCGAGCCATTCCGTGAATTGCAAATCAGCCAGAGTGCGGATGGCGGTAGCGCGGGGCGGCCGAAGTTGATGTGGATCACGCGACTGGAACTATCACGCTAGCCAACCTCACCAGGTCAGCAAGCAACAAGGATTTTCAAACAGTATGATTCGGTTAGGCGTCATCGGAATGGGCCGGCGTGCCGCGCATCTGACGGCCATTCTGCAGAAACTCGATTCGTCGGTGCGGCTGGTCGCCATCGCCGATCCGACGCCGGTCACCGCGCAGCTGCGGATGAGCGAGGTGAACGTCGTCGATCCGCCATCCGAATTCCTGCCGACCGCCGAAGTCCTGCTCGAACGAGCCGACGACTACGACGCCCTGATGATCGGCTCGAACTGCGACAGCCACGCGTCGATCGGCGTGCTGTGTGCCGCGGTGCCCGTGCCGCTGTTTCTCGAAAAGCCGGTTGCCATCAACAAGCTGCAGCTCGAAGAGCTCGCCGCCTCGTTCGCCGAACGCGAAGGCAACGTGGTGGTCTCGTTTCCGCTCCGCGCGACGCCGCTCTTTCAGCGGGCGGTGCAAATCGTCCGCTCCGGCCGCCTCGGCGTCGTCAATCACATCCAGGCCTTCAACTACGTGCCCTATGGCGGCGTCTACTACGGACAGTGGTACCGCGACTACGACGTCACCGGCGGACTGTGGCTGCAAAAGGCGACGCACGACTTTGACTACCTGACTCACCTCGCGCAGGGGATGCCCACGAGCGTTGCGGCCGTCGGATCGCACCGCGTGTATGGCGGCGACATGCGGCCGGACCTCACATGCTCGGCGTGCGACCGCACCGATTCCTGCCTCGAGAGCCCGCGCTCGATCGCCGAACGGGGCGACGACGGCGGCATGGGGTATGAGGATCACGCCTGTGCGTTCAGCACCTCGGTCCGCCACCACGACGCCGGCTCGGCGCTGGTGAACTACAGCAACGGCATCCACGTTGCCTATTCGCAGAATTTTGTCAGCCGCCGCAGCGCCGCCTGGCGCGGCTGCCGCGTCACGGGCTATCGCGCCACGCTCGAGTTCGACTGGTACAAAGAAGCGATCCGCGTGATCGAACACCACACCGGCACCGTGGAAGACATCCGCATGGCCGGCGACGGCGTGCACCACGGCGGCGACACGGTGCTGATGCGGAACTTCCTCGACGTGATTCGCCGCGTCGACGTGCCCCACACGTCGCTGGCCGACGGCATCTTGAGCGCCTCGATGTGCCTGGCCGCCCAGGCCAGCGAAGACAGCGGCTCTTTTGAGGTCGTCGACCCGCCGCTGCCTGCCGGCCGGCCCGTCTAACGGTTCTTTGGGCCGCAACGGTCCATTCTTTCCGCCGATTGGCGGCAAAAACGCCGAGTTTTCCGCAATTTCCGCGAAAACCGGCCCTCCTCCCGTAACGGCCCCCGCTCCGGCCGTATGAGAAGTCGGCGAGGGCAAAAGTTGCCCTGCTTCCCGAACAATCTCAGCAGTCTTGAGGAGAATTATCATGTCGACTTTCAGCACCAAATTGATGGCAGCGGCCCTGGTCGGTTCGCTTGGTTTCGCGACGTCTGTGTTTGCTTGTGGCGGCGGCGGTGGCCGCGGCGGCATCGGCGGAATTCACGTCGGTGGCGGCGGCTACGGCGGCAATGGCGGCACCTGCAACAACGGCGGTGTCTACGGCAATAACAATGGCGGCTACAACAACTACGGTCAGGCCTATGAGCCGTTCCACAGCTCGTACGTCGTGCAGCCCGGCGACTCGTTCTACACCGTTGCCTTGAAGGAATACGGCACCAGCTCGACAATGAACCAAATCGCCCGCTTCAACCGGCTCTCAACCAACGTGGCCCTGGTCCCCGGACAGCGGTTGTTGCTCCCCTCGATCACCGCCAACGGACAGCTGACCCAGTCACGTGCCCCGGCGGCCGAAGTGTTCAACAACGTGGCCGCTTCCGCTGTGACCACCACCACGACGGCCCCCGCGATGACCTCGGCCAACGTTGCCGCCGCGATTGCTCCGGCCCCGGCTCCTGAGCCGACCCGCATGAGCGTCCCGACCGGCAGCACGCTGCAGCTCGACGGCCAGACGCTCGGCAGCGAGACGGGTGTGGCCCGGCTGCGGATCAGCGGCGTGGCCTTCCCGGTGGAAGTGGTCGAATGGAACGCCGACTCGACGAAGATCCGCCTGCCAAAGCTGGATGTCGGCTCCGCGACCAAGGCCGAGCTGGAAGTCCTGCGTGCCGACGGCACCCTGGCCTCGACGAACGCGATCGAGCTGACGGCCCCTGCAACCGGCCTCGCGGCTACCAACTGACGCATGCCGCGAACAAGAAACCACGACAAGCTTCCGGGCCTGCGAAATCTCTGAAGCTTGTTCCCACGAGCCGCCTGACCAAGTCAACTTGGCCAGGCGGTTTTGTTTTGCGCGCTTGAAGTACGCCTCGTCCTGCGCCTGCCATACCGCCCGGTCGATGTCGTCGCCGGTGGCTTACACCGAGCCGTCCATCAATGCCACGTGGACGATGCCCGAATGGTAGCTGGGGGCAGTGGCACACTTGGAGCCGATCCGTCGCGTTCTTTAGTGCCGGCAAAAGTTGCTACAATCGAAGCCGGTGGCACCGGGACACGGGCCGCCGAGTTTCGATCCCCAGGTCGCGCGATGTCCCAGTCAGATCCATCGCCAGGTGCAGACGCAGTTCCGGAAATGGAGATCGCGATTGGCGACGGCCGCTATCGTAAGTCGGCCTACGTTCCTCCGGAGCGCGGGGCGCTTTATTCGATTCGTGACAAATCGAAGGGCGAGCGCGTCATTCGCGTCGTCGAAGTCAGCGCCGACGGCGTGCGAATCGAGGTGGAGGCCGTTGACGAACCGGCGTCTGGAAAGAAGCCGCTGCGACTGCCGGTCGAATCTCTCGCACGTCAGGCCGCCGTGGGTTGGTGCCACCTGTTATTGCCCGTCTCTCCGGACCTCTCGCCGAATGAGGAAGAGCCGCCGGCCGCGACGTGCTCGGAAACGGCGGACGACGCCACCAGCGTTTTGATGCGGATCGACATCCAGAACTTCGGCCGCTGCGGCGCCGACATCGTACGGGCCAAGATCCCGTTCGATACGCAGCTGATCAAAGACGTCGGCGACGGGCCGTTCCGGGCCGGCAACTATGAGCATGCCTTTCGCACGTTTGAACAACTGGCACTTGGCTTCACGTCGGCCGTGAACAACAGCCGCCGTGCGATCGCTGATGGCCGCCGCAAACTAAACGCCGAAAAAGGCAAGCTCAGCGGCAAGGAGATCCAGGAGCGGACCGCCGCGTTCGTCCGCGGCGAACAGTTGATTCATACTGCCGAACGGGAGTTCTCGACGATTCTCGAAGGCCTCAGAATGTATCTGCGGTCGCGGCAGGATGAGCGAAAGGAACAGGAAGGGGAACAGGGAGAGTAAATCGGCCATGAACCGTAGTGCATTTTGCTGGATTGGATTGCTCCTCGCGTCGGCCGCCGCTAGCGCCGCGGAGCCAGTACAAGATCAAACGAACGCGGCCAGCGAAGCTGCGGCCGCCACCGATTGGCCCGGCTTTCTCGGTCCCCATCGCAACGGCAAATCGGACGCGCACGGTTTGCCGGCCAAGTGGCCCGCCAGCGGTCCGCCCGTCGTCTGGCAGACGCCAATCGGAACCAGCTACTCCGCGCCGGCGATCAGCGGCGGCAAGCTGTTCCACTTTGCCCGCTTCGGCGATGTCGAGCGGCTCACTTGTTTCGATGCGGCCAACGGCGACGTCAAGTGGAAGTGCGAGTACCCGACCAGCTACAGCGACATGCTGGGTTACAACAACGGACCCCGCGCGACGCCCGTCGTTGACGGACCGCTGGTGTTCACGCTGGGCGCCGAAGGCGTGTTGCAGTGCGTCAACGTGAGCACTGGCCAAATGGTCTGGCGGGTCGACACCACGCGCGAGTTCAACGTCGTGAAGAATTTCTTCGGCGTAGGCAGCTCGCCGCTCGTGTGGCACGATCTCGTGATCGTGAACGTCGGCGGCAGTCCGCCCGGCGGGCCGACCGATCTCTACGCCGCCCACGGGCCGATCGAATCGAGCGGCTCGGCCGTCGTCGCATTCGACAAGGCGACCGGGAAAGTCCGCTGGCAAACGGGAGATGACTTCGCCAGCTACGCCAGCCCGGTTGTCGCCAGGATCGCCGATCGCGACGTCGTGTTCATGTTCGCCCGCGGCGGCCTGCTCGCTATCGATCCGGAAAAGGGCACGACTCTGGCCACCTATCCCTGGCGGGCGCGAAAGCTCGAGAGCGTCAACGCCTCGACCCCAGTCGTTGTCGGCGACGAAGTGTTTATTTCCGAGACATACGAGCTGGGTAGCGCGCTCGTGCGATTCACCGGCAACGCGTTCGAGGAGATTTGGACCGACCGCGACCGCCGCCGCGACAAGGCGCTGGCCCTCCATTGGAACACGCCGATCGAGCACGAGGGATACCTCTACGGCTCGAGCGGTTACCACGCCCCGGAAGCCGAGCTGCGCTGCGTTGATTGGAAGATCGGAAAGGTGATGTGGGGCGAGCCGGGCATGGGGCGCTCGTCGCTCCTGTTGGTCGACGACACGCTGGTGTGCCTCAGCGAAGACGGCACACTACGGCTGGTCCGGGCCACGCCCGAGCGCTACGAAGAAGTTCAGCGTTGGGAACTCACGGACGACAAAGGTCTGCCGCTCTTGGCATCCCCAGCCTGGGCCGCGCCGGCCCTGGCACGCGGGTTACTATATGTTCAAGGCGCGAATCGGCTCGTGTGCCTCAAGCTGCTTGAAGATTGAACTGAAATTGCCTACTCGGCCTCGTTCGCGGCCGAAGTGGTTAGCTCAAAACGCGATGCATCGACGATCTCAGTCATCAAGGGCTGATTGGCCCGCACCGCCTGCACCGCGCGCTCAACTTTGGTCCAGTGATCGTCCGGTTTGCGGGCGAAGGCGATTAGGGATTGGAAGTGTTGCTCCACCAATTCGATGGTCTTGGGTGCGAGGAATAAATAGGCAAGGAGCGCTATCGCGGCCAGCACGAAGCATGGGCCGCGAAGAGATTGGCCGAGATTTCCCAGCCGCTCGCGCAAAGACAACGTCCGCCGCTGCGACGTTCGAGCATTGAATTGCGACTTCAACTGCAACGACGTGGCAACGAAAGTGACCCAAATGGCGAAGGTTACGTACGGACCAAGGTAAAGCGTCCACTGGCACACGGGCCAGAGCCAGCTTGCCACCTGGCGAATCAGCGTTTCGAGGACCGCGGCATCCCACGGTTGCCAACTCAAGGCGGGAATTTTCAACCGGAACGGGAAGGTGCTAAAGGAAACAACCACTGGACGCAGGGCGGCGACGAGCGTGAGCAGCAGCGAGACCAAAAGCAAACAAATCATCAGCGAACGCAGGCTGAATTGAATTCGAGTAGGCCGCCGCCAGGTCCAGATCGCCCAAACGACAATCGCTAGCGCAGCGCCCATGATCAGGATCGTGAGGCCCCAGGCTTGTGTCTGTTCGCTGATCAGGCCGGCGGGGGCGAGACCGAACACGGTGAAGGTGACACCGAGTGAGGTGAGCAACAGGAGCGCGTGCTCGGCGACGGTGACATTAGGATTAGTCGAAGCGTTGTTGCCGCGGGCGAGCGATTCAGCCACCAGCCCCAATAGAGCCAGCGCAATAACCGAGCTGGCGAGCGCCGCGACCGTCATAAAAAGAGCCACGGTGCGTGCGTCGCCTTGGAACGTCATCCCCGTTGACGGTCGCTGAGGACTACCAGCGAGAGATTGGGCGGCTCGTTGTACGACAGCTTGATCGATCGTCGCGCGCTCCGCGATGGACTTTATATCATTCAACTCGTCCGCTGATAGCTCGCTCTGGCGCTCGGCGGCAATTTCTACCAACGCGGCAGCCGTGGCGGCTCGACAGGCCATCAAGATGTTGTCGTACTCCGCCGAGCGTCCGGCGACAGCGAACTGATCGAAGAGGCGCAAGTTCTCTCGATGTAGGGCTAGCGCACGACGGAAATCGCCCGCCTCCGTTGCTTCGTCGGCAAGCTGTTCCTGCCAGCGAGCGATCGCTCTCAGCAGTATGGATCGCCGATAGAGGATGCCGCGGCCGTTCACAACCACAGGTTGCTCTATTTCGGGAATGCGCGCGGCTGCGACAAACGACGCGGCCGCCGTGAAACCCGAGTCGCCCACGGCAAACATTCAGGACGATTCAAAGTTTCATGATGCCCAGTTTAGCGAGTAGTCGGTCGACTCGGTAAGCATTTTCTCGGACGGCGGCGGTAAGGTTGGCAGAGTTGGCGAGGCGGAGAAGATTGATGGCCGCGTT
>JBFWSG010000012.1:115471-125711 GCA_050248495.1 Pirellulales bacterium | reverse complement strand
CTGGCCGAGCACGGCCCGGCCTACAACATCAACGTCAAAGTCTTCCGCCACCTGCAGTCGACGATCACCGGCTGGCCCGGCGGCAAGCCCGCCCACGCCAAACAGCCGGGCGACCGCTCAACCGCCCACGACCACATCTTCCCGAAGCGCGTGCTCGTCTTCTCGCCCCATCCGGACGACGACGTGATCTCGATGGGCGGCACGCTGATCCGCCTCGTCGACCAGGGTCATGAGGTCCACGTCGCTTACCAGACTTCGGGCAACATCGCCGTCTTCGACGAGGACGCGATCCGCTTCGCCGATTTCGTGGCCGAGTTCAATCGCCACTTCGACGTCTCGCCTGAGCGGACCGCCCAGCTCGAAGCCCACGTCGAGGAGTTCCTGCGCAACAAGCAGCCCGGCCACGTCGACAGCCCCGAAGTGCAGATGATCAAGACGCTCATCCGCCGCAGCGAGACTCGTGCCGCCGGCCGCTGCTGCCACATCCCCGTCGAACGGCTTCATTTCATGGACTTGCCGTTCTACGAAACTGGGCGCGTCAAAAAGAAGCCGCTCGGCGAGGAAGACATCCGCCTCACGGTCGAACTATTGCGACGCATTCAGCCGCACCAGATCTACGCCGCTGGCGACCTCTCCGATCCACACGGCACCCATCGCACCTGCCTTGCCGCGGTGCTCCGCGCCTGCCGCGAGTGCGCCAACGACGACTGGTACCGCGATTGCGAAATCTGGCTCTACCGCGGCGCGTGGCAGGAATGGGCTCCCCACCAGATCGAAATGGCCGTGCCCATCTCGCCGTCGGAACTCGACCGCAAGCGGGCCGCGATCTTCAAGCACGAATCGCAAAAGGACCGGGCCCTCTTCCCCGGGCCGGACATGCGCGAATTCTGGCAACGCGCCGAACAGCGCAACCGCGAAACCGCCCGCCTCTACGACCGCCTGGGCCTCGCGGAGTACGAAGCCATCGAAGGCTTCGTCAAATGGAACCCCGCGACGATGCAGTTGGACTAGTCGCGACCCTTCGCGGATTTCGGTCCCTATTGTCGAAACGCGCTAAGTCAACGCTTGCGGTTTAACTAAACGTGACGCGCCGCCCCGGGCACGGGCGCATCACTTCGTGGTATCGCCCCGCCCAAACACCGCCCCCACCACGCGCCGCCCCACCCAATACATCGCGACGACCACAACCACGAGCAGCACCACCGCGACCACCGGCACGACAATCGCCAGCACCGAAAACGCGACTCCGAACACCGTCTCCACCGTATTCACGACAAAATTCGCCAGGCCCCCGGTCGTCGCCGTCGACGCCAGTCTCCCCGCCACGGTCCCTCCCTGCACCACCGCCGCCGATCCGCCACCGGCGATGATCGCAAGCGACCACTGCCAGAACGGATCAAGCCCGGCGACGCTCGCCGCAAACAGAATCGTTCCCGCCGCCACCGAGAGCGGACTGGCAATCGCATCCAGCGCGTTGTCCAGCCACGGCACGTAGTAGGCCCCGATTTCCACGACCGATGCCGCCGCAAACGCGGTCATCGCGATCGGCGACGCCAGCCAGCGCACGTTCTCCGCCACGTCGAGATATCCGACATTCGCCGCCCCGCTCACCACCAAGAGCGGCACAAACACGCGAAACCCGCACGACGCCGCCAGCCCGATCCCGACCAGCACCGCCAGTCCTGTATCCAAAACTACGTTCTCTTGCACATGTAGCTCCCTGCCGCCCCAGGATATTCACAATTCTACTCCTTCGCCGCGGCTGAGCCGAAATTTGCGACGACTCGGCCGAATCGCTAGAATCTTGTGGGCAGTCTCGGCCACGATGTCTCAGGGGGAATCGGCATGGCGAAAAACAGCCTGACGCTGGCCATCTTGCTGTTGGCGAGTGCCCTCGTCGCTCGTGCCTGCCTGGCTAATTTTGACGTCCCCGCCACGGTCACCGGCACGCTGCAGGTGCCCGCCGGCGAGTACGGATTCCTGAACGGCAACATCTCGCTCGACGACGCGGCGATCGCCGTCGACGGAGTCCTGCTCACCGCCGGCCCCACGGAAGTGACCGGCGACGGCCAGGTGCAACTGAATCAACCCGCGGGACAGTGGGGCTTTTCGTGTTGCACGCCGAACTCACTCACCATCGGCTCGGGGATTCAGGTGCTGGGCCAACGTGGGGCTCAGTTCTCTTCGAACAATGCCACCAATTGGGGCACGTTTACGGCGATCCCCGGTGGCGATGCCTCGCAGGGCTTCACGATCAATGCCAGTTCCGGATTTGTCAATCATGGACTCCTCGAAGCACAGAGCGGTGGGGAACTTCGCATCGACGGTGCCAGCGCTTGGACCTTCGGCACCGCAAGTCTCCTGAGAGCAAACGCCGGCGGCACGATTCGCATTTCAAACAACGTCAACGGCTCGATCCGGCGGCTCAGCGATCTCGGCGCCGTGGAAAACCTCGGCGGTGAAATCCAGCTGTATAACGTGGCCCTGTCCAACGAGGGCCAGACCTTGACCTTCCGCGGCGGCGACTGGACTCTCTGGGGAGGAAACAGCATCAGCGGCGGCACGGTCAACACCGCCGACGGCGGCCGATTCTTGGTCAAGGGCACTGGCAACCCGGCGCAGCTCATCGACGTGACCCTCCAGGACGACGTCACCATTTTTGCCGGCAGCAAGCTCAAGCCCGTTGGCAATCTCACTCTCGACGACGCCAACATCCGTTTCGACTCCGGCACCACTTTCCTGCAGCTCACGCCCGCATCTACCCTCGTCGGCAGCGGTGCTCTGATCTCGCAGGCTGCTAACAACAGCTCCGGCCGCATCGAAGCCAGTGGCGGCCTGGTCAGCCTTCCGGCCACCCTCAAATTACAGGCCGACGCCGGCTTCCTCAGTCTCGTCCATCCCAGCGGCGACACGCTCGGCGCGTTCGACGTCGCCGGCCCGATCGAAGCCGGCGGCGGCACGGTGACCCACACTCGGGCCATCACGACTCGTGGCGATGTCACCGCGCACACCCACGGCACCATCGACGTCAGCGCGCCCTGGACCAATCTCGGCGCGATGCGCGTCGAAAACGGGGGCCGCCTCAACCTCCGCGCGAATCTCATCAACGAAGGCTCGCTCCACGTGGAAAACGCCATCATCCTCCATCGTGGCGGATCGATCACCGGCTCCGGCGCAGTTTCAATTTCCGATTCGCTAGTTCTCGCGACCGGCACCATGAGCCTCGAAAACTACCTGGCCGTTGGCGGCACGCGTGTCGACCACGGTGTGTTCGAGGGTTCGCTCAATCTCGCCGGCGGCGCCATCACGCTCGGAGCCCAGCCCGGCGAGCGCTGGACATTTTCCGGCGGCGCGCTGTCCAACGGCATCGTCAATTCCTCGGACGGCGCGGAGCTGGTGCCCGTCGACACGTTCAGCAAGGCCCGCTTCACCCTCCAAAACATCGAGCTCAACGCCGATGCTCGCGTTCCGGCAGGCGCAGATCTCACCGTGACCGGCACGCTGACCGGCACCGGACGAGTGATTGTCGACGGCGGCCGGCTTGTGCTGGGATCCTTTGGTACGCAGCAAACTCCTGCCGATGTCATCGACCGAATCACGCCGTCGGACGGCTTGGTGCTGCTCAGCGGAGGTCTCAACAATACGGGCGGCGTCATCCGGCTGCGTGCGGGCGTCGACTGGGCAATCAGCCACGTTCGGAATAATGGGATCGTCGGCGGACGCATCGAAGGCGATCCAGGCGTCCCGCTCGTTATCCAGTCCGGCTACGGCAGCGCCGGTTATGCCACCTTCCGCGAAAACGTCACGCTTGCTCTGCCGTTGATCATCCAAAGCTCATCGGCCAATGCTACATATGTCCGCGAAGGTCTCACATTCGATGGTGGTACAGTCACGATCGGCACTCAAACTACACTCGAACTGAACAATGCCCGCCTGGTCTTCCAGGGCCCACAGGCGCTCGCGGGGAACGGCGAAATTCGCTTCGGCCCGGCATCCGGCAATCCCGGGAATCCAGCCACCCCGCGGGTCAATATGATTCAAGCCGATTCCAGCCTCGCGATTGCCGCTGGGATTCTGATCCGCAGCGGCCAGGGAGATGGCTACGTCGGCGGGGCCTACCAGTACCAGCAAGCACCGCTCCCGATTTCAATCGACAATCAAGGCACCTTCCTCGCCGAAAACGGCCACACGCTCACCCTCTTTGTCCGCGACTTCCAGCAACGCGGCACGCTCCGCGCGGAGGCCGGCTCGAGACTCGTCGTCGACTTCCAGCCAACGCTGCCAGACGCGGAATTCATCAACCGAGGACGCATCGAAGCCGCCGGAGGAAATCTCTCCTTCGTCGGCGGACTGGTCCTCTCCGACAGCTCGACGCTCAGTTTCAACCTGGTTGCAAGCAACGTCGCATCGAACGCCGCGATCGACATCTCGGGTGCCGCGGAACTCGGCGGCCTGCTGAAAGTCGTGCTGCCGTCAGGATATTCACCCCTTGCGGGCGACTCGTTCCGATTGCTCACGACCACCGAGGGCGTGAGTGGCGCCTTCGCCTACCGTGCCCTCCCGCGCCTCGCCGACGGACTCTATTGGAGCCTCGCGCTCGACGCCAACAACCTCGATCTGAATGTCCTCTCCGGCGCACCGGACGGCGATTACAACTCCGATGGCACGGTGGATGCCGCCGACTTCGTCGCTTGGCGCGACAGCAACGGCACACCGGAAGAGTATGAAACGTGGCGCGAACATTTCGGCCAGTCTGCCCCCGGCGCCGCCGCCACGTCCGCTTCCGTCCCCGAACCCACCGCGCTATCTCTCCTCGCCCTGCTCTCCCTTGCCACCCTCCGCCGCCGCTGAGCTCCCCTGTCCAACCCTGTCCCACCGCCTGCGACTTGGCTCGCGTTGTTACTGATCTTCCTCACGCGGGCTCATTCCTCGTCAATCATCCGCGCAAAAATCATTGCCCCGCGCCCTGTTGGGTCGACGTAGAACCGCTGTGCGACATATTCGTCTTCTTCGCGCATTTGAAATGGCTCGCCCACTTTCTTGAGCCGATCGGCAACCGCTTGCGGGAGTCCGGGAATCTGTTCGACGCCCTTCGCCACATGGACACCGGCTTCGGCGTCGACCCAAGCCCATAACTGTCCGCTTCCGTCTCCGACAAACAACTCGCTCTGCGACGTCCGCAGACCCCGCAGAACATTCTCGATGCGCTTGGAAATATCCGTTTCGATCACTGCCATTCCAAAACACTCACCCGTCTCGTCGCTAAACACGGGAGTAGCCACGGACATCCGTTCCGTTTTCATCAGCTCTACGTGACGAGCGCGCGGCTCGAGGGACAGCTTTACGTCTCCTGGCTCGAGACTTGCCACCTTGGACATCAGCTCATCCGCTTCAGCCTTGTGCAGGCGGCTCTGCGGCACGACGCGGATTAGCGCGGGATCAGCCGGATTGCGCTCCACCCGCACGATGTCAGCTGCCCCGTCGCCTGCTTTCGCCTCAAATGAAATTGCCAGATAGTCAGGATTCGATCGCAGCATGCCGGCGAAGATCGATTCCAGCCTGTCGCGCCACAGCTTTTCATCATCGCCCGCCACGCCGGCCCGCGCGTTGGCGATTCCCTGGATTCCAGGCAGCGTAGCCACAAAGCGAGCGTCCTTCTCAAGTTCGTCCGCAGCACTGTGCATCTGCAACGAGACTTCGTGAACGTCGCCTTCCACTTGCGCGAAGCGCGCATCCCGCTCGGCAACGTAACTATGCCGCGCCGCCATCGCCAATGTCGTGAGCGCCACCAGCACGACCATCACGCTGCCCAGAATTGCCTGCCAGATTCGCGGGTGCTGAGCGATCCAGCGATTCATCCGTTGCCACGAGTTCTCCGCATACGCCGTCACCGGCTCGCCCGCCATCCATCGCTGCACGTCCTCCGCCAGCTCGGTCGCCCGCTGATACCGCGCGTACCGTCGCCGCGCCATCGCCTTGCGGCAAATCGCATCGAGCGCGGGGTCCACGTCCGCATTGGCGTCTCGCGCCGCCGGCACCTCGCCGCTGGCGATCACACTGATCATTCCGCGCGCGCCGACGCCCGAATCGACCGATGCCTTCTGCGTCTTCTCATGCGGCGCCGCGCCCGTCACGATCGCAAACAAAATCGCTCCCAGGCCGTAGATGTCCGTCCGCGGATCGAGCTCATCGAGCCGCCCCGCCGCCTGCTCCGGCGCCATGTACAGCGGCGTTCCCAGCACCTGCCCTTCGTTCGTCCGATCGCTGCTGCCGATCGAGACCGAATCCATCAGGCTCTCGACCGACGTCTCGTCGATCACTTTGGCGAGCCCCCAATCGATCACGATCACCTGGCCAAAGCTGTCGATCACCACGTTCTCCGGCTTCAGGTCGCGGTGGATCACTTTGCGCGAATGGGCGTGGCCGATCGCGTGGCACACGTTGACGAACGCGCTGAGCAAATGCCGCAGCAGCATCGGGTCTTCGTTCCCTTCCAGCCGGCGTTCGTGGTACTCGTTGATCGAGTCCTGCAGCGTCGTGCGGCCGAGGAACCGCATCGCGTAGAACATTCGTCCCGAGGATTCGTCCTTGCCGAGCTGATAGATCGGCACGATGCTCGGGTGATCGAGCCGGCCGGTGATCTCCGCCTCATGCCGGAACCGCTCGATCATCGCCTCCGACACACCCGTCGGATGGCTGATCTCCTTGAGCGCCACGTGTCGATTGAGATTTACGTCCCGCGCCAGCCACACCCGGCCCAGGCCCCCTTGCCCGAGCTTGCGGATCAGTTCATAGCAGCCTTCGAGAACTCGTGCGTCATGGTCGCCGTGCCGCGCCGCGACCGTCACGCCCAGCAGCTTGGCCACCCGACCCGATCCATCCAGCCGCTCGAGCGTCGCCAGCAGCATGCTCCGCCCCGCCTCGGGCGCCTGCGAACCGCCCGCGATGCTCTGCCGCGCGCGATCGACCCGGCCGGCCGCACGTTGCTTGAGCGCCTCGATTTGAGCAGCCGTCAGCAGCCCGCGCTTCTCCAAGTGTTCGGCCAGCGAAACACTGCCGTGAATCGACCAATCGCTGACGGCCGCCTGAATGTCGCGCTCATTGACGATTCCCGATTCGAGCAGCACCGCCGCCAGCGCGACGTCCGATTCCTGCCGCGAGACGCACGCCTCCGGCTCGTACATCTGCGTCGCATCGTAGCGGCTATTCGTGTCGGCGGACGTTTCTCCGCGCTTCAGCAGCTCATCCGCCATGGCCTTCAGTTCCCTTTCCCAAAAAGTCATCCCATAGTCCAACCTCTAATCTTACTCCACAGCGGACCCTCGCCGCGTGCGGCTCTAGCGTCCGCCGTGATCTTCCTTGATCCCCTTCCGAAGAGGGGTGGCCGAAACCGAGGATTGAACTTATGTACATCATTTGTTAGGCTGGCACGGTTGGAGTCACGAGCCCGCTGGCAGCTGTTGCGCAACACCCGGCGGCGTGAACACCGTCTCGGGAGAGCCTTCTCCCACGCGGGGTTTCGAGGAACTGTTTGAGATTGGAAGTCGAACAGGACTGCGTCCTCAAACGAAACCACGTCGCGCCAATGGGCCTCGAGGGGCCTGATTCCGGTAAGTGACTAGGATCGAGTGCTTCGCGCGAGCGGCGTCACACGCCCTCGCCGATCGCCTCGATCCACCGGCGTAGGAAGCTTCCTACTTTTTTTGACGAGTCCGCCACATATCCCCCAGGCGAGCGTGCTTCAGCACGCGGGAGAACGATCCCAACGCCCCGAACAACCCCTGACATCTTCGAAGACGTCACCAAACGCTTCTAGATTGCAAAGGACTTACATCGATGCGCTAGCTCAACCCTCGCACGGCCCCGCGAAGCTGGTCGATCATCTCGCGCGTTGCCGCTTCCACCGCGTGCTGCCACCGCGCGGAGCCAAATTGCTCCGCGTATTCGCGCCGCGCATGCGCAAAGATGATGCCGCGCGAATTGTTCACGATCGCCCCCGCTCCGCGTGCGTCGAATGCCGCCGCCACGTCCGCCGCCGTCCCCCCCTGACTCCCAAACCCCGGCACCAGGAACCAGGTATGCGGCATCGCCGCCCGCAACTCGCTGAGCTGCTCAGGATAGGTCGCCCCCACGACCGCGCCGACGCTTCCATACCCCGACTCGCCCGCCGTCTCGGCCGCCAGAGCTTCCACATACATGCCGACGCGTCGATAGATTTTGCTGCCGTCCGCCACCAGGTCCTGCAGCATCCCGCTTCCCGGGTTCGATGTCTTCACCAGCACGAACAGCCCTGCTCCGCGCTCTTCCGCGACTTCGACAAACGGCTGCAGGCTGTCGTCGCCCAGATACGGACTAATCGTAAGCGCATCGGCCTGCCACGCGCTCTCGGAGCCCAGATAACCACGGGCATACGCCACGGCGGTGCTGCCGATGTCGTTCCGCTTGCCGTCGAGAATCACCAACAGGCCCCGCGCATGCGCATGCTCGATCACCTGTCCCATCGCCGCCATTCCGGCCGGGCCGAGCTCTTCGAAGAATGCCGACTGGATCTTCACCGCCGGGACGAGCGGAGCGACGACGTCCACCACCCCGTTGGAAAAGTCGGCAAAGGCCCGTGCCTGCGATTCCCACGACGCGTCGTTGGAATGAAACACGTCCGGCAACTGCTCCCAGCGCGGATCCAGCCCGACGACGACAGGGCTGGCGAGGCGGCGGACGGCGGCCGCCAATTGATCGGTAAAGTGGCTCAACGGACACTCAGCGTGATAGTTTGGAGGTCGACAGAATTCGGCCCCACCATAATCGCAAATTCGCCCGGCTCCACAAGGTACCGTTTGTCTATGTTCCACAGCGCCAGCCGGTCCGGCGTGATCGCCAGCCGCACCGTCCGCGTTTCGCCCAGCGCGAGCGTGATCCGTTCAAAGCCCTTGAGCTCCTTGACCGGCCGCGTGACGCTGCTCACCAGATCGCGGACATACATTTGCACGACTTCGTCGCCGGCGCGCTCCCCGGTGTTGGTCACGTCGACCAGCAGACAAGTCGATTCGTCCCGGCCGATCGAGTCTTTCTCCAGCCGTGGCGGCCCGAAGGCAAACGTCGTGTAGCTCAAGCCAAAACCGAAAGGATAGAGCGGTGAAACATCGTCGAACAAATAACCGCGTCGCGCCGACGGGCGGTAATTGTAGTAGGCCGGCACATGACCCGCCGAACGCGGAATCGTGATTGGCAGCTTGCCGCCGGGGTTTGTGTCGCCGAACAGGGCCTCGGCCACGGCCGTGCCCGTTTCCTGACCAAGATACCAGCACTCGAAAATCGCCGCCGCCTTCGCCGCGACGTTGCAAATCGACAGCGGCCGGCCATTGAACACGACCGCGACGATCGGCCTACCCGTCGCGGCGATCGCATCCACGAGCTCATCCTGCAGGCCCACCATGTCGAGATTCGCCCGATCGCCCAAGTGATTCCCCATCCACGCCTCGCGCGACGTCTGCTCGTTGCCGCCGATGCACAGCACCACGGCGTCCGCCCGCGCTGCCAGCTTCGCCGCCTCGGGAATCGTGCGGCGGTCCTCGACCGGGTCATTGGGCGTCACGTCGTCCTGCTGCCACGAGCCGCCGATCGTGATCTTGCAGCCTTCGTGGTAGAGCACTTCGACGCTGGCGCCGACGCGAGCCTTGATTCCCTCGAGCACCGTCGAGCGATGCTTCGGCCGCCCGCTGTAGCCGCCCAAAAGATCCCGGTCCGCATTTGGCCCGATCACCGCCAGCGTCTTGATCGCCGTCACATCGAGCGGCAAGATACCTCGATTATTAAGCCCGGCCATCTTGGCCGTGGGCTCGTTCTTCAAGAGCGTGATCGTCTTCCGCGCCGCTTCGAGCGCCAGCTTGCGATTTTCGTCGCAACCCACCAGCCGCTCCGCCACCGCCGGATCAACGTACGGATCCTCGAACAGACCGAGCCGGAACTTGTACTCCAGCATCGGCGCCACGAGCTCATCCACCTCCGCTTCTTCGAGCGTCCCTTCTTCGACGAGCTCCGCGAGATGCAGATAGCAATCCGGCTCCGGCAGCTCGATGTTCACGCCGGCCCGCACCGCGAGCCGGCAGGCCTCTTTGCCGTCCCGCGCGACATGGTGCCCGTACAACTCCGGCCGCTCGGCCAGCTCGCGGATCGCGTAGTAGTCGGAGACCACGTAGCCCGTGAAGCCCCATTCCTCCCGCAGCACATCCCGCAGCAGCCA
>JBFWSG010000012.1:57563-115371 GCA_050248495.1 Pirellulales bacterium | reverse complement strand
AGCTCCGCCGTCGCCCGCGCGTTCTTGCCGCCGCCCGCATCGCTCGGCCGGCCGACCTGGCCCAAACCGTGGCCATGTCCAAAGTGCTCGCGGGCCCGCGCCAGATCGAAGTTGCCGCCCTCATCCAGCAGCTTTGTCATCTTCTGCTGCCAGACGCAAGTCATCTGCGCCGCCTTCTCGGCGAGCGTCATCCGCGCCAGCAAATCGCGTGCGCGTTCTTTGGCGCTCAGCGAGGTATTCCGGTACGGAGCTTCAGCAGGGAGTTGAGCCGTCGACATGGCAGATCCGCCTGAGTGAGAAGTGGGAAACCACTGAGTATAATGGCCCATCGCCGACGGCAGTGTCGTAAACGCGAAGAAAAATTCCGCGATCCGCACGTTTGGCTTTCTCGTCCGCTCGCATCGATTAGAGTCAGGCTGGAAAGCCTGACGTACGCAGCATGAAACTCGGCCTCGGACTCTACCGGCATCTGCTCACGCGGGAGAACTACCAGTTCGCCCGACAGGCCGGTGCTACGCACGTCGTGGTCCACCTGGTCGACTATTTCAACGCCGGCACGCACAACCCCAGCGACAATCAGCCTACCGGCGACGACCGCGGCTGGGGCATCGCGGGTGACCCAACCAAATTGTGGAGCGTCGACGAGCTCGCCGCACTCAAGCGCGACATCAACGCCGCGGGACTTGAACTCAAGGCCATCGAAAACTTCGATCCCGCCCACTGGTACGACGTGCTGCTCGACGGGCCGCGAAAGCGCGAGCACCTGGAGAACTGCAAGACGATCATTCGCAACGTTGGCGCGGCGGGCATCCCGATCTTCGGTTACAACTTCAGCATCGCCGGCGTGTGCGGCCGCGTGACGGGCCCTTTTGCGCGGGGCGGCGCAACTTCGGTGGGTATGGAGGGTCCGCTCGAAACGCCGCTGCCGCGCGGCATGGCCTGGAACATGATCGTCGACGAGCACGCGCCGCCGGGTGCCGTTCCGAGCGCGACGCCTGAACAACTCTGGCGGCGGCTCGAGGACTTTCTGGATGCGGTGCTACCCGTGGCCGAAGCGGCCGGCGTAAAACTTGCGGCCCACCCGGACGATCCGCCGCTCGCCACGATGCGGGCCCAGCCGCGGCTCGTATATCAGCCGCAACTCTACCAGAAGCTGCTCGATCTCCGGCCCAGCCCCTCAAATGCCCTCGAATTCTGCATCGGCACGCTCGCCGAAATGACCGGCGGCGACGTCTATTCTGCCACCGAGCAATATTCCCGCCAAGGCAAGCTGGCGTACGTCCACTTCCGCAACGTGTCGGGCAAAGCGCCCCATTATCGCGAGGCCTTTGTCGACGATGGCGACGTCGACATGCTCCGCATCCTGCGAATCCTCCGCGAGAACAACTTCGACGGCGTGCTGATCCCCGATCACACACCGCAAATGACCTGCGCCGCCCCCTGGCACGCAGGCATGGCCTACGCACTCGGCTACATGCAGGCCGCTCTCAAGATCATCCACTCATCATGAACGAATACTTGTCTCCATTGATCTCTCGCCAAGGCGCAAAGGCGCAAAGTTTTGCTTCTGACTTTGCGCCTTGGCGCCTTTGCGTGCACTTTATTTTGGCGACCGGTCTTACCTTGCCGGCAATAAGTGCGGAACCTCCTCACCTCAAGAAGCAGGGCACTGCGAAGCAGCTCATCGTTGACGGCAAACCGTTCCTGATCTTGGGCGGCGAGCTGGGCAATAGTGCCGCCACGACGCTTGAATCGATGAAGCCGATTTGGCCGCGGTTAGTCCACTTGAATCTCAATACTGTGCTCGTGCCTGCGTATTGGGACCTCATCGAGCCGCGCGAGGAGGTGTTCGATTTTACGCTTGTCGATGGCATTATCGAGGGCGCGCGAAAGCACAACCTGCGGCTGGTGTTCCTCTGGTTTGGCAGCTCGAAGAACAGCATGTCGTGCTACGCGCCTGCCTGGGTCAAGTCGAACCAAGAGCGGTTCCCGCGCTCCGTCGGCAAGGACGGCCGCGGCCTCGAAATCCTCTCGCCGCTGAGTGAGGAAAACGTGAAGGCGGATGCCGCCGCGTTTGCCGCGTTCATGCGACATCTCCGCGAAGTCGACGGCGACCAGCACACAGTCATCATGGTTCAAGTCGAGAACGAGATCGGCATGATCCCCGAAGCCCGCGACTGGTCGCCCGAAGCGACGGAGTTGTACCACGGCCAGGTGCCGACGGAATTGTTGCAGCACCTAACGGCGAACAAGGAGCGGCTGATTCCGGAGTTTCGCGCGGCCTGGGAACGGGCCGGCATGAAAGCGAGTGGCACGTGGGAAGAAGTATTCGGCCCCGGCGTGGCGACGGAAGAAATCTTCATGGCCTGGCACTTCGGCCGCTACACGGAGCGCGTCGCCGCTGCCGGAAAGGCCGAATACACGCTACCCATGTTCGTCAACGCCGCGCTCATCCGGCCGAACTACTTGCCCGGCCAGTATCCAAGCGCCGGGCCCCTGCCCCATTTGATCGATGTCTGGCAGGCGGCGGCGCCATCGATCGAATTTCTCGCGCCCGACATTTACTTTCCGAACTTCGTTGAGTGGTGCCAAAAGTATGACTGCGGCGGCAATCCACTCTTCATTCCCGAGGCGGTCCGCGAATCACGGAGCGCCGCGAACGTGTTTTACGCCGTCGGTGCACGCGACGCGATCGGCTTGAGCCCGTTCGCCATCGACTCAATTCAGGGCGCAGCGGGCGAGCCGCTGCGGCAAAGTTATCAATTGCTCGAAGAGCTCGCGCCGCTCATCCTCGCGCATCAAGGCCGCGGGACGATGACCGGCGTCGTGCCGAACGTCCCCTTCGCGGGGACGCCGATTCCGAAAAGCGAGACGGTGACGCTCGGCGACTACGATCTCACGGTCACGTTCGAGAAGCCGCCGGTCGTCGCCGACACGCCGGGGCTCGACCCGGGCCAGTGGCTCGCCGGCGGTGTGATCATCCACGAAGGACCCGGTGAGTACCTGATCGCCGGCACGGGCCTCATTGTCACGTTCGCCCCCGCCGCGCCAAACGCGGATCACGAACAAGCCGGCATCCTGAGCATCGAAGAGGGACACTTCAAAAACCGCGCGTGGAAAGTCGCGCGCTACCTCGGCGGAGATGAAAGTCATCAGGGGCGGCACGTCCGCATCCCGCCGGGACAGTTTGGCAGCCAGCGGATCAAGCTCTACCGCTATCGCTGACGGTGGTGGCGCAAGTGCGACATCGCAGAGTCGCAATGCGCACATTTCTTTGCGGGAAATTACTCCCGCCATATTGGACCGCTCACTTACAATGAGGGGACGCGTACAATCAAGCGAGGGCCGACTGCGGATCGGCTCAGCGCTCTTTGGCGGCACGGCGGGTTCATGCAGGCGCACGGACAGAGACTATTGCTCGCGGCAATCGGGCTGCTGACGGCGGCGTCGTTGGCCGCTGCGCAGACCTTTACCGGCAGCAGCCTGTCCCATCGTTCGAGCGGCAGCGGCAGCGGGAATTGGACGCTCAGCGAGAATGGCTACGTGGGCACTTATTTCCGGCTCGACTCGCCCGGGCAAGTGACGCTCAACGTCAACGCCTCCGGCGCTACGACCGACGCCGTCGCGCCGCGGATGAAAATCGTCGTGGCCGATTCGTCGGCCGAGTTTGACGTGGCGAGTGGATTCTCCAACTACGGACAGACGTTCGATCTCCCGGCCGGGACGTACTTCGTCCGCACCGAATTCAACAACGACGTCCCTGCGGCCAATCGCCAATTGACGATTGGCAATCTGACGATCTCCGGCGCTTCGAGCGTCAGCAACACGACGAACCAGACCACCAACAACGCGAGCGCACTCGCCGCGGCCGACAGCTACATCGAGAACTATCGCAAAGGGCCGGCGCAGGTTTCGCTGGTCGGCGTCGCGCCGGGGACCCAGGTACACGTCAAACTGCAGCAGCACGACTTTCGCTTCGGCACGGCGGTGGGCGGCACATTCGTTGGCGGCGGCGGCAATCAATATGACGTCAATACCTATCTAAACAATCCGAACTATGCCAATTTCCTGCTGGAGCACTTCAATACGATCACGCCCGGCAACGCCGGCAAATGGGCGTACAACGAGGACACGCGCGACCAGGTGACGATGTCGGCTGTCGACCGGTTGCTCGATTTCGCGGATCAGAACGATCTCAACGTGCGGATGCACAATCTCATCTGGGGCGACAGCCAGCAACCGCCTTGGGCGGCCACTTTGCTCAACAATGCCAACGGCGGAGTTCAGGACGCAAAGAAGCAGCTGCGCGAGGAGATCAGCGAACGGATCGACTACTACATCGGCAACGGCGACGCGAATACCGCCGACGACCGCGCACGTCGGATCGTGGAGCTCGACGTGCTCAACGAACATGTGCATCAGGCAAAGTATTGGAACGTCTACGGCGCTCAGGGAATCGCCGACATCTATTCCGAGGCGGCCGGGGCGGTCGAGGCGGCCGACGCGGATACGAAGCTATACGTCAATGAGTACAACGTGCTGCAGTATGGCTTCGACGATTACGGCAATTGGTATCGCCAGGACGTCGAAGAGCTCAACAATCTCGGCGCGGACGTGAGCGGCGTTGGCGTGCAGTACTATCCGCTCGCCGCCACCGGCTCCGGCGCCCACAGCCCGGCCCGGATCAACCAGATCTACCAGAATCTCTCGGTGACGGGCCTGCCGATCTCGCTGACCGAATTCGGCGTGCAAACCAACGGCGGCGCGACGCTCGCTCAGGCCGCGACGTATCTCACCGATTCGATGCGGATGACGTTCGGCACGCCGAACGCGACGACGTTTGTCACTTGGGGCTTTTGGGCCAATGACATCTGGAATCAAGCGCCGCTGGCGGCGCTGATGGACGCCAATTGGAACCTGACGCCGGCCGGCACGGCCTTCTTGCAATTGATGAGCCAGTGGGACACCGACGTGACGCTGAGCGTTGCGGCCGACGGTACGATTGACTTTCGGGGGTTCTACGGCAAGTACCAGATCACGGCGGCCGGCCACACTTATTCGCTCGATCTCACCAAGGGCGAGTCGCTCTATTCGCTGATCGTCTCGCCCGGCGACTACAACGGCGACGGCAGCGTCGACGCCGTTGACTACACGATCTGGCGCGACAGCGTTGGCTCGACGGACGACCTGCGCGCCGACGGCAACGGTAATTTCGTGATCGACGAAGGCGACTTTGAAGTCTGGCGCGCGGCGTTCGGCACGCTAAACGCCGGCAGCGGCGCTGCGGTTCCGGAGCCGTCGACGGCGATTGTGTTGTTGATCGGCGGAGCGGCGCTTAGGCTAAGATTTCGCTGCAGGGCGCAGGCTTAATAGCGATGGCCGACTGGAGGCTCGTCCGCCGCGGCGGACTCGACCCCAGCCACCCGTCGTGCCGTTGTGGTTATTTCTCTTTGGCCACTTCGATGATCGCGTCGAACGCCGGTTTGCCCTGGTACTGGCGATCGAACACCAGCGGGTAGTCGACGCGGTTGCCCACCGGCCAGCCATTGCGCCAGGACTGGCCGTCGTGAACGCCCCAGAACGTGACGCGGTCGATCTTGTCGGCGTGCTTCTTGAAGAGCTTGAAGATGTCGGCGTAGCGCTGGGCGAGCTCCTGTTGTTTCCCGGGGGGCAGGCCATCGGCGTATGGGTTGCCGGCCTCTTCAGCCTCAGCGCGGTCCGTGACTTCCGCCCCCGTCCGTCGGCCTGGCATCGGCAGTACCGAGACGTCGAGCTCAGTGATCAGTAGCTTCACGCCGAGCTTGCCGTACTCGGTGAACATGTGGTCGATCTCGTCGAGCGTTGGGTAGTCGAGGCCCCAGTGGCCCTGCAGGCCGAGGCCGTCGACGCGCACGCCCTTCGACTTGAGATCGGTGATCAGCTTGGAGATCGCTTCGATTTTGGCCGGATACCATTCGTTGTAGTCGTTGTAGTAGAGCTCGGCGTTGGGGTCGGCGGCGTGGGCGATGCGGAAAGCCTGCTCGATATAGTCGTCGCCGATCGCGGCGTGCCACGGTTCGCCGCGGCGCGGCCAGGCGCCGACCGGTCCGGTGCGAAGCTGCCCCTCGTCGTTGATCGCTTCGTTCACCACGTCCCAGCCGTCGATGCGGCCCTTATAGCGGCCGACGACGGTGCTGATGTGATCCTTGATCCGGGCGAGCGCAGTGTCGCGGTCGAGCGGCTTGCCGGCGACGCCCTCGAAGGCCCAGGGTGGCGTCTGGTTGTGCCAGAGCAAGGTGTGGCCAACGATGAACATCCCGTTGACTTCACCCCATTCGACGTACATGTCGGCCGCTGCGAAGTCGTATTCTTTCGGCTGCGGATGAACCGCTTCCCATTTGAGGCAGTTTTCGGGCGTGATCGCGCTGAACTGTCGCGCGGCGAGTTTCATGGCGCCCGGCTCTTCGCCCATGATTTGTTTCGTGCCGAGCGCCGTGCCGACGAGAAAATTATCGTGGTAGGCGTCTTTCAGCGTGGGCTCGGCGGCGGATAGATTCCCGGACGCGAACAACATCGCAGCGAAGGTCGCGATCAACAAACGGCGATCCTGCAACATGACTCTCTCCAATATTCGAAAATGCGCATCACGAACCAGGCGACGCCGCGCGGCGAACTGCCAGGTCGTCGGCAATTTGCAGCGTCAACTGCTTGTTGATCTGGTAAATCGCCAGCAGCAGCGTGCAGACGGCGAACATGATCGTCGGATAGACGCTCGACGTGAGGCGAATGCCGTGTAGGGCCTCGCCGGTTTGCGCGGCGTTGGCCACGTAGCCGTACCAGCCCAAGAGTTGCAGCATTAGGAATGAGCCCAGGCTCAGCCCCAGCTTGAGCGCGAAGCAGATCGTGGCGAAGACGATGCCGGTCACGCTGCGGCCATTCCGCCACTCGGAATAGTCGGCGACGTCGGCGAACATCGACCAGAGGACGGGGATCGTCGGCCCGTAGGCGATCGCACCGAGCACGGTGAGTGCGACCATCATGCCGACCTGGTTCGGCTCCGGCAGATACCACAGGCCGGAGACGATTGTCATCAGTGCGAAGCCGACGACGGCCACGGCCTTCTTGCCGAACATCGCCACGAGCTGCGGCGAAATCAAAATCATGGCGATGAAGACGACTTTTTCCAGCACGCCGATCACGCTCTGGGCGACGTCGGCAACGTTCGTGCCGGCGAGGTTACTTCGCTCGCCGTGAGCGATCCAGCCGAGGAATTCCAACAAGCCGCCGGAAGCCGCCTGCCCGTCGGCGAGCGGCGGCGCGGTGAGGCCCAGGCCCGCGAGCCAGTCGTACATCGCGGCGGGGTCGGCGTAGTAGTGATAGTAGTTGTAGAACGCGCCGCCGCGAAGCGAGATGATGGCGAAATGGATCAGCGTCAGCACCGCCATCACGATCCAGGGCGCGTTCTTGAACAAATCGGCAAAGTCCTGGCCGAGGCTCGATTTGTGCTCGCTCACAGGGGCGAGCCGCTCGCGAGTCGTGGCGAACGTGATCAGGAAGAAGACGACGCAGACGACGGCCCAGATGCCCATCGTGATCTGCCAGCCGACGGCGCGCGAGCCGCCGCCATAGATGGTCGCGAATTTGGCCACCAGCGGCAGCGTGAAGCCGGTTACTACCAGCTGCGCGAGATTCACGGCGACGAAGCGATATGCGTTGAGGCTGGTCCGTTCGTAGGAGTCGCCCGTCATCACGCCGCCGAGCGCCGCGTACGGCATGTTGTTCGCCGAATAGAGCGTCATCAGGAGCATGTTCGTGATGAAGGCGTAAGCGATGAGCGCTGCCTGGCCCCAGCCCACCGGCGTGCGATAGGCGAGATACATTACGATGCCCCAGGGGAGCGCCGTGAAGAGAATCCAGGGGCGAAAGCGGCCCCAGCGGGTGCGCGTACGGTCGGCTGTGACGCCCATCACCGGGTCGAAAAAGGCGTCCCACATCCGCGGCACGAGCAGGATTAGCCCGGCGGCGGCGACGGAGATGCCCATCACGTCGGTATAGAAGTTGGCCTGGAACAGGACCATCGTCATGAAGACGAAGTTGGCGGCCGCGTCGCCGAGGCTATAGCCGAGCTTTTCGACGACCGAGAGTTTGCTGTTGTTTTCCGCCGCCATCGAGCGCTCCAGAGAAGTATTGCCCCGGGGAGCGAGCGCGAGATCTACGAGAGTCTGCTCGATGTCATTTGGTGGAAACTTCGATATCGAATTCGATCGGGCCTTGATCGACGGGCACTTCGACTTCCAGTCCGCTGGTGCCGCCTTCCCGGTACCTTGGCGGAATCTTGGTATCGTTAGGGTCGGCGGGCATCAGGCTCACGGTGTAATGGCCAGGGACCAGCCCGTCATCCGGCTCCCAACTCATGACGCGATAAGAACCTTCGGCCGTGAAAGTGCCGCCGGCTGGTCGCCTGGAATAGCCGCTCGCCACTTGCGTTGGCTGAAAATGGAGCCTGCCGTTTTCGCCCGGAGGCTGACCGTTAAAAGTGACTCGACCGGAGATGGGGATGGTCTTGGGACGATCGCCGCCTCGGCAGCCTACCAACGACGCCACCACGAGAATCATTCCGCCGGCAAGCGCAGCCCGGCAAATCACAACTTGTCCCGGCATTGGTTCCTTTCGAAAAGGTTCGAAACCGACGCATAGCGCCGCAATTACGGCAGCGACTTGACTTCTCCACTCTTGCGGGCGCCAAGTACGGCGAACAGATCGAAGTCGATCGCTTCGTTGACAAAATGTACGCTGCCGTCGGCCATCAACATGTGGGCACCGCCCGGATGACGGCTCTTGTAACCGCACGATTCACAATAACCGCCTGCTTCGGGATCGTCCGTCTTACCAGCCGTGCAACCGCCGGCGGGCAAACTAGCTGGCGTTTTGAGCAAGGTATTGAGCGGGACGTTTGTATTGGCGATCGGGAAATTCGGGCAATGGGCGCATTGGTACTTGCAGTGCGCTGCAATCGTCTCTCCGGCGAGGAATACGTGGGTCAGCCCGTCGGTGGCCTCGGAGAGCTTAATCCCTTCTTCCCAACGCCCGAACAGCCCGGCAAAACTCGGGCGAGTTCCCACGCCGCCAATCACTTCGCCGGCGATGTCCACTGCGTCGGAGCCTAGGGCCGCGCCCTGGCAGCACATGTTAGGCCGCGTCCCCGTGCAATAGGGACAGCCGTCGAAATGAGTCGGCCCGGCCGACACCGGATACCACAGTCCCATCACCAGCGTTGCTTTCCCATTGCTGGAGGTGCGGTTGGGATTGTTGTTGGCGCCGTCTTGTTTGTCAGCGGTGTCGAAGAGGCCGTTGGGCGGCGCATCACTATCACTGGGGCAGATCAGCCACGGCAAGGGAGCGGCAATGATTTCCGCGTTCTCCACCGCGCGCGATGACTTCGTATGATCGAACTTGTCATACAGCGCCTGTTCCTCAATATATGGCCAGATTCTCACGACCCACGTGCCGCCCGGTCCGTTGGGCACCTGCGGAAACGGCTTCTTGGGTCGAAATTGCGTGGCTGGCGGCAGACGCTTGTTGACATCAGCATAGTTGATCAGCGCCAGCCCCATGTTCTTGAGGTTGTTCTGGCACTGAGTCCTCCGCGCCGCTTCGCGCGCCGCCTGGATCGCTGGCAAGAGGAGCGCTACGAGGATGCCGATGATTGCAATGACCACCAGCAGCTCGACGAGCGTAAATCCTCGCAACGCCGCACGGCGCTCCCGTACCAGATTCTGGTCCATTTCAGTTCCCTTTCAAAATTGCGGCCTTGGCCGCAGCTTCAAAGCTTCCGCCGATCCTGCGGCGAGGCAATCTAATCCGTTCATCATCTCAATTGGCCGGCATCGAGCGCGTGCGTCGCCGCGCGGCTGCGAGTCCCAGCAACCAAGCAAAAAGCGAAAATGTCGCAGGTTCCGGCACTGCGCCGCTGTTGGCCAGGGCGCCACTCCCGGCCATCTGCCCGTAGTGCGACTTCCAGGAGTTGTAATCGGCGGCGCTGACGACACCGGAATTCGCCGGATCACGATTCGCGCCGAGCACCGAGCCATCGGCGCCCAAGTGGTCGCGCCACACGGTGTAGTCGCGGGCGTCCACTTTGCCGTCGCTGTTGTAATCGCCCACGAGCAGAGTCGACGGCAAACGGATCTCCATATAGTCCATCTCTAACTTCAGCAAGCCGGTATTCGGGGCCAAGAGACCGCCAAATTCGTAGAGATTAAATTCCGCGATGGAACCGTCGCCGGCGTTCACAAATCCGCCCGGGCCCGAGCCGAACAGTCCGGCGTTGTCATCGCGCGGAACGTGCGTCGACAACGTGAATTGCGACAGCGGAATCGACACGGTTGTAAACGTGGATGAATTGAATTGATTCAAGTTTAAGTTGTACGTGTATTCGTCCGCACCCTGGTTCGGTTGCAAATCGTTGCCATCCAGGTCTTTGGCGACAAGGGTTAGGACGGTGGCGGTGTTTCCCGCCGTCAGCTTCGCCCGGACGTTGACTACGGCATTGGTCCCATCAAACGTGTTGGCGCCTGGTCCGTAGCGCAGAAAGAACCGGTGGGTTTCGTTCGCGGGATCGTCGGGCGTCCGCATATTGAAGACTAGGTTTGTCAAACCATTCTCGTCGAACCGACTAATTTGGTCGGTGGCACGGGGCAAGTAATCGACGCTGTCGCCCGGGATGTTGATGGGGGCAAAAGGGGCAGCATCGGGACCGGGGCCACGGGTAAAACCGCTGCCGAAGCGGCCGCTGATGCCGCTGTACTCATCGATCCGGGCGGCAATCTGCCCCGGATTGATCTTCTTGATCGCCACGCTCAAAACTTCGAGCGAAACAGGATCCTGCCGGCGGCCATTTTTGCCGAAGTAGAGCAGGTTGATGCCGTTGGGCGTGTTAAGCTTCGAGCCCGGACGGCTCGGATCTTCTGGTCCGCCGCCAAAGAGTGCGGTTTGTTCCCAGGCGACAGGATCGTCTTGCCAGGCGTTCGGTGTAGTGAAGTTATCTGGATTCTGGAAGCGGCCGCCGCCGGAGACGGTGTCGGAATCACGGAAATCGGTATCGCCGTAGTTGATGTTGGTCGATCGATAGGACGAGACGCTGTTCGTCAGCGGGACCGACCAGGTGGCGAAACCATTCGCGTCCTTCGGGGCACTGGTGTACCAGGTGTTGATCGGCGTCACTACGCGACCATTCCGCTGTTCCCAAAACTGGAGGTCCTCGTAGTCAACTACACCCGGCGTCTGGGCTTCCGGATTTTCGTTCTGCAACTGAAAGGCTTCTCCTTTGTGCGACAAGACGATGTCGCGGTCCAAGGTGTTTACCACGCCGTCGTTGTTGTAGTCTGCATCGCTATTGATGCCGATGCTGTAGGAGATTTGCTCGATGGAGCGCTCGTAGATTCCTTTTTCGGCGTTGAAGACAAACCCGTAGTGCCGATCGATCGACGCATTCACCTCCTTGGCGACGTTACTGGGCAAGCCGGCCATGCCAATCACGGGCTTGAACTTCACCTCAAGCTGATATTCGGTGGGGTCAATCACTGAGCCGAAACCGGCGCGATCGATGACCGGATAATAGTCCTTGGTGATATCGATTCCAGGAACCGTGCCATAGACATCTGGATCCCCTGCTTCGAGAAAGGTCTCCGGTCCCCAGGACTCCTGTCGAATGCGGTGGCTGATGCAGCAGGAGTCGTTGTCCGTCGCGCCGCCGGGAATGACCAGGAAGAACGACTTATATCGTCCCTGCGTGCCGGCGCCTGTTTGAAATGTGCCGTAGGAAAACGTTTGGGGCCCATCGCCCGGCGAAAAGTTGCGGAACAGGCCTTGGTGATTGATCACCATTCCGTCGATGTTCATCAGCACGTTCGCCGTGTCGAGCGCACGGGCGGCCTGCGGCAGCCAGGCCATCACCATGAAAAGACAAGCAGTATTCAACCAGTTTAATCGACGCAGATTGCGAATCATTGCATCACTCCAACCAGATGTTTCAACGCTCGAACAGCACCACATCGCCAGAGGCGTCGCCCGGTTCGCCGGAATCGGCTTCGAACGATAGACCGCCGCCTTCGCCCCGTGCGACATGTGTCGCACGGGGCGAAGAGTTACCACCCAATGCCCTACGCAGCGTTCGACAGAATTGAGCCGCGATCGAGATCCACACTACGCCTCTGGCATCGCCATAATCATCGCCGCGTCCCCACGCACGCCGCCACGCCGAAGATGCCAACCACCCAATCAGTCGATGAGCTACCCGCAGTTCTCATTCTAATCGAGTGCGCAATTCACGCAGTGCTCGATTACGCAAAAAAGTTCTGCATTCGCGGTATAAATGATGTTCGTCGCCTGCCGGTCTTTACTCACGGCGCGCGACGGCGCTCAGCGACTCGGACTGGGCGCGAGATCAGCGCGCAGCAAGAAACTTTGTTCATCAACTCGCACGCACAAACGACGAGATACCCGTCGTGGGCACGCCAGGCAAATCGGCTGCAGGCGGGAAAAATGCGGCTTACGGCAAAAAAATATTGTGATTGCGTCGTATCGTTGACACAAGATAGACCAAGGTTATAAGGAAAAAAGGTGGGGGCGGCGACTTTTCTTTTTTACTGCATCGAGTGTTTCTCTTTTTCTCTTTGTACAGCATCCGTGCTGAGGTGGAGGAGTCTCATGAAGTTGAGTTTGTATGCCTGCCTGGTGGTGGGTACGCTGGTTGCTGCTGTGGAGGCAGTTGCTGAGCCAACAGTGCCCAGGTTCTTGTCCGTTGATATCAATGGCTACAACTCGGGCGGCGGCCAGAGCATCGGTGCGACTCAGGCCGGGTTTCAAGGCTGGGAAATGGCAACGGGTCTCTTCCTTGATCCGGCCATTGATTGGGGCAACAGCGGTGCGGCGGGACTCACGAAGGTCTTTGCCACTTCCGAAGGAAACATCACCGCGAATCTAAGGGGCGTCGCCCCGGGCACCGAACTCGGTGCGCGTAACCGCGGCGTACCGGGCACGGATTATCCGCTTCGCGGCGCGTTGCAAGACTTCGTGTTCGCGCAGAACAATACCACCGTTCCCACTGATCCTGTCGCCGGCCCGGCGGGTGGCGGCTTCGGGCAGAACTATGTGCGGCTGGAGCTGACCGGCCTGACGCCAAACCAACGCTACCAGATCACGATGCTGGCGCGCGAACAGGCGTTCACGACGGCGAATCGTGAATTCGACAACCCGCAGATGAGCGCCCAAGCGTTCTCTGACATTGCGGCACTCGGCGGCCTCGATGGACCTGGCGCCTGGCTCAACGCCAATGTCGGCCCGAACGCGACGTATCTGGGCCGCTGGGTCGACGACGACATGGATACAAACACGCCCGACGTGGATACGGGATACAAGAATCCGATTCCGATTCTGGCGCGCCGGCCGATTACGGCTTTCGACCATCCCTTGAGCCCGTACTACTATTCGGCCTCGTTTGGTACGACGGCCGATGCGACTGGCAAGGTGGTCGTTTACACCTGGTCGGACGCGAACACCTACAATGGCAGCGATATCCAGCGGGCCAGCTTGCTGAATGGCTTCGAGATCGGCTACGTTCCTGAGCCGACCTCGGTGGCGCTGTTTGCCATGGGCTTGATCGGTCTGGCCGGTCGTCGGCGACGAGCAGGCTAAGCAACGAGCTAGGTTTCGCAACCAGACGTTTGCATTGAAGGATAGATTCACGGCGGCGAGAAGTTGCAGCTTCTCGCCGCCTTTGTTTTTGAACGCATTCGCGCCGAAGGGCGACAAGTGAATCCTTGACAGGGCAGGCTACGAGGCCAGGTCGACTCGATATTTTCGCGGAGTCTTGCCGACGCGCTTTTGAAAGAACTGGATGAAGTAGCCTGTCGAGCCGAAGCCAGAGATCTGGGCCACTTTGGAGATCGAATAGGTCGTTTCGAGCAGCAGTCGTTTGGCACGCTCCAGTCGCACCAGCTGCATCTCTTCGAGGATTGTGCGGCCGATCGTTTCGCGGAACCGCTTTTCCAGACTGCGGCGGGACATGGCGACTTCTTCGGCCACGCGATTGACCGAGATGCCTTTCCCCTGTTCGCGGCGAATGAACTGCAGCGCCGTGGCCACGTCATAGTCCTTCACGGCGATCACGTCCGTCGAGCGGCGGGTGACGACGCCGACGGCCTCGACCATGATCCGTCTGGGCCTACGAATCTTGCCCTGCATCATGCCGTCGAGCAGCTCGGCGGCGCGATAGCCGGCGGTTTCCGCGTTTAAGGCGACGCTCGAGAGCGGCGGATCGGAAAGCTCGCAAAACACGTCGTCGTTATCGACTCCCAAGACGGCGATGTCTTCCGGCACGTGCAGCCCCACCAGACGGCAGCTTTCAAGCACCTGGCGACCGCGGTCGTCGTTGCAAGCGAACAGCCCCAGCGGCGTGGGCAAGGATTGAATCCAGGAAGCCATCAGCTCCTGCTCCTTCTCCCAAACGCGATCGCGCGGCTTGGTCGGTTGTCGGTAAATGAAGGGAGTGAATCCGGCTTCGCGGAGCCGATCGGTGAAGGCAATCTCGCGACGTCGCGACCAGGCTCGATCTTCCAGGCCGACGTAGGCAAAGTAGCGGAATTGGCGTTCGAGCAGGTGCTCTGCCGCCAGGCGCGAGACCTCGCTCGCGTCGGAGCTGAGCTCCGAAAGCTGCGCGAGCGGGTTGCCCGGTTGCTGTTGCTCGTCGGTCAGTCCCAAGGCGATGGTGGGCAAATTGGCGTCGATGATGGCTTTGGCCACGCGCTCGTTGGGAATGCGGGCGATGATGCCAGTGCCGCCCCATTGCTTCATTTTGGGCACGGCCTGCTCGAAGTCGCCCGGCGTGATGTGGAAGCTCCACGGCCCGTGTATCCGCGCGTAGCGCGCGACGCCATGCAACAGCTCGCGGCCAAAGCCACGGGACGTTTCGACAAGCAGCGCGACTTTGGGGATTTCCCGCATGGCTGGGTGCGGTCGCAAAGCAGACAAACGGTGTTGCGAAAAGGCTGCGCTTCTACACTACATTATGACGCAATCCCGAACAGCCCCTGGATGTCGCTAAATGGCAAAAAAATGTTGTAAATACGCCAGAAGTGCGAACATCGGCGCGGTGCCCGACGGCGCGTTGAGCTGCGATTTGTCGTTCGGGAAGTGAATTGTCGCGGCGCAGCGCGCCGCGACACGGCACCGCGTGCGTGCGACGCGATCGAAGAATATTTTGCCGTAATACCGGCGTTGAGATGCGCCGCGAATTCGCAGTAGAGTGAAGCCGATGCACTCGCTCGCGGAACTTTTTGCTGCGCCGAAGCGGTTTCTGATCGGCGTCGAACTGGTGGCGACTCGCGGCACAATGGCCGACCGTCAGGCGCTCGAGACGCGCGCGTTTGCCTCGGAGCTGGTGCACTCGGCGGCGGTGGATTGGGTTTCGATTACCGACAACGCCGGCGGCAATCCGCAGCTCTCGCCGATGGCGCTGGGCAAGCCGATCCTCTACGGCGGCAAAGAGGTGCTGATTCACCTTTCCTGCAAAGATTTCAATCGCAATGGATTGGAAAGTGCGGCGTGGGAGCTTTCGAGCGAGGGATTTCACAACATCCTGGCGCTCAGCGGCGATTACCCGGCGACAGGGTATCACGGCCAAGGCAAGCCGGTGTTCGACATCGATTCGATCGGCTTGCTGACGATGCTCGATGAGATGAATCGCGGCCTGGCGCGGCCGAAGGTCGGCCGTAACGGCGAGCGCGAGCCGATGGGGCAGACGAGCTTCTTTGCGGGGGCGGTGGCGACGAATTTCAAACGGCATGAGAATGAGGTCGTGCCACAGCTGTTGAAGCTGGAAAAGAAGATCGCCTGCGGGGCCCGTTTCATCATCGCTCAGATCGGGTTCGACGCGCGGAAGAGTCATGAGCTGTTGTGCTATCTCTGGCGAAATGGGCTGGGGCACGTGCCACTTGTGGGCAACGTGTTTTTGCTGACGCGGGCAGCCGTCGGTTTCTTTCGCGCCGGGCGGATTCCGGGCGTCACGATCAGCGACGAATTGTTTGCGCATTGCCAGCACGCGGCGGCGGGCGCTGAGCGCGGGGCGGGTTTTTTCCGCGAGTTGGCGGCGAAGCAGCTGTCCGTATTCCGCGGGCTGGGATTTGCGGGCGGGTACCTGGGCGGCGTCCACTCGATGCGCGACGTCGAGGCGATCCTCGATTTGGAAGCGACGTTTGCCGAGGGAGACTGGCGGGAATTTGCCCGCGAGCTGCAATATCCCGTGCCCGACGAGTTTTACTACTTTGCCCGTAGTCCTGTGACGGGGCTGGCGGATGGGACCCGGCTCGAGCCGCGGTATCAGGCCTCGCTCGTGAAGCGTTCGCGGCCGCCGAGTGTGACGCTCGGCTATCGCTTCAGCAAGTGGGTACACGATCGGGTATTCACGCCCGGCCGCAAGCTTCACGTCTGGCTACGGGCGCGATATGTGAAGTCGCGCGATTCGACGCAAGGACCGCGGGCGCTGCGGATCATCGAGCATGCCAGCAAGGCGGCGCTGTTCGGCTGCCAGGACTGCGGCGACTGCTCGCTGCCGGACATCGCGTTCCTGTGTCCTGAGACGCAGTGTACCAAGAACCAGCGGAACGGCCCCTGCGGCGGCACGCGGAACGGCTTATGCGAAGTCGACGATTTCGAGTGCATTTGGAGCCGGGCCTACGACCGGCTCAAGTTCGAGGGTCGCGAGTCGAAGCTACTCGACCATGCGCCTGTGATCCAAGATCAATCGCTGCGCGGGACTTCGAGCTGGGCCAACTCGGTGCTCGGCCGCGATCATGCCGCGCGGCGACTGCCAGTCGCCGGCCTTCCAATTATTCAGACCCCCCAGGAAAACACTTGCTGTGTCCACAGTACAATCGACGAGGCCGATGTTGTCGCCCGTCCCGAGTCGACGGCCGTTTAGGCTGATCGGCGAATTGATCAATCACTCGTTCGCCCGTGCCGCAAAAGCATGGGGCGACCGCGACCTGCGCGCCTATCAGCAGCTCGCGGTGCGGCAGGCCGAGCTGGGCGTCGATTTTCTGACGCTGAACATCGACGGAACGCAATCGATGCGGGTCCGGCCGCAGGAGATGTTCGATTTCCTGAGAGACCTGGTGCCGGCGATCCAGGAAGTGACCAATGTGCCGATCGCGTTCGACAACCCGGCGGTGGAATTTCATCGGCGGGCGCTGGCGGTTTACGATCCGAGCCGCAGCGGGCGGCCGATCTTGAACTCCGTGGCCGCGTCGCGCCACGAGCTTGACGCGATGCTCGAGCTGGTGGCGGAATACGACACGCTGGTGATCGGGATGGCGTCGGAAAAATTCGTCGCGGGGGGCGGGGCGCAGTGCCTGTCGGCGGCCGACGTGCACGGGGCGGCGCGGCGATTGGTGGAGCTGCTCCGCGAGAAATCAGGGCGCGCGAACGACGACATCATTCTCGATCCCGGCCTCGCGCCAGTGGGCGCCGATACCTACGGGCTGGTGAACATGGGGCTCGACGCGATGCGGCTGATTCGCGGCGATCGCGAGCTGGAGGGCGTGCACCTGTCGGTCGGGCTGACGAATTTTTCGTTTGGCATGCCGCGGTCGATCCGCGAGCGGGTGGAGAGTGCGTATCTGACGCTCGCGGTTGAAGCGGGGCTGGATTGTGTGCTTGGCAATCCGGAGAAACAGCTGGAATTGCTTAGTCCGGACGACGAATTTGTGCGGGCGGTGGCGGCGGCGCTGGAGGCCGGGCGGCCGCTGGAGGGCGAGACGCAGGAGGACGCCGGATTTCGGCAAGCGGCGACAATCATCGAGTTGATTCATGAACATGAGCGTGATTAGCAATCGAACGAGCGGAGCTCCTGGGGAGCTCTGCACCGTTGTCAACGACTCTGCTGGAGCTCTACGCTTCCGGCTGGCGCAGATCCTTCAGGCATCGCAGCGGCGGACGGTGTGGCTTCGCGTTGGACAATTGATCGACGGCAAGTCGCGTGCATCGGCACGCAATGCGGACATCGTGTTCGATGCGGATGGAATTCGTTTTGTCGGGCGTGAAGGTGAGCCGCCCTCCCCTGCATTCCTTCCAGACGGTCAGGACGGTCCGGATGCCGTGCTGTCCGAAATGACGCTGCTGCCCATGCTGATCGAGGCGCACGCGCATCTGTTTCTCGACGGCGCGCCGATCGATGTTGAATTGCGCGAACGATACTTGGAGCATCCGCGCGAATGGATGCTCGAGCGGTCGCGGGCCCGTTGGGAGAAGATACTGACGTGCGGGGTCGGCGCGGTCCGCGACGCTGGTGACAAGCATGACGTGGGGCTAACGCTTGCCGCGGAATCGAAGTTGCAACATGGCCGGCGGCGTACATCGCCCTATTTCGATAGCCCCGGGGCGGCGATTTACCATCGCGGTCGGTACGGGTCGTTCATGGGTGAGCCGATCGAAGACTTTGCATCGCCCGCGGCGTGCGTGTCCCAGCGGGTTGCAGCCGGCGCCGATCGGATCAAGCTGCTCGTGAGCGGGATCATCAACTTTGCGGCGGGCCGCGTCACCGCGCCGCCGCAAATGCCGGTCGAGGAAGTGGCCGAGGTCGTCGCGGCAGCGCGAAGCTGCGGACGGCAAACATTTGCTCATGCTTCCGGAACGCCGGGCATCGAAAATGCGATTGCGGGCGGCGTCACGACCGTGGAACACGGCTTCTTCGTGACGCGCGACCAGTTGGCGCAAATGCGCGACCGGCAGATCGGCTGGGTGCCGACGTTTGCGCCCGTCGCGCTGCAATCGGAACGAGCGCACGAGCTCGGCCATGATGCCGCGGTGCGCGACCGCCTGGCGCGAATTCTCGCCGAACATGGGGAGATGCTGTGTCATGCGGCAGAGATTGGTGTGCCGATCGTCGCGGGCAGCGACGCCGGGTCGTGCGGCGTACCGCATGGTCTGGGGTTGCTCGATGAACTGGTCCACATGGAACGGGCCGGGCTCGCGCCGCTGGCGGTGTTGCGCAGTGCGACCGGGGATAGCGCAAACCTGCTGGATTTCGCCGAGCCGATCGGTACGATTGCGGCCGGCAGACGGGCGCGGTTCATCCTGACGGAACACGACCCGCTGTCGACGGTCACCAATCTGAGGAAGGAGAAGTTGATCCTGTTCGATGGCCGGGTGATTGCCTCTCCGGCTGAGATCGACGCCGACGGCTTGTGAACGATCGGCAATCTGGCTCTTGTTTCGAGACACCTTTCAAGCGGAGAAAGAAGATGACTGCCCCACGTCCACTTTCGGTTCGTTTGTTTGCCTTGCTCGCGGTCGCCTTGCTGGTCGCCGTTCTTTCACCACCGGTGGGCTCGGACTTCGGCCGCTGCCAGGCGGCGGAAGAAGCCGCCGACTCGCCGGCGACGATTCGCATCAAGGCCGGTTCGGATCAAGAGTTCACCGATCATGAGGGCAACAAGTGGCGTCCGGACCAGGGCTTCGAAGGGGGCGAGACCATCGCCCGGGCCGATGATCTGGAAATCAAGAACACGAAGGACCCTGAACTCTATCGCAGTGAGCGATACAGCATGGAGTCGTTTTCGCAGCCGCTGACGAACGGCAAATACAAAGTGCGGCTCCACTTTGCTGAGACGTTCGAGGAAATCAGCGAGCCCGGCCAGCGGGTGTTCTCGTTCAACGTCGAAGGCCAGGACTTTCCAGACTTTGACGTGACGGAAAAGGCAAAGGGTGTGCAGACTGCCTACGTGGAAGAAGTCGACGTTGGCGTGACCGACGGCAAGCTCGACATCACGTTCACGCCAAAAATGCAGAATCCGATGATCAACGGCATCGAGATCATTCCGGAAGGGGCGTAGATTCTGCCTGCCGTGCGGAATATGCCGGTGCAATTCATGAGGTATGCTTGGGGAATACCGTGGCGGCCTGTCCGCAGGCTGCGCGGACGACGATTGGTCCGGCCGGTCTCCCCATGTCCGAACTTCAGCAAGTCACTAGCAACTTCGTGCTGCTCTGGGCCGTGATCGATCCGATCGGCACGGTGCCGGTGTTCATCTCGGCGACCCGGAAGCACAGCGCGGAAGAGCGGCGGCACATCGCGCGGGTGGCGGCCGGTGCGGCGGCGGGCATCTTGCTGTTCTTCATTCTCGTTGGCGAGCGGATGCTCGACGCCATGGGTGTGCCGCTGTTGGCCTTTCAAATCTCGGGCGGCATCGTGCTATTCTTGTTCGCGCTGACGATGATCTTCGGCGAAAGCAAGCCAGAGGCCGAGGCGGAGGACATCAAGAAATCGCACGACGTGGCGATCTTCCCGTTGGCCACGCCGTCGATCGCCTCACCCGGCGCGATGATGGCCGTCGTGCTGATGACGCAGCGCGATCTGCACCCGATCGACGAATGGATCGTGACGACGATCATGATGTTGGTAGTGATCGGGGCGGCGTATGGACTGATGCTGGGCGCGGGTTGGATTTCGCGGACCATCGGCAGCGGCGGCGCGAGCGTGGTGAGCCGCGTGATGGGGATGATCCTGGCTTCGGTGGCGGCCAGCGAGGTGCTGGAAGGGATCAAGCAGTATTTCGGGTGAGCGGATACAGCCAGAATCTCGCTACATGCTGGGGGCTCGCTGTCGCTCGACCGCCAGCCACTTTGCGGCTACACCCGCGGTTGTAGCTTGAGCGCTTCGAGGATGCGGGCGGCGGTTTGCTCGATCGTCATGTGGGTGACGTCGAGCATTGCGTAGCCACGCTTGCGATACTCAGCCTCGGCGGCCACCAGTTCGGCGATGATGCCCTGCAGGTCGTCGTATTCTGTGCCGGGCGAGCCCATCCGCTTGGCCCGCTCGGTGCGGATTTCGTGGAGCCGCTTGGGCTGCGTCGTGAGAGCGATGATCTTCTTTTTGCTGATCTTAGCGAGCACGGGCGGGAAGCCGGTCGCCGGAGCGATCGAGACATTGGCCACCTTGAAGCCGCGTGAGCCGAGGTAGAGCGCGGTGGGACTTTTACTCACGCGGCTCACGCCGACGATCACGATGTCGGCCTCCCGCAAGGTTTCGAGGCCGAGGCTGTCGTCGTGCTCGAGGGTGAAGTCCATCGCTTCGATGCGGCGGCGGTAGGCGGCGTCGAGCCGGTGGAGCCGCGAGACGTCGTTCTGCGGCAGCGCGCCGACCGCGTCGGCCAGGAAGTGGAACAGCGGACCTGTTGCGTCGAAATGGGGAATTCGCTCGCCGACGCAGGCGTTGCGGACCAGTTCTTTCGCTGCCGGATCGGCGAGCGCGTGGAGCACGATGCGGCGCTGGCCGCTAAGTTTGCCGAGCGTAGTCTGGAGCTTTTCGAGGTCCTCCTGCAGCGGATGGGCGACGACGTCGAACTCGATGCCGGGAAACTGGCTCACCGCGACGGCCGCGAGCCCGTTGAGCAGCTCGCCCGTCGAGCCGGCGATGAGATGCATCGTGTAATGCGTGGCGTAGAAAGTGTCCGGCTTGCGCGGCGGTGTGCGTTTTTTGACCAAGGCTTCGTGCTCCTTCGCACAGTGTTCGAGTTTAGTGTAGGCGGCAGCCAAACATCGAGCAAACGGAAGCTCGCTTCCTGGAGCCGCGGGCACAGCCGGTTCGGGTGGAGTCGGCGGTTGTGGAACGAGACTTGATAGAATGAAAAGGAAGCGCGGGCGACCCACGGCGCGTTCCACGGCTGCGGTTGCCGAAAGCAGGTGACGATGGATACCATCGAAAACCACGTGTACGACGAGATCAAAGTGGGCGATCGAGCGACCCTCTCGCGGACGCTCACACGAGACGACATCGTGCTATTTGCGGCAGTGTCGGGCGACGTGAATCCGGCCCACGTCGACGAAGAGTTCGCGCGGAGCGAGCGGTTTCACCAGATCGTGGCGCACGGTATGTGGGGCGGCGCACTGATTTCGACAGTGCTGGGAACGGAACTACCCGGGCCGGGGGCAATTTATGTCGGCCAGACGCTGCGGTTTCTGCGGCCGATGACGGTCGGCAACACGATCACGATCACGGTCACGGTGACGGAAAAGCTGGACGAGCGCAACCGCGTGCTGTTCGACTGCGAGTGCCGCAATCAGGACGGCGAAGTCGTCATCACGGGCACGGCCGAAGTGATCGCGCCGCGGGAAAAAATCCGCCGCCCGCGGATCGCGCTGCCGGCGATCAGCGTGGTGGATCGCTACGCGCGGTTTCGCCAACTCGTGCAAAAAGCGGAGGGCCTGGATCCGATCCGAATGGCGATCGTGCATCCGGTCGACGTAGAGACGCTCAGCGGCGCGTACGAAGCGGCGGCCAGCCAGATCATCGAGCCGATTCTGGTCGGCCCTTACTCAAAGATCGAGGCCTGCGCGGAGGCGGCGAAGCTGGACGTTTCGAAGTATCGCGTCGTCGACACGGAGCATAGTCACGCCGCAGCGGCCGAGGCTGTGGCGATGGCCCGCGGCGGGCGCGTCGACGCGATCATGAAGGGGAGCCTCGCGTCGGACGAGCTGCTGGCAGCGGCGCGCAGCGCGGAATTGGGCTTGCGGACGTCTCGGCAAATGAGTCACGTCGTGGCGCTGGATGTGCCGAATTATCCGCGGCCGCTGTTCTTGACCGATACCGAGCTCCACTCGCGTCCCAACGTCGATACGAAGCGCGACATCGTGCAGAATGCCGTCGAGCTGGTGCAGGCGCTCGGCGTGAATCTGCCGAAAGTGGCGATTCTTTCCGCCCGCGAGCGGATTGATCCGCGGATGGAATCGACGATGGAAGCGGCGGCGCTCTGCAAGATGGCCGAACGCGGGCAGATCGTGGGGGCGGAGGTGGACGGGCCGATGCCCTTCGAGACCGCCGTCTCGGAAGAAGCGGCCCAGCGGAAGGGTGTGCTTTCGCCCGTGGCCGGGCGGGCTGATATCCTCGTGGTGCCGGATCTCGAAGCGGGCCAGATGCTGGTCAAGCAGTTGCAGTACTTGATCCGCGCGGAGGCGGCGTCGCTGGTGCTCGGAGCGCGCGTCCCGATCGTGATGACAGGTCCCGAGGACACGGTCCGCACACGCGAGGCGGCTTGCGCGGTGGCTTCGCTCTTGGTGCACGCCAAGAAGAAGGTGGCCACCGAGGGCATCGCGGCCTGTCGCCGATTGCCGTTGCCGTGAGCCGGCCGCGGTCGCTACGAGCGACGGATGGCGATCTCCTCGTCGGTGAGGATGATCCGCTTACCGCGGCGATGGGTGAGCGCGGTCCAACCCCAATCGACGAGGACGCTGGTCTTCTCTTCGGCGCCGCTGAGCAAACTCAGGTGGACGCCGAGCCAGGTGACCCAGGCGATCGGTCCAGTGAGCGTGCCGCCGTTGGGCAGTTCGACGACCGCGGCGCCGTGGCCGATTTGGGCCATCGTGCCTTTGTTGACGTATTGGAACGGTTCGAGCGGTTTGCCTTCGACCAGGTGAGAAATCGATTTGCCGACGTAGTGGCCGGCCTGCAGCGCGACGGCGCCGAGCCCGGGGAGCGGCTGGCCGGTTTTGACATCAGTCATCGACGCGATGTCGCCGATGGCGAAGACGCCGGCGTGGTCCTTGATCTGCAGCGTGCCGTCGACGGGAATGCGGCCGCCGGGCGCGAGTTCGATGCCGAGCGACTGGGCAAGGGGGTTGGCGCTGAGGCCAGCGGCCCAGACGAGCGTGTGAGTCTTGACGACTTCGCCCGAGGCCAGCGTGATCTGTGTGGGTTGAACTTCCTTGACGCCAGTGCCGGTGTGCACTTCGATACCGCGCTCGGTGAGCGTCTTTTCGGCGTAGTCGCGGAGCTTGGGGGTGAAGGGCGCGAGCAGATGGGGCGAGTGCTCGTAGAGAACGATCCGCACTTTGTCCATCGGTACGCTGGGGTAATCCTTTTCCAGCTCCACATGCAACAGCTCCGACATCGCGCCGGCGAGCTCGGTGCCGGTCGGGCCGCCGCCGACGATGCAGAAGGTGAGCGCACCCTCGTCGGCGAGCGCGGGGTTCTTGTCGACCTTCTCGAACTGCTTAAGGATCTGGTCATGCAGTCGGATGGCGTCGACCATCGTGTAAAGGGGAAAGGAGTGCTCGGCGGCGCCGGGCGTGCCGTGGAAGTTGACCTGGGAGCCCAGGCCGATCACGAGGTAGTCGAAATCGATCGGCGGCATGTCGTCGACGGTGACTTCGCGCTTCGCCAGGTCGATGCCGCGGACCGCAGTCTTGTGAAAGGCCCAATCCTGGTGGCGATGCAAGAGCTCACGGACCGGGTAGCCGACCTCGGCCGGGCCGAGCTCATCGGTGGCGACCTGGTACAATAGCGGCTGGAAGGTGTGGTAGTCGTGCTTGTCGATGATCGTCAGGCGTACCGGCGCGTGGCGGAGTTTCTGCGCGGTGCCGATGCCGGCGAAACCGGCGCCGAGGATGACGACGTGGGGTTGAGTAGGCATGGCAGAAGTTCCGTGTGCAAGAAAGCTCGCGCGTCGCCGACCATCGCTGCGCGACGGTGCCCGACGCTATATGGATCACAGGCCGGGGCTGCTTTGCATGATACCGCCGTCGGCGAAGATCGTCGTGGCCGTGAGGTAGCTGGCGGCGTCGCTAGCCAGGAAGCCGACGACGCTGGCGATTTCCTCGGGTTTGGCCATGCGACCGAGCGGGATGGCATCGTCCAGCTTCTTCATCAGGGCCGGGTCTTTCATGGTCGAGAGGTTGATCGGCGTGGCGACCGCGCCGGGGCCGACGCCGACCACCAGGATGTTGTGGGGCGCGAGCTCGACGCCGGCGGTGCGGGTGAGCATCCGCATGCCGCCCTTGGAGAGGCAGTAAGCAGTGTTACCCGGCATCGGCCAGTCTTCATGAACCGAGGTGATGTTGATGATCCGGCCGCCCCCGCCCTGTTTGATCATTTGCTTGGCGGCAATCTGGATGCCGAAGAACGCGCTCTTGAGATTGATCGAGAGGACCTTTTCGTACTGGGCCTCGGTGGTGTCGAGGACCGAGGTGCGGGTTTCGACGCCGGCGTTGTTGACCATCACGTCTACGCGACCGAATTTGCTGACCGCTGCGGCGACGAGCTTTTCCAGGTCGGCCACTTTGCTGACGTCCGCGGCCACGCCGATCGCCTGGTCGCCGAGCGCACAGACCTGCTTTTCGAGGGCCTCGGTCGCCTCGGGGTGTGAGACGTAGTCGATCACAATGTTCGCGCCCTGGCGGGCCAGCTCCAGCACGATCGCCATGCCGATGCCGCTGTTGCCGCCGGTGACGATGGCGACTTTTCCTTTGAGACTCATAGCGAAAACTCTCCTTGATTCAATGGCCACGAAAAGGCACGAAAATGCACAAAAAGGGAATTGGAAACCAAAGAAACTCTTTGTGACTCTTCGTGCCTCTTCGTAACTATTTGTTGGTTTGTTAAATGCGCTCTAGTAAGTGGTCGCCGACGCGGAGCGCGTTGGCCATTGCAGTGAGCGCGGGGTTCACGGCGCCGATGCTGGGGAAGAAGCTGGTGTCGACGACGTACAGGTTGTCGAGTTCGTGGGCCTTGCAGTTGGTGTCGAGGACTGACGAATGCGGGTCGCGGCCGAAGCGGCAGGTGCCGGCCTGATGGGCCACGCCGCCCAGGTCGATCTCGTTCTTCATGTACAAGTTTCGCGGGATCAGGTGGTCGTGCATGTCGAGGTGGTTGAGCATCGACTTGAGTTTGTCGTAAAGCTTCTGCTTGGCGACCTGATTGTTGCGGGTGTAAGAGAGCGTGATGTTGCCGTCGCCGTCGACCGTGACGCGGTTGTCGGGCATGGGCAAATCTTCGGTCGATAGCCAGAAGTCGACCGCGTGTTTGGCGACCATTTCCAGCGACCACTGCGGGGCGAGCATCGTTTCGATCGGCTTCTCGCCCCGGAACATGGGGGCCTGCGACTTGCCGATCATCTGGATGTTGCCCATCGGATAGTCGTAACCGGGCATGCCGAAATAGAAGTCGTTGAGGCCGAGCGTCTTCTGGTACTGAGTCGGGTTCGGTTCTTTGGACAGCGCGAGCACGGCCTGGCTGTTGTGAAACATGTAGTTGCGGCCGACCTGGTCGGAACCGTTGGCCAGGCCGCACGGGTGCTTGTCATTGGCGGACATCAAGAGCAGCTTCGCGGAGTTCGCGGCGCCGCAGGAAATGACCACGACGCCGGCCTCGAAGATTTCCGGCTGGCCGTCGTGCGTGACGTGCAGCCGCGTGACGGCAGTGCCGGCCGGGTTGGTTTCGAGCTTCGTGACCAGCGAATTGATGAGCAGCGTCACGTTCGGGTGGTCCAGCGCCGGCCGGACGCCGAGCACTTCGGCATCGCTCTTGGCGTGTACCAGGCAAGGGAAGCCGTCGCAATCGATGCAGCGGACGCAGCGGCTGTACGGCATATTGGCTTCGTTGAGCATGATGCCGCAGGGCGAATGGAAGGGATGGTAGCCGGCGCGGGCGAGGTCTTCGGCGAGCTTGGCGATCCGCGGCTCGTGCGAGACGGGCGGATGAGGATAGGGCGCGCTGGCGGGCGGCTCGGTGGGATCTTCGCCGCGAGCGCCGTGGACGTGGTAGAGCTGTTCCGCCTTCGTGTAGTACGGCTCGAGCTCGTCGTAGCCGATGGGCCAGGCGGGCGAGATGCCGTCCTGGTGGATGCGTTCGGAGAAGTCTTCCTTGCGGAGGCGGTAGAGGGCGGCGCCGTACATCTTAGTCGCGCCGCCGACGTAGTAGTGGACGCCCGGCTGGAACTGCTTGCCGTCCTTGTCGCGCCAGAGGTCGGGCGAGACATACCGGTTTTTAACGAACACTTCTTCAGTGATCCAGTTCTGCGGTTCGCGGGGCAGGAAGCCTCCGCGCTCCAGGATCAGGATCCGCTTGCCGGAGGGGGCGAGATGGCGGGCCAGCGTGCCGCCGCCCGCGCCGCTGCCGATGATGATCACGTCATATTGATTGGGCATCGCTGAGATCCTCCTCTGCACTTGTTGCCCCAGCGATCAGCACGACGGCCGATCGCGGTTCGCAGGCGTACTTTCTGGAACTCGCTCCAAGCGCGACCGGCGGATTGGAAAAATCCAGCGGCGCTTCGAGCGCGGTGTCGACGAGCCGGTGCCACGTGCGGCCCTTTCCCGCCCCGGGCAGCTCGAAGTCGAGCGGCTCGCGCCAGGCATTTAGCATCACGTGGACATGCTCGCCGCTTTCGTGTTCCAACTCGTACGCCAAGGTGTGCGAATCGTCGCCCCAATCGGGTCTGGCGAGCCGCACGCCGTGCCACGTGATTTTAGTGGCGCCGGGGTCGCCCCAAAAAGTGCGATCGCGAAAAATTGCGGAACCCTGGTGGAAGTGAATCAGCTCGCAGACGAATCGCCGCAGGCCGGCCTGGCTCTTAACGTCGTCCCAATTGAACCAGGTCAGCTCGTTGTCCTGGCAGTAGGCGTTGTTGTTGCCCTGCTGGGTGCGGCGGACTTCGTCACCCATCAGCAGCATCGGCTGGCCTTGCGAGAAGAGGAGCAGCGTGAAGAAATTGCGTAGCTGCCGCCTTCGCAAGGTCTCGATCTGTGTGTCGTCGGTCGGCCCTTCGAAGCCGCAGTTCCAGCTGGTGTTGTCGTCCGTCCCGTCGCGATTATCTTCCCCGTTGGCCTCGTTGTGCTTTTCGTTGTAGCTGACGAGGTCGTTAAGCGTGAAGCCGTCGTGGGCGGTGACAAAGTTGACGCTGCGGCTGGGGTAACGCGTGGCATGACGGAACAAATTTGCGCTGCCGACGATGTTATCCGCCAGCGAGCCGACGGTCGCTCGGTCGCCGCGCACGAATTGCCGCACGTGATCTCGGAAGGGACCGTTCCAAACCGCCCAACGTTCGGCGCCAAAGCTGGCGACCTGATACAGCCCGGCAGCGTCCCAGGCCTCGGCGATGATCTTGGTCCCCGCCAAGAGCGGATCTTCTTCGATGTCGTATACGATCGGTGGATGTTCGATCGGCTCGCCGTCGAGCCCACGATAGAAACTCGCTGCCAGATCAAAGCGAAAGCCGTCCACGTGCATGTGCTCGACCCAATGGTGCAGGCAAGATACGATCAACCGACGGACGACGGGGTGATTGGCATTGATCGTATTTTGGCAGCCGGTGTAGTCGATGTACTTGTCGGGGGCGGCTTCATCGAGCAGATAGTATGTGGGGTTGCCGAAGCCGCGAAGCGAAAGCGTGGGACCCGCGCCATCGCCCTCGGCCGTGTGATTGAAGACGACGTCGAGAATCACTTCAATGTCGGCGCGGTGGAGTGCTTTCACCAGGTCGCGGAATTCGTTGACCGCGGCCAGCGGGTCGCGCTGCGAGCTGTAGGGCTGGTGCGGCGCGAACCAGGCGATTGGCTGATAGCCCCAGTAGTTGACGCCGTTCGGCGCGGCCTGCGGATCGAACTGCTGAACGGGCATGAGCTCAACCGTCTTGATGCCCATCTCGGCGAGATAGGGAATCTTTTCGATGAGGCCGGCGTAGGTGCCCCGCTTCTCCGGCGCAACGCCGGAGTTCGGATGCTTCGTGAACCCGGCGACGTGCATCTCGTAGATCACGGAGTCGATGAACGGCCGGCGCAACGGGTGATCGCCTTCCCAGTCGTACGCTCGCGGGTCGACGACGACGCTCTTGAACGCGGCGGCGAGGTTGTCACCGGGGACGGAAGCGCGGGCGCGGTCGTAGTTCTCGCTATTGGCCACCGCGAGCGCGTACGGATCGACGAGCAGCTTTTGCGGGTCGAACCGCAGGCCGGGCTTCGCCGGCCCCGCGACGCGGTAGCCATAGAGCTGCCCCGGGCCGACGCCGTCGAGACGGACGTGCCAGTAGTCGTGCGTGCGATTTTTCGCGGGATCGAGCGTGATCGTTTGTAATGGCGATGCATCTTCCGCACGATCGAACAGCAGCAGCTCGACTGAAGTGCCCCGCTTGGCATAGACGCAGAAGTTCACGCCACCGCCGCCGACGGTCGCCCCTGGCGGATAGGACTGGCCGGCGGAGATGTTATTCGCGGCCATGGCGTTCCCAGTATTCGTAAAGCAGCGACACTACGAGCGCGGTCCAACCGGTTTGGTGGCTGGCCCCGACGCCGGCGCCGGTGTCGCCATTAAAATATTCAGAGAAGATCACGCAATCGCGCCAGTGCGGGTCGGTCTGGAAGTATTCATTGTCGCCGAACACCGCGCGGCGGCCAGTCTGCTCATCGCGGAGAAAAATCGTGGTGAGGCGGTGGGCAATTTCGCGGGCCACGCTGTCGAGCGGCAGTTTGTTGCCGGAGCCGGTGGGGCACTCGACCTGCAGCTCGTCGCCATAGAACAGTGAGAACTCGTGGAGCGAGCGGACGATCATGTAGTTGACCGGGAACCAGATCGGCCCGCGCCAATTCGAGTTGCCGCCGAACAGCCGGCTGTCGGACTCCGCGGGGAGATATTTCACCTCGTAGTCCTGGCCGTCGAGTTGGAACTGGTACGGATGTTCGAGGTGGTAGCGCGAGAGCGCGCGGACGCCGTAGTCGGAGAGGAACTCCGCGGGGTCGAGCATCCGCCGCAGCACGGCGGTAAGCCGCTCCGTGGTAAGGATCGACATCAGCTTGTGCTCGTTGTCGCCGACTGTGAGCACGGGAGCGACGTTTTTCAAGAGATCGGGGCGATGATGGACGAACCACTGCGCACGTTCCAGGAAGTCGTCGAGGTGGTGCGAGTTTTTGGGCGTCGGTGCGAAGACGGCGAACAGCGGCACGAGGCCGACCATCGAGTGGATCCGCAGCGGAATGCTCTGGCCATTGGGGAGCAGGATCACGTCGTAGAAGAACTGGTCCTGGGCATCCCAGAGGTCGATCCCCGCGCCTTCGATGTTGGTCATCGCGTGGGCGATGTAGAGGAAGTGCTCGAAGTACTTGATCGACATGTTCTGGTAGATGGCATCGGTCTTCGCCAGCTCGGCGGAGATGGCGAGCATCGTGATGCAATACAGGGCCATCCAGCTGGTGCCGTCGCTCTGTTCGAGCGTGCCGCCATCGGGGAGCGGCTTGTCACGGTCGAACACGCCGATGTTGTCCATGCCCAAAAAGCCGCCGCCAAAGACGTCGCGGCCAGTGCTGTCCTTGCGGTTGAGCCAGAAATTGAAATTCAGCATTTCATTTTGGAAGACTTCCCGCAGGAACTCGGTGTCGCCGACACCGGTTTTGTCGAGCTCGATCTGGTAGACGCGCCATGCGGCCCAGCCCGTGACCGGCGGGTTCACGTCGTCGAAGTCCCACTCGTAGGCCGGGAACTGGCCGTTGGCGTGCTGATACCATTCGTAGCCCATCCGCCGCAGCTGCTCCTTGGCAAACTCGGGGTCGATGTGGGCCATCGCCACGCAGTGGAAGGCTAGGTCCCAAGACGCGTACCAGGGATACTCCCACGTGTCCGGCATCAGGATCACGTCGGCGTTGTGGAGCTCCTTCCAGCGATGATTGCGGCCTTTCCAGCGCGATTCGGGCGGCGGCGGCTGCGACGGATCGCCCTTGAGCCAGCGCCAGACGTCGTAGTGGTAATACTGCTTTGACCACATCAGGCCGGCAAAGGCCTGGCGGCCGACGAGCTCCTGGTCGGGTGTGAACTCCTGGGGTCGCAGCGCGGCGTAGAAGGCGTCGGTCTCGGCGATGCGGGCGGCAAACGTGGCGTCGAAATCGGCGAAGGGATCTTTGAGCTCGGCGGGAGAGAAGCGGAATTCGACCGAGAACTGCCCGCCGGCGGGGACGATCGCCTGAGCGTGCCCCGCGAGTTTGCTCCCCTCGGTTGAGTTGACGGCATTCTTCTCGCCGTTGACGACGCAGTTGTTGATGCCGTCCTTCACGTAGGGCGACTGGTTCGGCGAGTGGTCGATCCGCTGGTAGTTGGTGTCATTGTTGGTAAATAGCAGCGCGAGGGGCTCGCCGGTCGCGGTGCGCGCGTACCACCAACGATCGCCGAGCGCGGGGTGGCAGGTGTGGGCTGCGCCGGGTCCGATCGCGGAAATGGTCTCCGGCTTCGGATCAAGTTCCCACGACCAGCGGTTGCGATACCACAAGTGAGGCAGCAGATGGATCGGCGCCGAGTCGGGGCCGCGGTTGTGGGCAGTGATGCGGCAGAGGATGTCCTCCGGCCCTGCCTTGGCGTATTCGATGAAGACGTCGAAATACCGATTGGCGAGGAATGTATCCCGCAGCGCGTCGAACAATTCGTATTCCGGCTGCGACTGGTCGCGGCGGCCGTTCTCGTCCACGAGGTCGTCGTACGGAAACGCCACCTGCGGATACTTGTAGAGCATCCGCATGTAGGAGTGAGTCGGCGTGCCGTCGAGGTAGAAATAGTATTCTTTGACGTCCTCGCCGTGGTTGCCCTGCATGTTGGCGAGGCCGAACATCCGCTCCTTGAGGATGGCGTCCTTTTCGTTCCACAGCGCGACGGCCAGGCAGATGTGCTGCTTATCGTCGCAGAAGCCGCCGATGCCGTCCTCGTTCCAGCGATAGGCGCGGCTGCGGGCGTGGTCGTGCGGGAAATAGTTCCAGGCGTCGCCGTCGGCGCTGTAGTCTTCGCGCACGGTGCCCCAGGCCCGTTCGCTCAGGTAGGTGCCCCAGCGCTGCCAGTCCGCGCTACCCGCGTAGTGGTCGGCGAGCCGTTGTTTTTCTGGATTGTCCGCCATTGGTCAATCGAGCCTCGGCCATCGTGACGGCCGACGTTGCAGTTTCCATCGCGCAGTATCACTGTCGGATTTTCGCGCGTGCGAAATCCGTGTCTTGGTGAACCATCAAGTGTAGGACGCGATCGCGCCGCGCGCCATGAATTTCGGCAGCCACGGGTGGCAGCTTCACGACCACGTGCTATACTATGCCCCCATGTAGTTCTGGCGGGCCGTGATAACGGCAGGCGCAGCACAAGGGAACACGCGGATGGATAGCGTGGGGCCACGGATGCTCTCGGCAGCAGGATTGACGCTCGCTCAGAGTCTGTCGATTTTCGACCCCGCCTCGCCCAACACCACGTCGATTCTGAATCTGGCGATTCTGACGCTGGCGATCGCCGCGCTGATCTTTCTGATCGTCGAAGGCGTGTTGTTCTATTCGATCTGGCGGTTCCGCGAGCCCCCCGCAGAGCGCGCGACGGGCGAACCGGCGCAAGTTTACGGCAGCATGCCGATCGAAGTCGCTTGGACCGCCGCGCCGGCGATGATCGTGTTCTTTCTGGTGCTGGTGACCACGCGAACATTGTGGGACGTCGAGCCGAAGCTGCCAAGGAGCGCCGAGGGGGACAATACGCTGTTCGTGACCGTCATCGGCCGGCAGTGGTGGTGGGAGTATCAATACGACACTTATAACGGCGAGAAGCTGGGCTTCGTCACGGCGAACGAGTTACACATTCCGGCCAGCAGCGCCGACACCGCGCGGCCGACGTACCTCGTGCTCAAGTCGGCCGACGTGTGCCACAGCTTCTGGGTACCGCGGCTCTCGGGCAAGGTGGACCTGATTCCGGGGCGAACGAATCTGATCACCCTTGATACGCAGGAGATCGGACTCCACCAGGGTCAGTGTGCCGAATATTGCGGCGCGCAACACGCGAACATGCTGCTGCGCGTGATCGTCCATCCGCCGGACGAATTCGAGGCGTGGCTCTCGGCGGAGGCCAAGGCGGCGGTCGACGATCCGGCCGTAAGCGCGGGGAAGGCGGCGTTCCTAGCCGAGTCGTGCATCAATTGTCATCGCGTCCGCGGCACGATCGCCCGCGGCGACTACGCGCCCGATCTCACCCACCTGATGGCCCGCGAGACGCTCGCGGCCGGCATGATTCCGAACACGCCCGAGAATTTGCACCGCTGGGTGCACGATCCGCAGGACATCAAGCCGGGCTGTTTGATGCCGGCGTTCAAGCTCGATGACGACAAGCTCGACCTGGTGGTCGACTATTTGCAGACGCTGAAATGAAGCCACGAAGATACCAAATCAATAGCCACGAAAAGGCACGAAAAAGCACAAAGAAAACACGGAGTTGCAAAGCACTTAAGCCAAATTCTGCATTGAATTTTTTTCGTGACTTTTTGTGCCTTTTCGTGGCCTTTCCCTCCGCTTGATTTCGCTCAAATCTAACCATGGCGACCGTCGAACCAACTCGCACCTATGAACTTGCCGGGCCGGGCGGCCGCGCTGAGGGTGCGGGCTGGACCGACGTCTTGCACGACTGGAGCACGACCGTCGATCACAAAAAGATCGGCATCATGTACGTGCTGATGAGCGTCGTGTTCCTCGTGATCGGGGGGCTCGAAGCGGTCGCGATGCGGTTGCAGCTCTTTTTCCCGCGGAACGATGTGATCGGCCCCGACACGTTCAATCAGCTCTTCACGATGCACGGCACGACGATGGTGTTCTTCGTCGGCATGCCGATTCTGATTGGCATGGGGAACTACCTGGTGCCGCTGATGATCGGCGCCCGCGACATGGCCTTCCCGCGGCTCAATGCGTTTGGCTTTTGGATCACGCTGTTGGGCGGGCTGATGGTGTATACCAGCTACATCACGGGCGGCGCGCCCGCGCTCGGCTGGTTCGCCTACGCGCCGCTCACGGCGAACACGTTTAGCCCTTCGGCGGCGACCGATTTCTGGGCACTGGGGCTGGTGATCAGCGGCATCGGCACGATCAGCGCGGCGGTGAATTTCCTGGCCACGATTCTCGGCATGCGGGCGCCCGGCATGTCGCTCCGCAAGTTGCCGTTCTTCGTGTGGACGATGATTTGGACATCGTTCCAGATCCTGCTCGCCATCCCGCCGCTCACGGCCGGGCTGGTGATGATCATGTTCGATCGCCTGTTGGGGGCGCATTTCTTCGACGTCCCCAACGGCGGCTCGGCCTATTTGTGGCAACACTTGTTCTGGTTCTTCGGCCACCCGGAGGTTTATATCCTGATCTTGCCGGTGTTCGGGTTCGTTTCCGAAATCATTCCCGTCTTTTCACGGAAGGTGCTCTTCGGCTACGAGTTCATGGCCGCGGCCACGATGGGCATTGCGTTCATCAGCCTCGGCGTCTGGGCCCACCACATGTTCTGCGTCGGCATGGGGCGGACGCTCGACCTGTTCTTTGCCACGGCGACGTTCCTGGTGTCGATCCCGACGGGCATCAAGTTTTTCAATTGGCTCGCCACGATGTACGGCGGGCGGATTCGTTTCCAGTCGCCGATGCTCTTCGCGTTCGGCTTCCTGTCGATGTTTCTGATCGGCGGGCTCACGGGCATCATGCTCGGGGCCGCGCCGTTCGACTTCCAGCTTTCGGACAGCTATTTCGTGGTCGGCCATTTTCATTGGGTACTGATCGGCGGCACGCTCTTCGGCACCTTCGCGGCCATCTACTATTGGTACCCGAAGGCGACTGGCCGGATGATGTCCGAGCGGCTGGCGAAGTGGCAGTTCTGGCTGCTGTACATCGGCTTCATCCTCACGTTTGGGCCGATGCACATCTCCGGGATGCTGGGCATGCCGCGGCGGATTTTCACGTACGACGCGGGGCACGGCTGGGAGATTTGGAATCAATTGAGCACGATCGGCGCGATCGTCCAGTTGCCGAGCTTTTTGATCTTTGTCATCAACCTGCTGTGGTCGCTGAAACACGGCGCGCCCGCGGGCAACGATCCCTGGGACGCCTGGACTCTGGAGTGGACGACCACGTCGCCGCCGCCGTCATACAACTTCGAAGAAGTGCCCGTCGTCCACAGCCGCCGGCCGCTGTGGGACCTGAAGCATCCGGAGGATCCGGATTGGTTGTATGAGGATTAGCAACTGTCACCAGAGACAAACAAAAACAATCGCCACGAAAAGGCACGAAAAGTCGCAAAAAGTGAAACAGAAATTTGCACAAGTAGTTTGGCCTTTCCCATTCTTTTTTCGTGCATTTTTGTGCCTTTTCGTGGCCATTAATTAGCTGCTATGACCGAAGCATCCGCCTCGCAACTTCCCGTGCCGCCCGCGATCCCGCCCGAGCACACGCTCAGCGCGCCCGAGTGGGGCATGGCCAGCTTCCTGCTCTCGGAGGTGGCGTTCTTTGGGACGTTGATTGCCGTCTATGTTGCGTTCATGGGGCAGGACGTGGTTGGACCGACGCCGGCCGAGGTGCTTACGCTGCCGATCGTAATCGTCTCGACGCTTTGCCTGCTGTCGAGCAGCGTCGTGATTCACGCGGCTGAGCGGGCGCTGGAACGCGAGGAGCCGCGGATGTTCGCGCTTTTCCTCGGCGGCACGATTCTGTTGGGGATTGCGTTTCTCGTCCTCACGGGGCTGGAGTGGCGTGACCTGATCTATGACAAGCAGTTGACGATCGGCCGTAACCTCTTCGGCACGACGTACTACACGCTCGTCGGCTTCCATGCGTTCCACGTCACCGCGGGCGTAACCGTGATGCTGATCGTGTTTGCACTCGCGCTCGCGCGGGAGATCACGATCAAAGAACGCGTGGGCGTGCGGCTCGTGGCCTGGTACTGGCATTTTGTCGACGTGGTTTGGATCGTCGTGTTCTTCGTTGTTTACATCGCCAGTCGCCGAGGTGGTGCATGAGCCACGACCCGCATTCATCCGGCAAAGATTGGGTCGAGCTGCCCCGCCCGACCGCTGCGCCGCTGGTGCTGGCGACGGGAATTGCGCTGGTGGCGATGGGCGTGGCCACGAGCCTCGCGTTCGTGCCGGTGGGCATTCTGGTGTTTATCGTGGGGCTTGGCCGCTGGATCGATCAAATGATTTCGCCGCGCGGGCATGTGCGGGAAGCCTTCGTCGATCCGTCGCGGCGGCCCGCGCCGGTGGCGCCCGCGCCCGGTGACGTCGAAGAGCTCAAGCGCGGCATGCCCGGCTATCGCTTGCGATTGCCGGTGAAAGTGCATCCGGTGTCGGCGGGCGTTAAGGGCGGCATCGTCGGCGGGCTGGTGATGCCGTTGCCGGCGCTGGCGTACGGCCACTTCAGCGGGCATACGATCTGGTGGCCAGTCAATTTGCTCGCGGGGATGATGCTCCCCGGCGTGGGCGACATGAGCGTTGCGGACCTAGAGAAGTTTCACATGCCGCTGTTCATCACCAGCGTGGCGATTCACGTCGTGGTCTCGCTCGTGGTCGGGTTGATGTACGGCGTGTTGATGCCGACGCTCCCCAACATTCGCAAGCCGCTGGCCTGGGGCGCGCTGCTCATGCCACTGGCGTGGACAGCGGTGAGCTTTGTGGCGCTCGGCCGCGTGAATCCGGGGGTGCGCGAAGGGATCGAATGGCCCTGGTTCGTGTTGTCGCAGTTCGTGTTCGGCGTGGTGGCGGCGGTGGTGTTCATGCGCTTTGAAAGCCGCAGCCCGATCATGGGGGGAATCTTGGGCGGCATCGTGGGCGGACTGTTGATGCCGATCCCGGCCATTTTGTGGAGTCTCGCGGCGGGGCACGGCATCTGGTACCCGGTCAATCTGCTGGCGGCGATGGCCAAGCATCACGCCGCCCTGCCGACGCTTGCCGAGCTCCAGGCGTTTCATCAGGAGTGGTTCGTTGCGGCGCTGGGTGTGCACGCGTGCCTGTCGATCCTGTTCGGGCTGGCGTTTGCGTTTGTGTTGCCGCGACTGCCGTCGATCCCCGGGCCGATGGCGTGGGGCGGGCTGATTCTGCCGCTGCTCTGGACGGCGATGAGTTACGGCCTGATGGGCGTCGTGAACCCCGTGCTGCAAGAGTATGTGAACTGGCCGTGGTTTATCGCGTCGCAGTTCATTTTCGGCATCGTAGCGGCGATCGTCGTCGTGCGGAGCGAAGAGGTCTACATTCCGCCGGCCGGCAAGGGCAAGGACGTACGGTCGGAATACGTGGCCAATTGAGAGCGGCAAACTGATTCGTGATGCGTACGCTGCAAACAATCTGGCATCGTCACACCATTTGGGCGCTGGTCGCTTGCGCGCTCGCCGGCTGCGAACCGCCCGGAAAGCCTAACCCCGCCAACAAGCCGGTGATGCCCGATCAGATCCTCGACTTCGACGAGCTGTTCTCGATGAACTGCGCCGGCTGCCACGGGGTGGGCGGCGAGCTGGGGCCGGCGCCGCCGATCAATGATCCGCTGTTTGTCGAGATCGTGCCGGACGACGTGCTCACGAGCGTGATCCGTGACGGCCGCGCGGGGACGCCGATGCCGCCCTTTGCCAGAGAGCAGGGCGGCACGCTGACCGACGAACAGATCCAGGTGATCGTCCGCGGGATCAAAGAACAGTGGAAGTCGCCAAAAGACTTGCCGGCCAATCCGCCGGCCTACGCGCTCACGAAATCGGCAGGAGTGCAGTCGACGCCCGGCAGCCGCGAGCGCGGGGCCCAAGTGTTCGCGCGGGCTTGTGCGGGCTGCCACGGTGAGAATGGGGCCGGCGTCGAGGCGGACGGTGTGGTTGCCAATGCGATCAACGTGCCGGCCTTCCTCGCGCTCGTCAGCGACCAGGCCCTGCGCCGGATCATCATCACGGGCCGAGCGGACTTGGGCATGCCGAACTTTGCCAACCACGAGGGGCGGGAAGATAAGTTTCAGCCGCTGACTTCCGCCGAGATCGATGACCTCGTCGCGCTCCTGGCCGACTGGCGAGCGACGGGCGGTTCGATCGTAAACCTATCGGCGACTAACGCTGCTGCACAATAGAGTGACCATGGAACCAGAACAACCTTGTGTCGATGCCCGACCGCCACAACCAACGGCCCGCCGCGGCTTTCTGCGCGCAGTGGCAGCGCTCGCCAGTGCTACGGCTGCGGCGGTGCTCGGCGCGCCTCTTGTCGGCTATTTCCTTGGTCTGAAGAAATACGCGCCGGCGTGGGTCGACCTGGGCCCGCTCGCCAATTTTCCGCTCAACGAAACGCGGCGGCTCGATTTCCCCAGCCCGATGGCCCAGCCCTGGGACGGAGTGACAGCGCTCACCGGCGTCTACGCTCGCTACCAGGGCAAGAACGAGAAGAATGAAGACGAGTTCCTGGTCCTCTCGGTGAACTGTGCCCATTTGGGCTGTCCGGTGTCGTGGTTTCAGCAGTCGGGGTTGTTCATGTGCCCGTGCCACGGCGGCGTGTACTACGCCGACGGTTCGCATGCGTCGGGGCCGCCGCCGCGTGGTTTGTTCCACGTCGCCTGGCGCGTGAAGGGCGACCGCCTTGAAGTGCAGGCGCCCCACTATCCCACGCTGCAGAATCCGCTCATCAAACACGGTGCCACGGGCGCCGATGCCCAGGGAGCGATCAAGGCATGAAGCGCTGGATCTCCTCGATCGGACACTGGTTCGACGCCCGGCTCGGCGTGAGCGACGTCTTTTTGCCGATGATGCGACACCCCGTGCCCCATCAGCTCGAAGGGGGCGAGGGCTGGTTCTATGTGTTCGGCAGCGCCTCGCTGACGTTCTTCATGATTCAGATCATCACGGGGATCGGGCTGGCGCTCGTGTACGTGCCGGCGGCCGACAAGGCGTACGACAGTCTGCTCTATCTCGACTATGAACAGCCGCTGGGGTGGTTCCTGCGGGCGCTCCACTACTACGCCGGCTCGGGCATGGTGGTGATGCTGCTGGTGCACATGACGCAGGTGTTCTTGCACGGATCGTACAAGTATCCCCGCGAGCTCACGTGGGTCATCGGTGTGTTCCTGCTCTGCTGCACGATGGGCATGTTCTTCAGCGGGCAGATTTTGCGTTGGGACCCCGATGCCTATTGGGGGCTCGCGGTCGGCGGTTCGATGGCCGGTCGGGTGCCGATCCTCGGCCCGTGGATCGTCGACATGCTCCTGGGCGGTCCGATCATCGGCGGCGATTCGCTCAGCCGCTTCTTCACGCTGCATGTGTTTGTGATTCCCGGGGCGCTAATGTTCTTCCTGGCGATCCATCTGTGGCTCGTGCTGCGGTGCGGCGTGAGCGCGCCGCCGGTGCCAGGCGAACTGGTCGACCCGGCGACCTACGACGCCAAGTACCACGAGCAACTCGAAAAGGAAGGCGTGCCGTTTTTGGGCGACGCGCTGGTGAAGGACATTTTGTTTTCGGCGCTGGCGGTGACCGCGGTCGTCGTCATTGCTGCCGTGCTGGGGCCGAAGGGGCCGACGGGGCCGCCCGACCCGGCGCTAGCGGATGCAAACCCGCGGCCGGAGTGGCCTTTCTTGTGGCTCTTTGCGCTGTTGTCGCTGAGCCCGCCGGCGATCGAGACGTTCATCATGCTAGTGCTGCCGGTGGTGATTGTGCTCGCGCTTCTGGCGGTGCCGTTCATCAGCAATCGCGGCGAGCGGGCGCCGAGCCGGCGTCCGGTGGCGGTGCTCATGGTGGTTGCGATTTACACGGCGCTCGCTGCGCTAACATACGAAGGCATCCGCGCGCCGTGGTCGCCGGACATGCTGGCCTGGACACAGGACCCCATCCCGACGCGGATCGTCGAACAGCTCTCGCCCGTCGAGCAGCAAGGGGCGCTCGTGTTCCAGTACAAGAATTGCCGCAACTGCCATGCGTTGGACGGCGTCGGCGGCGAGCGCGGGCCCGATCTCACGAGCATCGGCACGCAGATGACGCGAAATCAGTTGATCGATCAGATCAGCAACGGCACGCCCGGCGGCGGCAACATGCCGGCGTACGGCAAGCAGATCAGCCCGCACGAGATGGAAGCGCTGGTCGATTTTCTCGTGGCGTTGCGGCCGGAGGGACAGCACCCGGCCGGCGCGGGCGACGCGAGCCTGGTAAAAGTCGTCGACTTTTCCGAGCCCGCGCCGTCGGAGCCGTAGTGTGATGAGAGGCTCGGGTGGCTGGGGTCGAGGTTCACCGAGCCCCCAGGGAATTGTCGTGGAGACGCTTCAATAGCTGGGGGCTCGCTGTCGCTCGACCGCCAGCCACCCTCATACAAGCGATAATTCGAAGAGCCGTAGTGCGATGAGCCCGACGTTCGATGCGATGCTTCGCTCCTGGCCCTCCGCGCCGTGGCTCGCCGCATCGCTCCTCGCGTCGGCGGTGATCTACTCGATCGGTTGGCGGCGGCTTCACGCACGCGACCCCGATCGCTGGCCCGTTGGTCGCTTGGCAGCATTTGTCGGCGGCCTCGCGGCGTTCTATTTGGCGCTTGCGTCGCTGATCGAGGCGTTCGCGTCGCTGCTGTTGTCCGTTCACATGCTGCAGCATTTGCTCTTGATGATGGTCGCACCGCCGCTGGTGTGGCTCGGCTGGCCGCTGATGCCGATGCTGGGCGGGCTGCCCGCGCCCGTGCGGACGTATTGGGTCGCGCCGATCCTCCGCTCACAGCGCGTCCGCAGAGCGTTCGCTGCACTGACGCACCCGCTGGTGGCCTGGCCGATTTTTGTGGCGGCGACGTGGGGGTGGCACTTGCCGGCGGGGTACGAGTTGGGGCTCTCGAACGACGCCTGGCACGTGGTACAGCACCTTTCGTTCACGGCGGCGGCGCTGTTGTTCTGGTTTCCCGTGGTGCGACCGTTCCCGAGCCGGCCGCGGTGGTCCAAGTGGTTGCTGATGCCGTATCTCCTGCTCGCCGATGTGCAGAACACGCTGCTGGCGGCCTGGCTTACGTTTTCCTCCGCGGCGCTCTATCCGCACTATCTGCAGGTGCCGCGTATTGGCGGCTTTTCGGCGATGGAAGATCAGCGGCTGGCCGGGGTGTTGATGTGGGTGCCGGGTTCGGTAGTCTTCCTCGTGCCGCTGTTCTGGATCGCCGTATCGTATTTCTTGCGTGGCGATAGGGCAGAGTATTCGACCGATATCAGGAGCCGCCGTACGGCAGCAACAACTCACCGTGGTGCATTTGACCTCTTGCGAGTTCCCATCTTGGGTGATTTCCTCCGTTGGAGGTACGCGCGAACATCGGTTCAATTGCTGTTCCTGCTGCTGGCCGGGCTGGTCGTCGTCGATGGCTTGCGCGGACCGCAGATTGCGCCGATGAATCTAGCGGGCGTACTGCCGTGGATCCATTGGCGCGGGCTATTGATTCTCACGCTGCTCTCGGCCGGCAATTTCTTCTGCATGGCGTGTCCGTTGACGCTGCCGCGGTCGCTGGCCGGCCGGTTCTTGACGGCAAATCTCGCCTGGCCCAAATGGCTGCGGAACAAATGGCTGGCGGTCGTGCTCGTGGCCCTCTTTCTCTGGAGCTACGAGGCGTTTGCGTTGTGGGATAATCCCTGGGTGACGGCCTGGATCGTGGTCGGCTATTTCGTGGCCGCGTTTGCGGTCGACAGCTTGTTTAGCGGCGGCACGTTCTGCAAGTACGTCTGCCCGATCGGGCAATTCAATTTCGTGCAATCGCTCTGCTCGCCGCTGGAGGTGGCCGTGCGGCGGCCGTCTGTGTGCACCGGTTGCACGACGCACGAGTGCGTCCGCGGGAGCGCGACCGCTTCTGGTTGCCAGACACAATTGTTCCAGCCGCTCAAAGTCGGCAATCTCGACTGCACGTTTTGCCTCGATTGTGCCCACGCCTGTCCGCACCAGAACGTTGGCGTCTTGGCGCGGGTGCCGGCGAGCACGCTCTGGAGTGATCCGCTGCGCTCCGGCATCGGCAGGCTTAGTCGCCGGCCGGACGTGGCGGCGCTTGTGGTGCTGCTGGCGTTCGGTGCGTTCGCCAATGCCGCGGGAATGATCGAGCCGGTGGTCGAGTGGCAGGATGCATTGCGACTTGCGCTTGGTGATCCGCCGCAGTTGGCGGTTACGACCGCTTTTTACTTCCTGATGCTCGTGGCGCTACCGCTCGTTAACGTCGCGGCCGCGGCATTCGTCAGCGCGCGGTGGTCGGGATGCAATGAATCGTTGTCGCATAACGCCAACCGCTTTGCCTATGCGCTGGTGCCCCTCGGCTTCGGCATGTGGCTCGCCCACTACAGTTTTCATTTCTTTACCAGCTGGTCGATGGTCGTGCCGGTCGCCAAGCGGTTCGCCGCCGGCCTGGGATGGATGCAGTTTGGCGACCCGGTCTGGGAGTGTGCCTGCTGCCAGGATGTGGCCGGCTGGATACCGCACGCGGAACTGTTGATGCTTGACTTTGGTTTGCTAGGTTCGCTGTATGTTGCGTGGCGAATTGCCGAGTGGAACGCACCTGCGGTGAGACAATCGGTGAAGGCGTTTATGCCCTGGGCAGTGTTGATCACGCTGCTGTTTGTTGCCGGAGTCTGGATCGTGTTTGAGCCGATGGAAATGCGCGGTACGTTGCCGCTCGCAACTGGTTGAATTCATTGTATGTCAGCGCTGGACGATGACAGATTCATTGCGAATGTGGTTCTTGATGTTGGCTGTCGGCGGCAGCTGCAGTTCTGCTTTTGGTGATGGCGGGCGGATTTGCGCGCGCGAAAGCTTTGGCGATTGCGAGCTGACGGTTTTCGCCTCGCCCAATCCACCGCGGGCAGGCCCGGTCGATGTGAGCGTGCTTCTCCAGAATTCGCAAACTGGCACCGTGGCGGCCGACGCGAATGTGACCGTCGAGTTGACTTCGTCCAACCCGAAGGTCCCGCCGATTCGTGCCGCGGCCACCTCCGCAACGGCTACCAACAAGCTGTTTCGCTCGGCGCTCGTGACATTGCCTGAGGCGGGGCGATGGGATGTCCGTGTGTTATGCACATTGCCGGAGACGGCTGCGCAGGCGGTACACTTTTCTTTGGATGTGGCGCCGCCGCTGCCGCCTTGGCTGGCCGTCTGGCCGTGGTTCGCGTGGCCGGTTGTGGCAATTGTGCTGTTTGTCATTCACCGCCTGCTCGTGGCACGCCGCCAACTGGCCGGCGGCGCAGCCAACCCAAAGGGCGAGTGCGGTACAGTTGGAGGACTTCCCGTCGTTGAGCTGGCTCCCCTGGTGCGATGACCGTCCCTCCCTCCACTACCCAACCGGCTGCAGCAGAACCGACCGACGAGCGTCGAGGACTCGTGAAGCTGGCGATCCTGTCGCTCGTGGCCGGGGCGTCGTCGGGACTCGTGGGCGCGTGTTTTCGGCAGCTGCTGGCAGCCGGCGACGCGCTGCGAAACGACCTCATCGCCTGGGCCCACGGCTACAGCGTCGTCGGATTGATCGTGGTTGTATCGCTGGCGGCTGCCGCGACCGCCACGGCCGCCTGGCTGGTGCGGCGCTTTTCACCGGAAGCGTCGGGCAGCGGCATTCCCCATGTCGAAGCCGTGCTGCACGGCAAGGCTACACCGGCGCATTACGTGCTGATCCCAGTGAAATTTGTCGGCGGCATCTTGGCCATCGGTGCGGGTCTCGCGCTCGGCCGCGAAGGGCCGACGGTGCAGATGGGCGCGAGCGTGTCCCATGCTGTCAGCAGATTGTTTCGCTTGTCGGCAGACGACGGACGTATTCTGTTGGCGGCTGGCGCCGGCGCCGGCTTGGCCACCGCGTTCAATGCTCCAATCGCAGGTTCCGTATTTGTACTCGAAGAATTGTTGCGCCGCTTTGATACGCGGATCACAATTATTACGCTCGGCGCTTCAGCCGCGGCCATCGGCGTCTCCCGATTTCTGCTGGGAGTGCAGCCGGATTTCCCGATCGCCGAGTTGGATTTCCCAGCGCTTGGTTCGCTCGGCCTGTTCATCGTTTTCGGCGCGATGGTAGGTGCACTGGGTATCGCGTACAACCGTGCGATTCTTGTGGCGCTGGACGCGGCGGATCGGCTTCGAGTGGTGCCCGTCGAACTGCGCGCCGCAGTCGTCGGCGCCGCGGTCGGCATGCTGGGCTGGTTTGCGCCCCAATGGGTGGGCGGCGGCGACAATATCACGGAGCTGGCGCTGGAGGGCAAGATTGCGCTCGGCATCCTGCCGGCGTTGTTTGCGCTGCGGTTCGTACTCGGTGCCGTATCGTACGCGGCCGGGACGCCGGGCGGGCTCTTCGCTCCGCTCTTGGTCCTGGGCGCACAAGCCGGGCTCTTCTACGGCACGCTCGCTGCCCGCTGGCTTCCGCAGCTGGCCGGCGAACCGGCGAGTTTTGCCGTCACGGGCATGGCGGCGTTTTTTACCGCCACTGTACGGGCCCCCGTCACCGGAATCATTCTGGTGATCGAACTCACCGCGAGCGACACTCAACTGGTAGCCATGCTCGCCGGATGCTTCACGGCGATGTTCGTGCCCACGCTCGCGGGCAGCCGGCCGATTTACGACTCGCTCGGCGAGCGTGCGTAGATCGATCGACCCGCTCCACACGGGCAGCCGCGCCGACACTACGACGCGGCTGCTCGCAGCATTCAATGCTCTCGAATCACTTCAAACGGCGTCCGTACTCAACGACGCCAGAGACATATGACCGCGCCCGCGAGCAGCGCCGCGATACCGGACGTCGGCTCGGGCACGGGGAGCGGCTCGCCGTAGATGAAATCGTCCATTGCGGCGGAATCGTCAATCGTCTGGCCGTTCACGGGGAAAGTGGCCAGCGTCAAATCGAAGCCGCCGTTGGTGATGTGGACGCGCTTCACGATTGGCGAATCAAACGAAACGCCGACAAAGGAGAATGACTTGCCCGAATCGCCACCCACGAAAGGAAACGCCTGCGCGGCCTCGGAATGGATCAGCACGTCGTTCACGTCGTAGAAGTCGAGCAGCACCGCGTTCGCCACTTCCACGTCGGTAAAGACGGCGCCAAACCCTTTCACTGCGGCCGGCACCAGCGGCGCGCCAGGATGGGAAAAGGTGACATCCATTTGGTTGCTACCGACGATGCCAAAGATTCGCTCCGCGCTGAAGGCGGCGAAATCGGCGCCGTTGCCGGCGCCCAGATCCTCGAACAGGATGGCCCGCGGGCCCGGGATCGTATCGCCATTGGAATCGTTGTCCGCGCTCGTGCGGAAGGTTCCCGCGCTGGAAAACTGAATGCCACGGACGCGACCGGCCGGTTGCGCGGTCGGCTGGTTGAAGAAATCGTTCGGGAAGACGTTGGGATCGGAAAGATTGTCGGGCACGCCGTCCCAATTCACTTCACGTCGGCCGATACCCGGCGTGCATGAACCTCCGCAGGGACCATTCGCGTTCGGCGCCCCCAGGTCGGCGCGGAACTGGTCGACCGTGGCTTGAATCGCGGGTGCATCAGCACCCACGGCGGACCGAACGGTTGCCGCGTCGGCCGTCGACACGAGCAGCAAGAAAGTAAAGACACCACCAACAAGTGACTTCGTCATAAGGCTTCTCCAAGACGTATTAGCCGAGTCAGGCGACCCGGCTGCCCCAAAAGCACTGGCTCTGGCACGCTGGCATCCTCAAATTGTCACTTGGTCACTAGCTCTCCTGTCGGTTCGCCGTGTATCGCAGCCCTGATGCGGCACGAATTCCGTGCGCCACAAAGAAGATCGAACAATGTAGCGTTCGATTGGGAGCGCGGCAATCGGCTCCTGATAGCGGTTCGCCCAATCTTAACGGCAGCCAACCGCGGAGTTTGTCACGGACTGCCGGCAGCGAAATATCGCGCTGTCGCTCACTGGTTGTCGGCGTCAGCGGCAGAGTCCGACATCATGTCGCTCAACGCCGAGAGAGTCTGCCTGGCGACTTCGGGGTCCTGCGTGTTCTGCGGGAGCGAGTTTCGCGTCGCCAAACGGAAAGGCTCGGCCGGCGCCGCGAAGTCGTTGCGAATGACGGCCGGCTGGGCGCCGTCGCTATTTTTTGGCGCGGGCGGGACGTCGATCATGCGTTCCAGACTAGCGAGAGTTGCTTTGGTTTGGTTGGGGGAGGCAACGGCTGGCGACACCGTGTGTAGGATGGCGCCCGGGGCCGCGACGGGGGCGAGAGTTTTCTGCGGCGTGTCGATGGCATCGGAGACCGTGATTTTCAGGCGATCTGGCCGCTTAGCTGGAGCGGCCGGTGCGGCCGGCAAGGCCTGACGCATCATCTGGTTCGGCGCGCTGGGTGCCGCCGGCACGGTCACAAAGCGCGGCGGTATCTTGTTTTGCTTCGGCTGCGGACGAGCGCTAGTCGAGTTGCGCGGCGGAACGGTCGGCCGGCTGTACAGCGTTTGAGCTTCGGCTCGTTTCGGCGACCTGGCTGTCTCAATGATTGACGGCGCCGCGCGTTTGGCGCCGCTGGCGCTGGGAACAGGCGTTGCTTGCAGATCGTCCCGAAATGGATTGATGCCTTGCGGCAAATTGCCTGGTGGCATCGCTTCCTGCGGCAGCTCGTTGAAATGGGGTGCGATCTCCGGCTGGTGCATCGGAAAGCCCGGATGGAGCACGGGCCCGCAGCTGCCATCGGCGCAAGCCCCACCATTGGCCGGCCACTCGCGCCAGCAGGTTGGTTTCATGCCATAGTTGTCTCGGCTGGGGCCCATCGGTTGATGAAAAATCGCGTCTTCGCCGAGGCACCATTCTTGCGATTTCCGGATGTCGGTCGGACCGGTGAGCTCGGCGTTGCGCTTACCCCAGCAGCAAAGATTGCAGCCACTGGCGGCGGCCAGGCAGGCGATCAGGCTCAGGATGCCAAGTTGCCGCATGGTGTTACGCTGCAATTCGTAATTCGTGGGAAAGACGCGACAGATCGTCAAAATCCAGTGTTGCCGAAGAACCCGTTGTTGCCGACCCGGTCGAAGAACACCAGGTTCTGGGTGGTGGACGTGCCGAGCGCGATAAACCCGGCGATCCGCTCAAACGGCGCGATGATCTTGCCCAGCTTCGTATCGAGGGCGACCAGCTTGTCTTCCGAGACGAACAGGCGATCGCCCGGCAGGATCTGGTAGTTGGTCGACACGTCGCCGCGCTGCGTGACCGCCAGCCAGTCGACTGGCAGCAGCTGATCGCCGTCGCAGTCGTTTTTGCCCGGCCGGGCGATCCACATCCGCGTCGACGAATTGGATTCGAGGCCTTGAATCTGCCCGATGGCATCGAGGACGGTTTCGTTGCCCTTGGCCGGTAGAATCGTTACCTTGTCGCCCAGTCCCGCGCCTTGCGTGACGACGTAGAACACCTTGCTGTTGTAGCCGACGACGTCGAGCGCGATCTGCGGATCTTCGAGATATGTGGAGAGGTGAGCTTCGACGGCGGCACGGGCTTCTTCGATCGTCATCCCTACGAGCCGCACGCGGCCGTATGTGCCGAGGTTCACCTTGCCGTCTGGTCCCACCAGGTGCTCACCGATGATCTGCTGCTGTGCGCCAAGCTGCGCGATGCTCACTGAGACCTGGGCGGTGTTGTAATACTTGTCGAGAATTCTCTCGATGTCCTGTTGGACTTCCTCGACGGTGCGGCCAACTGTCCGGATCGGCAGGCGATCTTGATCGGCGTTAATCGTCTCGCCGTAGGGTAGCTGGATCGTGCCGTTGGGCTGGATGTTGTACTGTCCGCTGAGCGCCGCTACCTCCGGATTTCCGGTCGCGATGATCGACACAACATCAAGCGCCCGCAAGTGATACGGCTCCTTGGGTAAGAGGCTGATGGCCTCGATCGAGAGCACATCCGGCGGCTCGATGATATAATCCGGCAGGGTCGTCTTGCAGAGTTCCCGTGGCACTTCGGCGGGAATTGTCGGGATCGGCCCGCCCGGGTCGCGCCCAGGGTAGACGAAATGGCAACCTCCGCCGGGCGCGAGCGCGGCCAGCAGACAAGCGAGTTGCAGTAGTTTGCGACGAAGGCTCATAGGATCGGCGATGGACACGAGTGATCGGCGCTCGCACACAGCGCAAGCGCAGACCTGCGATCCCCCCGATCGTGCACAGTCACGATTCCTATCATCGGAAAAGCCGACGCAAACCTTGAGGTTTAACAATCCGACGTGCCGAAGTATGCTCTGCACCGGGAAACCTCGAACAGGATTGGCAGGTGAGGTCATGAACGCGAAGCACTTGCGACGAGCGACAGCATTGCTGGCGAGTATCGTGCTCGCAGCGCAGGCGGCTGCCTGCCACGCGCAGTATCAGCGTCGCTATCAACCGAGCCGGGCCACGGTGAGTCCCTATTTGAATCTGTTCCGACCCAACAACAACGTCGTTCCGAATTATCAATCGCTTGTCCGACCGGAACAGGACGCCTTGCGATTCCGCCAACAGCAGCAGCAGTACGATCGGCGGCAGACGCATCAGCTCGACCAGCTGCAGACCAACGTGCAAGTGCTGCAGCAACCGGCCGTGACGAGCAAGTTGGTCGCTCCGACAGGAAAGAACGCCTGGTTCAACCGATCCGGGCCCTCGACGTTCCAAAATACGTCGCGCTTCTATTCGCAAGCGGTCGCCAGCGGGCCGACCAACGGCGGCAGCGCTCAGCGGAACCGGCCGTGATTTTGACACGATTTCCGCCGTCGTTGGGTTGAAAGCTATCGGGTTGAAGCGCTGCTCAGCGCCGGAATCGGGCAAGTGCTCAATTCGGGCACACCGACTTCGCGGCGCGTCTTCGGGGTGGTTGTCGCCCCCAAGTTGTCTCACCACACGCCAGACGTCACGCCAGCGAGGCAAAGATCTGCCTCAAATTCCTACGAACGCGCCGTCCCAATTCGTTGCATCTCGTCGTGGTCGTACTGCGGCGCGATCCCGGCCGGTTTGCCGAACTCCGTGTAAACTGCTCGACAATTTCGCATTTGGCCAGCGCGCCGCGCGGCGCACGAACGACAGCGGGCCGCGCAGGTCGATCCGTTTGTGCTGGCGGATTAATTGCCAAAGCAGCCTGGTCTGGCCCGGTCGGTTTCCCCTGCTGGAAACTGTACAAACCCCGAACGGCCTGCCAAACTAGCTGGGGCATTTCAGGCTAGGTAGGGTCGCGGTAGGGGTTTGCGGATGATTCGCGTGGGCATCGCCGGTATCGGCTTCATGGGGATGGTACACTACCTCTCCTATCAGAAACTTCGCGGGGTAAAGGTGGTCGCGCTGTGCGAGCAGAATCGCAAGCGGCTCGCCGGCGATTGGCGCGACATCCAGGGCAATTTCGGACCCCGCGGCGAGCAAATTGACCTCTCCGGCGTGGCGACCTACACCGACCTCAACGAGATGCTGGCCGATGACTCGGTCGACCTAGTCGACATCACCTTGCCCCCCGCGCTCCATGCAGACATCGCTGTCCGGGCGGTCGCGCGCGGCAAGCATGTGTTTTCCGAAAAGCCCATGGCGCTCGCGGTCGCCGACTGCCGGCGGATGCAGGCCGCGGCCAAAAAGGCGCGGCGGCAGTTGCTGGTCGGACACGTGCTGCCGTTCTTTCCGGAGTATGCCTGGGCGCTCGCCGCGATTCGCAGCGGCAAGTATGGTCGGGTGCGGGGCGGCAGCTTCAAACGCGTGATCTCCGAACCACTCTGGCTCAAGAGCTTCTGGGTGGCCGATCAGGTGGGCGGTCCGATGCTCGACCTGCACATTCACGACGCCCATTTTATCCGCCTGGTGTTTGGCATGCCGGCGGGCGTCGTGACCCGCGGCACCACGAAGCAGGGTCTCGCCAAGAACTGGCATTCGCTGTTCGATTTTGCCGATCCGGATTGCATCGTCGAAGCCACGAGCGGCACGATCGATCAGCAGGGCCGGTCGTTCAACCACGGTTTCGAAATCCGGCTCGAACGCGCGACGCTGCTCTTTGAGTTCGCGGTATTCGGCGGCGCAGGCCGCTACCTCTGTCCGCCGACGATCCTCGACGCCAAGGGAAACGCCAGGGTCGTCGACCTTGCCGGCGGCGACCCGATGGACGCCTTTGAGGCCGAGTTGAAAGAGGTCGCGGCTTGCATCTCGAAAGATTACGCCAGTGACATTCTCAACGCCACGCTGGCGCTGGACGCGATCCGCCTCTGCCACGCTCAGTCGGAAAGCCTGCTCAAACACCGGCCGGTGCGGATTCAAGCTCGTTAGCCGACAGGCCAAAGACTCAGCGTGATTCCTTGATTTTTTCGAGCAAGTCGACGGCGCGGGCGATCTCGGCCTTCTGCCGCGCCGGCTCCTGAGGGATTTCGCGTTCGATCGTGAGCGGGCCGGTGTAGCCGATGCGGTCGAGGGTGTCGAGGAAGCCGGCGAAGCCGACGTCGCCGTCGCCGAGCGCGACTTCTTGACCCCAAGTAACGCCCGGCTGCGGCGACCAGGTGGCGTCCTTGCAGTGGACGCTGCACACGTAGCGGCCCAGCTTCTCGAGCGCGGCGAGCGGTTCGCTCATGCCGTAGAGAATCATGTTCGCGGGATCGAAGTTGACGAACAAGTTGTTGCGCTCGACGTCTTGCAGGAAGGCCAGCAGCACGTCCGGCGGTTCCTGGCCGGTCTCCAGATGGAGAGCCTGAGAGTTCGCCGCGCAATGGTCGCACAATTCGCGGGCCACGGCGAGCACTGCCGCGTACTCGGGATCGCTCTTGTCGTGCGGCACGAAGCCGATGTGGACGCCGACGACATTGACGCCCAGCGCGCGGGCGAAGTCGGCGATCTCCTTCATTTCGCGAGTGCGAACGGCCCGCGTGGCCGGCGGTACAAGGCCGACGGTGGCCTTAACAGTCGGGATATCGGCATAGCTTTCACCCGGAAAGCCGCCGAACACGCAGGTCACCGTGATTCCCAAATCGGCCAGCTGCTGGCGGAATTCTTGCGCGCGGGCCGGAGTGCGCGAATCGGGTTTGGGCGTATGCAGATGGCAGGTTTTCACGCCCAGCTCGTGGGCGACATTTAAGTGCACCCCAAGTCCTTCGTCGATGCTCGCAAACACGCCGATCGGCCATTTCTCGTTCGTCATTGCTGCTCCAAATGTTCTCGAATAAATCGCGGCCGATTCGTCGTGATCCCCCACGCGCCCAACCGCTCGTAGAACCGCGCGACTTCGGGGTCGTCGACGGTCCACACATGAAATTCCGCGATGCCGGCGGTCCGCAGCCGGTCCACGAACGCGCCGTCGAAATGATCCGGTTTGGCCAGTGAGCCAAATCCGGCCGCGCCGACGCGCTCGATCGTGGCGATCACTTCGTCGGCATCGGGTCGCCAGCGGCCGCCGTCGTCCTGCTTGTAGCCACTGAGCCAGTGCCGTTTCCAACGAGGCAGCTGCCGTCGGCACTCTGCCGCCGTTTCGTCCACCAGCGTGATGATCAAGAGATCGTCTGGATTGAAGGTTGACGCCTCGATCACCCGCCCGAACGGCTCGACGATTTCCGGCCCGTCCTTGAGCTCGGCCACAAGCTTCTTGCCGGCAGGAATCCCCTCCAGCACTTCGCGCAGCGTCGGGATCCGCGTGAGAGCCCAGCGCCCGCCTTTCCAGCGGCCGACGTCGAGCGCCCGCAGCTCGGCGAGCGTCGACTCTTTGACGAGGCCCGGTTCGCCGGCAAGCCGCTGCGTATCGGTGTCGTGAAACGAGACGATTTCGCCGTCCGCCGTGAGCATGAAGTCGCCCTCGATGCCGTCGGCGTCCTGTTCCCAGGCGAGCTGGAACGATGGCAGCGTGTTCTCCGGCGCGTCGAAGGAGGCTCCGCGGTGGGCGATTAAAACGGACATGAGCACTACTTCGACTCGAACGTTTCGTTTACCGCAACCGCGGCACTGATCCCCAGGCGACCCATCCGCCGTGGCCTACGTCGTGAATGATCGTCAGGTCGGACCAATCGACCCGCTAACAACAAGCTCGCCAGACAGGCCAAGCCCAGGGAGGTCGGCTCGGGTACCGCATCGATGCGGGCCTGGGTCCCGGCCAACACTGCGCTCCACGGGAAATGGGGACCGGGGTCGGTGCGGTTCCAAGGTTGTACCTGCCCATGGGCGACGAGGCCTGGGTAGTCGTACTGCTCGCCCGCGAAGTCGTAGGCGTTTCCCGACGGGTGTGTAAGTGGAACATCGTATGCCGTGACCAGCCAGGCCAGCAGGTTCATCAACGAGTTCAGATTGTTGTTGTTCCAAGTCGACGACTGGGCAGCGTATCCGACCATTTCAATGCCCACCGAGCGCGAGTTGTAGTACGTCGCGTGCCACGCCCGGTTGGCCGTGTCGACCATCTGCACGATGTGCCCATCCGGCGCGATGACGAAGTGGGCGCTGACCTGGGACTCCGTGTCTTGAAAGATGTCGAGCGTGCCGGCGAAATTCACTTCCGTCGTGTGGATCACGATCGAGTCGACGCGGGTCGAGCCGCGGCCGCCGAAATTCGGGCTGGAAATCCACTCGACGTCCGGCGCCGGCAGGTTTGTGGCCCCGGCGGGCAAATTTCGCGCGCGGATCGCTTCGCCGCGCGAGGCGGCGCACGAGGCCGCGATGAGCATCAGCGGCAGGAGAAATTTCCAAACATCCAACGGGTAGAAGACCAAGCGCATGGTAAGCTCTCGACGGGTGACGGCATCCAGGTAAGTGTTCGCGCAAAAAAACACCACCAAAATGCGACAATGCCCGGTCCAGGCCCTGACGCAATTCGGTGGTGTTCAATTTGCAGTAGCGATTCCAAAACTCGCCGTCTGCTCCGCCGGCAGCAGGCTGTCCCCTAATCTAAACTGCCAGCTCGCAGCTTGCAACTTCCCACACCGCAAACGAGCGGAAATGCGACTGCCGTGCGGCCGCTGTGGTCCGGCGGCAAACGCCTTCGAGGAGCCAGCCGCTCGTGACTTTTCAACTTGCTTTGAGGTAAGATCGGGCCTTGCGGTTGGATCGTTGGAACGTTAGTCGGTTTGGTAGCTCGGCTTCTCTCGCGGCAGGTGAATTCATGGCGCACATTCTGGCCCTCGATCAGGGCACCACCTCTTCGCGCGCGATCATTTTCGATTCCCGCGGTGAGATCGTTTCGCTGGCCCAACGGGAGTTCAAGCAGTCGTATCCGCAGCCGGGCTGGGTCGAGCATGATCCGAACGAGATCTGGTCGTCGCAACTGGCCGTGGCGGAGGAAGCGCTAGCGACGGCAAAGTTGAAGGCGTCGGATGTTGCCGCGCTGGGAATCACCAATCAACGCGAGACGGTTGTCGTCTGGGATCGCGCGACGGGCAAGCCGATTCATCCGGCAATCGTCTGGCAGGACCGGCGGACGGCGAATGTTTGTGACAAACTCCGCGCCGACGGCCGCGAGCCGATGGTGCAACTGAAGACCGGGCTGTTGCTCGATCCTTATTTCAGCGGCACGAAGATTGCTTGGATTCTCGACACGGTCGCGGGCGCGCGCGAGGCGGCCGCGGCAGGGAAGCTCGCGTGCGGCACGATCGAATCGTGGCTGGTCCACAGGCTGACCGGCGGAAAACTACACATCACCGATGCGTCGAACGCGTCGCGGACGCTGCTGATGGACATCCGCAGCGGCGAATGGGACGACGAACTATTGACGACTTTCCGTGTGCCACAGACTCTGCTCCCGGAGATCCGCTCGTCGAGCGAAGTGTACGGCGAAGTGAGCGGCCTCGCCGCGCTCAATGGCATCCGGATCGCCGGCATCGCGGGGGACCAGCAGGCGGCCCTCTTCGGCCAGGCTTGTTATCAGAGCGGCATGGCGAAAAACACCTACGGCACCGGCTGCTTCATGCTGATGAACACGGCGGCAAAGGCCGTGGAATCGCGCAACAAGCTGCTCACGACCGTCGCCTGGCGAATGGGCACGGAACTGGAATACGCCGTCGAAGGCAGCGTCTTTGTCGGTGGGGCGGTCGTGTCGTGGCTCCGCGATGGGTTAGGCATCATCAAGTCGTCGGCCGACGTCCAGCGGCTGGCCGACTCCGTGCCGGACAGCGGCGGCGTGATGCTTGTGCCAGCGTTCACGGGCCTGGGCGCGCCCCACTGGGATCCGTATGCCCGCGGCACGATTTTGGGCATCACACGAGGCACGACCGCCGCCCACATCGCCCGGGCGGCGCTCGACAGCATCGCCTTCCAGGTCGCCGACCTCGCCGAAGCGATGCACCACGATGCGGGCACACCACTCGTAGAGCTCCGCGTCGATGGCGGCGCGAGCGTCAACGACACCCTGCTCGAATTGCAGGCCGACATCCTGCAGCTACCCGTCGTGCGGCCGAAGGTGACCGAGACGACAGCACTCGGCGCCGCGTATCTCGCCGGCCTGGCGACCGGCGTCTGGAAGAGCCGTGAGGAAGTGGCGGAGCATTGGCAGGTGGATCGCCGCTTCGAGCCGAAGCTGCCGGCCGTTGAGGCGAGCAAACGTCGCAGCCGCTGGAATGAAGCGGTGGAGCGGTCGAAATTATGGGCCGAGAAAGAATCGTAGGCGAGCGCGCGAATGGATGACCGTAGCCAATTCAGTCGCGACCGACAGCTCGATCACTTGACGAGCGAGAGTGGTGTGTGGGACCTCGTCGTGATCGGGGGCGGTGCGACGGGAGTGGGTATCGCGATCGATGCCGCGACGCGCAATTATCGCGTGGCCCTGGTCGAGCAGTACGACTTCGGCAAAGGAACTTCGAGTCGCAGCACGAAACTCGCGCACGGCGGCGTTCGTTATCTGGAGCAGGGGAACGTGTCTTTGGTGCGCGAAGCGCTCCACGAGCGCGGCCGGATGATCCGCAACGCGCCTCACCTGGTCCACCCATTGCCGACGATCGTTCCACTCCATTCCCATTGGGAGCGGTTTTATTACGGCGTCGGGCTGAAAGTTTACGACCTGCTCTCTGGCCGCCTGCGACTGGGACCGTCGCGGTACTTGACGCTCTCCGAGACGACGGCCGAAATCCCCACGCTCCAAACGCATGGCATCGTCGGCGGCATCCGTTATTACGACGGCGCGTTCGACGACGCGCGGCTGTTGATCAACATGATGCAAACGGCAATCGAGGCGGGGGCGACCTGCGTGAACTACGTCCGCGCACGCGAGCTGATGAAAGAATCGGGCCGAGTCGTCGGCGTCGTCGCGGAAGACGGCGAAACCGGGCGCGAGATTCGCCTCCGCGCGAAGGTTGTCGTCAATGCCACTGGTCCGTTCAGCGATCATGTGCGACGGATGGATGAGCCGCAGGCGCCTGCGGCGATCGTGCCCAGTCAGGGGATCCACCTGGTGTTCGACCGCGCGTTCATGCCGGGCGACTCGGCGCTGATCGTGCCCAAGACCCGCGACGGCCGGGTGATCTTCGCGATTCCCTGGCACGAACACACGATGGTCGGCACCACGGACACCGAGCTCAAAGATGCGCCGGTCGACCCGCGGCCGCTGCCGGAGGAAATCAGCTTCCTGCTGGAAACGATTGCTCCCTACTGGACGCGCAAGCCTCAAGCAAGCGACATTCGCGCGATCTTCGCCGGCATCCGGCCGCTGGCACGCAGCGACGATTCCAAAACGTCGTCGAAGCTGGCCCGCGACCATGTGATCCGCGTGTCGTCGAGTGGCCTGGTGTCGATCATGGGGGGCAAGTGGACGACGTATCGGCGGATGGCCGAAGATGGTGTCGACCGCGCGGCGGCAGTGGGCGGTTTGTTGCCCACGCCCTGCCGCACCAAGACGCTGCCCATTCATGGCGGTCAGGGCGAATTGACGAGCGGCGCGCTAGCGCAATACGGCTCCGACGGTCCGGCGATCGCTGGGCTCGCTGCGTCGCAGCCAGGGCTGGATCAACCGCTGGCCGACCGCCTACCGCACACGGCGGCGCAGGTCGTGTGGGCCGCGCGGCACGAGATGGCCCGCTCAGTGGAAGACGTGCTGGCCCGCCGCGTCCGGGCGTTATTCTACGATGCCGAGGCCGCGATTGCCGCCGCGCCGCTGGTGGCGTCGCTGCTGGCCGAGGAGCTTGGCCGCGATGCGAAGTGGCAGGCGGATCAATTGGCGGCGTTTCATTCGATCGCCGAGTTGTACCGCTATCACCGTTAGCCCGACGCGCCTGGTCCGTACTTTTCGAGGTAACCGTCGACGTCGAGCTTGCGCCGGGTGTTGTCGCTGCTCATGTAGCGAATCTTGCCGTAGATGGGCCGCTCAGGGCCCCAGGCGCGGTCGTAGCGGCCCAGGATCCAGAAGATGCCGCTGTAGCTGTTGGGGTCGCGGCCGTCGACGGCGTATTTGTTGTTGAGCTCGATCATCACGGCGAGGGCTTCTTGCGGCGATGGCGTCCATTCGAGAATCTTCTTGCCCCACAGCATGCGCAGGTAGTTGTGGATGCGGCCCTCGAGGACGAGTTGCCGCTCGGCGGCGTTCCAGAGCGCGTCGTGGGTTGCCGAGCGCTCGAATTGTTCGAGCGAATAGACGAACTCGCGTGGATCGTCGGCGTGTTCAGCGAGCGTCATCTGGGCCCAGGCGGGGAGGCTTGCGTATCGGCCGAAGTCGTCGCGGTGGGAGCACATGTTGAAGCCGAGCTCACGCCAGGTGACGAGCTGGTCCAAAAAACCCTCGGCCGATGCGCTCGTGCCCCACCAGCCCTGCGCGCTGCCGGTCGGCTTTTTGTCTTGGAGTTTCCCGAGCGACCAGTGCTCGCGTTCGATGATTGCGGCGAAGATTTCGTGCGCCGCGATGTGGCCGAAGTGGAGGTAGGGAGAGAGCCCGCTGGTGGCGTCTTCATCGGGATGGTTGCGCTGCTGGTCGTAGGCGTCGAACTGTTTCGCGAGAAAGGTGCTGAGACGTTTCTCAGCGGCTATCGGCCCGCCGGCGTATGGCACAAAGGAAACGGAGTGATCGATCGGGAATTCTTCGAGGCGCTTGGCATCTGCGGCGATGGCAGCGACGTCGGAGACGGGCCAGCGCTTGATTACTTCCGATGGCAGCCTGGCGAGCCTTGGCAGTTTCGCGCCCTGGAGCGGGTCCTCCACAGGAAAGTCGACCAGATACTCCCGCAGTTCCCGCTGCAGAAAGCGGCGAAAGTCGAACGCGCGGGCAAAAACTTTGTCGGCGGCTCGCAGCGGCAACAGGCCGTTGGAATCCACCAGCTCGAATCGCACGGGAATTTGCCGCGCGGCCGACGCCACCATGCGCGGTAGGAAGAAGCACGGGTAGTCGTCTCCGACGACAACACACGCGCGCTCGGCAAGTGCTGCCAGCAGTCCCCTCCCCTCCCTCGGCTTGCGTTCAAGATAGGGATAATAGGTTGCCGCGGTCCGATCGAGCCGACGGGCGTTGTCGGCCATGCCTTGAATTACGAAGTGGTGAATGCGGTCCGACGCCCACTCGTAACCGCAGCGCAGCGGCTCGAACACCAGGAGCGGCTTTTTCAACTCACGGGCCCACTCCACGGCCCGCTGCAGGCTGTAATTCCAGCGCGTGCGGCGATTGGCGGTCATCCAGTACAGTACGAACTCGCCGTCGGCCCGCACCGCCGCCGCGTTACCGGCGCGAACGCGAATTTCCGGTACCGCGCTGTTAACCAGGCCGCGATTCATCCCGACGCACCCGCGCACATTTTGGTCGCCACCCTGGTCCCCGCCCCAGTGGCAAGAAACAATAGATTGAGACTCGGAGCAGACCTGATGAACCGGCCGCTGTCCAGCCCTGCCTATTGCCGTCCGCAAGCGTACCTTGCGTTCGCGGAGCAGTTGCCGCATCTTGAAACGACGCGCGGTTTGTTCCGCGCCGCGTTCGCCATCGCACAGCACGAGCGGCCGACGGCCGATGTCGACCAGGCTGAGCACGTGGTGGCCAGCCTAGCCGAAGCGGTTTGTCGCCGCGTCCACTCGACCAATCCGCATGCCCGCCTGGCCCATTTGCACGACGTGCTGTTCGAGCTGATCGGCTTCCGCGGCAACACGGGCGATTACTACGACCCGGCGAACAGCTACCTGCCCGATGTGTTGCGGACGCGGCGGGGCCTGCCAATCACGCTGGTGCTCGTCTACAAATGCGTCGGCGAGGGCGTGGGCCTGCGAGTGCACGGCATCAATTCGCCGGGCCATTTTCTCGCGGCGGTCGAAACGGGCGAGCCGTCGTCTGCGGACAGCAGCTGGATGTACGTCGATCCGTTTTACGGCGGCGAGCTGCTCCATGAGCCGGATATTCTGCGGCGCGTCGCCGAAGCGACCGGTCAGGAGGCAGTTGCGTCACCGCAATTGCTGGCCCCCGCGACGGGCCACCAGTGGATCGCGCG
>JBFWSG010000012.1:0-57463 GCA_050248495.1 Pirellulales bacterium | reverse complement strand
GAGTCGCTCGGCGAGTTCGAGCGCGACGTGAAGCCGTTCCCCGCGCGGCTGGCAATCGGGTTCACGAGCCAGTATCAGGTGGTGCAAGGGCGCACCCACATGGCCGGCACGCGCGGCGCGCTAAACGACCATATTCTGGTCCGCGAGTGGTCGCGGCAAATGAGCGAGCCGGAACGGCTGGAGCTGTTGGTCCACGAGCTGGGGCATTTTCTCGGCGCGTCGCACAGCCCCGAGCAGTCGAGCGTGATGCGCCCGGTGCTCGGCGACCGCCAGGCGGTACGCAAAGGGTTTCAGATTCGCTTCGACCCGGTGAACACGCTGGTGATGTCGATGGTCGGCGAGGAGTTGCGCCGCCGCCGCGCAAACAAGCTCGTCGATATGACCGTCGGCACCAAGGTGCGGCTGCGGCAGATCTATCAGGCGCTCTCGCCGACGATGCCGGACGATCCGGCCGCGAACCAGTTTGTGCAGAGCGTGAGCGTCGCGGCGGTGCAGCCGTTGCTGCTGGGGACGAAGCAGGTGGTGGCGGCGGTGTCGAGCGCCGCGCAGGCCAACCTTTCGCTTCCCGAAGCTGGCCAGGTGCCCAAGGGCGTCGCTACGCGGCGGACCGGCGATGAGCTCACCGAGTACTATGTCCGGCAGGCCGCCGGCATCGCTCGCTTTCTTCCGGAGGACGTCGCCACGTTGTCCTTCCTGTTGGGGCTGGGCATTGCGCTCGATGACTCGACGGTGCTGCGGAATCATCCGAAGTTTGGCAACTTTGTGAGGTCGGTCGAGTCCGACAGCGAGCGCTCGTTGCGACTGGTGGCGTTGGGTCAGCCGACGATCCGCGGACGGCGCGACCTGGCACAGCATTTCGTCGTCTCGGCGTATCTGGCGGCGGCGGGCGGCACCCAGCTGGCCGTCACGACCGGCTTGATGAAAGAAATGTCGGATGCCAACGGCGGCAGCGGGTTCAGCTTCGTCGACATGGCCGCCAATCGCGCGGGAATCCTGTTCGCCGGCAGCCTGCTCAACAGGCGCGTCTCGCTGCGCGCGGTGGGCGACGAGTTTACGGTCGAGGCTTACATGCCGAACATCGACGAGCTGCCCGAGGGCCTCACCGCGACACAGTTGCTCGCCGAGTACGGCCCGCAGAACGACGATCGCTTCCAACGCGAGCTGCAGCGAATCGACCAGAGATTGCAGCAGCTGCCCAGTTATCGCAACGCGAGTTCTGCATCTGGGCGGTAGTCTTTGCGTGATGGCGACCCTCGACCGGTCGAGCCGCTCCGGTTAAAATCCCGGTTTTCCCCCGCCGCGGCCACGCTGCGGCGTGCGACTCGGTTTGGCAGACATGTTTTCCATCACACCACGCCACGATTTTCTGATCGGTATCGACTCGGACGGCTGCGTGTTCGACTCGATGGAGTTGAAGCATAAAGAGTGCTTCATCCCGCAGTTCATCAATCACTACCAGTTGCAGGGCGTGAGCAAGTACGCCCGCGAGGCGGCTGAGTTCGTCAACCTGTACTCGAAGAGCCGGGGCGTGAATCGTTTTCCCGGCCTTGTGGAGCAGCTCGACCTGTTGCATCGCCGGCCGGAAGTGCGGGCGCGCGGCGTACACGTGGTGAAACCCGCGGGCCTCATCAACTGGATGGCCTCGGAAACGAAGCTTGGAAACCCCGCGCTCGAGAAGGCCGTCGCCACCAGCGGCGACCCGGATCTAAAGCAGGCGCTCGCCTGGTCGCATGCGGTGAACAAGGCGATCGCCGACATGGTGCGGGCGGTGCCGCCGTTTCCAAACGTGCGGGCCTGCCTCGATAAGCTCTCCGAGCGCGCCGACATGGTCGTCTGCTCGCAGACGCCGAACGCCGCGCTGGAGGCCGAGTGGAACGAGCACGGGCTCTCCGTGTACGTGCAGGCCATCTGCGGCCAGGAGATTGGCAGCAAGAAGGACACGCTTGCCGCGGGCCGTGGCAAGTACAAGCCCGAGAACATCCTGATGATCGGCGACGCCCCGGGCGACTACAAAGCCGCCGTGGCCAACGACGCCCTCTTCTTCCCGATCAATCCTGGCCATGAAGAAGCGAGCTGGACCCGCCTCTTGGAAGAGGGCATCGAGCGCTTCCTGAGCGGCACATTCGCCGGCATCTACCAGCGAAACCTGCTGGAAGAATTCGACAGCTACCTGCCGGAGCGCCCGCCCTGGCCGGTGCACGAAGCGTGATGACTGCAACCAATGCGTGCAACGAACAACTAACAACTGACGACTTACAAATAACCACCCGCCAACCGCCAACCGAGAACGGAACAAAACCATGCCCGCCAATTGCGACATCGGCATCATCGGCCTCGCCGTGATGGGTGAAAACCTGGCACTCAACATCGAAAGCCGCGGCTATCGCGTTGCCGTCTACAACCGCACCACCAGCAAGGTCGATGACTTCATCGGCGGCCGCGCGAAGGGACTCAACTTTGCCGGGTGTCATACGATTCCGGACCTGGTCGCCAATCTCGCCTCGCCCCGCAAGGTGATGATGATGATCAAGGCCGGACCGGCCGTCGACGAAATGATCGAAGACCTGCTGCCGCTCTTGTCGAAGGGCGACATCATCATCGACGGCGGCAATTCGTATTACACGGACACGGAGCGGAGGACCAAATACGTCGAGAGCAAGGGGCTGCTGTACGTTGGCACGGGTGTTTCCGGCGGCGAAGAGGGCGCCCTCAAGGGCCCGAGCATGATGCCCGGCGGTAGCCCGGCTGCCTGGCCCGCGGTGAAGCCGATTTTTCAGGCGATTGCCGCCAAAGTCGGTCCCAACAACGACATCCCCTGCTGCGAGTGGGTCGGACCGCGCGGCGCCGGCCACTATGTGAAGATGGTCCACAACGGCATCGAGTACGGCGACATGCAGCTGATCTGCGAAGCCTACTTCATGATGACCGAGGCGCTGGGCCTCTCGAACGATGAGTTGTACGACGTATTTGAGACCTGGAACCGCGGCGAGCTCGACAGCTACCTGATCGAGATCACGCGCGACATTTTCAGCGTGAAGGATCCGGACACCGGCAAGTTCCTGGTCGACGTGATCATGGACAAGGCCGGCGCGAAGGGCACCGGTAAGTGGATGAGCCAGCTCGCGCTCGATCTGGGAGTGCCCAGCACGTTGGTGACCGAAGCCGTGTATGCCCGCTGTCTCTCGGCGCTCAAGGACTCCCGCGTCCGCGCGAGCAAAGTGCTCAAGGGTCCCTCGGCGAAGTACGACGGCGACAAGAAGAGCTTTGTCGAGCAAATCCGCCACGCCTTGTACGCCTCGAAGATTTGCAGCTATGCCCAGGGTTTTGTCCAGTTGCAAGCGGCAGCCAAGGAACATGACTGGCCGCTTAACTATGGCGACTGTGCGCTGCTTTGGCGCGGCGGCTGCATCATTCGTGCGGTGTTCCTCGATCGCATCAAGGAGGCCTTTGACAAAGACGCCAAGCTCGAGAACTTGCTGCTCGCGCCGTACTTCAGCAAGGCGGTGCAGGATGTGCAGGACTCCTGGCGCAACGTGGTGTCGGCGGCCGCCAAACTCGGCATCCCGGTCCCCGCGTTCTCGGCCGCGCTGTCGTACTACGACGGTTATCGCCGCGAGCGACTGCCCGCGAACTTGCTGCAGGCCCAGCGCGATTACTTCGGCGCCCACACGTACGAACGGCTCGACAAGCCGGGCACGTTCCATAGCGAATGGCTGCAAATGCGGCGCGCGCCCAAGAAATAAAGCGCGACAGCTCTCCCCTTTCCCCCCTCCGCCCTCCTCCTTATCACCAGGCCCTTATGTCCGCTGAATACCTCAAAAAGCTTTTTGGTTTCGACGGCCAGGTTGCCGTGGTGATCGGCGGCACGGGGGCGCTCGGTGGCACGTTGTGTGAAGGGCTGGCTCAGGCCGGGGCGCACGTGGTGGTGGCCGGCCGCAGCGAAGAGCGCGGCAAGGAACGAGTGGATGCGATCAAGAAGCTCGGCGGTGCGGCCAGCTTCGTCGCGGTCGACGCCACGAGCCGCGAGTCGGTCCAGTCGCTGCTCGACACCGTGGTCAAGCAGCACGGCCGGGTGCATGCCGCGGTAAATTGCGCCGGCGTCAATTCGCCGACGCCGATCTTTGATATCACCGAGGAAGAGTTCAACCGCATCATCGCCGGCAACCTGTTCGCCACGCTCCTGGGCTGTCAGGTTTTCGGCAAGCACATGATCGATGCCGGCGGCGGCTCGATCCTGAACATCGGCAGCGTGTCGAGCTTCCGGCCGCTGTCGCGCGTATACACGTACTCCGCCTCGAAGGCCGCGGTGCTCAATCTCACTCGAAACATCGCCCGCGAGTTCGCACCGAAGCACGTCCGCGTGAATTGCCTCTGCCCCGGGTTCTTCCCGGCGGAGCAGAACCGCAAGATCCTCGATCCGGGCCGCGTCGAGTCGATCCTCAAGCACACGCCGGCGGGCCGACTGGGCGATGCGCCCGAGCTGATTGGCGCGACGCTGCTATTGCTTTCGCCGACGGCCGGCAGCTTTATCAACGGCGAAGCCGTCTATGTCGACGGCGGCTTTACGGCGATGACGATTTGATCCGTGATTACTCCGCGAACGGAATTGCCCGCAATTTCTTGACCAACGGACTCGGTAAGCCATGGCCCACACGTTTGTGATCTTCGGCGCTTCGGGCGACCTCACCAGCCGCAAGCTGATCCCCGCGCTGTACCAGCTGTATCGCAAGAAGCGGCTGCCGGCGGACACGCGGATCGTCGGCTTCTCGCGGACCACGTACACGCACGACGGCTGGCGGGCCGAGCTGGCCGGCGACGTCGCCAAGTTCACCGGCAAGGAATTCGATCAGCAGCTGTGGACCGATTTCGCCGCGAAGATTTTCTACTTCGCCGGCGACATCGGCATTCCCGCCGACTTCGACAAGCTCAAGACGTTTCTCGACGACCTGGAAAAAGACCCCGACAGCACGCGAATCTATTATCTCGCCACGGCGCCGCAGTTTTACGCCCCGGCGATCGAGCAGCTCGGCCGCAGCGGCCTGGCCCAGGAGAACACCTGCCGCCGCCGCGTGATCATCGAAAAGCCCTTTGGCACCGACCTGGCGACCGCGGAAAAGCTCAATGCCGACGTCCACGCGGTCTTCAACGAAAAGCAGGTCTACCGCATCGACCACTATCTTGGCAAAGAGACGGTTCAGAATTTGTTGGTGTTGCGATTCGCCAACACGATTTTCGAGCCGGTCTGGAACCGCAACTACATCGACCACGTGCAGATCACCGTGGCTGAAGAGGTCGACGTTCAGACTCGCGCCGGTTATTACGACCGGGCGGGGGTAGTCCGCGACATGTTTCAGAACCACTTGCTGCAGCTTTTGATGGTCACGGCGATGGAGTCGCCGGTCCGCTACGAGGCGGACGCGATCCGCGATGAGAAGGTGAAGGTGCTCAAGGCAATCCAGCCGATGACGCCGCAGGAGATTCACGAGAACACGGTTCGCGGCCAGTATCGCGGCTACCAGACTGCCAAGGGGGTCGCGCCCAACAGCCGCACCGCCACATTCGCGGCGATCAAATTTCAGATCGACAACTGGCGGTGGCACGGGGTGCCGTTCTATTTGCGGAGCGGCAAGGTGATGTCCTGCCGCACGACGCAGATCGTGGTCCAGTTCCGCGAGCCGCCGTTCATGCTCTTTCCGGACGGGCCGCGGAGCGTAAGCGAGTCGAATCGCCTGGTGATCCAAGTGCAGCCGGCCGAAGGCATCCAGCTCCACTTCGAGACCAAGGTGCCGGACGCCGGCATGAAGCTCCGCCAGACCGATCTCGAATTCAGCTACCAGCGCGAGTTTCGCGGAGCGATTCCCGAAGCCTACGAGCGGCTGTTGCTCGATGCGCTCGAAGGGGATGCGGCGCTCTTTGCGCGGGCGGATGAAGTCGAGGCCGCTTGGACGATCATCGATCCGATCCTGGCGGAGTGGCAGAAGAGCGATCAACCGGATCTGCACGTCTACGAGCCCGGCTACTGGGGGCCGCTCGAGTGCACGGAATGGATGGTCCATCAAGGGCGCGAGTGGTTCGATACTTGTCCCGTTCTGCATTAGTCGAATTGCTTGTGGACCGCTTCGCGCATGTATGATCCCACTCAAGCTGCCGAAGGCCCCGACTGGCTGCCGTTCGCGCGCTGGGGGTTATGGGAGCTGAATCTGCTCGGCTGGCCGCTGGCGGCATTGGTGGCGTGGCTGGTGTGGCTGGGTGGAATCTGGCAGTGGCTGGCGGTGGGGCCGGCCGTGCTGTTGTTCCTGATCGTGTATTTCTTTCGCGACCCGCCGCGGCGTGTACCGACGGAGCCGGGCCTCCTGGTCGCTCCGGCCGACGGCAAGATCGTCGACATCACGCCGCTGGAGAATTACGAATTCATCGGCGGCCCGGCAGTTCGCGTCGGCGTCTTCCTCTCGATCTTCAACGTTCACATCAATCGCGCGCCGTGCGATGCGCGAGTCGTGGAGACCGATTACAAGCCGGGCAAGTTTCTCAACGCTATCAAGCCTGAAAGCGCGACGCTCAACGAGGCGATGTGGATCGGCCTCGAATCGCTCGATTCACCGCCGCGGCGCTTCGCGGTGCGGCAGATTTCCGGCATGTTTGCGCGCAAGATCGTCTGCAAGCTGCACCCCGGGCAGACTGTCAGCCGAGGTGCTAAGTTTGGTATGATCAAGCTTGGTTCGCGGACCGAGCTGATCCTGCCAGCAGGCGTCGAAATCCTGGTAAAGGTCGGCGATCGAATCTGTGCGGGCTGCGACGTGGTGGCCCGCTGGCGATGATGATCGATAATTGATAGTTGTCAGTCGATCGTTGTCAGTTGTCAGTGGCCCAATGCAAATGACAACCAACAACTAACCACTGGCTACTAACCACTGACCACCGTCCATGAAACCCATTCGCGCCATTGCCGTGCTGCCGACGCTGTTCACGCTCGGCAACCTCGTGTGCGGATTTTTCGCGGTGGTGGTGCTCGCGCGGATTGAAAAGCCGGTGCTGAACGAAGCCATTCCGGCGCCCAAGATCGACTCGGCCCGCGAATTGATCGGCATCGTCGGGAGCACCGATCCGACGCACAACCTGATGCTTTCGGGCGCCCTGATTCTGCTGGCCATGTTCTTCGATTCGGTCGACGGGCAGGTGGCTCGGCTGACCCGCCGCACGACCGATTTCGGGGCCCAGCTCGACAGCCTCTGCGACTTGGTGTCGTTCGGCCTGGCGCCGTCGATTCTGCTGGTGAAGATGTGTCCGCAGTTCACGAGCCTCCATAGCGAAGCTGTGTGGACGATCGCGGCGCTCTTCACATGCTGTGCCGCGCTACGATTGGCCCGCTTCAATGTCGAGACCGACGACAACGACGATCACATGGCGTTCGCCGGGCTGCCGACGCCGGCAGCCGCCGCAGCGATCGCCAGCTTTGCCATCCTCTCGTACACGCTGCGCAACGAAGTGAACATCGAACTGCACGCGAAGTTTCCGGTCTACGATTGGTGGATGCAGCGGTTGTTGCCGTTTTTTGCCATCCTGATCGCGATCCTGATGGTCTCGCGGATCCCCTATCCCCATCCGCTCACGCAGTTCCTCCGCGGCCATCACAGCTTCGCCCACATTGTGGCGATCGTGTTCGCCGTGGTGGCGATTCTCATTGTGCGCGGTTATGCCGTGCCGCTGCTATGCGTAATGTTTGTGGTGATACCGCCGCTGCGATACGCCTGGGAGTTATATCAAAATCGGCGGATGCGCGACGAGCCGCTGTTCTAATTCCTGTTTGAGGGCCTGCGTGTTTACCGGATTGGTGGAGAGTTTGGCCGAGGTGGCGGCGGTCGTACCCGAGCCGCCCGGCGTGCGGCTGGTAATTCGCGAGCCGCGGATTGCTGGCGAAGCGGCCATCGGCGACAGCATCGCGCTCAACGGCTGCTGCCTGACGATCGTGGCCATCGACGGCGATACGCTCGCCTTCCAGGCCGGCGAGGAAACGCTCTCTCGCACGAACCTGGGCGAACTGAAGCCCGGCAGCGCCGTCAACGTCGAACGCTCACTGAAGCTCGGCGACGCGATCGGCGGACACCTCGTCTCCGGCCACATCGACGCCGTCGGCACGGTGGACCGCCGCAGCGACGATGCCGACTGGTGCACGATGTGGTTTCGCGTGCCGCCTGAGCTGACCCGGCAGATGGCGAGCAAGGGCTCGATCGCAGTCGACGGCGTAAGCCTGACGCTGGTGGACGTCGAAGCGGACCGGTTCAGCGTGGCCTTGATCCCACATACGCTATCGGTCACGACGCTTGGCCGCCGCAAATTCGGCGACCGTGTGAATTTGGAAACCGATGTCCTGGCAAAGTATGTTGCACAGCAGTTGGGAAAGCTTGCTGAATCCCAGCGTTAGAAACCCTTCGAGTACTCTGTGTCCCGACAAACCAAATCCTTCCTGCTCGAGCGCTTCCGCGAGATGGGCATCGCGCCTGCCACGCGGCACGGGCAGAATTTTCTCATCGATTTGAATCTCGTCGACTTGATCGTCAAGTCGGCGGAGCTGGGTCCGCAGGACGTCGTGCTCGAAGTCGGCACGGGCACTGGTTCGCTCACGGCGATGATGGCGCGGCTGGCAGCGGCCGTGGTCACGGTCGAGATCGACGGGCACCTGTTTGAGCTGGCCAGTGAGCAGCTGATCGATTTCCCTCACGTGACGATGCTCAAGCTCGACGCGCTGCGGAACAAAAACAATTTTGACGAGCGCGTGATGGAGGCCGTCGGCGAGCGGCTGGACGAAGGCCCGGGACGCCGTTTCAAGCTGGTGGCCAACCTTCCCTACAACATCGCCACGCCGGTGATCTCGAATTTGCTCTTCGCGCCGCACGTGCCCCATTCGATGGTCGTGACAATTCAGAAGGAGCTGGCCGATCGGATGACGGCCGCGCCATCGACCAAGGACTACAGCGCGCTGAGCGTCTGGATCCAGAGCCAGTGCAACGTGGAGCTGGTTCGGGTGCTGCCGCCATCGGTCTTCTGGCCGGCGCCAAAGGTCAACTCGGCAATCATTCGCATCACGGTCGACCCGGAGCGGCGGGCGCGCATTCCCGACTTGAAGTACTTTCACCAATTCGTGAAGGCGATCTTCATCCATCGCCGCAAGTTTCTGCGGGCCAACGTGGTTCCCGCGATGAAGCGGCATTTGACGAAGGACCAGGTCGACGCCATCCTCGACGAAATGGGATTTGCCGCCGATACGCGGACCGAGCAGCTCGACGTCGACACGCTGCTGGCGCTGACGGAAAAGGTCCGGGCCGCCGCCCCCGATTGGACGCTGTGATCGCCGATTGGACTCACCTCGCGCGCCGTCGATGACAAACCAGCCGCGACCAGCTAAAATGACGGCTCTGGCCTTCACTCTTTCCAGGAGCATCGACTCGCCATGTCCTTCATCGAAATGACCGGTGCCACGCTGGAAAAAATCGTCGCCGAGGATGAGCTGCATCAAGGCGACCTGGCCGAGGCGGGAGTCGAGTCGACGACGATCGTCCGCGTCAATCGGCAGGGCGACATCGAGGTCCGCCGCCATCGCGGCTGGGACGTGATCGGCGGATTGCTCGGCGATTTCGATTCCCGCGTGCGGCAGGAAACGGGGCTCGACTGGGCCTCGTGATGTGAACCCCAACCGCCGGGCGAAGCTCACTTCTCGTGGCCGGTTGTAGCGATTGGAGCGTCGGGGAATGTCTCCCGCACCGCTCGGCAGCGCCGCATTCCTATCCGCCTCGCGTGGTGGCTGCTACGATTGAAAGTACGTTGGACGTTTGAGTCTGACGCGCCCCTGGTCGTAGTCCCGTCTGCCTGGAAAGGCTGAACCTGCATGCCGCGCACTGCCCACATTTCGCGCCAGACCGCCGAGACGAAGATCGAGCTCGCGCTCAATCTCGACGGCACGGGGCAGTCGACGATCCGTACCGGCGTGGGCTTCTTCGACCACATGCTCACGCTGCTGGCGAAGCACGCGGTTCTCGATCTGACGGTCGACGCCGACGGGGACCTGCAGGTCGACCAGCATCATACGGTCGAAGACGTCGGCATCTGCCTGGGGCAGGCGCTCCGGCAGGCGCTGGGCGACAAGGCCGGGATCCGCCGCTACGGCTTCTTCACGTTGCCGATGGAGGAGACGCTTTGCACGACGGCCCTGGACCTCAGCGGCCGCTATTTCCTGGTATTCAATGCCCAGTTCCCCAGTGCAAGAATCGGCGATTTCGACAGCGAGCTGGTCGAGGACTTCTGGCAGGCCACAGCCGCCAACGCCCTCGCGAATCTGCACATCAACGTCCCCTACGGCCGCAACAGCCACCACATTTCTGAGGCGATTTTTAAAGCCACTGCCCGGGCGCTGCGGATGGCCGTCGAAGCCGATCCCCGCATGCCCGGTGTTCCGAGCACCAAGGGCACGCTCTAGATCTGGCTGCTATTGTCACCGCTAACTTCGTCGCCATAGGCGTGCAGCGTCACGTCGTCGCCGGTGTGCCAGAAGAGCACCGTCTCAGCTCGATTGAACTCGCCGCGGCGGACGAGGTCGACCATTGCTCCGGCCGCGCGGGCGGTGTAGACGGGGCCGATCAGCAGGCCTTCGTGGCGGGCCAGCAAGCGGATTGCCTCGCGTTCCGAGTCGCCCACGACGCCGTAGCCTCCGCCCAGGTAGTCATAGTTCGTGACGAAATCGTCGACCGTCAGTCGCGTGTCGGAGTCTAAGAGCGCCGCCGCTCCGTTGGCGATGTCGCACACGCCGGAGAGGAATTTCTCGTTGGACTCGGAATCTGGCACCTGATCGATGCTGATCGCCGTGACATGGCCCGCGAAGCCGGCGAGCTTCGCCCCCAGCATGATCCCGGCCTGAGTGCCGCCAGAGCTCGTGGCGAAGTTCAAATGGTCGACCGATTCGCCGCGGTTCGCGAGTTGCTCGGCCAGCTCGAACATCGCCACGACGTAGCCGATCGCTCCCAGCGGCGTCGAGCCGCCGATCGGAATCGGATACGGCTTGCGTCCCGCCGCCCGCAACTCGTCGGAAAGTGTGCCCATGCGGGCGTTCCGCTGAGGCCGGGGAGTCCAGTGGATCGTCGCGCCCAGCAATTGGTCGAGCAGCAAGTTGCCTCGTGGCAGTTGTGGTTCGCCGCCGAGCACCAGGTGACACTGCAGTCCAGCGATCGCCGCGGCCGCCGCCGTTTGCCGGCAATGGTTCGACTGCGGTCCGCCCGCGGTGATCAGTGTGTCGCAGCCCTTCGCAAGCGCATCGGCCACGAGAAACTCGAGCTTCCGCGTCTTATTGCCGCCGCCGGCCAAGCCGGTCAGATCATCGCGCTTCACCAAGAGCCGCGGCCCGCCAAGCTCCCGCGCGAGATTCGCCAGCTCATCCACTGGCGTCGGCAATTTGGCCAGTCGAATCCGCGGCAAACGGTTGATCGCTTCGAGAATACGGCTCATTGATATGCGACTCTTCAGCTCGCTCGCCGTAGCGATCGGTTCCACGCCTATTTGATCTCATCCTCGTTAACGTAAACTTCGAGGAACCGCGTGAGCCGCTGGAAGTCGCTTTCCGGGTCAATGTATCGGACCACGGTGACCAGCGTCTTGGGGTCGACCAGCTCTTCGAAGGCGACGTAGTGGAGCTGCAACTGGCCGGATACCGAGACCATCACTCCGTTGAGGCCCTTTTCGACGAGCGCCCGATACGCGCCGACGCCGAGTTGCGAGCCGAGCATCACGTCGAACGCGTGAGGCTGAGCACACCGGGACTCGTAGCCCAGCTGCAGCGGTGTCACCTTGCGCTTCTTGCCGGTTTGACGGGAGTACTCCTTGGAAATCAAGTCGCCGAAGATGTCGTGCAGATTTACGGCGGCGATGCTGATGTGGCCGTGCTCGTCGCGGCCGATGCCTGCGAGGTATTTTTCCGGCAGCATCTCGGCGAGGCCTTCGGCGATCACGATCACGCCATATTCCTTGCCTTCCTTCTCGCGCGTGGTCATCGTGAGCACGATTCGCTTGATGACCAGGTCCATGTTCATGACTTTGCGTTTCTTGACCTCGCCGGTTTTTGGATTCTTGGAATCCTCCTCGGCCGCGTATTTGCCGACGATGTCCTCGACGCTGATCACCAGGCTCGCATCGCCGGCGATCGCCACGCCGTAGGCCAGCCAGCCGGCGCTGCGGCCCATCGACTCGACGAGAAAGTAAGCCCGATTTGCTTCCGCGTCGGCGATCAGGTTGCGGACCTCCCGGCCCAGGAAATCGACCGCCGTGAAGTAGCCGAACGTGAAGTCGATGCCGCGGTAGTCGTTGTCGATCGTCTTCGGCAAGTGGACCACCGGGATCTTTACCGCGTCCGCTGGCAGTTTCTCCTGGTAGAGCTTGAACTTATTGGCGGTTTTGAGCGTGTCGTCGCCGCCGATCGAAATCAGGGCGTCGACGCCGATCGAGCGGAGTGCTTCGTAGACCGTCTTGAGCGGCTTCACCCGCTCGGGATCGTTCAAATGCTCAGGGCTGGAAACGTTCTTGCCGGGGTTCGTGCGGGCGGTGCCGATCAAGATGCCTTGCGAGCTGCGGGTGCGGCCGAGCATCTTCTGGTTGATGTTGATGTAATCGCGGCCTTCGACCAGCGGCTTCTCGGGCGAATACTCGACCAGGGCAGAGTAACCGTGCTTGATGCCGACCGCTTCGATGCCGTGCCGCAAGAAGGCGGTGGCGGCGGTGGAGATCACGGCGTTGGCCCCGGGCGCCGGCCCGCCGGCGAAGAGGATCGCCACCTTCTTTACCGGGTGCTCCATTTCCCACGGGGAGGCCATCGTCGAAGTTTTCGTCGTCATCGTAGTCCCTGCCTGCATCAATCGAGGTAATCGCTAGTCCTTCGCGCCCAAACCCTGGGCGCAAGATCGTATTTTAGAGCGATTCGGGGGGGTCGCCCAGGGGCGCGACGCGTGAAGAACGACTGCCGGCTCCCGGCACCTCGTTCGCAAAATCCTCAGGCGGCGGTGAAAGTGCGCTCGACAAACGTCGTGTCGATGCGGCCCTCGACGAAGGCCGAATGGCCCAGGATTTCCTGGTGGAGGGGCACCGTGGTCTTGATCCCCTCGACCCGCAGCTCCGCGAGTGCACGCTGCATGCAGGCAATGGCGTCGGCCCGCGTGTTCTGATGTACGATCAGCTTGCCGATCATCGAATCGTAGAAGGGCGGTACGGTGTAGCCACTGTGTGCGTGTGAGTCAAATCGCACACCAAAGCCGCCCGGTGCAATCAAGCGCTCGATCCGGCCCGGGGACGGCTGGAAGTTCCGCTTGGGATCTTCGGCGTTGATCCGGCATTCGATCGCACAGCCCTGGTGCTTGATGTCGCTCTGCGCCCAGGGAATTCGCTCGCCGGAGGCCACGCGAATCTGCCACTTGATCAGGTCGATGCCCGTGACCATTTCGGTCACCGGGTGTTCCACCTGAATGCGGGCGTTGACCTCGATGAAATAGTAGTTGCCTTCCTGATCAACAATGAATTCAACCGTCGCGGCGTTGGTGTATTCCGCCGCGAGGATCAGTCGGCGTGCAGCGTCGCACATCGCCGCACGGGTTTCGGGCGTGATGCTGGTGCTGGGACTTTCCTCGATCAGCTTCTGGTGCCGCCGCTGCACGCTGCAGTCGCGCTCCCAAAGGTGCACCGCATTGCCGTGGTGATCGGCGAGCACCTGCACTTCGACGTGCCTGGGCCGCTCGATGTATTTTTCGAGGTACACATCGCCATTGCCGAACGCGGCTTCTGCTTCAGCCCGCGCCTGCTGCAGGGCGCTTTTGAGCGCCAGGTCGTTCGACGCTACGCGCATCCCGCGGCCGCCGCCGCCGGCGACCGCCTTGATCAGCACGGGAAATCCCACCGCGTGGGCGAAGCTCAGGGCATCGCCCTCGTTCGAGATGATGCCTTCACTCCCCGGCACGACGGGCACTTCCGCCTTGCGCGCCAAATTCCGCGCCGCGTTTTTGTCGCCGAGCTGTGCCATCGCCTGCGGGCTCGGCCCAATGAAGTCGATGTTGCAGCTGCGGCAGATTTCGTTGAAGTGGGCGTTCTCGGCCAGGAAGCCGTAGCCCGGATGAATCGCCTGCACGTTGCCCACTTCCGCGGCGCTAATCACGCTGGCGATCTTGAGATAGCTTTCGGATGCCTTGGCCGGCCCGACGCAGTAGGCTTCGTTCGCCAGCTGCAGATACTGCGCACCACGGTCGCCTTCGCTGTAGATGGCCACCGTTTCCACGCCGAGCTCGCGGCAGGCGCGAATCACCCGCAGCGCGATCTCTCCTCGGTTGGCGACAAGAATCCGTTGATACATGACGACGGCCGCGCTTCCCAACGCGCTCCTGGTTAAGCGTTGGGCGACACGCGGAAGAGCGGCTGATTGTATTCGACGCTCTGACCGTTGGTGGCCAGCACGGCCGCAATCTTGCCCGAGCACTCGGCCGGTATCTCGTTGAAGACCTTCATCGCTTCGACGATGCAGACCGTCGTCTCCGGGCCGATCTGGTCGCCGACTTTGACGAACGGGGCGGCGTCGGGGCTGCCGGATGCGTAAAACGTACCCACCATCGGGCTGCGAATGAACTGTGCGTTGGCGTCGTCGGCCGCTGCGGGCGCCGCAGGACCGCTCTCCGCAGGCGCTTTCGCCGCGCTCGCTGCCGGGGCCGCGGCAACTGCGGCCGGCGCGACGGCCCCCGCCACCGTGACCATTTCCGGACCGCGCCGCAGGCGAATCCGCTGGTCGGCCTGCCGCAGGTCGATTTCCGACAGGTCGTGCTCGTTCATGAGCTCGATGAAGCGTCGGACTCTCCGCACGTCAAATACGTCGCCTGAGCCGGAACCGGCATTGGAGGCCATCGGTGTCTCCCTTGACTCGCTCAATATTCTGACTCCACCGCTTCGCGCAATTCCGTTTCAGCAGCTTGTCCGCCGGCGCGGTCTAACCGCCCAGGACGCAGTCGTCCAATTGCTTGGGCACGTTGGAGAGCACCTCGTGCCCGGTCCGCGTGACCAGAATGTCGTCCTCGATCCGCACTCCGCCCCATCCCGGCAAATAGATGCCCGGCTCGACGGTCACGATCATGCCCGGTCGGAGCTTGGTTTTCTGCCCCGCAGCCAGGCGCGGTGCCTCGTGAATCTCGAGCCCCGTCCCATGCCCCAATCCATGTCCAAAGGCTTTGCCGAAGCGGGCCTTCGAGATGACTTTGCGGGCGACGCGATCGACCTCTTCGCAGGTCATCCCGGGGCGAATCGCGTCGATGGCAGCGAGCTGCGCCGTGAGCACAACTCCATACACCTTACGGAGTTTCGGCGAGATTTTACCGGTCACCAGAATACGCGTCAAGTCGCTCATGTAGAGCCCCGAGTTCGCGCCCCAGTCGATCAGCATGAAGTCGGCGGCGCTTAGTTTGGCGCGGGTGGGCGTGGCATGCGGCAGCGCGGCGCGGGGGCCCACGGCGACAATCGCCGGGAAGCTCAGCGCCTTGGCGCCGAACCGGCGGGCCTGGTACTCCAGCTCCGCCGCGACGTCGAGTTCGGTCATTTCGGGCTTCAGCAGTGCCCGCACGACTTCGAAGGCGCGCTCGGCCTGGCGCGCGGCAAGCCGCGTCGCTTCGATCTCGTCTTTGTCTTTGACGATTCGCAGCCGTTCCACCAGGCTCTCGGTGGGCTGAATGACGCAGACGGGCAACTCTTTGGCCAGCGTTTGAGCCAGCGACACGGTGGCCGAATCGGCCTCGATTCCAAGCCGCTCGATGCGCTCGCTCTTTACGACATTGGCCGTCACCGGCAGCATCTTTTCACCTGGACCGCGAATCTCCAGCTTCAGGCCTGGGCACTCCTCTTCGAGCTGTGTGGTGTAGCGCTTGTCGCTGATGAGGACTTCACCGCGCTCCATGACCAAAAGAAAGCTGTCGTCGCCGGTGAAGCCGGTCAGGTAGGTCACATTCTTGAAATTCGTGACCAGCAGCGCATCGACCTCGGCCTGAGCGATGAGCTTGCGGAGGCGGTTGCGACGCGAGGCGTAAGCCGTCATGGCGTGGTGCTCAAACGTGGATGGGAAGGATTCGGCGGCGATGTCCGAATCGGCCCATCATAGCCATCCGGGCTAACTGGGCAAGATGGATTGGCGGAGCCCGCAGCGTCACGATACGCGGTGCAGCCGTCTAGCGCCGCCAAAAACGCCGGCTAATGGCCAGGAAAGCGATGCCGCCAAGGGCTGCAATGAGGCTGGCCGGCTCCGGCACCGCCGTGCCGCCAAAGAGCGAGCCGAGCGTCAGACCGCCCGAACCGCCGGTGGGATTAAAGGCCGTCCGCAGCAAGACGAAGTCGAGGTAGTCGGTCTTGCCGTCGCGATTCAAGTCGCCTTTCTTCCAGGACGTGACGGTGCCGACGCCGGTGCCGTTGTTGTAGCCCCAGCCGGCAACAAACGCCGCGAGGTCGCCAGTCGCGCCGCCGGCGGCCGTTGTCGTGCCGGTGACGAAGCCGTCGAGATTGATGTCGCCCAACACCGAGTAGTTCGCGTTGGCGTTCATGATGTTCAGGATATCGCTGCGATAGTACGAAAGGTCGGCGAAGGTGGTGTAGTTGCCGTACACCGCGTTGGCGGTGCTTTGTCCATCCACACCCAATCCGGACAGTTGCGCGTTGACGATACCGATGAGTTCCCACACGCCGTTGCGCTTGAAGAACACACTGGAGCCGGAGTCGCCCCCGACCACTTGAGCTTCGTTAGTAAGTCCGCTGGCATCGAATTGCGTGACCATCGATTGCACATTGAGCGTGCACGCGCCGCCGCAAAGTGTGAGCTGCAGATTGCCGCGCAGGTCGTTGTCATTGCCGCCGAATAAGCCGTCTTCATCCGCAATCTGGTTGGTGCCCCAGCGTTTGACGTTTGCTCCTTCCGACTTGTAACCGACATAAGCTCCTGTGGCCGACTCCGTCCAAATATCTGGACCATTTGACACGGTTGTGACGTTCCATCTGGTTTGATTCGCTTGTCGCGTTGGTCCGTTGCCGATGATCGTGACTTCGCGTTGATTGATTTGAAACGAATTCGTTCCAGCTTCATTGATCGGCAACGACGCAATGTTGAGCGGCGACAGGCCTGGATCGCCGTTGATGCGGAACATCCGCAAATCGGTTTCGGTGCTCAGCCCCTGCCCAGGCTGGTTCTTGACCATGAACGCTTGATTGCTCACGACGTTGAACGAGCCGCCGTTGATGCTCAACACTTCGCTGGGAGTCGGTGCGCCGACGTGGAACGCGGACAGCACCCAGCCATCGCCCAGGTAGACCATGTTGCGACCGCCGGTCGTAACGTAGTTCCAACCCGGGTCGTCTGCGGGGGCGACGGTTGTTCCCGCTGTGTTCTCGACGACGAGCGCTGCTGCCGGCGAGGTGGCGAAAATTGCCGCCAGCGTGATGCACGCCAGAATCAGCGCGGGGCGAAGTAACGAAGTCAAAGGTGCGAATCGCATGGTAAGACGCCAGCGCGAAATTGCCATCAATTTGGCGGGCATTGTCAACCGAGATTTCTGTTCCGAATAGTTCAACTTGCTGGACCGGCTCCTCGCGCCGTCGGCGGCGAAAGCGGCTCGGCCAACCGCTTCATTTTAACGAGAATTCGCGGCGCGGACACGAAAAAAATGCCGTGCTTCTGCCCGGCCGGCGCCATGGGCTGTCGACAAAATTAATACAACCACCTATCGTGGGAGGGGATTTGCGGGCTGGGGCGGTGGAGCCGCTGCGGAGCAGGCCGAGGCGATCGTAAGTGGCGTTGCGACAACCTGTTGCGCATGACTGTAGCCGAGGTCTGCGACCTCGGATTTGAAGCAAATTCGGCAGCAATATCCGGTATCGCAGAGACCGGCTACAGCGACCGCTAGGAGCGCTGATCATGGTCAACCTGGCACTCGCCGATTCGACGCTTTCCGAGTCGGGCGAGCCGTCGACGATGGGCCTCCTCACCAGCGGCGGGCTCGACAGCGCGATTCTGCTAGCCCAGCTCGTCGGCCACGGCTATCGCGTGCAGCCGTTCTACGTGAGAACCGGCTGCCACTGGCAGGCGGAAGAAATTGACGCGGTTCACAAATTTATCTCCGCGCTCAACAGTCGATTGGTGGAGCCGCTCGTCGAACTCGAAATGCCGGTCGCCGACCTGTACGGCAACCACTGGAGCATCACCGGCCGGGCCGTGCCGGACGATCATACACCCGACGAAGCGGTGTTTCTGCCGGGCCGCAATCCGCTACTGCTCTTGAAGCCCGCGCTCTGGTGCGCAATGCATGGTGTCTCAAAGCTGGCCCTGGCGACGCTCGCCGCCAATCCCTTCGACGATGCCAGACCGGAGTTCTTTGAGCGCTTCGAAGCGATGATCGCCTGGGCCACCGGCTGCGAAGTGCGGATCGTGCGGCCGTTTGAATTGCTCTCGAAGAAGTGCGTGATGCAGCTGGGCCGCGACGTGCCGTTGGAATTCACCTTTTCCTGCATCGCGCCCGTCGGCGGGCTGCACTGCGGCCACTGCAACAAATGCGCGGAGCGAGCGGCCGCATTCAAGCATCTGGCGACCGGTGACCCGACGCAATATTCTGCCGAGGTGGCTTGATTGGTATTTGCAGGCGAACAAAGCTGCTGCTAGGCCCACCGTTTTTCATGAGTGACACAGGCCGCCGGCCTGTGCGATCGCCAATACCGCTTTTCACCGGCGGGCCGCCGGTGCCACCGCGGGTGTTGAATCGGCTTCACATGAAGCAGTTATATCGCAGGATGCACCACAGCGCCCGCATTCCGTCGCGCCAGCCGATCTTCTTGCCTTCGGCGTACGTGCGGCCTTGATACGAGATGCCGACCTCGCAGATCCGCAGCGGGTGGCCGTCGATTCGGTAGCGGGCCAGTTTCGCCGTCACTTCCGGCTCAAAACCAAAGCGCTCTTCCTCCAGGCGGATGTTCTGGATGATCTCGCGGCGAAACGCCTTGAAGCAGGTTTCCATATCCGTGAGATTGAGATTCGTGAACACGTTCGACACCAGCGTCAGCGCGCGGTTGCCGACCAACTGCCAGAAATTGAGCACGCGATGGGTGTCGCCGCCCACGAACCGCGAGCCGTACACCACGTCCGCCTCTTCGGCGACCAGCGGCGCGAGCATCTTCGGATACTCGGCCGGATCGTATTCCAGGTCGGCATCCTGCACGATCACAAACCGCCCCCGCGCCTTGGCAAAGCCGGTCCGCAGCGCCGCCCCCTTGCCGCGGTTTCGCTCGTGACGCCAGACGCGAATGTTCGGATGCTGCGACTCGAGCACCCTGAGCACTTCGTGCGTGCCGTCGGTCGAGTGGTCGTCGACGACGATGATTTCCTTGTCGACGTCGACGTCGAGCACGGTGGCAATTACGCGGTCGACCGTGACCACTTCGTTGTAGACAGGGATCACGACGGAGAGCAGCAGTTCGGTCTGATGGGAGTTGTGTGAGAGGTCGGACACATGGAACTCCGGCGCCCCGGCCTTCGACGCGTGCTAGCGGGTCGCGCTCCGCATCGCCGCACCACAATTATAGGTCATCGGGCGGCGATCCCTCCGTTTTGCCGTTGGCGTCGCAGCGGCTGATGCGACCACCAATAAAAAAAGCAGTCCGGGACGGCTCGAAGGCCGGGCCCGGACTGCGCCCCCCTGGGTATGCGTTGGTGTACGTCGAGAGTCGCGCGGCAGCTTGCTGACACCTGCGCGCAAGTGCTGCGAGCAGCGTCGAATCGCTGGTCGGTTGGCCGCGGCAAACAAGGGTATCGGCATGGTTTCGCACAACCTTTGGGAAAGTGTGACGATTCGGCGGAGGCAATGGGTCGGTGAAAGCTGGCGGGCGTTCGAGGGAGTTTCCCTCATCAACTTTGCCGGTTAAGCCGATTTTTAGGGAGATGGAATTGCCGGTCCGTGGGCGCTGCTAGCGGACCGTCGCTTCCGCCGCGTTCGTTTCCCGCTGCGTTACCGGTCGAAAGGACTCGCACCGTGTCGTACTTCAATAAGTCTGTCGAGTGGCTTCTGCGACTGCCCATCCTGTGGGGCGGCGTGATCGGACTCGCGTTCTACGCCGCGCTCGATCAGAGGTGGATTGATAGTCCCTTCCTGGTCCGCTACATGGCCGGCCACCCTGTGGAATACGCCACTGGGATCGCGTTCTTTGTGGCCTTGGCGGCGCTTGCAATGCGCTTCTTCGACCAAACCGCTCAATTCGCTTCGATCGGCGGCATCACACTCGGCCTGACGCCGATCGGTGGATTGCCCGTGTCAGCTTGCGACGAACTGCTGGGGGATCTGGCTGGTCTGCCTGCGCACTTGCAGAAGAACTATCTCGTCCGTCGCCTGCGCGAAGCGCTCGAACTTGTCCGTCGCAAAGACTCGGCCGACTCGATCGAACAACACCTGCGTCACTTGGAAGATACCGAACGCGACCACATTCACGGCTCCTATGCATTGGTGCGAATTATCATTTGGGCGATGCCGGTGCTGGGTTTCCTCGGCACGGTGGTCGGCATCACGGTGGCGATCGCCAATTTGTCGCCGGCCACGATGGAAAAGTCGATGCCCGACGTGATCCACGGTCTGGGCATCGCGTTCGACACGACGGCCCAAGCGCTGGCGCTCACCATGGCGGTGATGTTCCTTAAATACTGTGTCGAGCGGTCCGACGAGCGGTTGATGTCGTTGGTCGACGTCCGCGCCGCGGAGGAGCTGGTTGGGCGCTTCCAATATACGGGCACCGGCGCCGATCCAAACGTCGCCTCAGTCCGCCGCATGTCGGAGCAGGTGATCGGCGCCGTCGAGGCGCTGGCCTCGCGGCAGGCCGAGATTTGGCGGGCCTCGATCGACGAAACCCATCAGCAGTGGGCCGACGTCAGTAATTCGACCAGCAAGTTGGTCCAGGACTCGCTTGCCGTCGTGATGCGACAGACGCTCGATGAACATGCGCGCCGGCTCAATGAAGGCACGCACTTGTACGCCGACAAGCTCAGCCGCAGCTCCAGTGAAACGGTCGGCCATTTGCGCGAGGGGCTGGAAAAGCTTGCCGAGCTGCTTGTCGAATCGCTGCACCGCCACGGCGAAGTACTTACCGCCAGCGAAAAGGAGCTGGCCCAGGAGAATCGCAAGCACCTCTCCGAAGTCGAAGCCGCGCTGGGCGAGGCGATGGTCGTGGCCGCCGAACGTCAGGAACACCTAATCAAACAAAGCGAAAACCTGCTCAAGGAAATGCAGATCGCGCTGGTCGAAGCGGCCGAGGCGACCGTTCGGCAGCAAGAACAACTGGTGAAGCAAGGCGATGTGATGCTGCAGGTCGTGGGCGCCGCCGGCCAGGTGAAGCAACTCGAGCAAGCTCTGAACGACAATCTCAACGCCCTGGTGAACACGCAGCGCTTCGACGAGATGTCGCTGAACCTCACCGCGGCGATTCAATTGTTGTGCGCCCGCACGGGATACGCACCGGCCCGGCGTTCCGGCGCCGGCGATGCCGAGGGCGCACATTCGACCAGCCACGCCGCATGACGAAGTCCCGAAATCGCGACGGTGACAATCCGGTCCAGCTGTTTCCCTTCGTGGCGGTCTTGCTTTGCACGATGGGCGCCCTGCTGGTGCTGCTGGTGAGTGTCGCGCGCACCTCCCGCGCTAGAGCCTTGGAAGAGACCGTCGCGTTGCAAGCCGAGGCGCGGGCCGAAGCGGCGCTGCGCGCCGCCGAATCGCGGCAGAACCTTGAAGCGTCGCGCCGCGAATTGGACGAAATCGCCGCGTACCAGAGCGAGCTCGACGAGGCCCGCCGTCGTGCCGACGCAATCCTCGAACACGACCGGGCCCGCCTGGCCCACCTCGAAGATCACATGCGGCGTCTGCGAGAGCAACTCGAAGCCATGAAGCTGGCCGCCGCCGAGTTGAACTCCATGAAAGATTCTCGCTTTGACGACCGACAACAGGCCGAGGCAGAAGTGGAGCGGCTTCGGCAGCTAATTGCTGAAGCCCGCAAGAAGATCGAGGAACTCCGCGCAGAGGCAGCTCAGCGGGCGAAATCGTATGCCATCGTGCCCTTTGAAGGTCGCAACGGCACCCGGCGCCGTCCAATCTATATCGAGTGCGATGAGACTGGGGTCATACTACAGCCCGAAGGCGTCGCGTTCACGATGGACGACTTCCGGCCGCCAATCGGGCCCGGCAACCCGCTCGTCGCCGCGCTGCGTGCCGCCCGCGAACACGTCGATCGCAGTTCTCCGGCCGGAGCGCAGCGTCAGGACGTCGAGCCTTATCCGCTGATCGTCGTGCGGCCCAAGGGGTTCAAGTTCTATCGATTGGTCCGCGAAGCGATTCAAAGCTGGGATTCCGAGTTCGGCTACGAATTGGTTGAACAAGATTGGAAGCTGACCTTTGGAGGCGCCGATCCGCAACTGGCGAACGTGGAATATGACGCCGCGCAAATGGCGCGGGAACGGCTGCGCGCACTGGCCGACGCGGCGCCGCAGGCCTACGGCGCGTATCGTGGCGGCGGCGGATGGGGCGATGGTTTCGGATACGGCGACGGCGACCTGACGGTCGACGAAAATGCGGCCGCCGGCGAGCGTGGCGGCGGGGACGCCTCCGGCGGCGTCGAAGCCGTTGAGCACTCGATGGGAATTGTCCGCGGTTCCGAGTCGCGACACAATTCCGGTCGCATCGCGGCGGTTATCGTCAGGCGAGACGATGCGGCCGGCGCAGATGGCGCGGCAGCCAGCGACGGCAAACCAAGCGGCAACTCCAACGAGAACCGGCAAGCTGCGAATGGATCAAAGACGGCTGAGAAGCAATCCACGACCGGCCCCGCCACAGCAACTGCGATGGCGAACGGACCGCAGTCGTCTTCCAGCCCCGGTTCGCCGCCGGCGGACGGCAGTCCGGCGAACGGCACTTACGTCGGCGGCTACAATCCCGAGGCGGAGCTCGATCGAATGGCGCGGAACGCCGCAGCCAACGAAAAGGATGCCGCCCGGAAATCTCAGCAGAAAACTCGCGGCAAGAACTGGGCAATCCGCAATGCGAACCCGGGCATGATCCCGATTCGACGCACAATCCAGATTCTGATCCGCGTCGACGCGCTGGTGATCCAGCCCGAGGCCGCCGGCGCCGCGGGTCAAGAGTTCGCTTTCGGTACCGCGCCCAACGCGGCCTATGACGATCTGCTCTCAGCTGTCGACAAGCGGATTGCGGATTGGGGAATGGCGGGACAGGGCTTGTACTGGCGGCCCGTGATCGAGCTCCGCGTCGCGCCCGATGGGGACGGCCGCGCGGATCAACTGGTTCGGCTCCTGGAGCATGGCGGCGCAGAGGTCCGCAGTGATGCCATGGCACAGCAGCCAGCGGGAGGGACACATGGCGCGACGCAATGACGACGAATTTGCCGACATGCCCGGTCAGGATTCATTCCTCGACGTGCTCACGAACATGGTCGGCATCATCATTCTGCTGGTGGTGGTAATGGGGATTCGCACGTCCCAAGCGACGATCCGGCACGCGGTCGAACAGGTGTCTGTGGTCGACGATCGCGAAGAGCGCGTTGCCAAGTCGGAACTCGATCGCGCCACGCGTGCGGCGATCCAGGCTCGGGCGGAATTGCAGGGGCTCCTGCATCAGGCCGTGGAGCTTCGCAGCGAAACGGCGCTCCGTGAGCGGGAACGCAGCTATTTGACGACGTTTACTGCGGCGGTCGATGCAGAGCTCGAGGCTCGCCGTGCCGCGCTGTCCGCCGAGCAGCAAAGCGACTTCGACCTGCGGCGGCAGCTGGCCGAATCGCAGGCTAACTTCGAAGAGCTCACCCGTGAACAAGTGGCGCTGCTCGCGGCCCCCTCCGAGTCGGAGGTCGAAGCCATACCGAATCAACCGACGCCGTTGGCCCGGCTGGCCACCGGCCGCCGCGTGGCGCTGTATCTTTCGGCGGGATACGTCGCCGTGATTCCGGAGGAAGAGGCCGCCAAAGAAATCGTGCGCGATGCACGAGAAAACGTCTGGCGCTTGCGAGACTCGAACTACTACATCGGTACTGTAGGTCCGATCGGGGGCTTCAAGTTTCGCTATTTGCTCGCCGCTATCCCGGTCCAAGCGACGTCGCCGTCAGCCTTACGCGAGCGCGACCTGCCGAGCAATTACCCGTCGGCCCGCGTCATTACTCTGATCCGCTATCAGCTGCTGCCGGAAAGCGCGCAATCGGGCGAACCAGTTTCCGATGCGATAAAGCCGAACTCGGCGCTTCGCGCCGCGCTCCGTGAAAATCCTGCCGACGTGGCGCACGTGGCGATTGCCGCCTATGCGGACAGCATTCGCGAACTGCACGTCCTAAAGCGCGATTTGCGCGAACAAAACTACGCGATTGCCGAAGTCCCACTTCCCGTCGGCCAGGCTTTGACCGTGAGCATTTCTCATCACAACCCTTCGGCGGAGACGTTTACACAGTAACGTGTCAATTTAGCCAGCCCCTACGATCCGTTGCGGCTGGAGCGCATCAAATCGGCCATCGTCAGCTTGGAGAGTTCGTTATGCGCCGAGGCGGAGGCGGCATGCAGCGATGACATAATCCGCTTTCGCACGTCGGGCGATAGCGCGTCTAATGCAGGAATTGTCGGTGCGAGTGGGTTGTCAAACGCTTCGACAATGTCGCGGAGCGAAATCTGGTCGGCAGGCCGGGCCAGATAGTACCCGCCGTCGACTCCGCGCGTCGAGCACAACAGCCCGCGCGTCACCAGACTGCGCAAAATCTGCAGCAAAAACCGCTCGGGCATTTGGCCTTCGGTGGCCAATTGACTGCACGGAATCGGAACGCCGCGCTCACCGCCGGCAAGCTGCAGCGTGGCGTGGATCGCATACGCGATCGTGCGCGAAAGTTTCATGACGGACTGCCTTTGAAGCTCTCCACGCGCCACGCACGCCGATCTTGGCGGTACGCGAATCGTGGGGAACTCTACCCCGCAATTTTCAAATTGCTCTAAAGGCCAAACGGGCAATCGTGGTGCCACGCTGAATGATTACTGTGCCCAGTGCGTGTATCCCTGCCCCACGAATGACCGACAATCGGATTGCCTGTCCAAGACGAGATGAAGGGTTTTTTAACACAGCGAGAGTGCAGCCGTCAATTCAAATTCCAGAGTCGAGACGCACGATGAAGCACAAATGTCCATGTAGCTTGTTCCAATTCGTGTCGTAGCTTCGCCAAGAAAATGACGCTGTGCGCATCGCGCGCGCACGTGAACGGATTTGAGCGCGCTCAAAACTCGCGCGCGGACGAGTTCAGCCGAGCGGCGGTGCGTCGCTCACCGTGTCTGGCGAATCTCCGACACCGCTCGGCATCAGGCTCGCGTGAAACACTAAGGCGATCGCGCCGATCACCAGCAGCGAATCGGCGATGTTGAAGTTCGGCCAGCGCAGTTGATCGCTCCACTGCACGAGAATCCAATCGCGCACGGCGTGGACCGGTTGGCCGAGCTCCGCGCCGTGTCCTGGCCAGAGATTGGTCGAGAGGCCGAGCCGGTCGTACAGGTTGCCAAGGAGACCGCCCATCACCGAGCCCAACGCGGCGGTGAGCCACCAATCGCGCGCGGCGCCCCACAAGAAGAGCCAACAGGGAATCGCCAGTCCAGCCACGGTGCTCAGTGCCGCAAACAGCCAGACGTTTCCCTGGCCCATGCCGAACAGCGCGCCCTGATTCCAGCTCAATTGAAACCCGGCGTGGCCAGGCCAGAGCCAGTGTACGCTGCCGCCGGAGAGCTCCGGGCGCGAGAACATCCAGGCCTTGGTCAACAGATCGACCGTGAAGCCGGTCGCGGCGATCGCACCGAACAGAAAGTACCGATTCCGTGGCACACCGGACATAAGTTCCGCTCCGTCACGAATTGGAGCGCGCGAACACTCGTGGCCAGCAATCGCGCGCCTACTGCACGCCTTCCTGCGCTACAGCGCATTTAATGCATACCGGGGTATACGGAATGGCCTCGAGGCGGGCCTTGGCGATCTGGCCCTCGCATTGGATGCAGCGGCCGTAGCTGCCGTCGCCGATCCGCTCGAGCGCCGCTTCGATGTGGCCGAGCGTGTCCTCTTCCGTCTCCATCAGGCTCAGCGTGAATTCCTGCTCGAAATTGTCGCTGCCGAGCTCGGCCATGTGAATCGGCATGCCGGCGTTCCCCGCTTCCGTTCCCGTCTTCCGCAGCGCCACCTGGGCCATCGTCGTCACGTCGCCACGCAGCCGCGCACGGATCGAGTGAAGCTTATCCTTGAACGTCAACATTTCCGTCTTCTTCATCGGTGGTCTCCCGGTTGCTTAAAGCGCCTCCGTCTATCCGCTTCGCCGCACAGAGCGAAGACCCGTTATTCTAAAACTGCCGCTCACACATGTCCAGCAAGCGAACGCTCTCTAGCGGCCGCGCCGTGTCGAGTTGCGACCCCTCGAAAAGTGCGGTAAACTGGCACTAAGTTGTTCGGGGGCAGGAGTTTATCGGGGTGCCGCTTGCCTTGCGCGCAAGGCTACCCGCTCGACCCTGATCGAGCGTATCGGGCTTCCGAACGGGGCTCGCGGAGGATTGGCGTTGGCGTCGACCGTCAAAACAAGGACCGATCTGGCACACCAGCGCTGCATCCGGCCCGACTGCGCAGCGACGTATGACGTCGGCGACGTTCGCACCAGCTGCGGCGAGTGCGGCGGCTTGCTCGACGTCGACTACGATTGGGACTCGCTGCCGCTGCCGAAGTCGCTCTCTGCGTTCGAAGGGAAATGGAGTGAGCGGAACAACCCGCTCTCATTCAGCGGCGTGTGGCGGTTCCGCGATCTGTTTCCTTTTGCGCCGGCCGAAAAGATCGTCACCATCGGCGAGGGCCAGACGCTGCTCCACCAGTCGGATGGCGTCGGCCGCTACGTCGGCTTGCAGGCCGGACGCATGCACTTGCAATACGAGGGGATGAACCCTTCGGGCAGCTTCAAAGACAACGGCATGACGGCCGCCTTTACGCACGCCCACATGATTGGTGCCCGCCGCGCCGCATGCGCCTCGACCGGCAATACCAGCGCGTCGCTTGCCCTCTACTGCGGCGTGAGCAAGTTGATGCAGGCGATCATCTTCATCGGCTCGGGCAAGATTTCTTACGGCAAGCTTTCCCAAGCGCTCGACTACGGCGCGCTGACGCTACAGATCGCCGGCGACTTCGACGACGCAATGCACCGTGTTTCGCAGGTCAGCAAGCAAGAAGGCATCTACCTCGTCAACAGCGTGAATCCCTTCAGGCTCGAAGGCCAGAAGGCAATCATGTTCCGCGTGCTGGAAGGTCTGAAGTGGCAGGTGCCCGATTGGATCGTCGTGCCGGGCGGCAATCTCGGCAATAGTAGCGCCTTCGGCAAGGCGTTCCACGAGCTGCATGAGCTGGGTCTGATCGATCGGCTGCCGCGGCTGGCCGTGATCAACGCCGCCGGCGCCGACACGCTTTACCAACTTTATGAGAAGCGCGGCCTGCGCTGGAACGGCGGCCGACCCGATGCAGCGCTGATCAACAATTTTTACGCCGAGATGGATGAAGCCAATCGCCGCGCCTCGACGATCGCCAGCGCCATCGAGATCAATCGCCCGGTGAACCTCACGAAGTGCCTGCGGGCCTTGGAATGGACGAACGGCGTGGTGCGTGAAGTGACTGATGAGCAGATGCTCGACGCGAAGGCGCAAGTCGGCGCCCACGGCCTCGGCTGCGAGCCGGCAAGTGCGGCGAGCGTGGCGGGCGCGAAGCTGCTCCGCGACGAAGGCGTAATCGCCACGTCGGAGCGCGTCGTGGCGATCCTGACCGGTCACCAATTGAAAGACCCGACGGCGACCGTCGCCTACCACACGCACGACCAGGCCGAGTTCAACCGCGTCCTCGGCAGCCGCGGCGTGACCCGCGCCGCCTTCGCCAACCGCGCCGTACAGGTCGATAACAACCTCGACGAAATCGTGCGGGCGATCCAGCTCAATAGTTAGCGGGCGGACTTGTCCGCCGTGGAATTTCACCATGAAAATCGCCGTCCACGGAGCCGCCGGCCGCATGGGCCAGCGGGTGACCGCCGTCGCCAGCCAGGATTCTCGCTACCAGATCGTCGCCGCGCTCGAATCGGCCAACCATCCGGCGATTGGCCAGGACGCTGGACTGATCGCCGGTGTGAAGTCGCTAGGTGTGCCGGTCGGCGTCGTAGGCGAGTCGGATGCCGACGTAGTGATCGACTTTTCCGTGCCGGATGCGGCGGTGGCGGTCACCAAGCATTGCCTCGACTGCCGCAAGCCGCTGGTGATTGCTACGACGGGCCTCGAGGCCGAACAGCAGCAATTCATCCGCGAGGCGTCCCGCTCGATTCCGATCGTTTGGGCGCCGAGCATGAGTACGGCTGTCAACGTCGCCATGAAGCTCACCGAGATCGCCGCGCAATCGCTCCGGGAGCTGCCGTCAGGCGTCGACGTCGAGATCATCGAACGTCACCACCGCTTTAAAGAGGATTCGCCTAGCGGTACGGCGCTCCGCTTTGGCCAGATAGTCGCGGAGCAGATGGGCCAGACGGGCCACATTCACGGCCGCCACGGCCGTCCCGGCAGGCGGCCGCAAAACGAAATTGGCTACCACGCCGTTCGCACCGGCGATAATCCCGGCGAGCACACGATCATCTTCGGCATGCTGGGCGAAGTGCTCGAAATCCGCGTGGCCGCCTCGAACCGCGATTGCTACGCGCAAGGGGCACTGCTCGCTGCGGAGTGGCTTGTGGGTAAGCCGGCGGGTTTGTATTCGATGAACGATGTACTTGGATTGTGAAGGGTTGAGGGTTGAGAGTTGAGTGAAAGGCATTTAGGCCTTCCAACTCTCGACTCTGAACCCTCAACACTCAACCCTCCCATGGCCAAATGCGAAGAAGGTTATCTCTGCGACGTTTGCGGCCTGGATGTGGCCGAGCTCACCGATAGCGATCTCTACCTGCGCTACGTGATCGGCCAGCTCGACCCCGAGGTGCTCCACACGACCAAGGAGCGGCACATCCGCTGCAACCCGACGCTGGCTCAGTATGTTGTGGCCGACGAATTCGCGCCCGTGGTTGTAGAAGGCCCTTTTGACAAGCGCACGCTCGACATGGGCTTCGTCCGCGACCAGGAAACGCTCGTGACGCGCGGCTACCGGCGGCTTCAGGAGATCGTCAGGCTCGGCCTGGCGACCATCATCGAGTATCCGCTCCCGGAAGTGATGGAGCGGATTAAGGCACGCAGCTTCGGGGCAAGCTGACGCGTACCAGCTGGTTCGACTTCTGCCGGCCGCTAAGCTAAAATTGAGGACAGAACTCTGCTATAACGTACGCAAGCCCGGGTAGCTGGATGATCACTTATCGAGCCATGTACAAGTTTCTTGACGACGGCATTCATGCCGAGGTGCTCGATTTTCCGGGAGCGATTTCTTGCGGGAGCGATCTGGCAGAGGCTCGGCGCTTACTTCGCAGCGCGCTCGCGGACATGGCGGAGACTGCGCTGCAGCGAGGTGAGCCACTGCCGCAGCCGAATCCATCAGCGACTGATCCCGAAAGCGATCTGGAAGAGCCAATTCATCTGCTGCTGCATGCTGCTACGCACGTTATAGAAGTGCCGCAGGATGCGTCGGCATGAAACGCCGCGACTTGCTCGAACACTTGACGCTTCACGGATGCCGATTTGTTCGAGAGGGTGGTGAGCATTCAATCTGGGAGAATCCGGCGAATGGTCGGCGGACCTCCATCCCGCGTCATCGGGAGATTGTGGAGTTCACTGCCCGAAGAATCTGCCGGCAGCTTGGAGTGCCTGACCCAAAATCGTGAGGGCAAATCGGAGGAGTTCCAGTTTGAGCCAATCTATTCTGCAGAGCTTCCGCGGAATAGCATCAAGGCTATTTGCCAACACGAAACACCAACTCGTCCGCTATCTGCTCCCCCACCTTTGTCATCGGCCACTTCTCGTCATCCACGCTGCCGTTGAGTTGCACCAGCACGGCTGAGTGTCGCTGAGGAAACCGCTGCACGGCGATGCGGAAGCCCTGCGTGTCGCCGTTGTGATAGATCCGCGGCTCGCCGCGATAGGTGTCGAGGAACCAGCCAAAGCCGTAGTGCGTGCCATCCCAGGCCTCGACTTGCGGTCGGAAGATTTCATCCCACGTCGACGGCCGAAGTACCTTCTTCGCATCAATTGTGTGCAGCCAGTTGGCATAGTCATCGAGCGATGTGTAGACGCAGCCGTCGCCGCGCGTGGCGCTCGTCACGCTTTGATCCGCTCGCACCCACGTGCCGTCCTTGAACTCGTGGCCGAACGCGCGGTGCGAAACTTCGTTGAGGCCGCGCTGGTAGATGAGCGAGTGCTCCATGCCGCTCGGCGCCAAAATCTCCTCGCGGACGAATTTATGGAACGGTTTGTCCGCGACTTGCTCCACGATGAGCCCCAAAAGCACAAATGCCGAATTCGAATATTCAAATTTCTCGCCGGCGACAAACTTTGACGACTTGGTATCCAAGAGCAGCTGCAATACATCGATGTCGTTGAGCTGTAGCGTCGTTCCCTGTGGCACGAGCCCTTCATATTCCGGCAGGCCAGAAGTGTGCGTCAACAGATGACGCACCTTGATCTGTTGTCCATACGTCGGAAAGCCCGGAAGGAATTTGTCCAACGTGTCATCGAGGGACAGCCGCCCCGCTTCTACCAGCCGCATCACCGCGGCCGCCGTAAACTGCTTCGACACGCTGGCCATGCGGAAGTTCGTTGCCGGCGTGCACACGGCGCCCGTTTCCACGTCCGCCAGACCGTAGCCGTGTCGAAATACGACCTCACCGTCGGAAATCACCAGCAAGCACGCCCCCACGTGCGGCGGCAGCAACTGCTCGACCTGATCGACGATGCGCTCGGTCCCTGCGATTTCTTGTGCTCCTGCCACGGCCAAAATAAACTCCAAAAGAACAAGCCCCAGGACGGCGCAACGAATAGTGTATGGCATGCTGAGAGTGTAAGTGCTCGCCGACCACCTTGCCATAGAGCGAGATTGCACGCCGTGCGGCTGACCTTGTGACGCCCGCTCGATTTCCGCCATACTTACCCGCATGAATCCTCCCGCCGCGAAGTTGGACCCTTCCGAAAATGGCGTTGCCGTCCGCTTGCGTGTCGTTCCTGACGCAGCGGACCTGGACCTCGAGTCACTGCCGCCGCTGCGCAGCGACAAGAGCTTTTGGGGCATGGCGGCGACGCAGTTCCTGGGTGCGTTCAACGACAATTTGTTCAAGCAGCTGATCCTGCTGTTGGCGACGCCGACCGCGGCCGAGCTGGCCGCGAAATCGGCCGGCGACCGTCAGAGCACCGCAATGGCCGTGTTTGCGATCCCGTTTCTGCTCTTTTCCGGGATTGCCGGATTCATCTCCGATCGCGTCAGCAAACGGTGGATCGTCGTCGGCGCAAAGGTGGCCGAAGTGTTCATCATGCTGCTGGGCTTCTTGGGCTTTGTTTGGTACGCCAGCGTGGGCTTCAATGGCTTGATGGTCGTGCTGTTTCTGATGGGCATGCATAGCGCGTTTTTTGGGCCGGCCAAGTACGGCATCCTGCCCGAAATGATCCGTCCCAACGACCTGCCGCGCGCCAACGGCATTTTTTTGATGCTCACTTTTATGGCGATCATATTCGGCATGGCGGCCGCCGGCGGATTGCTGACCTATTCCGGCGGCCGGATTTGGCTCGGGTCGCTCGTTTGCGTAGGTATCGCCGTGCTAGGCGTGTGCACCGCGTTGTTCGTGCGCCGCGTGCCCGTCGCCCAGCCGAATCTCCCCTTTCGCTGGTCTGCCTGGGGCGTGCCGCCGGAAATCTTGCGGCTGTTGCGCGGCGATCGGCAGCTGACGCTCGCTCTCGTCGTCATCTCGATGTTCTGGCTGATTGCCTGCATCGTCGCCATGACGGTCAACGCGCTCGGCAAAACGCAGCTCGGGCTGGAAGACAGCGACACGAGCCTGTTGACAACTTCGATCAATCTGGGGATCGCCATCGGCTGCACGCTGGGCGGATATCTCTCGCGCGACCGCATCGACCATCGAGTCGTGACCACGGGTACGGTCGGCCTGATCGTCACGCTGCTCTTGATGGCATTGCCGGGCGGAGAGCATCGCCATTTGCTCGGCTATTGGGGCAGCTTCCCTGTGCTGATTTTGATGGGTGTCTTCACCGGCATGTTCGCTGTGCCGGTGCAGGTGATCATCCAGTCGCGCCCGCCACGCACTGAGAAAGGCCGAATGATCGCCACGATGAATCAATGTACGTGGGTCGGCGTGATCATCGGCACGGCGATCTTCGGCGCATCGATCTGGCTGGTCGAGCGGAACGGCTGGCCGCAGTGTTCCATCTTCGCGCTCACCGCCGTCTTGATTCTGCCAGTCGCACTCTTCTACCGGCCGCAGGATCAAGAGCTGGGCAACGATTGATCCGTTTGCGGCGGCGTGCCCGCGTCGGCCTTGAGCGACGAGTTCTCGAAGCCGTAGTCTTTGAGGGCCGCGACGGCGCCGTCGGCATCAAACTTACCTGCTTCGATCGCCACCGTGGCCGTCTTGGCGTCGAAATTGATCACGACTTCCTTGGCGCCCGGCAGCTTGGAAAGAATCTCCTTCGTTTTCGCACCGCACCCTTCGGGGCACATCATGTCCGGGACGTTGAATTCGACGGTGGGGGCGCCGGCGACATTGAAAGCGACGGCGGACGTTGGTGCACCAACCACCACGGCCTCTGTCGATTGTTGCCCGCAGCCAACTGCAGCTACAATCATGAGCAAGGCGAAGTATTTCATAACTGTCATTCCCAACGAAAAACGTATCGAGCTTGACTGCACTACTTGGCGCTACCCGCCACCACCGGCAACTCCAACGGGTTCTCCGCTGCCATTGCCCGGATCTCTTCGGTGATCTTCATCGAGCAATACTTCGGACCGCACATGCTGCAGAAGTGGGCGCTCTTGAAGGTGTCTTGCGGCAAGGTCGCATCGTGATACGCCTGGGCGGTTTCCGGATCGAGCGCCAGGCGGAATTGCTCGTTCCAGTCGAACGCAAAGCGGGCCCGCGACAGGGCGTCGTCGCGGTCCTGGGCGCCCGGCCGCTTGCGGGCGATGTCGGCCGAATGGGCCGCGATCTTATAGGCAATCATACCTTGCTTAACATCCTCGCGCTCCGGGAGGCCGAGGTGCTCTTTTGGAGTTACGTAGCAGAGCATCGCGGCGCCGTACCAGCCGGCCATAGCCGCGCCGATGCAGCTGGTCATGTGGTCGTAGCCGGGAGCGAAATCCGTGACGAGCGGGCCGAGGACGTAGAACGGTGCCCCGTTGCAGATCTCGATCTGACGCTCGATGTTCATCTGGATCTGGTCCATCGGAATGTGGCCGGGGCCTTCGACCATCACTTGCGTGCCGCGCTCCTGGCCGCGGGCGGTGAGCTCACCCAACACGTCGAGCTCGGCAAACTGCGCCTTGTCGCTGGCGTCGGCGATTGAGCCGGGCCGCAGGCCGTCACCGAGGCTCCAAGTGACGTCGTACTGGCGCATGATGTCGCACAGATCGTCGAAGTGTGTATAGAGCGGATTCTGCTGGCGATGGGACATCATCCATTTGGCGATCAAGGAGCCGCCGCGCGAGACGATTCCCGTCACACGGCCCATCGTCAGGTGCAAGTGCTCTAGCATCACGCCGCAATGGACCGTCATGTAGTCGACGCCCTGTTTGGCCTGGTGCTCGACCATATCGAGGAAGTGCTGCGGCCGCATGTCTTCGATCTCGCCGCCCAGCTCTTCCAGCATCTGGTAAATCGGCACGGTGCCGATCGGCACGGGCGACGCGCCGATGATCGCCGCGCGGATCTCGTTGATGTTCTTGCCGGTCGAGAGATCCATCACCGTGTCGGCGCCGTAGTGGACGGCGTAGTGCAGCTTGTCGAGCTCGCCTTCCAGGCTGCTGGTGACCGCCGAGTTGCCGATGTTGGCGTTGACCTTGCACTTGGCGGCGATGCCGATGCCCATCGGTTCGAGCCGGCCCGCGAGGTGCACCTTGTTGGCGGGAATCACCATTCGCCCCGCGGCGACTTCCTCGCGCACCACGGCCGGTTCGAGCTGCTCGCGCTGGGAGACGAATTCCATCTCCGGCGTGACGTGACTGGCGCGGGCGAGTTCGAGCTGCGTAATGGGTTGCGACATCAGTTGGTCAGCCTCCGTGTTCGAGCGCGTCGAGATTGCCCCGCGGTGGGCCAGCGCGCCGTCTCCGCGGTATCGTGAATGCGACCCGCCGCAAGGGCGGCAAAATCGCCGGATTACTTCGACGTTTATCGTATCGCGCTGGTTCCCGTTGTCAACGAACACCCACCCTCCCAGGCAGCATTGCCACTCCCGCCTGCGGTAGCGACAATCTATGTTTAGGCACCGTGCCCCGCTTCCTCCAATTCGTCGCCTATGCCACCGCGAACGATTGCTATCGGCGACGTCCACGGTTGCGCCGTCGCGTTGCGATCGCTCTTGGGCGTGGTGCAGCCTCAGGCCGACGACACGATCGTGATGCTGGGCGATTGCGTCGACCGCGGGCCGGATAGCCGCGGCGTGATCGAAGAGCTTTTGATGCTTCGCGAGCGGTGCCGGCTTGTGCCGATTTTGGGCAATCACGAAGAGATGATGCTCAACTATCTGGACAATCGTGCCCAGCCAGACAACTGGCTGCTCGTCGGCGGACAGGCGACGATGGACTCGTATCTCGACGCGGAGGGCCGGCCCAGCGTGCCGCAGGAGCACATCGATTATATCCGCACCTGGGGCGATTATTGGGAGACCGACAAGCACTTCTTCGTTCACGGCGGCTACCATCCGGAGCAACCGCTCAGCGGCCAGAGGTGGAACGTGTGGCGCTGGCACTCGCTGCGTGATGCAATTCCCGAGCCGCACGCCTCCGGCAAGACGGCGATCGTCGGACACACGTCGCAGAAGAGCGGCGAGATTTTCCGGGTAGGGCACCTGATCTGCATCGATACGTTTTGCTACGGCGGCGGCTGGCTCACTGCCCTGGAACCCGCGACGGGACAGGTGTGGCAGGTCGACCGGCGCGGGGCGGTGCGGCAAACGGACGCCTGAATCGCCTCGCCGCGGCAAGAATTCACGTGACAAAATCGGCCTCGCCTGCCCAACAATTGCAGGCGGAACGACCCTCCCGTCCGGCCGTTTTCTTTGTCGAAGATGTAGTTCCGTGATAGCATAAACAGGTCGGTTTCACGGTGCTGCAGGCGGATTGGCCGCCGGGCCGGCGCCGATCCTCGTGACCGATTCGGAGCAGACGCCGTGCCCCATCGTTGGATGTTGCTGATCGTGGCCGTTGCCATCGTGGTGACGAGTCGTGTCGAGGCGAGCGCGTTGGCGTCGGTCGAAGTCCAGCTCTACCCGCTCTCGGGCGAGGTTCGCCTGGCGAATCCTAACGCCACGCCGTTCGACTTCGTGTTCTACGAATTGACCTCCAGCGGCGGCACATTGACCGGCGTACCCGGTTCCTGGACGTCGATTTCCGATAACTACGACGCCAGCGGCAGCGGCGCGGTCGATTCGGTCAATCAATGGGCGAAGTTTTCCGCCACCGCCAGCGACGTAGCCGAAGGATTGCTTGTTGGTTCGGGCAGCCAGTTGTCGCCCTACAGCTCGATCAGTCTCGGCCAGATTTGGAATCCGGAAGCCGTGAAGCCGAACGACATCACGGTGACGATTCTAGACGGGAATTCACAGGTTGCCGAAGCCAGCTTGGTGATCTCGATCGTCGGCGATTACAACCGTGATCTGGTGGTTGACGCGCTCGACTACGTGGAATGGAGCGCGGCCCTCAACTCGACCACGTCGCCCAATGCCGACGGCAATTTCGACGGCATCGTCGACGCGGCGGATTATTCCATCTGGCGCGACAACTTCGGCGTGAGCCTGGTCGGCGCCGGCTACGGCGCACTCGTGCAATCTGTGGGAGGCGGCTCTGCGGCGGTTGGCGTCCCGGAGCCGGCCGCCGTAGTGCTAATGGTGCTTGCCGGCAGCAGCGGATTCGTCTGCTTCCGGCGCCGCCGTCGCGTTCAGTTTAGACGCGATTAGTTTCGTTGCGATTAGTTCAGTCGTTCGACGACCAATTGCTGGACCTGCCGCACGACGTCGCTCTCGGGCTTCCCGGTCACGGAGAGGTGGCCGAAGGGGAGCACCAGCGTATCGGAGACGCCATCCAACCGGCCGCGCGAGACGGCAACCACGCCGTCCCCCTTGCCTTCGACCAGCTCGTCCATGTCGCCCAAGAGGGCTTCAAACTTCTCAACGCCCGATTTCGCTCCTGGAACTTGGGTGAGCTTGGCGATCACTGATTCGCGGATCCACTCGATCTCGGCTTCGGTCATGCTGGCGCCCGTGCCAAGGATGACCGTGTACTCGACATGCCGATTGCGGGGGCGCGCGTTGAGGTCGGTGAGAAAGGTCGATTCGGGCACCAACTCGTCGGCCGCCTCGCCCAAGCCATCGATCACCGAGTCACGAAAGCGCCGCCAAGGACCCCCTTCGCGGCGCGCTAGCCAGTGTTCCCAGACGTCGGTGCCGACGGCGAAGTGGGCGATCGCGGTGCCGCGGGTGGGCGGTGCGATCAGGATCAATCGCTCGACGTTGCCGGGATCGTAGAGCGAGTCTTCGACGCACGCGCGGGCGACCATGCCGCCCATCGAATGGCAAATGAGCACCACGCGGCGATCGGGGTGCTGATGATGGAAGCGGCGGAGCTCGCTCGACAGGAGCTGCGCCGAAGTGACGATGTTGTAGTCATTGGGATAGGAGAACATGCCGCAGGGGAAGCCGGCGGCGCGGACCGCGTCGGCCATCGCCCGGTTGCGTTCCGGGCAAGAGTTGTAGCCGTGGATCACGACGACAACGGGCCGCGACTCGTCGGCCTGTTGCCAGTTTTCGTCCAGCACCAGGCCGTAGCAAGTGAGGTCCGCTTCCTGGACCAGCCTGGTGCGGAGCCAGGAGCGGCAGCGGAGGCCGAGGGATTCCTGGGCGGCGCAATCGGCGGCGGGCGGGCCCGAGGCGACGGCCCCCAGCGGCAACGCGAGCGCGAGAGAGGCCGCGACGGCCAGTCTGGTTGCGCTCGGAAGGAAGCTACCCATAAGCGAGGCCCAGCGTTCGGCAGGAATCACCGCTGAGATTCAACTTACGCCAATCCTGCAGACATCGCCAGGGTGAAGTCGCTGCCAGCAGGCGCGGCCAAGCGATGCCGGAGGGCAGCGCTTCGGGTTATTCGCTTGAGCGAACTTAATCTTGGGGTGGAAATTCCCGCTCGCTGAAGCGAGCTCTCCTTGCGGCGTTTAGTCCTCGATTTCGCCGCCTTCGTCGGAGGAGGCGGAGGACTTGCCCGTGTGGGAGCCGCCGGCGGCGAGGATTTTTTCCTTGAGCTCCTGGGCGAGCTGCGGGTTGTCCTTCAAGTACTGGCGGGTCTTCTCTTTGCCCTGGCCGAGCTGGAGGTCGCCGTAGCGGAACCAGGCGCCGGTGCGGGCAATGAGCTTTTGCTCCAGGCCCATATCGATCACGTCCCCCTCGAAGCTGATGCCGTCCGAGTGCATCATGTCGAACTCGGCGACGCGGAACGGCGGGGCGACCTTGTTCTTGACGATTTTTGCGCGGACACGCTGGCCCATTACGATTTCGCCTTCTTTGAGCTGGCCGATGCGGCGGACATCGATGCGGCAGGAGGCGTAGAATTTGAGGGCCCGGCCGCCGGGGGTGGTTTCCGGGCTGCCGAACATGACGCCGATCTTTTCACGGATCTGGTTGATGAAGATCACGGTGGTGCGGCTTTTGGCGATGGCGGCGGTGAGCTTGCGGAGCGACTGGCTCATGAGCCGGGCCTGGAGGCCGACGTGGGAGTCGCCGATTTCGCCGTCGAGTTCCTTCTTGGGCACCAGCGCGGCCACCGAGTCGACGACGATGACGTCGACGGCGTTACTCTTGATGAGCATCTCAGTAATGTGCATGGCCTCTTCGCCGTAGCTGGGCTGGCTTACGAGCAGCGTTTCCAGGTCGACGCCGAGTTTCTTGGCCCAGGTGGGGTCGAGAGCGTGTTCGGCGTCGATAAAGGCGGCGATGCCGCCGGCTTTTTGGGCTTCTGCCACCGCGTGGAGTGCGAGGGTGGTTTTTCCGCTCGACTCGGGGCCGAAGACTTCGATGATGCGTCCGCGGGGCAGGCCGCGACCGCCAAGGGCTAGATCCACGGCCAAGCTGCCGGTGGAGATGCCTTCGATGGGCACCACATTTTCGGCACCCAGGGGCATGATGGCCCCTTCGCCGAACTGCTTTTCGATGGCGGCGACGGTATTGCGCAGCTCGGGGCTCGATTCGAGCACGCTCGAGGGCTTGCTGCCGGCGCGAGCGGCTTTCTTGGACGACTTGTCGGACTTGCTATCAGACTTGGCCATACGAGCGCTGCTGGAAGGAGTGGGGCGATTATTCGTGGCGACGGCGACCATGAAAGAACCCTTTATCTAATAGAAGTGTTTTCGAAACAAGGTGGCGGGAAAAGCAAGGAGGAGGCTGGTAAGTTGTGCCGGCCGCGTCCTTATTCCAGGCCCTTGTTGCTTCGACGCCATGTAGTGTACGCATGAGTACTGTATCGGTGTTCAACGCGAGATTCAAGACGCAAGAGCAGAAAACCGGCAATTTGGGGTTTGGGGTTTTGTACAGTACTAGGGCTTGAGGTGTACAAGCGGCAGGAACGGGGACAAACCCCGCACTCGTTTTGCGCGCAAAGACCCAGAGGGGCAAAGAACGCAAAGAAAGGCGGGGGATGGGGGCTTTCTTGTTGCTCTTTGCGAACTCACGCGTGTGCCCGAAGGCTGGAGCGGCGGCGGATGGTGGGGCTCAGCCGCAAGCGGTGCTGGCGTCGAAGTGCTCGTGAGGAAGAAATTGGACCCGTAACTGTTCCGCAACCGTCGTCGTCGGTAGAATGTACTGGTGTACAGTTATCGCGGCAGGTCAGCAGGTGAAATCAAATGAGCATGCTAAGCACGTACGAAAGTGTCTGGGCGGCGCCGATAGTGTCCGCGCGTCGTGTGGCAACGTACCGCATCGCCGGTTTCGGCGAGTGGCGAAGCGTCGCACGGCGGCTGTTGGATGCGGAGATGTCGCCAGAGGACGTAGCCTTTGTCGAGGGTGGGGAGCGGCAACGGGCGCTCGCGTTTGGAGACGAGGCGACCGACCATTTGGAGCGCGAGTCACTGGGCCTGCGGCGATACCTGGTGCCGAAGGGATTTGTGGCGCTCGCGCGGACCGTGGCCTGTCACCGGGATCCGACGCGGTGGACGCTCTTGTACCGGTTGCTGTGGCGACTGACGCACGGCGAGCCGCGGCTGCTGGCCGCGGAGGCGGACGACGACGTGATTCGCGTCCGGACAATGGAAAAGCAAGTCGAGCGCGATGCGCAGCGAATGAAATCGTCGGTCAGGTTCCGGCAAGTGACCAAGGCCGGCGAGGTGTGGTTTGCGGCCTGGCATCGGCCGAGCCATCACGTCGTGCGGATGGTGGCATCGTTTTTCGTCGAACGGTTTGCAGCGATGAAGTGGTCGATCGAAACTCCAGAGGAGTCGATCAGCTGGAATGGCGAACAACTTCTGTTCGGACCGGGAGCGTCGCGGAATGCCGCGCTATTCGCAGTGTGACGCCAAATGCTGTAGCGGTAGCTGACCCTCACCGCACCGATACTACTTTTCATCCGGCCGCCGCCGTCGCCTGGCGGCAAGAGTGGCGCCGGCTATCGAGAGAAGCGCCAGCGAACCGGGCTCCGGTACGCGAGTGCCGATCACGCTGAATGCCGGCATCGTGGCCGGCGAGAATACGTGCCACACATCAGGCGGGCCGTAAGAGTGACCTCTCGCGGCGGCGGTGCCGAGAACTTCCGGACCACTAACCGACCAGAAAATCTCCTGACCGGTTGGCGTAGGAAAATGGAGAGAGAGCCAGTAGCGCTCGCCCGCGTGCAAAGTGAGATGCTCGGCGGTCCAGCCGACCGCGACCGGCGGTGCCGTCTCGGTTAGAAATGGCGTGTCGACTGGCACAAATCCGGAGATCGTTTTCGAGGCGAGGACCGGTCCGGGACCGCCGAGAGCGTCGGCGGCGGAAATGGTGATGCGGGGCAAGCCACCGCTGTTGAACCGGCGAAAGATCGACAGCCGGGTCGTTTCGAGCAGATAGTCCGACTGGCTCGGTTGAAAACTCGCGGCGTGAGCAAACTCGTAGCCGTCTGGCAAGGTTTCCTCGGGCGGAAAGTTCTGAACATAGAAGGCCGCGTCACCGTTGTACGAATCTCCCGGCCCGAATGTCGAGGCGATGATCTCGGATGTGCCGTCGGCCATCGCGGTGGCGATCGGCAGGCAGAGGGCCGCGATTGCGAGGCACGTCGTTAGGATACGATTCATGAGCGAGTGTCCGGTTGCGTTGATGAAAGCTTCGCTGTCTCAGGTTCCCCCATTGTAATCGCAGGCCGGCAATTTGTACCCAATTTGAGGGGGAGATTTGGGGTAATCTTTGGTGTGTTTTGATTGGCGGGATGTGGTCAGGCGAGGGGCGCGAAGGCGAGGGGTTCGTAAACGGGGCCGTCGCGAGTGAGTTCGCTCGAGTAGACGATGACTTCGTCGACGAACATGTTGCCGCCGTTGAAATCGGCCAGCGCGACGAGCTCCCGAGCCAGGGCGCGAGGTGGTTCGCCGCGGCCGGGGCGGCCGATTGTTAGATGGGGCGTGAAGCGGCGGGCCTCGCCGCGGAAGCCGAGCGGCTCGAGCGCTTCTTCGAGGGACGCTTGCAAGGCGATCATCGCATCGCGCCCCTCCCCTGCCCCGAGCCAGAGCGTGCGAGGACGCTCCGGCGTAGGGAACGCGCCCGCGCCGCGGATGGCGAGATCAAAGGCGTTGTGTTCGAGTGCCGCGGTGGCGACAGCGTCGCAGATTTCGCCGATCTCGCGCTGTTCGACGTTGCCGAGAAAATTCAGCGTCCAGTGGAGGCTTTGCGGCTCCACCCATTTGACGTCGGGCGCGACGGCGGCGAGCTGGCCGGCGATTTCGATCGCCCGGCGGCGGATGTCGTCGGGGATCGAGACGGCGATAAAGGTGCGGAGTTTCATGGAAGAAACGATGAACGCTTAGCGAAAATCGCTCATCGTCTAGCGATTCAGAAGCTCAGCATTTTTTTGTAGGCGTGGAGGCGGGCTTCGACGTCGTCGCGGGTGATCGACTGCATGTGCATCAGGCCGAAGCCTTCGACGTTAAAGCTGGCCACCAGGACGCCGTAGGCCATCGCGGTCTTGAGCGTTTCGGGCTCGAAGTTTCCTTGCTGAGCGAGATAGCCCATCATGCCGCCGGCGAAACTGTCGCCCGCGCCCGTGGGGTCGATCACTTTCTCGGTGGGGAACGCGGGGAGGACGTACGCTTCGTGTTCTCCGAAGAACATAGCGCCGTGTTCGCCCTTCTTGATGACGACGAACTTGGGACCCATCTTGCGGATGTGGTGCCCGGCGCGGACGAGGTTCTCAGTGTCGGCGAGCATCTTGGCTTCGCTGTCGTTGACCACCAGGCCGTCGATCTTCTTCAACAGCGCGAGCACGTCGGCGTGGGCCGTCTGGATCCAGAGCTCCATCGTGTCGGCGACGCAGATGCGGCGGCCGGAAACTTGGTCGAGCGTCTTAAGCTGCGTGCTGGGGGCAGCGTTCCCCAGGAACAAATATTCGCTGCGGCGGAATTCGGGCGAGATCTTGGGCTGGAAGTTGCCGAACACGTCGAGCTCGATGTCGAGCGTTTCGCGGTCGTTCATGTTCGGCTTGTAGCGGCCGGTCCAGCGAAACGATTTGCCGGTGGGGACGACTTCGATGCCTGAGACATCGATGCCGCGGCTCGCCAGGAATTCCGTATGCTCCTGCGGCCAGTCGCCGCCGACGACGCTAACCATGCGGACCGGCGTGAAAAAGCGGGCGGCTAGCGAAAAGTGGCTGGCCGAGCCGCCCAGCAGATCGTCCTGGCGACCCCAGGGAGTTTCCACGGTATCAATGGCGATCGAGCCGACGACGAGGAGCGACATGGGCGGAATTTCGGATTGCGGATTTTGGATTGCGAATTTTTCAATGGGAAGGCGAAATTGTCGCCGGTGGCGAGGCTGGCGGCAATCCCCAGGCAAATCCGTGGGAGAAACTAGCGGGCGAAGGCCAGGTAATAGAAGGTCCAGCCAGTGATGGCCGTGATGAACATGTCGATCGCGGCGATGCGGGCCCAGCGGAGGTGGAAGCGGCTGTGAGGGCCGGGCGCGGGAGGGTTGGGAAAGTTCAATAGCGCGCGGATGATGACCACCGGCCAGAGGACCGTGGCGGCGACGGCGAAGAAGAGGTGAACGCCGAGCGAGGTCATCACCAGTTGCGAAGCGTGGCCCCCAACCTCGCCGGCCGCGCGGTCCTGCCAGCCGTGCAATCGGACGTCGACTTCGAAGACGATCACCGCCAAGAGGAGCACGACGCCCAAGCCGACTTGAACCCACTTGTGGAGCGTGTAGTGCCGTCGATACTTGACCTCGTAGATGCTCCAGGCCAACACGGCGACGACGGCACCCATGGCGAGCACCAGTACGTCGAGCATGAAAGATGCCCGCGTACCGAGAAATCCGTCGAGGCCAGGGTAATCGATCGCGTCCACGGGAGCGACGATACCAGAAACGGTTAGGTTTCGGAACCGGAGTTGAGTCTTTCTCCAGTGAGAATCGCACGCGCGTGTGGCGTCTGACGCACTGGGCGATTGAGGCACATGTGACGAAAAGAACCGTGGCAGCGGCGCACGGCACGCTCTATTTCGCGTCGGTCACGGGAGGCGTGCGCTGGACCTCGACGGGCCGGTCGCCACGAATTTTTTCGACGGCTCGAATCGCGTCCTGGACGGCGGACTTGCCGCTCGCAAGGCCGATGTCGAGGGAGAAGCGGCGGCTCTCGCCCGGTTTGAGCTTGGGAACGCGCCCAGCCGCGCGTTCGATGCGACGATTGAAGGGGAAGCCAGTTCCAGGTTCGATCCCGGTGACGTACCCTTCGGCCTGAGAGGCGGTGTTTTTCCAGAGGGTCAGGTAGGGCAACTGCTTTGTCGACCAGCGGATCGATGCCGCGTTGTTGCCGGCTGCATCCTGCAGCACGGCGCTCGACAGGCCTTGGTCATCGGAATACGGCTCGACCAGATACACCTCCTCGATGTAACCATCGGTCGGGCTCGGGTAGGTCGAGAAGCCGTCGATGTTTTCCGCGGCGTGGTCGTTCATCGGCGCGATCTTGCGCGGGGCGACGTGCACCTTGGCGCCTTGCTCGAGCAGGGGCGCGCCGAAATTCATGTGATAGATGATTTGGAATTCCTGGTCGGCGGCGCCGAGATTCGTCACTTCGTCGTCGATGCGGAAGGCGGATTCACCGGGCACCGTGGAGACGGCGGCAACGAGTCGCAAATTCGGCCCTTTGAATGAACGCTCGTAGACGACGCCGCGGACCTCGATGCGATGCGGCGGTTTTTTGTCGACGCGTACTTCCACTTCGCTCGCCGGGATGTTGCCGATCTTGCCGTGCAGCGTGAGGTCGATGTCGGCCGAGTCGCCGGTGTTGTTGATGATCGTGTCGGTGCCGGGGTGTCCGGCAAACTCCAGCCCGCAGCGAACCATCCATTCGTTAAATCCATCCAGCCAGCCGAGGCCGCCGCGGCTTTCTAAATCGATGAATGCGGGATGGACCAGCTCCTTGACCGGAGAGTCCCAGCCGAGCCGCGTTTTGCCGCGGCGAATTTCCTGAATGTTCATGCCGCGCGTGGGCACGATATCGATCTGGAGGACGCCGTTGTCGATCGTGATGACTTCGACCCCTTCCTGCTTGCCGCCGTGCAGCGTGCGTTTGCTGACGGACCAGCCGTCGCCGGATCCAGACCAGGTTTGCCGGTCGATGCTTTGTTTTGCGCTGGTGAGAACAGTGGTTCCGAATCCGTCACCTTCGCGGGCGAAGATGGAAGTTGCCGCTGGAAACAGGAAGATGACCGCTAGAATCGACCGAAATGTGCTACACATGGAAGTTTGTCGCCTACGTCGAACGGGAAGAAGCTGCCGCATCCAAAGCTGGCGGCGAATTTGTCAAAATGCAGGGAAGTGCACCGATTATACAAGTGGCGGGGGCACGACGCACGAAGGAATCGGTCGGCCGACGAACGAAGACGCTGATCGCTCGGTCGCAGAACGGCAAGTCAGTCTGTTGCCGATTGCAGGGCCACGACGCCGACGTCGATATACTGACCGCCGCTCGTCTGCCGGCAGTGGACCGTCAATACATTGCCCGTCGGCTTAATCGCAGCGAGCGCCGCCGGCAGGATCGGGACCTGTTGATAGCTCGAAGTGTATCCGCGCAAGCGCTGTGCGAGGACGCCGTTGATGTAGACTTCGGCATCTTCATCGTGGTGGACATGCAGGCGGAGCTCGTTGTCGGCATGATCGGTCACGTCGAAGGTTCGCCTCAGCCAGATTTCCGGGGTGTTCCAAACAGTTTGCACGTTCGTCCCCGGGGTGTCGTAGGTTCCGAATCCGGCCGCGCCTAGTTGCCACGACGACGCGTCGAATTCCGGTGCTTTCCAATCGCCGTCCGGTCGCATCGTCGTGAACTGCCATGGTGCGGGCGCCGTGTCGGCAGCGGGCACCTGAGTGACAATCACCGGTGGAAGGGGCATTTGCGCGTAGCCGCCGGCGGACGTTTGGTCACGTTTGGCCCACTTTTTCCAGACGTCGCCGTCGTGGAGCAGTTGCATGAACACGCCGCCGACCACGGGCCGCGCCGTGAAGCCGACCTTCTTTCCTGTATCCGTCTGGTACCAGTCGGTAAGCGGCGCTTTGTCGGGCGTTTCCTCGAGGAAGCGATAAACGGGCGCGACGAGCGTGTGGAAATCGTCCTTGTCTTGCGTCAGTGTTGCGGTCCAAAGGATCCAGTCGAGCTTGGTATAACGTTCGCGATTATCAAGCGGCAGACCGAAGCGGTTCTGAATGCGGCGATAGTGGTCCATTTCCTTGCGCAGCACCGCTTCCGGGAACAGATTTAAGCCGAGGACTCGGTCCCAGACCAGGTTATACTTTTGGCTCCAGCTGCCGGGCCGATCAAACGCCAGGCGGAAGTGGTCGCCGTCGTCGGCCGCGGCGATCCATTTGGCGACGCATTCGCGCGCTACGGCGCGGTACTCGTTGGCGAGCTGGCGATCGCCGCGCAGCTCACAAAGCTGTGCGAAGGCTCCCAGACCGCAGATCGCCTTGGCGGACAGATTCACGTTGTGCCCGAGATGACCGGCAAAGTCGTCGGTGCAGAGCTGATTGTCGGGATCGAAGCCCTTTTCCTTGAGATACTCGGCCCATCGTTGGAGCTGCGGCCAATATCGATCGGCGAATTTTGCGTTCCCATCCATTTTGGCGATGGCCGCGAACAGGATCAGCAAGTTGCCGCTTTCTTCGACCGGCATCTGATCGCGCTCGCTGGTCTCTCCGCCGCCGTAGACCTGGCCATTCGCCTTGGGGTACGTGCCGAGGTCGTGAGGCGCGAAGGGAAATTTCCAGCGCTCACTGGCCGCGTAGTTCATAAAGGGAACGACGAACGACTTGGCCAGGGAGGGGCCGAACAAGAGGAACTGCGGCGACATGGGATAGAACACATCCGAGGTGGCGATGCAGCCGTTCGAATGGTTCTCTTTGCAGAATTGAATTGGCTGACCGTTGGCGTCGGCCACGAATTTGCCGGCCGCGAAACATTGGCGATACGACAGCGCGGCCAGGTGAGCATATTCCTTGCCGCCGGCGCGCTCCAGGTCGGCCGTCAACTCGCGATCGAACGCGTTGCAGCGATCGAGGAGCTTCGCGTAGTCGCGGGCGGATTCAACGAGCAGGCCGTGGGCATCGAGTCCGTTGCGGCGCCAGTAGGGCTGCAACTGGCGCCCCATATATTCGATCGAATACAAGTCGTCGTAGGCCAGCATCAGCCAGCGGACGACCGGAGTGCTGCCGACCTCCGACATATCGAACGTCATGGCGACGGCAAGCTGATCGGCGAGAGCGCCCTCGGCCGACTGCTGCCGCGGAGCGTCACTCTCGTTGATGAAGGTTTCACGGAGTGCTATCGGAGAATCGACGGCACAGCGCGTCACGAAGCTTGCCGGCGCGGCAAGATAGAAGTAACCCCAGTCGATCCGCAAGTCGTCGCCGGCGCGACCGAGAATCGACTGCTGCAGCGAGCCGACTTTCGCCGCGACAAGTTCCGCCGGACGTTCGACATTTCCGGCTACTGTTTGGTCGGGCGAGTTGACGGCGAGTTCGCCGTAGGCCTCGAAATAAATCTGCACCTGGTGCGGTTTGCCGTCGGCCGACCGAACGTTGCAGGTCAGATAGGTGATCGGGCGGGAGAGTAAATCGATGTCGTCTGGTAGCGCCGGTGTGGTGAAGGTCAGGCGTACTTCGACGCCCGCGCCGGAAAAGCGATAGCCCGTCTGCGTTGGCGAGATCGAGCGTTTGGTCTGTTCGAGGGGGGGCACATTGGCCGGCGCAGAACCCATCAAACGGTAACTGCCGCCGTCGATACGGATGAGGCTCGCCAAGCGATGCGGTTTGCCGGTCCAATGCGTCGTGTCGACGTCCGTAAGGCGCGCTCCAGTGGACCAGATGCTGAAGTACGGATCGCAGGCGACGAGCGGAACCGCCGGTGCGTGGAGTCGTCCCGCGTCTTCTGGACGCGTTTCTTCGGAATTAGCAGCGAACGCGAATGTTTGCCAAATGCCGCAAGCCAGGACGGCCAGACAAAAAGTAGTTCGGATCAAAGGCGACCTCATGCCAGCACCGCGTCAGTTATCGTTGACGGTCTCGCCGCCGGCGGCCGTGCTTAAGGCGCGCCAAACATAGCGATCGGTGTCGTCACTGTAGAAGCCCATCGAGCCGTCAACGCGCGCCGCGTTCACTCCGCCGACGTGCTGGCTTCTGGCAGAACGGTTGATGTCAGTCGGAATCGACGCGTTCACGTCGGCGTGATTGGGATGCTTCGTGTCATCGCAAACGAAGCCTGGTTCTTGAGGACACTTCCATTCGATGATGTCCGCCACGTCGCTGTTGGGCGGCCACAAGCCGGAGAAGGCATGGGCACCGCGGCCGATCGTGATGTCGCCCAGCGAGCCAAACCAGGTTTGAGTCGCGTCGATACGGCCCTTGCTTTTGATCGTCTCGGAATACATCAGTGTGTTGCTCGTGCCGTCGGTGATCTTGGCGAGGCGGGTCGTCTTGCCGTAAGTAAACGGGGCGCCGCCAAATTCGACGCGCTCTTGCACCGGAACGACCGTGATCTTCGACTGCCCGATGCCGGTGTTGCCGTAGTTGGCGACGTAGTTGTAGTAATACCGGTTGAACAGCGGTTCGTCCGGCTGGTTGTAAACGAGGCCGGGCGCGTCGGTCGGACATTCGAGGAGCGGGACATTGAATGCCCGGGCCTTTTCGTGATGCGTGCCGAGGAAGGTCAGGTCGAAGTTGAAGCCGTTGTAGGCGGCCCCTTCTTCGAGATAGGGGAGAATGTACGTGGCCCACGTGTAGTCGTCGTACCAGACGAATCCGTTGCGGCCCTTGCCGACCTGATTGTGCGTGCCTTTTGGCAGAACCTTGAATGTCGATTCGTAATTCAAAGTGCCGAGCGCAATTTGCCGCAAATTGTTCTGACAGGTGGACCGGCGCGCCGCTTCCCGGGCGGCCTGAATCGCCGGCAGCAGCAGCGCCACCAGAATCCCGATGATGGCGATGACGACCAGCAGCTCCACGAGAGTGAAGCCGAGCTGCTGTTTGGTGCAAAACCAATTCTTTCCCACCGCCCCGACTCGCCCTTCGCTCAGACTGTGATTCTGAGAGGGAGCGCTGATTGCGTCGAAATTCCGCTCACGACACATTCCCGTCTCTCCTCGCTCGATAGCTGTAATAAGTTCCGCTTGAATGTTGAGCTCTACGAAAAGTGAGATCCTTGATCACTGCGGATTCGCTCCGTCGATCTTGAATTCTTGCAAGCCGTCGTCGGAGATTTCGCGTGAAATACCTGCAGTGCTGTATGCGTTAGGAATGATGTTGACGAGCTCGTCCTCCGGCGTGCCGCCCGGACCGGGAATTGTCCGACCGGTTTTGGCCATGGCGGAGAAAGTGAAGACGTTGGTGCCGAGCGGAACGTCAGTCATTTTGAACGAGCCGTCGACGATATCCGCCTTGAGCACTTTGCCGCCTCGGTCACCTGCGGGGAAACACGTTACGCGTCCCTGCTCCACCGGTTTTCCACTAACGGTCACTTCGCCGGTCACCGTCGCATGCGGATACTTCGCACCGCCGCCACACCCCACCAGCGCGGCAGCAATGATCGCCACGCACCATCCCGCAACGCTTCCCGGGGCACGCCGCGCAAGGTCGTACTCGGACTCCGCTTTCGAGGCGTTCATGTGCCTACTCAAAGTCGCTTGCCAACCAAAACCGCCGCCAGATCACCGCCGGACGACCAGCCGTCGGACAACCCTAAGCCCGCCGTACCCAGCGTGGGTACAAACTTCCGTTCGCGGATGAGCCAGCCTGCGAAACTTCACCGCCGCAGCCTGAGTGGCTGCCAGCGTCATGCTAACACAATGATAACTACAGTGCAACAATTTGTTCACCATCCTGTAAACATCCTTTTGAGTTCGTGCTTGTGAGACCTTGCATTTCTTTATCCCAAGCGGTCGGGCAGCGGGCGGAAGGTCTTTCACTGGTCGGGTGACGAGCTCGAAGCACTGCCACGGAGCTTTGCCAGATCAGAGCACAGGATCTATGTCGCCAAGCCGTCAAAATGGCTTGAATCGAGCCAGAATTCGCGCGGTCTTCGCCGCCCAGCCGCCGCAGAGCGGACCGTGAAGCGCTTCGTTTTGGCACGGTAAATCGCTGCCCCCCACGGGGGTCCGATTTTTCCGAATAAATTCTTTACAGGAACTTCAACCGGTGTTAGAGTGAAGTTCGCAGGCAGTAAACATTGATGTTTACATCTTGGCGACTGAAGGGTTGGTAGCAGGGTTGGTGGTGGCGGGCGGTGGGCGGCGTTCATGGCTGCACCCGCGGGATTCGACTGGGCGTAGAAAATGTTTCGCGCCAGGCGGTTCCACGCGGCACAGAGAAATGCTGCTCCGAGGCGTGCAGGTCAATGGCGTCGCGCTCGTCTTCGCGGATGTTGGTATCGAATCGCAAACAGGTGAGGCGTGCAGGGTTCTCTGCGTGCGTTTTTTGTTGAGGCGGCGGGCCGTGACAAGAGACTGCTGAGCTTCTTGTCCGCGCTTTTCCATTGCATTTGCCTTTTCCGGTGAGCGAGTTGCAACCTTTTGGTGGCGCCAATCGCATTGCATCGCGCTCGTAGAAAATTTAGCGCAGACGGTGAATGAGCGCAATTGAACGAACACCATGGCGAGTTGAAGTGCGTTGGTAGTTGCCAGCGAGACAGTTCGATCACGTGATTGCCGCTAGGACCGCTGGCGTAAGAAAGAAGGTGGTACGCTATGAATTCCCGCGTGAGATGGGTGATAGCTGCTCTATTCGTGGCCTCCACACCGATGTGGGCGCAGGCACAAGGTCCGCGCGCCTGGGACGGTGGCGGCCCGAATGATAACTGGACGACGGCGACGAATTGGGCCGGCGATTTGTTCCCCACCGGTTTCTTCCAGGAGTATGCGACGATTTCCAACGGGGACACGGTGCTAGTGAATTCCGACCTGAATAACGAAGGTTATCCGGGTGCGGTGATCGTCTCTGGCGGATCCGGTTTGCACGTAGTCGCCGGCGGCGTATTCAATACGGATACCAGCTCCGGAGGCGTCGGAGTCGACGGCTCGGCCCAATTCAGCGGCGGGGCCAAGCTCTCAATCACGGGGCCATCGGCCTCGTTCACTTCGCAAAGCATGAGCTTCGCCAATGGAGGCATTTACAACCCCGATTTCACGGGCGCGTCGCAGGCTGCCGTTAACGTGATTGGCACTTTGACCGCGGGAGGCGGCACGCTCAAGCCGACTTTCAGCTTCTCGCCGACGCCGCAGAGCTGGGTCATCGCCGATGCGGCGGCGATCAACGGTAACTTTACGGTCGATACTTCCGGCCTGGGACTAACCGCGGGCGACGTATTCCGCACGTCGGTCGTGGCCGGCGGTTCCAATGGCCAGCAGCTGCTCCTGACCTACAGCAAGGCGCTGGTGCTGACGGCGAACGTCGATACCGGCGGCGTGTCGATCGCCAGCCCCTCGGGGACGCCGATCGCGATCACCGGCTACTCGTTGACTTCGTCGAACGCGAAATTGAAGCCGGCGACCTGGACGACCCTCGAATCGCAAGTGGGCGGTGGTTGGGACGTCGCGGGGACGCCCAGCAGCAGCCGGCTCGAGGAATTGGCGGGTCCGAAGACGCCGACGATGCAAGATAGTCTGACGATCAACGCCACGCCGCGGACCCTGGGGTCTCCTTACGACGCTGCTTTGCCCTTTCAAACGACGCCGGCGAATTCGCTCGGCTTCGAGTACGTCACCACGACGGGCGAGCTGGTCCAGGGCGTGGTCCAGTATACCGGGCTCAATACGGTCAACAATTTGTTGCTGACGGTCGACCCGACGACCGGCGTCGCCAAGCTAAAGAACAGCTCGACGACGACGATCAATTTGCGGGGCTACACCATCGCGTCGCCCGGCGGTGCGCTCAAGCCGTCCAACGGCGACTGGAACAGCCTCGACGACCAGAACGTCGCTGGCGTCGATGAGGCGAACGGATCAGCTCAATTCCTGTCGGAGCTGGTGCCCGACCCCGCTCATCCGTTGGTGCTAGCGCCCGGCGCGACGTACACGATGGGCGATCTGTTCGATGCGTCCAAAGCCCACGACCTGTCGATCCAGTTCGTGATGGCAGGCTCGAGTCCGGACGGCGACTTCAACAAAGACGGAACCGTCAACGCCGCCGACTACACGGTGTGGCGCGACAAGTTGGGAAGCACCTACACCGCGGCGGATTATCAGGTGTGGACGACACATTTCGGCATGACGGGCGGCGGGAGCTCGATCATCACCAACGGCGTGGTCCGGTACGAGGCGGTGACGCCCGGTTCGGGAGCGATTGCTGCTGCGGCGGTGCCGGAGCCGGGCACGGGCTGGCTCGTGCTGGGGTGTGTGCTGGGTCTGGCTGGGTATTCGCGGCGCTAACACCAAGAACGAGTGACCACAAAATCGAACCTTTGACTTTCTCGAGAGAAGAACAAATCACAAGTATCTGCGAGGTTTTACCATGCGTTATCTAAGCAAACTTTCGGCGGGGAAGATTGTGGCAACTGCGGTGGCGCTGCTCCTTGGTGTGCAGGGCGCAGCTCAGGCGGTCAACGTCTTGAACATCGACTTCCAACCGACGATTAACGACCCGTCGGTCACCACCAACACATACACCGTCAACTACACGGGGACCGCGGCGGCGCCGGACACCGGCACGGTTTGGAATTCGCTGAATGCTGCCAACACGTCGCCGGCGGTGTTCATTGGGGAGCCGGGCTATTACGACGAAGTGAACGGTGCGATTTCGACATATTTGAACCTGACCGATTCCAAGGGAGCGGCGACGCCGATCGACATCAGTTTCACATCGGGCGGGGCGTTTGCCGTCGAGAATAGCGCTCCCAACATGCCGAACATCGCCACCAACGCCCAAGGCCTGATGCGAGATTACTTGATCGCGTTTCGAGACGGCGGTCAGGGGGGGCCGCGGACGGTGACGATTTCCGGCCTCGATCCGAACGAGCAGATGATTCTGTATCTCTATGGCGAAGGTGACAATCTTTCGAACGATCGCCAGACGTCGTTCAATGCCAACGGCGTGACCGGCAGCACCGTCGGCGACGCCCCGGCCGACTCGCCGCTGACCGAAGGCGCTGACTACGTGCGACTGACGGGCGTGGTGGCGGACCCCAGCGGCGTGCTCACAATTCAATATTCGGCCAACGGCACGCCCGAAGGGCCGTTCAACGGTTTGCAGTTACTCTACAACCTGGACGTCGGCATCCCGGGCGACACGGACGGCGACAACGACGTCGACATGAACGACTACGTGAATATTCGCAATAACTTCCGCAACTCGGGCCTGCTGACGCGGATGCAGGGGGACATTGCGGGCCCGAACAGTGGTCTGGTCGGCGACGGGGTGGTGGACTTCTACGACTTCATCGCCTGGCAGGACAACTTTCCCACACCAGGCGCCGGCGGCGGAGCCGGGGCTTCGGTCGGCGTGCCTGAGCCGAGCACCGTGTTGCTCATGTTGTGCGGCGTGGGGCTGTTTGCCACTGGCCGCCGACGGACGAGCCCCTAAGTTCTTCTCGCGCTTGGTTTACGCTTTCAACGTATTGCTTTTCCTTTTTCTCTACTTGGAGGTGCACTAATGAGACGACTGAGTTTGTTGCTGGTTGCTGCGGCGGCCTGCATCGCCGGCGAGGCGATGGGCGTGACCGTCAATATCGACTTCCAGCCGAACATTAATGACCCGTCGGTGGCCGTCAACACGTATACCGTGGACTATTCCGGGACGGCTGCGGCACCGGACGCGGGCACCGTCTGGAATTCGCTGTTGGCCAACAATCCCGCGCCGGCGGTGTTCATCGGACAGCCGGGCTACTATGACGAAGTGGGCGGTGCGGTTTCGAGCTATTCGGACCTCGTTGACTCGAACGGCAATGCGACGCCGTATGACATCAGCTTCGATGCGGCCGGCTCCTTTGCCGTTGATAACAACGCTCCCAACATGCCGAACATTGCCACCAATGCACAGGGCCTGATGCGCGACTATCTGATCGCCTTCCGCGACGGCGGTCTGGCGGGCGCACGGACCGTGACCCTCTCCGGCCTGCCCGTGGGACAGCAGTATCGGCTGTATCTCTACGGCGAAGGGGACAACCTTTCGAACGATCGGCAGACGTCGTTCGACGCCAACGGTGTGCTGGGCTCGACCGCTGGTGACGCCCCGGCGAATTCGCCGCTGACGTTGGGCAGCGACTACATCGTGCTCAAGAACGTGTATCCGAACGCCAACGGTGAAATTGTGATCAAGTATGCGCCGAACGGAACTCCGGAAGGCCCGTTCAACGGCCTGCAACTGACGACCATCCCGGAGCCGGCGACCTTCGTGCTCGTCGGCCTGGCTGGATTGGGATTGATGGCCAATTGCCGCAAACGGTAGCGCAAACGGGGGCTCCAGCACGGTCTGGCTCGACATGAGCCAGGCCGTGTTGGCATCTCGTTACGACATCTCGCTACCTGGCGCGGGATAGGCAGCGGACTGCGACAACGACACCTGACCACAGCTCGGTTGTGGCCAGGTTTTTCGTCTGATGACGGTCCGCGATGGAACGGAACAAGAGAAGAGATTCATGCGACTTGCTGCACTCCTGGTGATGCTTTGCCTTGCGCACGTGGCTCGAGCTGCGCGGGCGGTCGACGTGTACGACGAGCTGTATCGGCCGCAATTTCACTTCACCGCGAAAAAAGGCTGGCTCAACGATCCGAACGGCCTCGTGTATTACAACGGGCAGTACCACATGTTCTACCAACACAATCCGTTTGGAGAGCAGTGGGGGAACATGACCTGGGGGCATGCCACGAGCACAGACCTCGTGCACTGGACCGAGCATTCTCCCGCCCTGGCGGCCGATCCGACGGGCGTGAAATTCAGCGGTAGCGCGGTGATCGACTTCAACAACACGGCCGGACTGCAGACCGGTTCGACGCCGACGATGGCGATGTTCTACACGTCGGTCGGTTCGTTCGATCAGCGGATGGCGTACAGCAACGACGGCGGCCGCAGCTTTCGCTATTACGAGGGCAACCCGGTGCTGCCGACGCAATCGGGCGGCGGGAGCGACCGCGATCCGCAGGTGTTCTGGCACGAGGCCTCGAACAAGTGGGTCCAGGTAGTGTGGGTCGATGCGCACCAGGGCAACCCGATGAGTTACCAGTTCTTCGGCTCCTCGAATCTGAAGGATTGGAATTACTTGAGCGAGGTGCCCAATTACTTCGAGTGCCCCGACTTCTTTGAGCTGCCGGTGGACGGCAATCCCAACAACAAGCGGTGGGTGCTGTCGGGCGCGGATGGCGGTTATCAGGTTGGCAATTTCGATGGCACGCAATTCACGGCGACGACGCCCAAGGTCTCTCAAGATTACGGCAACAGCTTCTACGCCTCGCAGTCCTGGCACGACGTACCGAGCGACGACGGCCGCCGCATTCAAGTGACCTGGATGAACAACGGCAACTATCCCGGGATGCCGTTCAACAAGCAGATGGGTTTCCCGGTCGAGCTCACGTTGCGGAACACGCTCGATGGCGTCCGCATGTTCCGCAACCCCGTCGAGGAAATCGACCTGCTGCACCAGACCGAGCACAGCGTGAACAACGTCGTATACGGCCCGGGACAGGATCCGCTGGGCAACCTTTCGGGCGAGTTGTTTCACATCGTCGCCGACATCGAGCTGAATTCGGCGAGCTCGGTCGGGTTCAACATTCGCGGCAATGAGGTTCGTTACGATGTGGCCTCGCAGACGTTGTCGGCCTTGGGCCGATCGGCCCACTTGGCGCCGTCGCAAGGCCGCGTGCAACTGGAGATGCTGGTCGATCGTTCGTCGCTGGAGTTGTTCGGCGGGGACGGGATCGTGTCGATGACGTCGAATTTTCTGCCGTCGGCCGGCAACCAATCGATCGATTTGTTTGCCACGGGAGGGAATGCGCGGGTTGTGTCGCTTTCGGCGTTCGAGCTCGCGTCGGCCTGGCCAGCCGAGTTGCCCAAGCCGTCGAACGGCCTGTTGGGACAATGGAAATTCGATGAGCCGAGCCGAGCGGCGAATTTCATCAACGCGGCTGGAACGGAATATGACCTGGCGAATTCGGGCCTGGTGTCCGATCGACCCGGCATCACCGGCAAGTCGGCGCAATTGAACGACGGCGGCGACCACGCTTACATTCCGAACGACACGTGGCTCAATGCGCGCAGCTTCACGGTGTCGCTCTGGCTCGATCCCAGCACGAACGGCGCCCAGGGCAACATCATCGGCAAGACACACGAGCAGACGGCCACCTGGGGACTGGAGCGGCAGGCCGACGGCAAGTTGAAATTCTCGGTTTACACGGGCAACAATTCCTCGGATGACTTGCAGTCGAATGTGGCGGTAAGCGCTAACGAATGGAGCCACGCCGTGGCCAGCTACGACGCCACCACGGGCCGGCTGGAGATGTTCGTCAACGGCAAGTTTGCCGGCGCCAGCGAGCTGGTGATCGACGGCAGCCCGATGTTCGACGACAGCCCGCTGATGCTCGGCAAGCGTCTGCTGGGCCAAGGCAGCAATCAGAATGCCATGCTGGGCTACGTCGACGATCTGCAGATGTACGGCACGGCGCTCACGCCGGGGCAGATCGGATATCTCTACCAACATCCGGGCGCGGCGATCGACCCCGGCAGCTTTGATCCGGCCACGCTCAAGCTGGTGATCGATCCGGCCACGGGCGCCGCCTCGATTGTCGGCAACGGCGCTGCGACGCAGCTCAAAGGCTATTCGATTCTTTCCAATGCCGCCGCGTTGAACGGCGCGGGCTGGCAGAGCCTGACAGACAATCCCAATCCGATCTTCAACGGCTGGGAAGAAGCCAATCCGACCGGTGCCGCGCTCAACGAGTTGAATCCGCTCGGCAGCCTGCTGGTCGGCTCGTCGACAGAGCTTGCGCTGGGCCATCCGATCGCGGCCCAAGGGCAGTTGCCCTTCGGCACGCGGGCGGCCAATTTGGACGTCAGTTTTCAATACACCACGGCCGACGGCCAGGTCCAGAACGGCGCCGTCGAAATCATCAGCGGCCTGGCGGTGAACAATCTGCTGCTAAAAGTCGACCCAGAGACTGGACAAGCGGTGCTCAGCAACGCCTCGGCGTACACCGTTTATATCGGCGGATACTCGATCTTGTCGGACAGCGGCTCATTGCAGCCGGCCAACGGCGACTGGTCGAGTTTAAGCGACCAGGGGGTGGCGAACGTCGATGAAGCCAATGTTTCTGCCGAGCACCTCTCCGAGCTCTCGGCGCCGACGGGCACCGGCATTCTGCTCCTGCCGGGGCAATCCTACTCGCTCGGTGCAGCTTTCAAGCCTGAGGGCGAGGGGGGCGAGCAGGATCTCCAGCTGGAGTTTGTGCTCAATGAGTTTGAGACGCTGCAGGGGGACTACAATGCAAATGGCGTCGTCGACGCGGCGGACTACGCGCTTTGGCGCGACGCACTGAATTCGTCCAAGACGCTGGCGAATGAAGGCGCTACGCCGGGCCAGGTTACGGGCGAAGATTATGCAATCTGGCGAAATAACTTCGGCAAACGGGCGAGGATTCACTCGCAGCTGATGAACGGCGTCGTGCGATATGATAGCCTCGCGGGCTCTGCCAGTGCGGCCGCCCGCGTGCCGGAACCGGCCGCTATGTCGATGTTACTGCTGGGGCTCAGCGGGGTTGCATTTGTCCGACGAAGGAGGGACTTTTCGCTACGTGCAAGCGACTACCGGCAAAACTCCCGAAGCGGTCGACACGCCATGGCGTGTGTTTAGCGAATGCGTGCAATGTTGCGACTTCTATTAATCCTGTGCCTGTCGGCGGTGACTTCCTCGGTCGCCGCGGAGCCGCTCTTCCCGAACTCGGGTTTCGAAGCGGGCACGCTGAAGAACTGGTCGGCCGATGGTGAGGCTTTTACCGTGCAGCCGACCAAGGGCGACAACCCCTCTGTCCGCGGCCGCGAGAGTAGCTGGCACGACGGCGAATACTGGATCGGCGGCTTCGAAGCCTGCACTGAGCGTAGCGGTTCGCCCGGCGACATCCGCGGCGATCAATTCACCGGCACGCTGACCTCGCGCCCGTTCGTCGTCAAGCAGCCGTACGTCAGCTTCCTCATTGGCGGCGGCCGCCAGCCGGGACAATTGGGAGTGAAACTCGAATGCGGCGGCGAAGAAGTGGAGCTGGCCACGGGCTGCGACTCCGAATCGATGGTCCGTTGCAATGCCGACGTCAGTAAGTTTCTTGGCAAGCGCGCGAGGCTGGTCGTTTTCGACAACGCGACCGGCCAGTGGGGGCACATCAACGTCGACGCGTTCGAAGCGGCGGCCGATCCGCTGCCGGACACTGCGCAGGAGTTTGCCCTGTCGAAGAGCGTCAAACCGCAAGCATACGACGACATCGACTATTCCGAGCCGCTGCGTCCCCAATTTCATTTCTCCTCCGGCCGCAACTGGATCAACGATCCCAACGGAATGGT
>JBFWSG010000011.1:0-131435 GCA_050248495.1 Pirellulales bacterium | reverse complement strand
CCCTGGGGGCAGTGAATTCGGGGCAACAAAATACCCGGGGATGTTTCATGGCCGATGCAGGCAACTCTCCCGTTGTGGCCAGCAATCGCGTGATGGCCGTCGACGCGCTCCGCGGCTTCGACATGTTCTGGATCGTGGGGGGCCAGGAGCTCGCGCTCGCCGTGGCGAAGATGTTCGCCGATCCGCTGCCACCCACCGTCGCCCGCCAGTTCGAGCACGTCGAATGGGAAGGGTTCGTGGCGTGGGATCTGATCATGCCGTTGTTCTTGTTCGTGGTCGGCGTGGCGATGCCTTTTTCGTTCGGCCGCCGCATCGAAAAGGGCGAATCGAAGCAGGATATGCTGCGCAAGGTCATCCGCCGCACGCTCGTCCTGTTCGTGCTCGGCATGGCCGTGCAGGGCAATCTGCTCCAGTTCAAGCTCTCCACGCTCCACATCTACTGCAACACGCTGCAGGCGATCGCCGCGGGGTATTTCGTTTCGTCGCTGTTGCTGTTGTACACGGGCATCGTTTTCCAGGTGCTGTTCGCCGCGGCGATGCTGGTGGGGTTTTGGGCCCTGGTGATGTTCGTGCCGGTGCCCGGCTACGGCACGGGCACCCTGCGGCCCGACGCCAACTTGGCGCTGGCGGTCGATGAGTTAATCCTCGGCCGCTTCCGCGACGGCACCAGCTATACCTGGATTCTCTCGAGCATGACGTTCACCGCGTCGGTGCTCTTGGGCGTGTTCGGCGGCGAAGTGCTGCGCTCCAATCGCTCGCAAGGGTCGAAGTTCGCGGTGCTCACCGGGCTCGGATTCGCCAGCCTGGCGGCCGGTTGGATCTGGGCCGAATACTTGGGCTTTCCGATCATCAAGCACATTTGGACCAGCTCGATGACCCTGTGGGCTGCGGGGTGGTCGTACCTGCTGCTCGCGCTGTTCTACCTATTGATCGACATCTGGGGCCTGCGTCGCTGGGCGTTTCCCTTCGTGGTGATCGGCATGAACGCGATCACGATCTACGTCGCTGTTCATTTCATCCCCTTCCGCACCATCTCCGAAGGTCTCGTGGGCGGACTGGCCAGCCACCTCGGCCGCGCGGGGCCGCCCACGATCGAGTTCGGCGCCGTCGCGCTGGGCTGGCTAGCGCTGTATCACATGTATCGCCAGAAGATTTTCTTGCGGATTTGACCTGCCGCCACGCGGCGCGCCGCAATCCGGCTACGACCACTGCCGCGATCAAAGGCCCGGGTTTACTCGACGTATGAGAGCCGATCTCCCTAACGAAAGTCCGCCACCGCTTCCGCCGGATGAGGAGCTCGCCGCGCTGCGTGCCATCGTCGAGGGGACCGCCGGGCTGACGGGCGACGAATTCTTTCGCGCCTTGGTCACGCATCTGGCCAAGGTGCTCCAGGTCGCGTACGCGTTTGTCGCAGAATTCGCCGGCGTCGAGGCTCGCGTGCGGACGATCGCCTACTGGTCGAAGGACCGGATCGTGCCGAACATCGAGTTCGATCTGGACGGCACCCCGTGCGAAGAAGTGATCGGCGGCAAATTCTGCCATCACCCGGTCGGCGTGCAGCAGAAATTCCCGCGCGACGAAGGCCTGGTTGAATTGAGCGTCGACAGCTACCTGGGCGTCCCTTTGCGCGACGCGGAAGGACGCGTGCTCGGCCACCTGGCGGCGTTCGACGAGCGACCCATGCCGCCGGAGCCGAAGAAGCTATTCATTTTTCAGATCTTCGCAGCCCGGGCGGCGGCCGAACTCGTGCGGCTACGCATGGAGCAGATGCTCAAAGACAGCGAGCAGCGCTACCGCGACTTGTTCGAGGAAGCGCCGATCGCCTACGTCTACGAAGACACCGACACCCGTTTCGTGAGCGTCAATCGCGCGGCGATGAAGCTCTTGGGCCTCAAGTCGGAGGATGTGCCGGGCACGGTGGGCTGGTCGCTGGTGGCCAAGAACGATCGCAACGAGCAGCAACTGGCCGAAGCGTTCAAGGACATTCAGCAAGGCAAGGAGCGCGGGCTGGTCGAGCTGGAACTCCGCCGCAAAGACAACGGGCAACCGGTGTGGGTCCAGTTCTGGTCGCGTCCCGAGCCGGACGGAAAACACACGCGGACGATGATCATCGACATCACTGACCGCGTGCTGGCCGAGCGTGAGAAGGCCCGGCTGCAGCAGCAGAACGCGTACCTCCAGGAAGAAATCAAGTCGACGCTGAACTTCGACGAGATCGTCGGCCGCAGCCCGGCGCTCGCGGCGGTGCTCGATCACGTGCGGGCCGTCGGGCCGACGGATGCCTCGGTGCTGGTGACCGGCGAGACCGGCACGGGCAAGGAGCTCGTCGCGCGGGCCATCCATTCGGTGAGCCGCCGCAAGGACAAGCCGCTGATCAAGGTGAATTGCGCCGCCCTGCCGGCTGGGCTGGTGGAGAGCGAGCTGTTCGGCCATGAGAAAGGCGCGTTCACCGGCGCGATCTCGCGGCGGATGGGCCGATTCGAATTGGCCGATGGCGGCACGATCTTTCTCGACGAGGTGGGCGAGCTGCCGCTGGAGATGCAGGCCAAGTTGCTCCGCGTCCTGCAAGAAGGCGAGATCGACCGCATCGGCGGCAAGGGGCCGACCGAGGTCGACGTCCGCGTGATTGCCGCCACGAATCGCGACCTCGCACAGGCCGTGCGCGACAAGACGTTCCGCGAGGATTTGTACTACCGGCTGAACGTGTTTCCGATTCGCTTGCCAGCGCTCCGCGAGCGGAAAGAGGACATTCCGCTGTTGGCCAGCTACTTCGCGATGCGGTTTGCCAACCGGCTCGGCAAACCGATCGACGGGATCAGCGCGGAGACCCTCGCGCGGCTCACCGGTTACGCCTGGCCGGGCAACATCCGCGAGCTGGAGAACATCATGGAACGGTCGGTGATCCTGTCGAGCGGCATGTGGCTCGAGGTGTCGCAGGACATGCTCCCCACCGATGCGGCGTCGATGACCGTCGAGCCGACTGTTGCGAAAGTTGCCAATCTGGACGACGTCCAACGCAGTCACATTCTCGCCGCGCTGGAAGATTCCAAGTGGGTCATCGAAGGGGCCCGCGGCGCGGCCCAGGTGCTGGGGCTGCATCCCAACACGCTCCGCAGCCGGATGAAAAAGCTGGGCATTTCTCGCAGCACCCACGAAGCGTCGTAGCGGCCACGAAATCTCGTGGCCACGACGTCGTGGGCGTGGCTCGACGGGACCCCAACTTTTACGGCCCGTCAATGCCGTATCTCTCTATCGCGGCACGCTTTGCGACGCGTCTTTTCCGGCGCGATCGCCGCCGGCACGCGGCTCGCTTCATACGCAGCTCCATGTGCAGAAGTAGTGAATGCCTCCGCACCTGATTTCGGAAGAGACCGCCGTTGGAAGGCTGCCATGTTGCGAATTACGACCATCCAAACCGACAACTCGCCCGTAACTCTCAAGCTCGAAGGAAAACTGCTTGAGCCGTGGATCGGGGAACTGGACGAAGCGTGCCGGCGGGCGGCCGGCGAGACGGCGCCGGCGACGTTGGACCTCGCCGGCATCTCGTTTGTCGACACGCCGGGGACGATCGCGCTCCGCGATTGGCGTCGCCGCGGGATGCGGCTTGTGGGCTGCTCGCCGCTGGTGAACGAATTGCTCAAGGAGACCGATCGATGATCCTGCAGGTCACGAAGACAGCGCGAATCTCGCGCGAGCCGCCAGTCGACCGGGCGACGAAGCTGCATGACAGCGACCGGGCGGCTTGCGACGCGCTTTACCAACAGTACGGCGCTCGAATGCTGGCGGTCGCGCGGCGCATGCTCCGCAGCGAAGAGGACGCGGCGGACGCGGTCCAGGATGCATTCCTGGCGGCGTTCGTGTCGCTGCCCCGATTCCGGGCCGAAGCGCAGATTTCCACCTGGTTGCACCGCATCGTCGTGAACAAGTGTCTGATGCGGCTGCGTTCGCAGAAACGGCGGCCGACGGTCTCGCTCGAGTCAATTGCTGCAGCCTCGAAACGTGATGATGCCGCGTGGCCGGCGATGGCCCGCGAGTGCGACGACGCGGCCACGCTGATGGACAAGCGCGAGCAGCGAACCGCGATTCGCCGCTCGATCCAGTCGCTACCCGACTCGTATCGCGAAGTGTTGATCCTGCGCGACATCGACCAGTACGACACCGAGCAGACGGCGGCGCTGTTGGGCGTGTCGCGCGGCGCGATCAAGACCCGTTTGCATCGGGCCCGGCAGACGCTCGGCGAGTCGCTGCTGGCGGCCGATTGTGTGTGAGAGGAGACTTTTTTTGAGTTGTCGTAACTCCCCCTGGGGGCAGGCAACTAAGCGTGTAGTTTTTCGATCACTCTTTCAAACCGAACTGGAGAACCTGAAATGAAAACGAAAATCGCCTTGGCTGTGGCGGCATGTTTCGTGGCCGTCGCCACGGTTGGACTGGTCGGCTGCGGCTCGAGTACCGCCAGCTCCGACAAGATGGGCATGGCCGATCACATGGGTGACGCCAAGATGGGCGGCGCGATGATGGGCACAGACAAGATGGGCGCTGACAAGATGGCCGGAGACAAAATGGGCGGCGACAAGATGGGCAGCGAAGCGCCCATGAACAACGCGATGGAACCGATGAAGATGTCGGGCGACAAGATGGGGTCGGACAAGATGGGCATGGACAAAATGGGCGACAGCAAGATGAACGACGGCAAGATGCAGTCCGACAAGATGGGAGATCAGTAGTCCAGTCCATTCGCTATCGACTTTCGATTGGGAAGCGTCGCGAAATGCACTGTTGGAGTTTCCGACGATGAAACGTCTCGAAGCCAAACACCCCCGCCCGATTCGCTGGATGCACTGGTTTAACGTGCCGATCCTGTTCGGCATGATCTGGAGCGGCCTGTTGATCTATTGGGCCAACGACGTCTATCGCATCGGGTGGGGCGATACCACGCTGCTGAGCTTCTTCCCGGAGTGGTTCTACAGCACACTTCGCCTCGACCATCGCCTAGCCGAGGGGATGGCCTGGCACTTTACGCTGATGTGGCTGCTGGCGATCAACGGTATTGGGTACGTGATCTACCTGCTCGCGTCCGGCGAGTGGCGGCACCTCGCGCCGGATCGAAACAGTGTGCGCGATGCGTTTGACGTCGTCCTGCACGATCTGCACCTGCGCAAGGTGGCGCCGTCGCAAGGCAAGTTCAACGCCGCGCAGCGAATCGCATACACCGGCGTGATCCTGATGGGCGGCGGCGCGCTCGTCACGGGACTGGCGATCTACAAGCCGACGCAGACGGCCTGGCTCACGACGCTGTTGGGCGGATACGAGTGGGCCCGCTGGGAACATTTTTGGCTGGCCCTGGGCTTCGTCGGCTTTTTCCTCGTGCACATCGCGCAAGTGATCAAAACCGGTTGGAACAATTTCCGCGCAATGGTCACGGGATTCGAAGTCGTCGACGCCGAGGAGGCGCGCCATGAGTAACGAATCGAATCAGATTGTGGTGCCGGCTGATGCTGCCACGACTGAGGCCGAAATCCGGCGGCTCACACGCCGCGGTTTCGCCACCGGGGCAATTGCCGCGCTAGTCGGCGGCGGCGCGGCCACGTGGATTGCCACGCGTGAACTGGACGACGGCATCCCCTGGCCGCTGCGCCGCGTTTTGCGATTCAACGAACGAATCGCACAGGGGATTTACCGTCCACAACGGCTGGCTCCCGAGTTCGCGTCGGAACTGGCGAGCGACTTGCGCGTCAACGGCCTCGTCGGCCTGATGAGCGCGGCCGACGCGGACAATTGGACCGTCCACATCACCGGCGCCGCCGATCGGCACGTTCCGCTCGCGGCGATCAAGGCCCTGCCGAACTACACGATGACCACCGAGTTCAAATGCGTCGAAGGCTGGAGCCGCATTGCCACCTGGAAAGGTGTCCGGCTCGCCGACTTATTGCAGAAGTTCGGTGCGCCGAGCCAGTACGTCGGTTTGTCGACGCCCGTCGACGCTGTCGATGAGGACGGCCGGCCTGACCGCTACTACGTCGGTTTCGATCGCCCCAGTGCCCTGCATCCGCAAACGCTGCTCGCCTTCGAGCTCAACGGCCAGCCCCTCACCGAAGGGCACGGCGCGCCGCTGCGTCTCGTGAGCACCGTGAAGTATGGCTACAAATGCATCAAGCGCATCAGCGTGATCGACTTGACCGACGTGCGGCCGGCGGACTACTGGGCCAAGCGTGGATACGATTGGTACGGCGGGCATTAACAAATCACGTAGCAAAGCGACACCCAATAGGAATCACTCCATGAAAGCTAAATCGATTTTCATACCCGTTGCGTCGCTCACCCTCGGCTTACTGGTCATCGCCGCGATGCGATCCGAGGCCGATGAATCGACATCGACACAGAGCACCACCACACCCTCTACGGAGTCAACCGTCATGAACTCGAATACAACTTCCCCCAATAATCCAACCTCTTGCACTTGCCCGCCGCGGACCGACGCGGAGTGGAAGAAGCTACTCACGCCCGACCAGTATCATGTCACCCGCGAGAAAGGGACCGAGCAGGCCTTCACTGGCGACTATTGGAACAACCACCGCGACGGCATGTACCGCTGCGTCTGCTGCGGCGCGCCGCTGTTCAGCAGCGATACGAAGTTCGACTCCGGCACCGGCTGGCCCAGCTTCTATCAGCCGGCCGACGAGAAGAACGTCGCCACGCACGACGACAACAGCTTTTTCATGCACCGCACTGAGGTCACCTGCAAGAACTGCGGCGCGCACCTGGGGCATGTGTTCGACGACGGCCCGCGACCGACCGGTCTGCGATACTGCATCAACTCGGCGTCGCTCCAGTTCGACGCCCAAGAGCCGCCGACCGCTGGCGGTGACAAACAGGTCAACGCTGAATTCAAGAAGTAGTCGTCTTCCGCCTTCACCACACTTCCAGCATCCCCGGAGCGATGCCATGCGTCCATCGTCGATCGTCTGCTCGCTGCTCGCCGCGGTTTGTATCGCCCAGTCGCTTGCGGCGGCTGCTATCCAGTACGACGTCAAATTCGACGCCACTTGGAGCGCGGCCACGCATCCCGGCGCCTATCCCGCGGGCGCGCACTTCTCCGCGCTCATCGGCGGCGTTCATGGCGACCAGGTGAGCTTCTGGACTCCGGGCCAGTTGGCCTCGGCCGGCATCGAGCAGATGGCGGAGATCGGCGGCACCTCGGCCCTGCGCGGCGAAGTGCAGGCCGCGATCAACGCCGGCACGGCGCTCTCGGTGATTCAGGGCGGCGGCATCACTTCGCCTGGCAGCACCAGCGTGACCGTCGACGTCTCGCAACAGTTTCCGCTGGTGACGCTGGTCACGATGGTGGCGCCCAGCCCCGATTGGTTTGTCGGCGTTCACGGTCTGGATCTTCGCAACGGCGCCGGTTGGAAGGACCAGCTCACCGTCGACCTGTACGCGTACGACGCCGGCACCGAGCAAGGCACCGGCTTCAGCCTCTCGAACCCGGACACCGTGCCGCGACAACCGATCGTTTTGCTCGGCACACCATTCGCCGCGGGCAGTCCGCATCTCGGCACGTTCACGTTCACGCGAATCGGCGTGCCGGAACCGGCGACGGGCGTGCTCGCCGTGGTCACGGGCGTTGTGTTGAGTTTGCGGCGGAACCGACGCGTGTGAAATTGCGCTGTGCTTTTGGCAACTGAGCGACCGTGTGCCAGGTGAGGAATCGTTCCTATGAACCCGACTCGCATCGTCATCATCGGCGGCGGTTTTGCCGGCACGGCGATTGCCCTGCGGCTGGAGCAGCGTTTCCGCGGCGACGCTTCGGTCGAGATCACGCTCGTCGACGGCGAAAACTTTTTCACCTTCACGCCGCTGTTGCCCGAGGTGCCGTCCGGTTCGATCCAGCCGAAGCACATCGTCTTTCCGCTCCGCGCGCTGTTGCGGCGGACGACCGTGCGGCAGGCATCCGTCAAGGCGATTGACGTCGAGCATCGCACGGTTACGGCCGCCCACTGCGGCGCGTGCGGCGATTTCACGCTGCCGTTCGACCACCTGGTGCTGGCACTCGGCTCGGTGCCCAACTTCTTCAACCTCCCCGGCGTCGCCGAAAACGCACTCACCATCAAGAGCCTCGCCGATGCGACGCAGCTCCACGCCCATGTAATCGACAAACTGGAGCACGCCGACCTGCAGAGCGATCCGGCCGTCCGCCGACAGATGCTCACGTTCGTCGTCGCGGGGGGCGGTTTCGCCGGCGTCGAGACGCTCGCCGAGCTCAACGATTTTGTCCGCAGCGCGGGCCGCTTCTATCCGCACGTCCAGCCGGAAGAGATTCGCATGGTGCTGATCCACTCCGGCGAGCGGATCCTGCCCGAAGTGAGTGAGTCTCTCTCGCGCTACGCGCTCGCGAAACTCGAGAGCCGGGGCGTCGAAGTGTTGCTCAGGACCCGTGTGCAAGGCTGCTCACGTCACCAGGTGCAGCTGGCGAACGGCACGGACATCGACGCCCACACGTTTGTCTGGGCGGCCGGCACCGCGGCTAACCCCGTGCTCGACCTGGTGAACGTGAGTCGCAGCAAATCGGGCCGGGTCGACGTCGACGCCACGATGGCCGCGAAGAACTGTTCGTGTGTGTGGGCCGTGGGCGATAGCGCCACGGTGCCGGATCTGGTCACCGGCGGGACCTGCCCGCCGACGGCGCAATACGCGCTGCGACAAGGCCGCCGGCTCGCCGACAACATCGCCGCCGTGCTCGCAGGCCGCGAGCCGCAGCCCTTTCGCTTCAAGGCGCTGGGCCTCCTGGCCGGCCTCGGCCGCCGCTCGGCCGTCGCGGAAATCTTCGGCCTGCGGTTCTCCGGTTTTGTCGCCTGGTGGTTGTGGCGGACGATCTACCTGATGAAGCTGCCGGGGTTCGAGCGGAAGCTCCGCGTGGCGATCGACTGGACGCTCGACCTCTTCTTTCCGCGCGACATTGTCTATCTGCGGCCGCTGCACGCGGTTCGCGGCCAGGCACCGGTGTCCCACGGCGAACCCCTGGAAAATGAGGCGTTTTGTGCCGTTCCGCGCTCGCCGGCGCGGGAGTCGCGACCTATCCTTGAGGGAGTTGTGTAGCCATCCTCGACCTCGCTCCCCTCCCCGCAATGACGTCTGCCGTGCTCCCCTCCACTGCGACGACCGCTCTCGCCGCCGAAGAACAGCGCCTGGCCGATGCGCACGCGCGCAAGGCCAATTGGCAGCGCTGGGGCACGTATCTCGCCGAACGGCAATGGGGCACGGTCCGCGAGGACTATTCCAACAACGGCGACACCTGGGACTACTTTCCCCACGACCACGCCCGCAGCCGCGCGTATCGCTGGGGCGAGGACGGCCTGTTGGGCTTCACCGACCGCGAATGCCGCCTCGCGTTCGCCGTCGCGCTCTGGAACGGGCACGACCCCATTTTGAAGGAGCGGCTGTTCGGGCTCACGAACCACGAAGGCAACCACGGCGAAGACGTCAAAGAGTGTTACTACTATCTCGACGCCACGCCGACCCACTCGTACGTCAAATCACTCTATAAATATCCGCAGGCCGAGTTTCCGTACGCCTGGCTTCTGGACGAAAACCGCCGCCGCGGCCGGGGCGACACGGAGTTCGAGCTGGCAGACACCGGCATCTTCAACAGCAATCGCTACTTCGACGTCACTGCCGAATACGCCAAGGCCGGGCCGGACGATGTGCTCGTGCGGCTCACGGTGGCCAACCGCGGGCCGGAGGCGGCGACGGTCCACCTGCTGCCGACGCTCTGGTTCCGCAACTCCTGGACGTGGGGCTGCCTGCACGAAGGTTGCGAAGTGAAGCCGCGGATTGATCCCGACGGTATGGGCGGCGTCGTCACGCAGCACGCCTCGCTCGGCAAGTTCCGCATGGCGGCCGACGCCGCCTCCGACGGCACGCGGCCGATGCTCTTGTTCACGGAAAACGAAACGAACATGGAGCGGATCTATGGTTCGGCGAATCCCACGCCCTACGTCAAGGACGCCTTCCACGACTACGTGATCCACGGCAAACAAGACGCAGTGAACCCGGCGCAGCGCGGCACCAAGGTCGCCTGGCATTACGTGCTCCACGTGCCCGCCGGCGGCGAGGTTGTCGTCCGCCTGCGGCTGGTATCCGACGAAGATTCGCAGAATCTCGTCTTCAGCGAAGAATTCGAGCACACGATTGCCCGCCGCGTCTGGGAGGCCGACGAGTTCTACGCCGAGCGGATTCCCAATCACCACAGCCTCAGCGACGAAGAGCGGCGCGTCGCCCGGCAGGCATACGCCGGCCTGCTCACGAGCAAACAGTTCTATCACCTGGTCGTCCGCGACTGGCTCGACGGCGATCCCGAGCAACCGTCGCCGCCCGAGGGCCACAAGCACGGCCGCAACAGCGACTGGCCCCATCTGTTCAATCGCGACATCGTTTCGATGCCGGACAAATGGGAATATCCCTGGTACGCGGCCTGGGACCTCGCGTTCCACATGCTGCCGATGGCCCGCGTCGACGGCGAATTCGCCAAGGAGCAACTGCTGCTCTTCCTGCGCGAATGGTACATGCACCCCAACGGCCAGATGCCGGCCTACGAGTTCGCGTTCGGCGACGTGAATCCGCCGGTCCACGCCTGGGCTTGCTGGCGGGTCTACAAAATGACCGGCGCCCGCGGCCAGCGCGACCGGCTCTTTCTCCGCCGCGCGTTTCACAAGCTCTTGATCAATTTCACCTGGTGGGTCAACCGCAAAGACCCGCAGGGCCGCAACCTGTTCGCCGGCGGCTTTTTGGGACTCGACAACATCGGCGTGTTCGACCGCTCGCAGCCCCTCCCCGGCGGCCAGCACCTGGAGCAGGCCGACGGCACCGCCTGGATGGCGTTCTACTGCGCGACGATGCTCTCGATGGCCCTGGAACTCGCGTCCGACGATCCGTCGTACGAGGACATCGCCTCGAAGTTCTTCGAACACTTCGTGGCCATCACCGACGCCATGAATTCGCTCGGCGGCATGGGACTCTGGGATGACCAGGACGGCTTCTACTACGACGTGCTCAGCGCCGACGGCACCACGCTGCCGCTGCGGATTCGCTCGATGGTCGGCATCATCCCACTCTTCGCCGTCGAAATCCTCGAGCAGCACGTGATCGATCGCCTGCCCGGATTCAAGAAACGGATGGAGTGGTTCCTCAAACACCGCACCGATCTTGCGCGGCACATCAGCTACTGCGACCAGGGCGAGTGGGAATCGGGCGACCATGCCCATCGACACGTCCATCGCCTGCTGGCGATCCCGTCAGAAGAGCGCCTGCAGCGCGTGCTCCGCTACATTTTGGACGAGAACGAATTCCTCTCGCCGTACGGCGTGCGGGCCCTTTCGCGCTACCATCAGGACCATCCGTACGAGGTCCATCTCGACGGGCTCCACTCGCGCGTCGACTACACGCCCGGCGATTCGACCTCCGGCATGTTCGGCGGCAACTCGAACTGGCGCGGCCCGGTGTGGTTCCCCGTCAATTACTTATTGATCGAAGCCCTCGAACGCTACCACCATTTCTACGGCGACTATCTGCTCGTCGAGTGCCCCACCGGCTCCGGCCAGATGAAGAACCTCAAACAAGTCGCCGCCGAGCTGGCCACGCGCCTCACGCGCCTGTTCCTGCCGGACGCATCCGGCAAGCGCCCCTGCCACGGCGACGAAGCGCACTACGCCACCGACCCCCACTGGCGCGAGCTCGTCCTCTTCCACGAATACTTCCACGGCGACACCGGCCGCGGCATCGGCGCTACCCACCAAACCGGCTGGACGGCGCTGGTGACCGAACTGCTCCACGCACTAGCGCACAACCGCTAGGGGGCGCATCGTGGGAGGGCGAGGCTCCCGCCGAGTCTACAAAAAGTAAGATGGGCAACAATCCTGCCCGTCACGATCCTTCAGCGCTCGAGGCAGACGTAGGGTGGGTCGAGTTCTACAGGACCCACCGATTTGCCTGATGTACGATCACGGTTTCGGCCATAGTTACCCGCATACCACATCAGCTAGCCGGAGCGTCAGGATGTGATAAAATTAATCCATACGAGCGGCATGGTCTTGGAGGAGAATTCGATGAATTGGCGAGAACGGATTTCTGTGGATCCGGCGATTTGTCACGGCCAAGCCTGTATCAAAGGCACTCGCATCATGGTGTCCGTGCTGCTCGACAATGTGGCAGCCGGTGTCTCGACCGAGGAGCTGCTCCAGAGCTACCCGGCGCTTTCCGTCGACGACGTTCACGCCTCGCTGGAATATGCCGCAGAGTTGGCGCGTGAACGCACCGTTTATCTGCCTAGCGGCGTGACTTGATGCTCAAGTTCAAGGTCGACGAAAACCTGCCGATCGAAGTGGCAACGCTCTTGACCGAAGCTGGGCACGACGCCGTAACGGTCCTCGAACAGCATCTGGGTGGCCGGCCCGATCCCGACGTTGTGGAGGTTTGCCGGCAAGAAGGTCGCGTGATCGTCACGCTGGATTTACACTTCTCCGACATTCGCGCGTATCCGCCGGCCGATTCAGCGGGCATCATCGTGCTGCGACTGGCGCGACTTGACAAAAGCTGGGTTCTGGCGGCCGTGAAGCGATTCTTGCCGACGCTGAATCAAGAGCCGTTGGCGGGCAAGTTATGGATCGTGGATGAATCAACGCTTCGCATTCGCGATTGATCAGCTCGACGTGCGCCACATCGCAGCCACTCTCCACAAATCCACGTAGGGTGGATCGAGTTCCACGAGACCCACCATCTTGCAGAAAGACAAGGAGACATTCTACGTCTTCGACAAAATAAGCAGAATGCCCCCTTTTCTTCACAGAATGTCCCCTTTTCTTCATCCTTTTCCTCATCTTTTCTTCATGTCCCCTTATCTTCACCCGTTGTATCGATCCGTCGTTACTTCGTTTTTCTTGCACTTACGAAAATTGCAGCACCTTCCGCATCGTGAAAGTCAGCATCCTGCAGTCGATGCACCAATAGGCTGTGAAAAACCGAATCGTTGTAATGCCATCTGGTAACGTCATTCCAGATGATCTCCATATTCTCTTCAAAGAGCCCACCGGCGACTGCGTCCAGTGTAGGCTTCAGAAAATTCTCAATGTCAAACTCTCCATTTCCATGAGCGGGCGGGTAAAAACTGAAGCCGACTGTTACTGCAAACGACCGAGGGCCAGAAAGTTCCATCGACCCACGCTGAGATATCACGGCTTTGGCAACGGCGACTTTCCAGCGAGCAAGATTCAGTTTGCCTGATGGTGAGCCGTATACAGAATTGCCAATCACTCGACGTGCAGAAGCAGCGATTTCCATATCTGCGTCAACAATCCGTATTACAGGTAGTCGCCACCCGTCGACTTCACGGACTTCAAATTGAAGGTCTTGCATTTTGTTTACTCGCAGTCTCATCGACACGCTGCAGGTAGTGTGACTGTATCGCACACTAGCATTTCCGAAAAGTACACAAGACAATGTGGCAATTCGACGAAGTGGACCTACACTATGTCACCCGACAATTTAGATCGCTTGCTCGAACTTGAACGAGAGCTGTGGGATGCCCAACGCTACTCAATCTCGGTCGACGGCGTTTTGGAAGTCGAACTGGCGGCTCTAGGTGGCGTCTACGCCATCTGGTGTGGAGAAGTACCGAAGTATGTGGGCGAGACGACTCACTTAAAGCATCGACTGAGCGACATCGTTCACGGCAAGCACGGATTCCGGCAGAAGCCAGTGTCGGTCGATATGGCGGTCTTTGCCAGAGACTACCGACTGTCGTTCTTGGCCGACATCTTGGGACGAAGTGAGTTGGAAGAGTTTTTGTTCATTAAATGGTTTGGCTTGGTGCCAGGGCGTCTCAATTGTCGCAGCGACTACGAGCAAATGGTCAATGCCAAGCTGTTGCCATCAGCCAATCACAAACGCATATCCATCGCTTCGCAAAATCCGTTGCAGTAATCGGTTGATGGATCGACAATGAATGATGTATCGCCAAGCCCGATTAGAGACTTGAAGCATGTTCCGTTATCTTCTGCTCGCCACAGTCTTCTGAATTGGCAGTGTCATCAATGTTTCGCACCAACCGACAAAGTGCAATCGCCTATGTCGCGACGACTTGCGATGGTTGCAGGTCGCGACGCGAAAGCAGAATGCAGAAATCCCTGAGCGCCAGAGAGGAGTGTCGATCGGACTGTCCGCGGTCGACAGATGAAAAGCAGGCCGTCGACACGCGACCAGGCCGCCCAATGTTCCAATTGGCGCCTTCGGCAAGTCGGCGGGGAATTCGCGCGAGATGAACGCCCCGCTGCGTGTCATCTTCGCCCCCTGCCTGTTATCTTCTCCGCTAGCGAAACTCGGACGGCTCGCCGCCGCGGTAGATCCGCACTTCGTCGAGTCGCAGGGGTGAGCCCCAGCAGCTTTCGAAGCCGATGTGGCCGCTGCGCAGCATCGCGGCGCTGGTGGCATGCGAGACGGTCTTGCGCGTCTCGGGGTCTCGGGCGTCGAGGAAGGTGAGCGTCGCCGCGCTGCCGTCGTCCACGATGCGGAACAGATACGACCGCGAGCTGGGCGCGATCGGGAAGGCCTCGGCCACCAGCAGCGAGATCGTGTTCGGCTCGGGCTTCTCGTGGATTTCAAGGCTGTGGTCGAAGCCGTACGCGGCCGGCCAGAAGTTTGACCGCACGCCCCGCCGCAGGATCGAGTTTTCCCAGGCCGGGCCGCCGCCATGCGTGTCGTCGGCACGGGTCATCACGGCGAACGATCCGCCGTAGCCGTGCAGAAAGTTTTCCGAGAAGGTCACTTTGCCGACGATCGTGAGCGCGCCGTCCGCAGGATCAAACTCTTGCCGCGTGAGCAGATACGGCCGGGCCTTCCAGGTGTCGATGTGCTGCTCATTGTTCGGAACGCCCAGCTGCACTTCGCCGTCGTCGACCGCGACGTCGCCGAGCGTCTTCCAAACCTTGGCATCGACCTCGTCGGCGTCAAACGAATCGCGGACGACGAGCTGCGCGTCGGCGGGAATCAGCTCGTCCAGTTGTTGGGCCAACTCCTCGGGAGCGCCGCTGACACTTTGTGATTTGTCGAAGGCCGAGAACGCCAGCGTCGAATTGCGCCCCTGCAGACCGTCCTGCGTGACGACGAGCCGTTCGACCGTGGCAGTTCCCAGGCTGGGCCCTTCGAGCGCGACGAAGTTTTGGTTGCCGCGGAACAGCGAGCGGCAGGTGATCGTCTTGCGGACCGACGGATTCTCGACAAGCGAAACGGTGAACGACACATTGAGACCGTCGTCGCGCATCTCGAGCCGATAGAGCGTCCCGGGGCGCGGTTGCGAGAAGCCGCCCCAGGAGATGTTGGTGTGCTCGCGGTCGGCTTCGTACTTGGTGCCGGCCTCGAGCAGGCCCTCGCCCGAGAGGAGGTCGGCCATCAAGCGGCAGCGCACGCTGCGCGAGAGCATATCCTGCCAGGGCGTTCCGGACTTGCTTTGCGCATCGGAACTGCGAGTCAGGATGGCGAACGAAGCGTGCTCGGCGTCGTCAACGCTTTCAAAGCGGAGGTCGCAGACGACATTCACGGGGCCTGCCACGGGGTCCAACTCCTGGGCCGCGATCAAGTAGGGCCGCCCGACCGCCGCGCCCTGCAAGCGCAGACCCCGCTGCGAAGCGACCAATTCGCCATAGGTCTTCCAATTGCCGGCCTGGAGCTCGCGTCCGCGGAAGTCGACGTCGAGCAGCGGCTGAGAGGTTGCCGTCGTCGCTTCGTCGCCCGCCGGCCACGATTCTTCCGGCCGTCCGTAGCGACGACCCTGCACGCTGATCGGCGTGACCGAGTCCGCCGTCCACTGAATCGCGCGGCCGGAGGTGAGCTCGATCTTGTCCTGCGCGAGGCCGGCCGGGCCGCTGGGCAACGTTTCCACTTTGCCTTCGAAGACGCTCACTTGCGACACGCCGAAGTCGTCGACCACGACGCCGAACTCGGTGCCGAGGTCGATGACTTTGCCGTGCGGCGTCTCGATCGTGAAGCCGTGGCCCGCCTGCGGCACGCGGGCCACCAGCTCGCCGCGGCGGAGTTTGCCGCCCGCCGGAAGCACGAGAAACTCCGATGGGCCGGTGAGCAGCAGTTTGGCGCCCGTCGAATACGTTAGCTCGACCTGCCCGCGCTCGAGCGTGAGATTTTCGCCCGCGCGGACGCGCGACGCCAACGTGAACGAACCGTTCGGATTCTGCCACACAGCGGCATTGGAAACATAGGTGACTTCGGCGGCCAACGGTTGATTGCCGAACGGCTGACTGCCGAACGAAACGTCGACCGCGGGCTTGAGATTGCCGTCCAACACGGCCTCCGCCAGCAAGGCATCCTTCCGTTCCCGCACCGTCAGCCACCAGCCGGCCATCGCCAGCGCAACCACCGCCGAGATTCCCGCTGACCACCGCAGCACCGATTGCCAGCGTTCGCGGCGCTCCAGTTGCAAGGGTTCGATGCCGCACGGCGCAAGCGGCGGACCGGTGCGGCCGGCAAAGCGTTCGAGCGTGATCCGCTCGACGGCGAGCTGGGCGTCGGCCGCCGAAGCGCTCCCGGCCATGGCGGAGAGCGAGCTGTGGATCGCCACGTATTTCAAGTAGTAGCGGCGGGCCGCGGCGTGGGTGTCGAGAATCTCGTTGAGCCGCGCGCGGTCGCCGCCGGAGAATTGACCGCCGCCAGTCAGTGGTTCGTCGCACAACTGATCGTCACACAACCGTGCGAGCAACTCGCGGAGCTCTTCCATCAATGCGGCGTTGAGCGGCGGATCGGCAGACCAATCGACTTCTCGGTTGGCGGCATCTCGGTTGGCGGCGTCATCGTGTGCGCGCATTATTGGGGCACTCCTTTCGCCCGTCGTCGCCGATTCCAGTCAAACCGAGGCATATTATTCGCGCCCCTCCAAGGCCACCGTGCGATCGATGCATTCCAGGAGCACGCGGCGAATCCGGCCCAACGATTTTGACACCGAGTTGGCGGTGCGACCGATATCGGCCGCGAGCTGCTGGACAGTGGAGCCTGGCTGGTAGCGGCGGCGAATCAGCGAGCGGTCGCTTTCGGAGAGCTTGCCCAGGCAGTTCTCCAGGGCCGCCAGCGGCACGGCGCCGACGACGCGTTCGTCGCAGGCTTCGACCGCAAGCTTTTCCAACAGGCTGGTATCGAACAACCGCGCGGAGCGGCCCTGCCGTTCGCGGTACTTCATCACTTGGAATCGGGCGATTTTACAGGCCCAGGCGAAAAAATTCGTGCCCATTTCGAAACTGTCGAACTTTCGCCAGAGCACCATGCTTGTTTCTTGCAGCACGTCGCTGGCATCGTTGGCCGTCGGCAACAGCGCCGTGACGTAAAACTGCAGCCGCGGATAGTGGCTCGAATACAGTTCGAGGAACTCCGCGACGCGGTCTTCCCGATCGTCGTCGGCCGATTTGTCGGTTGTCGTAATTCCGCCCATCGAGACACCCAACCTCCACAGCGAAGCGCCGCTACCGCGCTTCAGCCGCCGCCACCGTGTCCGCGATCCGTGAACTCTCCCGTCCATACAAATACCACGGCGAGTCAAAAAGTGAACCGAAGAATGGGCAAATTGAGGCTCCGCTGGCCCGGCGGCCCGGCTCGTCTCACCGCAATGGAATGGGATTGTCTGGGATCGCGAGCCGACAGTGTGCGGTCTGGGGGCAGCCGAGGTGTGCGTTGGCGACATAAAGTCCGAATGACGCCTTGCATTTTGCACAAAATTTGCCCCCGGCACATTTTTTCGTTCACATCGCGAAGTCCCAACGGATATGGGAGTCGGATCGTCAAAACGCGTCGCCGAATGGGGTGTGGCCACGTGGATTGGCGTGGTCTAGTCGATTTGGGCGGTCTTTTTTCAGCGTGGCGGTAGCTGCCGATTCCGGGTGGCTGCTGTTCCTAAGCAGGTGGGCGCATTGGGGTTGCATCCGGCCGCGGCCGGATTGGGAAGGCGGTGCGGCGCGCGTCGGGCATTGGGTTCCCGGCGGAGTCTTTTCATTTTTCCTGTCGAGGCGGTTTTCGTGTCGTGGCAGTTTTCCTGCCAAACGGTGGCGAAATACGCACTGCTCGTGGGCGCGGACCCGGGCTTCAGGCCCCCATTTCCCCGCCGGAGCCGCCGGCAGCAACAGGCGATCGTTCGGCAGCACGAGTTCATCCGGCAGAAGAGGAATGATTCACCAGTAGTTCAACACTGTGGAGGTAAGTTCTCATGAGGTGGACCAAGTTCGGTTTGGCATGTGTTTGCGGCGGCGCGGCTCTCGCAGCGACGCTCTCGGCAAATGCCGCGTCTAATCTTTCCAATTCGCTCGCCGGCTTTACGGGCGACTCGAACCAGGCCGGCACGCAAGCGGCGGTCAGCTCCGCGGGGCTCAATTTCTACAGCACCGCCGGCCCGCTTTTCGGCAACAACGACAACGGAACGCCCGACGATCCGTCCGACGATTTTATTGAACAACAAAGCGACGACACGGTGACGTTCGACAGCAGCGGCGCCCACTTCGGCGCGCTGTTCGCCGGCGACGGCGGCCGCAACTACATGCGGACCAACGATAGCGATTATGCGACGACGAGTTTTGTGGCCGAAGTCACGTTTGAAAACGACGACAACAAAGCGGTCTTCATCGGTTTGGGCGCCGGCGATCGGGCACTGTTTGGCACTCCCGACTGGAGCACGCAGTTCTCGTCGGCCTCGTTCTGGCCCGAGCCGCAGAACGACAAGTTCACGCGGTTTCGCACGCAGAACGACATGAACAATTTCGGCGACACGACGGTGCCCGGATTCGATGCCGGCACGCATCGGTTTCGCATGACCTTCAACGCGAACAACGGTCAGTTGCTTGGCGAAATTGATTTAAATTACGCTGGCGGGCCCTTTGTGGCGGATGCGGTCTCCAGCAATTTCCCGATCGTGACGACATCGCTGTACGCAGCCGACGGCTGGCCGAGCGAACCGTCGCGGATCTTCTTCGGGGGCGACGACGGCGCGGTGTTCCGCGATCTGGTGATTCGCGTGGTGCCGGAGCCGGTGTCCGTGGTGATGTTGCTGGGGGGAGCAGCCATCGCGGCTGCCTGCGGACGGCGGCGTGTCTGATTGAACGGGCGGGGCGTGGGGATGGTTGATAGTGCATGAGCAGACGGCGGCGGGCCCGCAAGCCGGCCCGCCGCCGAGTTCATGTCGACAAGGAGTTGCAGACTCATGAGACGGTTCACGACTAATGGCATTCGGTGCACGGCGACGTTGCTTGTGCTGCAGGCGGCAGCCGCCAGCGCACTGGCGGCCGGTTCCATCAATAACTCGTTGAAAGGATTCAGCGGCACGTCGAACGAAGCCGCCCTGCAAGGGGCAGCGGCAGCGGCGGGATTCGAGTTCGCCAGCACCGATGGGCTGGCAGACGATTTTTCCGTCGACCCCCGAGTGTCTTTCGCGGCGAACGGGGCAACCTTCGGCAAGGATTTCGCCGGTGACGGCGGCCGCAATTACATGCGGACGATCGACAACTATGCATTTGATAGTTACGTCGCCGAGGTGTCAGTAACTTCCGATCCCTTGTCGAGCGATCAGTTCTGGCTGGGGATGGGTTCCGGCCTGATATCCAACTGGGGCACGCCCGACTTTGCCGGCGCTCCCACATTATTCCTCACGGCGGGCGATGGCGTCTTCCAAAGCAATGGTGCACAGGGCATCAGCGGCGACTGGGAGAATCCCGCGCCGTGCACCAACAACGACTGGTGTGCTGTGCCTACGCCGAGCCTGGTCGGCGCCAATGCCGGCACGCACCGCTTGCGGATGACGCTCGACGCTGCCGCCAAAACCTGGTTCGGCCAGATCGATGTCGACTACGCGGGCGGGCCATTCGTGGCCGATGCCACCACGCCGATCTACGACCTGACAAATTGGTACGACGATGGAGCGTTCGTCGTCAATGGCTGGCCGACGCTGCCGTCGAAGATCTATTTCGGCGGCGACGACGGGGCGGTGTTCACCGATTTTTCGGTGACCGTGGCGAGCGCGGGACAGCCCGGCGATTTTAACGGCGACACGCATGTCGATGCCGCCGACTACACCGTCTGGCGCGACCACCTCGGTGCGCCCGATGAGTCGGCAATCGGCGGCAATGGCGACGGTCAGAATGGCGTCGACGCCGCGGACTTCAACGTGTGGAAGACGAATTTTGGGGCTGCCGGGGCGGGAGCTCTCAGTGCCGCGGTGGTTCCGGAGCCGAGCAGCCTGATCGTGGTGTTGCTAGGCCTGATCGGTTTGTCTGCGGCGCGGAAGCGCTAACGGCCGGCAAACAGCCCGACCTCGCTCACCAAGTCTGGGGACGCTTTTGTCTCAGGACTTTGGCGACCGAGGAATTGAAACTAGGGGAGCACGCGGGGAGCCGCCGCTCTGCGTGGCGGCGCGACTCCCCGCGGTTTGCGCAAGTGGAAATGGCGTGATTCGTAGCGGAGTGAGGAAGTATTCAATGAGCGCTGATGTGCGTCCCTTGCGGCAAGCTTTTACGCTGGTCGAATTGTTGGTCGTAATCGCCATCATCGGCATTCTGGTGGCCTTGTTGTTGCCGGCGATTCAAGCCGCCCGCGAAGCCGCTCGTCGCTCGCAGTGCCAGAGCAACATCAAGAATGTCGCGCTGGCAGCAATCAATTACCACGACGCGGCCAAGGCGTTCCCCATCGGCATGAGCTTCGATCCGGCCAAATACCGCAAGGTCGCTAACACGGCGCTCGGCGAATACGGGCCGAACTGGATCATCCGCGTCTTGCCCTACCTGGAAGAGCAGGCTCTCTATGACCAATTCGAGTTGAAGACGTTGCCGGTAGTCATCAATACGATGGGTACCACGACCGTGGAGGAAAAGCGCAAGCTGGCGCGGAGCACTTCGATCCCCGTCTTGCTTTGCCCGACCGACGGGTACAACAAGACTCCCTACAACGGCAAAGTGACGCCACACGGCGATAACTGGGCGCGGGGTAATTACGCAGGCAACTCCGGCAACAACTACATCGGTGGCGGCGGATGCGGCAGATACAACGGCGATAATGATGGAATCTCCGCCTGCACCACGGGGCCTGAGGAAGGGGGTTCTCTGCCGGCCGACGATGGTTGGCGCAGCGATTATCGCCGCGGCGTGATGGGACCAAACCTCTCGGTAAAAATCGCGCGGATCACCGATGGCACGACCAAGACGATTTTGATCGGAGAGATCCGCGCCGGGCTTACCGACAAGGACTCGCGCGGAGTCTGGGCAATGGGCCACGCCGGAGCGAGTTTATTGGCCCGATTCGGTTCAGCGGGAGACGACAACGGCCCCAATGCCTGTTATCCGGCCGCCGACGACATTTACAGCGACGTTTGTGGAACCACGCAAGCCCGAGACGAATGCATGGCCTGCAACACGGGAGGCGCGGCCGATCAGGCGACTGTCCGCAGCTCCCACGTGGGCGGGGCGCATATCTCGATGTGCGACGGCAGCGTGCAATTCATCAGCGACGACGTGGAGACCAGCGGCAGCGACGGCGAATGGGGCAGCCCCTGGGACTTCATGATCTGCAGTGCCGACTCCGAGCGTCCATCGCTTTAAACGACTTGTAACTGGCAGAGAATGTGTACGAAAGGGTCGGAGCACATGGCAGGCAGGTCGAAATTTTGCCTAGTTCTACTCGCTGCGTTCATCGCAATCGCGGCCGGCTGCGGCAAGCGGGCGGGCACCGCTCAAGTCCGCGGCAGAGTCCGATTCGCAGATGGAACCGTGCCGAGCGGGGCCGTCGCGGTGGTGCGATTCCAGCCGGCGGCCGACAGCTCGGCGCAGGTTCGCAAAGCGGCGAGCGCCGAAATCGAGAAAGACGGCCACTTCGAGGCATATACCCGCAAGCCCGGCGACGGCGTTTTCCTGGGAAAGTACGATGTGACGTTCTCCGTCCTGGCGGACGGCACGAATTCCAGTTCTTCGCGGATTGACCCGAAATTCAACAAGGCCCGAACCACACCGCACCATGTCACGATCGAGGGCGACGTGGACGATTTGGAATTTATTCTGGAGCCGATGCCAGCTAAGAAATAAGGCGACAACCGAAAAACGTCCCAGAATTCAAGGAGGTGATACGATACGTCGAAGTGGGGCAACGTGATTGGCAACCTGCGATTGATAGGCGAACTAATGGGCAAATTGAATTGGATTGACACCAAGCGGTATTACCTCGCAAGTGTTTCGCTGGTACTTCTATTTGTAACGCCGCCGCCAGCCAATGCCGATTCGTCGGTTGCTCGCCAGTGGAATGAACAGCTGCTGCATGCGATCAGCATCGACACGGCGCGGCCGACCGTGCACGCCCGCAATTTGTTTCATCTCTCCACCGCGATGTACGATGCCTGGGCGGCCTACGATCCGACGGCGACACAGTATATCTACCACGAGAAGCTCTCGGCGGCGGATGTCGAGTCGGCGCGCGACGAGGCAGTCAGCTACGCGGCCTACAACCTGATCAAGCACCGCTTCGTCACGGGACCGGCGGGCATCGGGCCGGGGCGGAGCGAAACGGCCGTCGACCTCGATTTTCAGATGTCGCAGTTGGGCTACGATCCGAATTTCACGTCCACGGTTGGCAACTCGCCGGCGGCAGTGGGCAACCGCGTAGCGCAAGCGGTGATCAACCAGGCGCTCGCGGATGGCTCGAACGAAACGGGCAACTACGCCAATCCGCCCGGATTTACGCCGGTCAATCCGCCGCTCACCTTCGAGTTGCCCGGCGCGCCGATGAACGACCCAAATCGCTGGCAACCGCTCCACTTCCTCGGCAACCGCATCGACCAGTTCGGCCGGCCGATCAACGAGGCAACGCAAAAGAACCTGACTCCGTTCTGGGGCCAGGTGGCGCCGTTTGCCATGACCGCCGCCGACCGCAGCGCCAACGGCGTCTATCACGATCAAGGGATGCCGCCGGGACTCAATACGCGGCCGAACGAGGACAAATTCAAGGCCGACGCGATCACGATGATACGCCTCTCCGCGGAACTCGATCCGAACGACGGTGTGATGATGGACATTTCACCGGCCTCGCGCGGCAACACGCCCAACGCGCCGTTCACCGAGAGCTATGACCAGGTCGGCTACGCGGTGAATCCGTACACCGGCCAGCCCTACGCGCCGCAGATGGCTCTGCGGGCCGACTTTGATCGCGTGATCTCCGAGTTCTGGGCCGACGGGCCCCATTCGACCGCACCGCCCGGACACTGGAACGAAATCCGCAACTATGTGACCGATCGCATGGAGCAGTTCGGCATCGAGAAGCGGATCGGCGGTTCGGGGCCGGTGGTGAACGACCTCGAATGGGACGTGAAGAGCATGTTCGCACTCAACGGCGGCCTACACGACGCGGCAATCGCCGCCTGGAATCACAAGGGGGTTTACGACTCGTCGCGGCCGATTTCTTTCATCCGCTACATGGGTTCGCTGGGCCAGTCATCCGATCCTAGTGGTCCATCTTACAACCCAGACGGTTTGCCGCTTGTGCCTGGGCTGGTCGAAGTAGTCACGGCGGCGACGACCGCTCCCGGCGAGCGGCACGAACTCCTGGCCGGCAGCGAAGGCAAGATTGCCGTTCGCTCCTGGGAGGGCGCGATCGATGGCGTCGCGCCGTTCGACGATCCCTCGGAGATCAGCGGCGTCGATTGGATCCTGGCCGAGAACTGGATGCCCTACCAATTGATCAGCTTTGTGACGCCGCCGTTTCCCGGATACGTTTCGGGCCATTCGACGTACAGCCGCACGGGCGCGGAGATTTTGACTGAGCTCACCGGTTCGGAATATTTCCCAGGCGGCATTGGTGAATACGTTGTCGAGCAGGGCTCGGGGCTGAATTTCGAATATGGCCCGATGCAGGATCTCACACTGCAGTGGGCCACGTACTTCGACGCCTCTGACCAGGCCTCGCTGTCGCGGCTCACCGGCGGCATTCACCCGCCGGCGGACGACTTTGCCGGCCGGCGGATCGGTCACATCGTCGGCCCCGATGCCTGGCGAATGGCAATGAGCTACTTTGCCGGTCACCCGATCCCCGAGCCGACGAGCGGCGCGCTCATGCTGGCCGCCTTGTTGGGCGTCGCCGGCGGCCGGCGGCGAAAGAGTTAGAAGGCGCGGCGCGGTGATTTCCAGGACTCAGCAGCGGCGATCGAAGCGAAGCGCAGGCATCCGCTGCAGCTTGCGATTCACGCGTCGCGCAGCATTTTGTGCGACGGCTCTCGTTGTGTTCGTTTCATCTGCCAATGATTGTGCCGCCGTGCCGGTGTTCACCAATGTGACTTCCGCCGTGGGGATCAATCACATTCATACCGGCTCGAACGGCACGCAGGCGATGACGGCCGGCGTGGCGGCCGGCGACTTCGACGGCGACGGGCAGGTCGACCTGTTTTTCAGCCGCATGGATGCGCCGGGCGTCCTGTACCGCAATATGGGCGGCACATTTGCAGACGTTTCGGCTGACGCGGGGTTCGTCGACGCGCAGTCGATCAATGGCGTCGCATTTGGCGACATCGACAACGACGGCGATCTCGATCTGTACGCGATGGGGAGCCAAGCGCCGCGGCACTATCTCTACATCAACGATGGTGCCGGCCATTTCACTGAAGAGGCCTTGGCCCGCGGCGCCGACGTCACCTCTCCGCCCGGCTCGCTCAATCGGCAAGGAATGGGCGTGGCGTTTGGCGATTACGACGGGGACGGGTACCTCGACATGTTGACTTCGGATCACAGCCGGCCGACGGCGTCGAATGGTTCGCGGCTGCTGCGGAATCTAGGCGCGGCAAACCCGGGGCACTTCGAAGATGTGACGCATGCCGCGGGGCTTGACGTGTATCGCGCGGCGCTGGCGGTGACCGATCCGCCCAACGCCTATCGCTTCCAACCGCAGTTCAGCGACCTCGATCGCGACGGGCGGCTCGACATCGTGATCTCCGCCGACTCGCGGACCAGCCAGTTGTTCTGGAATAACGGTGACGGCACGTTCACCGACGGCACCGTGCCGGCTGGCGTGGGCACCGACAAATCGGGTATGGGATCAACGCTCGGCGATTATGACCGCGACGGCGACCTCGACTGGTTCGTCACGGCGATCTACGACACGACGTTTCTCGGCGCGAACCCGGGCAACCGGCTCTTCCGCAACAACGGCAACCGCACTTTCACCGACGTGACGACGGCCGCCGGTGTCCGCGCGACGGGCCCGGGATTGTCGTGGGGCTGGGGGACCACGTTCTTCGATTACGACAACGACGCGGACGTCGACCTCGTGGCCACCGACGGCTTCGTCACCGGGTACTCAGGCGATCGCACGACGCTCTGGCGGAACAATCTTAATGGCACGTTCACCGACGTGTCGGTCGCCTCGGGTATCACCGATACCGGACAGGGCCGCGGGCTGCTCGACGTCGATTTCGACAACGACGGCGATTTGGACGTGGTGATCGCCAACTACGCGGCGGCGCCGATTGTTTATCGCAACGACGGTGGGAACCAAAATCATTGGCTCCGCGTCGAAGCGGAAGGCACGATCTCGAATCGCGACGGCATCGGCGCGTTTATCAAGGTCACGCCCGATATGGACCAGCCGCAGTCGTTCCAGGTTTGGGAAATTCGCAGCGGGGACAGCTACTTGAGCCAGAGCGAGATGACGGCCCATTTCGGACTGGGAGATTTTACGGGCACGGTTGATCTGGTCGAGATCGAGTGGCCCGCCAGCGGCATCGAGCAGCGGTACGTGGATGTGCCGGTGGATTCAACACTCTCGGCGCGCGAGCGTTTGCTCGGGGATTTCAATGGCGATGGATATGTGGACGCCGCCGACTATACGATGTGGCGCAACTCGGAAGGGATGACGGGCGACGATTTGGCCGCCGACGTGGCTGGCCCGCAGGGACTGCCCGATGGCGTGGTCGACCAGCTCGACTACTGGTATTGGAAGGCGAATTTTGGGTTGTCGTATGCCGTGGGGGGCGGAGCCAATCAGGCGACGGCGAGCGTGCCGGAACCGGCCGGGTGCATTGGTTTGGCGGCGGGACTCGCAATCGTGGGAGCACGCGAACGGAACAGGCGCAAGCGGAGAGTCGGATCGACAGGAGAAGTGGCATGACGGGACGAAAGCTTCAAATAACCTTGATCGCGTGCGCAGCTCTGCTCGCGCCGCCGCAATTGGCCCTTGCCGTGAACGTTTGGGTCACCAATGGCAACAAGAGCCAATTGTTGCAGCAGCAGACGGACGTTTTGTTTCAGCCCGGCACTGGCTCGGGCGGCACGCCGATTTCCGTCGCGCCCGGGGCGACGTTTCAAACGATCGACGGCTTTGGCGCTGCACTCACCGATTCGGCGGCCTGGCTGATCCAGAACAAGCTCTCGCAGCCGCAGCGCGACAAATTGATGCGGCAGCTCTTCTCGCCGACGGGCGGCATCGGTATCAACTACCTCCGCGTGCCGATTGGAGCTTCCGATTTCACGGCCAGCAATTTTTACACCTACAATGACAATCCGCCCGGCGGCAGCGATCCGACGCAGCAGCATTTCTCGATCGCCCACGACGAAGCGTATGTCATTCCGCAGCTGCAGCAGGCTCGCGCGCTGAATTCCGATGTGAAATTGATGGCCTCGCCGTGGAGCGCCCCAGCCTGGATGAAGACCAACAATTCGCTTTCCGGCGGCTCGCTCGCGCCGCAATGGGAGGGCGCGTATGCACTGTACCTCAGCAAGTTCATCCAGGCCTATGAAGACGCCGGCCTGCCGATCGATACCCTCTCGGTCCAGAACGAGCCGCTTCACACATCGAACTATCCGACGATGTCGATGACGCCCACGCAGCAGATCAGCCTGATCCGGGATCAGCTCGGGCCGCTGCTGGCGACCGAGGGGATCACGACCAAAATCCTGGCCTACGATCACAACTGGGATCGGCCCGACTATCCGATCGAGGTGCTCAACGACCCCGTGGCCCGCCAGTACATTGCGGGCTCGGCGTTTCATGCGTATGCCGGTAACGTCAGCGCCCAGACCACGGTGCACGACGCCCACCCGGACAAAGGCATCTATTTCACGGAGATCACCGGCGGCGACTGGGCCACGAATTTCGCCGACAACCTGGTCTGGAATCTGCAAAACATCATCATCGGCAACACGCGCAATTGGGGGAAGAACGCGCTCTTGTGGAACCTGGCGCTGGATCAGAACAACGACCCGCATCTCAACGGCTGCAGCGATTGCCGCGGCGTGGTGACGATTAACAATGCGACCGGCGCCGTTACGTTCAATGAGGAGTTCTACGTCCTCGGCCAGGTGACCAAGGCGGTTCAGCCGGGGGCCGTGCGCATCAATTCGTCCACGAACAGCACGCTCAACACGGTGGGTTTTCTGAATCCGGACGGCTCGCGCGTGCTGATTGCGCTGAATCCAAATTCGACGACGGCCACGGCGCGGATCATCGAGAACGGCAAAAACTTCAGCTACCAGGTTCCCGGCAAGTCGGTGGCCACGTTTGTCTGGGACGATGCCGGGGCCGATTTCAATAACGGCGGCTTCGACGACGGTGGCTACCAGGCCGGCGGCGGATCGCTCGACGCCTGGACGCCTTTCGGCAACACCACGAGCAACGTCACCGTGCAGAATCAGGCCGTGTTGGCCGGCGACAAGTCGCTCAAACTCTTCGGCCAGTTCAATGGCAGCGCTAACACTTCTGGCGTCTTCCAAGGGATCACCGTCGAAGCGGGCGATGCGCTCACCGCGTCGCTCAGCGCGTTTGTCCGATCTGCCGACAGCATCGCCGGCACGAACAACCTGGCGGAGATGAAGATCGAGTTCTACAACCAGCATGGCGCCGCGTTCGGCTCGGCGAACTTTCTAGGGGAAGAGAAGCTGCTGGTGGCCGACGGCACGTCGCCCAACGACGAGTGGCTCCAGCGGCAGCTCGTCGGCGTGGCGCCTGCCGGCGCGGTCGAGGCCCGCCTCGTGCTGCAATTCACTCAGCCCGGCAATGCAGGCGGCGCCGTCCACATCGACAACGTGGCGTTCGGAATCTCGAACACCGTCATTGTCACGGGGGATTACGACTTGAGCGGCGTCGTCGACGAGGCGGACTATCTTGTCTGGCGGAACAATTACGGCTCAACGACGCAGCTCGCCGCGGACGGCAACGGCGACGGCACCGTCAATGCCGCCGACTATGCGATCTGGCGCGACAATTTCGCGAGTGCGATGGCCGCCGATGCCGCGCAATCGTTGAGCGTGCCCGAACCCGGGGGCTGGCCGCTGGCGATCGGCAGCCTGCTCACCATGATGCGCTGGCACGCCCGCGTGCCGAGCCATGAAACGCAGAGTGCCTTGTCGCTGAAGGAGAGCGTTCGACACTGACTCAACGATGCGGTGAACCGCCGGAGATTTGCTTGCTCACGGGCTGGCGTCCGAGAGCGAAAGCATAATTCGCTTGCCGACGGCCTCGGCGTACCGCAGCAATGTTTCGACGGTGGGGTTGGGCCGACCGCCAGTCTCCAACTTTGAGATCGCCGACCGGTCCATGCCTGTCAGCTCCGTCATGTCGGCCAGGCTCAGACCTTTGGCTTCGCGAGCCGCCTTCAGCTGGGCAAAAAGCTCGTTCAGTTGGTCAAGGCTTGCCATCCGTTCGTGATGCCGCGCTACCAACTCTGGCAGCTCGGCGTCGATCTTTCCCCGGACCGCCTTCAACTGGGCGGCTTCGTCACTTGTCAATTGGCGATCGCGGGTGATTCGTTTCATGATCGCTGCCTCCGTGGAACTTCGTACGCAGTGACGGGATACACCGTGTCATCGTCAATCCGGTCGTACACGACCATCAGATGCCTGCCTGCACGAGTATCGCCGAACACCACTGGCCGTCCCGAGGATGTGCTCACATCTTCGTCGCAGACGTTTTCAAAGACCTCTTCGATCTCTTCTTGCGTCACCCCGTGTTCGGCACAATGCTGCACGTTCCCGTCAGGATCGTCGTGCAGATCCCAGATGATGGCGTCAAAACGCATGATCGTCGCTCGACGGGTGTTGTATTATAATACAACATTCCGGGCGCGAAGTCAAGCCGGCCGAAGCGGAACCCGACATTTCAGCGAATGGTCTTAGAGGACTTCGAGCGCATCACTCGGCAGCCAGCCGGATTGTCCGCCGGCGGTGCGAATCTGAACCCACTGGCCGCGCTCGCGCAAGAAATCGACGCGTTCACCTGCAGCGAGTTTGGTCGCGCTGGCTGCCGGAAAATTCGCGCCGTCGCCGGTCCGCAGTTCCGCGCTTGGTGCGACGACGATCGCACTCGACTGGCCGAGCGATTTGAGCGTGAGCAAGTACGAAGTCGCCGTGATCGCTGTGACCGCTAGTGCCGCCGTGGCGAGCGATTTCCAGGCGAACCGCAGCTCGGCGAGCCGCAAGCCCAGTGCGATCCAGAAGGCGAGCCAGGCGGCCACGGCGATGGCCAGCACGGTCCGCGGACTGACGAAACGGTTGAACCAGCCGTTCGCCACCGTGGCCCAGGCGGCGAGCGAATTGTTGACGACGGCCGATTTGATGTCATTCGACGTGAGCCGACCCTCGGCGAACTCGAGATTCGTGCGGGCGGCACGGTCCGTCGGATCGAGCCGCAGTGCTCGCTCGTAGTTGGCGATTGCCCGCGCCGTCGCGCCGCTCTCCAGATAGGCGTTGCCGAGGTTGAAGTACAATCCCGCATTGTGGACGCCGGAATCGACCACCAACTGATATTTTTGTGCTGCATCGGCAAACGCCTCTTTGGCCTCGGCCGAATCCGTGCCGGCGGATTGGCGTGCGGCGTCGTAGCGAGCGGTTGCTTCAGCGAGGAGAGTTTGCTGCTGTGCGGGCGTGAGTGGCGCGGTCTTGATGTCGGCCGCGTTGGCTTCGACGGACGCGAGCGAGCACAAGACCAGGGCAATTGCTGCGGCCGTCGGTCGCAGACGGCGGACGACCCGGCTCGCGGCAGGACGCTGCGAAGCCAGCTCTTCGGCGATCGCGAGCGCGCTCTGCTTGAGCTCGGCCAGCGACGGACCTGAGCCCAGCCCGGCGGTGCCGAGCGACTCGCATTGTTGTAGGAGCCGCTCGCAGCGGACGGCGGCATTGCGGTAGCCTGATGTGCGCAGCGCTCCGACGAGCGCGTTATTGTCCGACGTCGATACGCCGAACCGCTTGCCCAGCAGTCGTCGCAGTGCGGAGTCGACTTCCGCCGCGCGAGTCGCCTTATCGACGTCGGTCGCAAATCGGCGCTGGGCCGAGCGGAAGCGACCTGCAAACCAGACGAGGCCACTGCCGCCGCGCGCGACCACGAGACCGACGACCGCGATCGGCGGTACTGCCAATACAATCAATAGCGTTTGCGAAATTCCAGCTGGCGGCGTCTGCTCGTCCAACAATTGATTGCCCGAGAGATTTGTGAGCACCGGCCCGGCCGCTGCTGATTCGGCTGCTGCCGGATCAGCCGCTGACGACGTGCCGGCGTGTTTTCCCACGACGTCGTCGAGCGCGAGCATCTCGGCCGGGGCCACCTTAATCTCGATCGGCTGGCTATTGACGGTTACGAACTTGCCCACTTCCGGATCGAAATACGTGAATGGAATCGCGGGAATTGTGGTGATCCCTTCTTTGCGCGGTCGGATCGTGGTGCCGAAGAGTTTGCGGCCGCCATCGACATATCCGGCCAGCGGTTCGTTCGACACTTTGAAATCCTTGGTGAGCCCCGGCAACTCGGCGAGCGGCGGTGCCTGCACGAGATCGAGGGGCCCCGTGCCGGTGATCTGCAGCACCAGGTTGATGGGGTCGCCGGCCTTCACGTCCGTCGGCGAGGCATTGGCAATGATTTGATACTTGCCCACCGCGCCGCGATAATCGGCTGGGCGATCGGCGATCGGAATCTCCAAGACCTCGATCGGCTCGACCTTCGCTTCGGCGACGACCGGCCGCACCGACGTGATTTCCAGCCGCCGCCCAAACGGGTTGAAGCCGTCGCCGAACATGTTGTTGCGGCCGGGCACGCCCATGTCTTGGAACATGCTCTCGAACGGATCGCGTGACTCACCGATCGCCGTCGGATAGAGCGCGACGACCTGGACGTCGTTCGCGTCGATCCGGCCGGGCTTCTTGGGATAGATCGTGGCGTCGATTTCGTACAGATAGTAGCTGTGGTTGGTCCCGGCGCGGTCCTTTTTGAGCACTTCGGTGCCGACGGGACGCTGGTTCGAGTCTGCGAGTTGCTGGATGCGGTCGGCAAACGGGCCCCAGTTCGTCTTCTGCGAAACGAGTTGCCACATGTCCCCTTCGCTGAGCGTGATGGCGTGTTCCTGGTCGCGGTACGGGCGGACCCAGATCCGCAGCATCAGCTCCAGCGACTGGCCGACGTAAATCTGCTTCTCTTTGCCGGTGATCTCGACGAACAAGAGATCGCCCGTCTCGCTCTTCGAGGCGACAAACTCGAACGGCCGCGTGGAGAGCGACTGGCCATCGGCGTGGACGGCGATCGGCGGAATCTGGAACGTGCCGGCGCGGGTCGGCGTCAACGAAAAGCTGTAGGTGATGCTGGTCCGCGTGGTCGTGTTGCCGTTGATCGTGGTGATCTGCGTACTCCGCCCGGGCTCGCCCACGGCCTCGACTCGGACGCCAGGAATTTCGGGGACCGTCGGCGGATCGAAGTCGGTAGCGTTGGCAATCTGCACGCGGAGCACGACCGGCATGTCGACGTACGCCTCGCGAGTCGAGATGTCCGCCCGCACCTGGGCCGCCTCCACCGGAGCAGACGCACCAAGCGCCGCGGCTAGCACAAGTGCACAAACACTGGTTTTGAGAAGAGTATTCATGTTGATTTCAATTGCACGACTAACTACTGACAACTAACAACTAACAGTCTTCCAGCCTCACCAATCCCGATCTACCGGGATGTAGCGCTGCGTTTCCTGTTGACGCTGGTGATACCGCCGCAACATCTCGCGGTCGCGGATCGCCTGCAGCATCTTTTCCGCTTCTTCCTGTGTCATCTCGCCGTCCTTCGACGGATCGAAGGCCGCGATCGGTTTTTTGTCCTTGCCGTCCTGTGCCTCTTCCTCGGTGGCTGATTTCAGCTCGCCCTGCGGCGGCTGCTGGCCTTTTTGTTCCTTCGATTCCTCGGGTTCAGGCTCGCCCTTTTGCTGCTGCGGTTGGGGGCGCTGGGAGCGGCTCTGCGGCTGCTGTTTCTGGTCGCTTTGCGAATGTTCCTGCTGCGCCGACTCCTGCTGGTTCTGCTCAGCGGAGTCTTGTTTCTGTTCGTCTTGCTTCTGTTGGTCCTGCTTGTGCTCGTCTGATTTCGACGCCTGATCCTGTTGGGATTGGTCTTTGTTTTGCTGATCTTGCTTCTGTTGCTGCTCGGATTTGTTTTGTTGCTGCTCCTGCTGCTTGTCCTGTGGCGATTGCGATTGGGAGTCTTGCTGCTGCTGATCCTTGTTCTTCTGCTCTTGCTGTTGCTGGTCTTTCTGCTGTTCGTTCTCCGACTTCTGGTCCTTCGACTCTTGATCTTTGCTCTGCTGATCTTGGTTTTGCTTGTCCTTGTTTTGCTGTTCTTGGTTTTGCTGCTGTTCGTTCTGCTGGTTTTGCTCGTTTTGATCCTGTTTCTTGTCTTGCTGTTGTTGGTCTTGCGAGTTTTGCTGTTGGTTGTTTTGTTGCTGGTCGTTCGACTGCTGCTCTTGATTCTGCTGCTGGTCTTGTTGCTGATTCTGTTGATTCTGCTGTTGCTCTTGCTGCTGCTTCTCTTCTTGGCGCAGCTTGTCGATCAATTGCGAGGCCAATTCGATGTTCGCCCGGGCATCGGCGTTGTCCGTGTCGACCTCGAGCGAGCTGCGGTAGTGGTCGATGGCCGATTCGAGCTCGAGGATCGCCGCGGGGCGGTCCTGCTGCGACAGCTTGAGCCCTTCGGCGTAGTTGCAGTTGCCCAGGTTGTAGCGGGCCTTGGCCGCCAGTGAATCGTTCTCGCTGATCGCGGCCGCCTGGAACAACGGCTCGGCTGCAGCCATGTCGCCCTTGCGATACTGGGCGACGGCCATGTTGTACGACAGATCGGCACTCTCGGGCTGCAAGTTGCGGACGTTGGTGTACTGCTGGAGCGCACCGTCCACGTCGCCGCCGCGGAGCTTCGCGTTTGCCTCGTTCACGCCCCGCGCGAACTCGCGCTCGGCGTCGGCGGCGTATAGCGTCCCGCCGCTCGCCAGGCCGGCAAGCACGAGACTGGCACAGATGGTGTTATGAATTGCGTTCATACGATCGCTGCCGATGAATTGCCAGTGGCCAATTATGCTGCCGTGGATTGGTGAGGGCTGGAAGTCTTGTGTCCGGGATGCGCGGGCGCCTTCTGATGCGAGAATGCGGCGGCCCGGCTCACGGCGCCCCGCGCGGGCCAGGTCGTGATCACGATCTCGGCCAGCAGCAGCATCAGCGCCGGCAGCAGAAACCATTGGAACCGCGCTTCGTACTGATTGATCTTCGCGGTTTCAAATTCCGTCTGTTCGACGCCCGCGATGTATTTGTGGTACACGTCGGCCATGTTCACCTGCTTGGTGCCCGCCGGCACATACGCCCCATCGGTGTCCGTGGCCACCTGCTTGAGCACTTCGCCGTTGAGCTTCGACCAGACCAATTGGCCGTCGTGCTCCAAATAGTCGGCGTGGTTCTGCGACTCGACCGGGATCCGCGATCCCTTGTCCATATCGCCCAGGCCGACGGTGAAGATCCGCACGCCGCTCTCTTCGTGGGCCTTGCGGGCGGCGGCGAGCGGTTCCGCCGTCTGCTCCGTGCCGTCGGTGAAGATCACCATCGCCTTGTGGGCGTTGCTCTTGGTCAGAAACGCGTGGGACGCAGCGTCGATCGCGCTCGCCAGGTCCGAGCCGCCGCGGCGCACGTTGTGCGGACCGACTTCATCCAGCCGCTGCTTGAAATCGTCGTAATGTGTCGTGAGCGGTATCTGCTGCCGCACGTCGCCGGCGAACACCACCAGCCCCACGCGGTCGCCCGCCATTTCGTCGACCGTGTCCTTGATCTGCTGCTTGGCCCGTTCTAGCCGGTTCGGAGCGGCGTCGTCAGCCAGCATCGACCGCGAGACGTCCAGCACGAACACGACCTCGATGCCCTTCTGCGGCACGTCGCGCCAGACTTTGCCCCAGCGAATATCGACCAGCGCGAGCACCATCAGCACCATTGCCGCGGTTACGAGCGCGCCCCCGACGGATCGCCGGAGTCGTTGCGTCGGCGGCAACACGCGGCGGATCAAGTTCGACGTGGCGAACCGGGTCCGGGCCCGCCGCTGAGCGGCCGCCGCGAACACGATCGCCCCCAGGCAGACGGCTACGAGCCACAGCCACTGGACCTGCGTTGGATTTCCAATCTGAAAGTCACCCATGATTCTTATCCATTGAGCGGACGGGCCTCACCCGCCGCTAACTACGCAAACTCCCGAAACACCGTATTGCTCAATACCACCCGCCCCACGAGCAGCCCCAGCGCCACGAGCACCAGCGGCGGCAGCGCCCAGCCACCGACGTGCGAGCCCTGAATCGCCAACTCGCGGTAGTCGACGAAATGCCGCGCCTCGATGCTCGTCTTTTCGAGCTGATCGATTTCCTTGTAAATCGCCGCCAGCGACTCGGTGTCGGTGGCCCGGAAATACTTGCCGCCCGTCGTGTCGGCGATCTTCGTGAGCGTCTCTTCATCGATGCTCACTGGAACCCACTGCATATCCAACCGACCGGTGAACGGATTGCGGACCGGCATCGGCGCCTCGCCGCGTGTGCCGACGCCGATCGTGTAGATCTTGATGCCCATTTTCTTGGCCAGCTCGGCCGCCTGGATCGGATCCACTTCGCCGGCGTTGTTCTCGCCGTCGGTGAGCAGGATCATCACCTTGCTTTTGACTTTTTCCTTCTTATGGTTGTCCAGCGTATTGAGCTTCTCTACCGCGAGGCTGATCGCGTCGCCAATCGCAGTGCCGTCTTCGTCGCGGCGAGAGACGATTTCCTGGTTGTTTAGCTGAGCCAGCACGAACGCGTGGTCGAGCGTCGGCGGCGTCACGGCGTCGGCAAACCCGCCGAATGTTACCAAGCCCACCAGGTCGCTGACGCGCCCGGTGAGGCTTTGCTTGTCTTCGCTGGGCTTGTTGGCCGCAGCGGCTTCATCGCCGGCCACGAACCGTCCGGCCACATTCTTGATCGCGGTCAGCCGATCGACGTGCTTGCCGTCGATCTGAAAATCCATCGCCTGCATGCTGCCCGAACGGTCGACGACCATCTCGATGGCGATGCCGTCGGCGTCCACAATCGTCTGCTCGCGCCCTTCGCGGGGCCGAGCCAAGGCGATGACGAGCAGCGTGACCGCCACAAGCGTCAGCGCCGCGGGCACCCAGGCCAATCGTTGTCGCCACGTCGGCTTCAAATCGAGCGCGAACTGCGTCGAGCTGAACGGCACGGCGATGTCGCGCGTCCGCGACCACAATCGCCACGCCACCAGCGGCAGCAGCAGAAACAGCAAGAAGTACCAGGGGCTGAAAAACATCACGCAGCCTCCTTCCGAGCGGCGCGTTGAAAGACTTCGCACTCGTGGATGAACGCTTCGGCCTGGTCGAGCGCCTGGCGAACTTGCGGCTCGCCCACGCCCAGCCGTGCGAACTTGATTTCGTCCGCGATCGAGGCCAGCGCGCCCAGTCGTTCGCGCGTCGTGGGTTCAAGCTTCACGAGCTTCGTCGTCTCGGTGAGAAATTCACGCGTCGTCTTGGCGAGCACCGGAAGGTTGAATTCCAGCTCGACGTATTCGCGGATCACGTCGACGATTTCGTTGTAGGCGGCTTCGGCGTCGGCGCTGCTGGCGATCGGCAGCTGGCGCAGGTCGGCGATTGCGGTGAGCGCCCATTCGGCGGGCGACGGCCCTTGCTTTCGCTTCACGATTGCCAGAGTCGCCAGCGCGACGGCAACCGCGCCGCCAACGCCCGCGGCCGTCCAGCCCAACCAGGCATACGAGTGGTTCGCCGGCAGGGCGACGTCAACGGTTTCCTTGATGTCGCGGAACTTCGTCGGGTCGGCCCGATTCTCTAGCACGCTCTGGATGGCGACCTTGATTGGCTTCGTGGCGAGAGATTTGAACGTGGGCGACTTGGCGTCGGTCGCGTAGTGCACTTCGAGCGGCGGAATCGTGATCGCGCCTGTCTTCACCGTGTCGAGCACGGCCGAGAGGGACCACTGTCGCTGTTTGCCACTCTCATCTACGGGAATATCTTCGGTCCGCTCGATGCCGCGAGCCGAATAGTCGCCCAGCTGCTTGCCAAGCTGCGGCAGTTCGACGCGTGTGCCTTGAGGCGCTTCCACGGTGAGCGTAAGCCGGATCGGCTCGGCCACCTGGGCCGTTTCGCGATCGACGCGGGCATTCACCTTGACCGGCCCATCGGCAACGACGCTTTGGGGCGGCGCAGCCGCGGCCAGGCCCGGCAGGACCGCCAGCAGCATCCCTATATATAGGTATCGAAAAGCCATGGTGTGCCTCATCGCTGCCGTTCCCGCCGGTGGAAGAACCGTCGCAGCGGCTCCACAAAGTCTTCGCCCGTATAAATATGAATTGGATCGAGATGCAATTTGCGGAACAGTGCATCCCGTTGCTCGGCCTGTTGTCGTTTCACGCGTTCGTACGCGCGGCGATTCGCCTGGCTGAACGTGTCGAGTGCGATCATCTTGCCCGTCTCGGCGTCGCGGAGCCGCACGAGCCCGATCGGCGGCATCGTGAATTCACGCTCGTCGGCAACCACCAGCGGAATCACGTCGTGCTTCCGCCGCGCGACCTTGAGCGCCCGCTCGTACCCGGCGTCCTGGAAATCGCTCACCAGAAACACCACCGTCCGCCGGGAGGCCGTGCGATTCAAATGCTCGAGCGCCTTGCGGAGACTGGTGCCCTGCCCCATCGGTTCGCAATACAACAGCTCGCGGATGATCCGCAGCACGTGCCGCGTGCCTTTGCGGGCCGGCACATGCTTTTCGATCCCGTCCGTAAATAGCGTGAGCCCGACCTTGTCGTTGCTCTTGATTGCCGAGAAGGCCAGCGTCGCGCTCAGCTCGGTTACGAGCTCGCGCTTCGTCTGCCAGTGCGTGCCCAGGCTCTGCGACGCGCTCATGTCCACGAGCAGCATGCAGGCCATTTCGCGTTCCTCGCGGAATAGCTTCACGAACGGCCGACCGGTCCGCGCCGTCACGTTCCAGTCAATCGCCCGGACGTCGTCGCCGATCTGGTACGGCCGCACTTCTTCGAACTCGATACCGCGGCCCTTGAACGCCGAGTTCCACTGCCCGGCCAAGAGCTCGTCGACGATGTGCGACGTGTGGATCTCGATGCGGCGGATCTTCTTGATGATTTCGCGGGGAAGCATGGGACCAATTTCATCCATTTAGCCGCGTCGCTTGCGACGCGATCGATGTCGGAATCAATCGACGAATGCAAAACACGCTCCAACGGGTGCCATGCTTTCGCCGACGTCGGCGTAAGCATGTCTGCCCCCACCCGTCGTTTCGCGTGCCTAGGGCACTCGAATCGCATCCAGAATCGTGCGAATCACGTCATCCGATGTCTTCTCCTCCGCCTCGGCTTCGTACGTGAGGATCACGCGATGCCGCAGCACGTCGAGCGCCATTTCCTTCACATCCTGCGGCAACACATGGCCGCGGCCGTGGAGGAAGGCGTTCGCCTTGGCGGCCAGCGTCAGATAGATCGTCGCCCGCGGCGATGCGCCGTATTGGATCAGCTCGTCCAGGTCCAGGCCATAGGCCTTCGGCTTCCGCGTGGCGAGCACCAGGTCGACGATGTATTCCTGCACCTTGCGATCGACATAGATCTGATCCACCAGCGCCCGCGCCGCGAGGATTTCGTCCGGCGAGGTGACTGCGTGTGTCTCGATCGTCTGCCGCGTCTTCGACATCCGCTCGAGGATCAAGAGCTCCTGGTCGCGGTTCGGATAGCCGACCACGACCTTGAGCATGAAGCGGTCCATCTGCGCTTCGGGGAGCGGATAGGTGCCTTCCTGCTCGACGGGGTTCTGGGTGGCCATCACCAGGAACGGCTCATCCAGCTTGAACGTCTCGTGGCCGATCGTCACTTGCCGTTCCTGCATCGCTTCGAGCAAGGCGCTCTGCACCTTGGCCGGCGCGCGATTGATTTCGTCGGCCAGAATCAAGTTCGAAAAGATCGGGCCTTTCTGGACGACGAACTGCTGATCCTGCGGCCGGTAGATCAGCGTGCCGATCAGGTCAGCCGGCAACAGGTCCGGCGTGAACTGCAGCCGCTGGAACCCGGTGCGAATCGCTTTCGCCAAACAGGCGACGGCGGTCGTCTTCGCCAGGCCGGGCACGCCTTCGATCAACAGGTGCCCGTTCGCCAAGAGGCCCACCAGCATCCGGTGAATCAATTGTTCCTGCCCGACGATCGTGTTGCCGACCTCGGTGATCAACTGGCGAAATGGTTTGCTGTGCGCTTTGATGCGTGTGGCGAGCTGTTCGATATCGGCATGCGAGAGCTGCTCGCCGCTCGTGGTGGGAGTTACGGAAGACATCGCACGATTCCTCAGTTCTCGGTTCGACGGATTCTTAGAAAAGATAGTAGCCGCGATCGCTGCAGGAAAGCAGCACGGCCGAAAAGGGATCGACCGTGGGTAGTGCGGCCGAAGCGGCATGCCAGCACGGCGTTGACCGCCCCGACACACTTTTTACACACTACGCAAGCGTCGGTGTGGCAGTTCGAGGCTGCTCGACTTGGGCCTGGAAAGAGCGGCAAATTCGGCAAAGAACGGCCGTTCGCGTCCCATCCAATCTCGGGCGGTCACGACGAATCTAACCGCTTCGAGGCCGTTGCCCTAAACCCTAACCCTCGCGCGACTCCACCGACCCACCCAACCGTTCCCGATGTGCCTTCTCCGCCCGGCTGCTGACCAGCTGAAACGCAAACGCCGTCGCCAGAAACGCCGCGAGTGCGAGCCCTTCGAGCAACGTCGGCCACCGCCCGGACGTCCGGCAACCATTAAGCATCGAAAACGTCAGCACCACCGCGATGAACCCGCTGATCACGGCAAACATTGGCAGCGCATCCGAGAGGCTCGCCCAGATGATGCAAAACTGCGCCCCGACGATCGCCACGGCAATCACCGCGTACCAAAGCCAGGCCTCCATCTCAAAGGCCGCGGGCGCCCCCCGCCACAAACTCTTCACGCGCTCCATCACCAGCACGGCGGAAACGTTGAGAAACAGACCAAGGATGACAGCTTTGGTGGGAGTCATGGAGGCACGAGCCGGTGGGATGCAACAGTTGATGACAACCGCTAGAGCTTAGACCGCACCGGCCCGACTGAGCAAGCGAGGGTTCTCGATCGAGCATTCAGAACCCTTTGCGCTCTTTGCTCCCTAGCGTCGTTTGTCTATGGGCCGACGGCGCGCAAAACCGGCCTGCGGCCCCCATCCGAAATCCGCTCCAACCCTCCCAACCGGCCCCCTGCCTTTCCTTCGCGCCCGCCGCCGTAAACTACGCTTTTAATGGTGGAGTCCGCCATTACCGGTTACTCCACTGGAGGCCAACGCATGCATACGATCGTCGAAGTGGAAAATCTGTCCACGGAGGAACGGGAACTGGTCCGCGCCGCGGTGTTGAACCAGGGCGTGCTGGAGATCGCCACGCGAGCCGAGACGCATGGCCGGGCGATTGTCGCCGGGCGGAAGAAGTTTTTCGACCCGCGCGATCGGACCGTGGCCGAGAAGTATATTTCGCTGCTGGCCCACCTCAAGGCCATGGAGCTGATCCACGAGGCTGCCAACAAAAACGCTTACGAGCTCACCAACTTCGGCTGGCAGCTGAGCCGCAAGTTGGGACGAGCAGAAACACAATAGCCACGAAGAGTCACAAAAGGCACGAAAAGTTTCGACGACGATGCACAAACCGCTAATTGGCCTTTTGTGCATTTTCGCCCTTTTTGTGGCCATTAACGAATTGCGGGAGAACGAAGTCCCATGAGCGCATCCGCTACCCTCGAAAATCCTTCCTCTCTGATCTCCGCGCTCGGGCTGGACGACAGTTTCCAGCCGCAAGAACCCGCGACGATCAAGGACACGGGCCTCAGCGAAGCGCTCGTCGAGGATTTGATCCTCAAGTTTCTCTCCGGCATCGGCTCCGAGAGCGGCCGCGTCATTGCCGACTCGGTCTGCATCCCGATGGCGATTCTCGAAGACCGCTTCGTGGCGATGCGGCAGCGACAGGAAATCGCTCCCAGCGGCTCCGCGATGCTCGGCGACCACATCTACCGGCTCACCGATGTCGGCCGCGACCGGGCCCACCGCGCGCTGCGCGAGTGTGCCTACGTCGGTCCCGCGCCGGTGCCGCTGGATGACTACATCAGCTCCGTCGGCGCCCAAACGATCGCCTCTGAGCGGCCACGGAAGCCGGCGCTTGTGAAGGCGTTTTCCGACATCCACATCGAAGAGGAACTGCTCAACCAGCTCGGCCCCGCGATCTGCGCCGGCAAGGGCATGTTCGTGTACGGCCCGCCAGGCAACGGCAAGACAACCCTCGCCCAGCGGATCACCCGCTGCTTCGGTCAAAACATCCTCATTCCGCACGCGATTGTCGAGGGAGGCAAGATCATCAAGATGTTCGACGCCTCCTGCCACAAGCCGGTCCAGTCCACTACGAGCGCCATCTTCCGCACCGCCGAATTCGACCGCCGCTGGACCCGCATCGAGCGGCCCACCGTCGTCGTCGGCGGCGAGCTCACCATGGACAGCCTCGAGCTCAAGCACGACCCCGTGTCGAACGTCAGCGAGGCCTCCTTGCAGCTCAAGAGCAACTGCGGCTGCCTGTTGATCGACGACTTCGGCCGCCAACGCATTAACCCGACGGAGCTACTCAACCGCTGGATCATCCCGCTGGAAAACCGCATCGACTATCTCACGCTCTCGAACGGCCGCAAGATCGAAGTGCCCTTCGAGCAGCTGATCATCTTCTCGACAAACCTCGAGCCACACGAACTGGCCGACGACGCCTTTCTGCGCCGCATCCCGTTCAAGGTGGAAGTCAGCGACCCGTCGCTCGAAGAGTTCCACCTGTTGTTCCAGATCTTCGCCAAGAAGCTTAACGTCGAGTGCCCCCCGCAGATGGTGGATTACCTCGTGAGCACTCACTATGGCAACGGCAAACGCCCGTTACGCCGCTGCCATGCCCGCGACCTGATGGAACAAGTCGTCTACTTCTGCTCCTACAACGAGCAGCCAACCGTGATCAACGAGCCGAACCTTGACCGGGCGGTGAAGAACTACTTCACTTCGCTGGCGACGGAGTGAGATGGTAGAGGGTTGGGCGTTCAGGGTGTAGTGTCAGGAGGGCAATGAAGATCCACCGACAAACGGATTGGTGACGCGCACGCCGTCATAATCTTGCGAGGCGCTTAAGTCTTCACTGTATAGCACGCTGCAGCCGAGTCGTTTCGCAGCCATGAGGATTGCCGCGTCCCAGTACGAAATTCCAAATTGCTGCCTTGCGTTCGCGGCTTCGAGTACCAGTTCGGACGTCACCGGAATAACTGGAAAAGCTTTGAGTGATTCGAGGACGTTCATCGCGTCATCGTGGGTCATGCCCAGCCTTTGCTTGGTGACGGCGACAACGTAGAACTCTTGCAGCACTTGGGCAGAGAAGCAAATGTCCGGCTCGGCCAAAACCTGCGGGCAACCGCGCGCTTGGCCTGGTGGGCTGCGGCATTGGATGCAGCGTAGACCAAAATGTTCGTATCAACGAGCGCTGCCGCGGTCATAGAGATCTTCTCGCCTCAGCGGTCCGACGGGTTCTGCATTGCGAGCTCGATCCAAAGCGGTCAGCAGCGCAGCAGCTCTGCCGTTAGCGGAATCTGACTGCTTCGCGCTGACGACGATCTCGACTTCGGTGCCGGGCAAGAAAGGTAGTCCGACGAGGTGAATCTCTCCGTGAGTGCCGACGGTCGCAGATGATTCGAAGGTGTTCATAGCAGCGAACAAAGAGGAATCAATGTTCTGCCATTATTGTCGCCACCTTCGACGAAACAATCCAGCCCGTGAATGTCAATTGGAGCTGAATTGTCTGGCGGAGAGACTACGCCGAGATCGCCTCGCCCACGAGCGACGGCACCACCAAAAACGCCGGATCATCCGGCGAGTGCTTGGTGCCGATGAAGCTCTCCGAGTGGATCGGGTCGATCATCGACAGGAAGCCGTCGCAGGTCAGGTAGCCGAGCGGATGGTCGCCGGCCGTGACCACGAGCGTCGCACAGCCGCGGGATGAGAAGGCTTCGTAAATCTCGGGGAAGCTGGCGTCGCAGGCGATGGTTTCGGGCTTCGAGAGAGTCGGGGCCGCGGCCGGTTGACCGGCACGGGTTTCGGCGGCGGCTGCTTCGTCGTCGACCACTCCGATCAGGCGGCCGTCGCGGTCCACGTAGGGCCGCACAGGGATGCCGGCTTTGCGAAGAGCTTCGGCCAGCTCGCTTTGGTCCGTGTCCTTTTCTAGCAGTGCGGGAAACGGCTCCATGATGTCCTGGGCCACCACGTTGGCGAACGGGTTGCCGGTCGACATTTCCTCTTGCCAGGCAGCGAGCTCCTGGTTGAATTCGCCGTGCATGATCACGCAGTCGCCGCCCGAGTGGATCGCCACATCCAGCGTTTCCAGCGCGTCGGTAAGGAAGCGGTCGATGTTGCTGCCGGAGGTCCAAGGGACGATGGCGCTGGTGAGCGTCGGTCGCGGCAACGATTCGTGATGACTTTCGCGGCTGCCAAAGTCCTTGGCGAGTGCTTCGGCCGCGGCCTTCGCGGCGGGAATGCCCTGGCCGACCAGCAGGATCGCAAACTTGCCTTCGCCGAGGTAGGCGGCAACCGCACTGTCGCCCACCGCCCGTTTGACGGCCCGGGAGGCCGTGTTCGAGAGGCTGCGGCTGGCGGTCTCGCCGCTCTTGCGGCGAATCCCCGCGTACCAGTCGATTGCGGTCACGATCAGCGTGTGTTGCGCGCCGCCCGCTTCATCTTCGGCTGCCAATTTCTTCAGCTTTCGCAGCAGGCCGCGGCGCGAGTACAGGCCCGGGATGTTGGATCGCGACGAATGCACCAGCAGCCGTCGCTCGAATTCGAGGAACCGCGCGCCCGTGCGCACGCGTGCCAACAGTTCGCCGCGGCTCACCGGCGTGCGGAGCGCGTCGTGCGCTCCGGCCGCATACCAGGCGGAAAAATCGGTCGACTTGTCCGGATCGTACAGGACGATGCGGTAGAGCGGATTCTCCGATTCATGATTGAACAGCGCCGCGGTTGGATCGTTCACGCCGCGGCCGTCGACGATCAGGAAGTCCGGCATCGAGTAGCGCCGCCAATGGGCATCGGCCTCGAAATCGTTAGTCGTCTGGACGCGGTAGCCGACGGCTTCGAGCACCCAGGAGATTTCGTGCAGCAGCGTCACGTCCTGCGACACGACGACGACGTTCAGCGGACGGGATTCAGACGACATTGGCGCTACCCTTCCGGATGGCGGGGTTAGAACGTTTGGTCCACTCACAACCATAGCTCAGGGCCGCTGCCGAAGGCGGCGAAAACGCGACCTGCGGCAACCGGATATCCGGAAAATGCTAGGCTTTGGGATGGACAGGTTGCAGAATCGGGCGAGTCTGCCCGCGCGCGACCGAAACTGCCCAGGCGGCTGCGCCGTGCGCTGGACCATGCGCCGATGCGTCGCCAGGAATTTGTCGACTCACGTAACCCCGACCGGTCAGCTCCCGTGACGCACATCACGCTCTCGAAAAAGACGAACTCGAATCCGAGCCTGGAGTTCTACTCCGACGGCGGCGGCGAAGCGCGCCGCGTGACGCTCGAGAAGTTTCCCTTCAAGATCGGCCGCGCCGATTCGGCCGACCTCCGCGTCGAGTCGGCTGAAGTCTCCCGCGAGCACGCCGAGATCGTCGAGCGGAACGGGATGTACCTGGTCCGCGACCTGGGCAGCACCAATGGCACGCAGGTCAACGGCAAGCCGGTCAAAGAGACTCTGCTGAACGACGGCGACATTTTGAAATTCGCTCAGACTGAGCTGACGTTCATCGCTTCGAGCGCTTCGCAGTTCCAGCGGATGGTGACGCAGCCGATCGCGGCGAAGAAAGAGCAGTCGACGATCAACCTGTTGCCGTGGGAAATCTCCGCGACGCGGATGATGACCGAGGCAACGCTCTGGCAGGCGATTCCGACGCAGCTGCTGACGGTGGCGTCGCTGCGAACCGGCGTCCGCGAGGCCTTCTTCGCGCCCTCGAACGCCAACGCCAAGCAGCAGCCGTTGTTCGATCAACCGCACGCGGTCGGCGAGCGTTACCGGGAGCTGGAGCGGTTACGAATCATCGATCATGCCGTGGCGCAAGTGAGCGGCAACGGGCCGAATCGCCTGTTCCTCGCGGTGGGGGCGGCCGAAACGGAGACGCCCCACCGGTTGTTCTCCAGCCTCAAGCAGATCCAGGCCCAACTGCCCGGCGGCTGGGAGCTCGGCATCACGATTTCACTGCCGACGGACGTCGACATCCTGCGGATCACCGAGGTGTATCGCGAGGCCCGGGATCACGCGCTCTTAGTGGCGTTCGACGAATTCCTCGGCAACGGCGGCCAGGTGATGCACTTGGAGTCGCTGCTGCCGGATTACTTGATCCTGGCGTCGAGCATGACCAAAGACCTCACGTCGACGCGGCAACCGCTGCGGCGGCTCGAATCACTGCTGCAGGCTTGCCAGGAACTGGTCGTGAAGCCGGTGCTGCCGCGGAACGAATCGGGACACGCCATCGCGCTCTGCCAGGAAATTGGTTTCGACCTGGTGCTGCAGTCAGCGAATGCGAAGCGCGTGGCGACGCCGGTTGTGGCGGTGCCAAGCGTCGCGGTGCCCGTGATGGCGGCCTCGCTGTAAGGAACGAATTGACGACTTCGACGCGGAACAAAGAACAAGGAAGAACACTTATCTTCGCTAATTCCAATTAGTGCTGATTAGCGATAATTAGCGTTCAAACTCCGGTTTGAAATAACTATGGCCGGGCTAAAAGCCTGACCCACGAAGAATGTCGACCGAAACGCAAACCTGTGACATCGTCATCCCCGGCTACACGCTGACCGATCGGATCGGCGCGGGCGGGTATGCCGAGGTCTGGCGCGCCGAAGCGCCGGGCGGTTTGCAAAAAGCGGTGAAGGTCGTCTACGGTTACTACGACGACGAGTTCGCGTCGCAAGAGCTCAAGGCGCTGGAGCGCATCAAGGGTGTGCGGCATCCGTTTCTGCTCTCGCTGGAACGGTTCGAAGTCGTCAATGGCCGCCTGGCGATTCTGACCGAGCTCGCCGACATGAGCCTCGATCAGCGCCTGCGCCAATGCCGCGCCGACGGACACACGGGCATTCCACGCGAGGAACTGCTCCGCTACATGGCCGATGCGGCCGAGGCGCTCGACTTTCTCTCGCAGCGGCACAGCTTGATGCACCTCGACATCAAGCCCGAGAACTTGCTGATCCTCGGCGATCACATCAAGGTGGCCGACTTCGGCCTGGTGAAAGAGCTGGCGACGCGGACGCAGAACTCGCTGATCTCGGGCATGACGCCGACCTATGCGTCGCCCGAGATGTTCGACGACGAGCCGTCGGCCGCGAGCGATCAATATAGCCTGGCGATCGTGTACCAGGAGATGCTGGTCGGCACGCTGCCCTTCCCCGGCCGCACGGCCGCGCAGCTTGCCAAGCAACACACGCAGGCCGAGCCGCAGCTGATGTCGCTGCCGGCCGAAGACCGGCCGATCGTGGCCAAAGCGCTGGCGAAGAAGGCGGTCGACCGCTTTCCAACCTGCCGGACGTTTGTCGAAGCGCTGGTGCGTCGGACCGTGGCGGCGCCGGTCGAAGCGCCCAAGGCCGCCCCGCAGCCGCCGACGCCGAGCGCGCCCGCGCCGGATGATACAAAAACGCCCCGCTCCTGCGCGACCTTGCTCCGTTCCCCGGGCCAGGCGCTAGACGAGCTGGACATCAAATGCACGCGGCCCGTCAAGCGCGAAGCGCCGGCGGAATCGCCCGTTCCCGCACCCGAGCCCTTCATTCCGGAAGATTCGGCGGAGGTGGCCGTGCCACAGACACTGGCCGAACTTTCCAAAGAGCAGCCGACCCTGTTCGTCGCGCTCGGCGGCGTGGGCATTCAAGTGCTGAATCGCTATCGGGCGCTGACAGCGTCCGACGATCCGGACGAAGAGCCGAATCCGCTGGTGGCTGCGGTGGCGCTCGACACGGATCGCAACGAATTGCGCGAAGCATGCGGCAGCCATTGGAAACAGCCCCTCTCGCCGGACGACACGCTCCACTTGCCGCTGCGGCTGCCGAAGAGTTACGACAACTCGCGCGAAATCCTCTCCTGGGTCAGCAAGCGGTGGCTCTACAACATTCCGCGTTCGCTCGAGACGCGCGGCTACCGCCCGCTGGGGCGCGTGGCGCTCGTGGACCATACGCTGCAGGTGCTGGCGCTCGTGGACAAGAAACTCGCTCAGCTGGCGCAGGCGATGGGCGGCGAAGATGCTGCCCGCAACAACGAGAAAGTTCGCATTGTAGTGCTCGCCGGTACCGGCGGCGGCACGGGGGCGGGCACCGCGATCGACGTGGCAAACGCCGTACGGTCCCTTGCGGTGAATCGTTCGCTGGCCGTCGAAGTGCAAGGCTTTTTGGTCTGCACCTGTTTTGGCACGGCGAACGGATCGCCGCTGCTGGCGGCCAACACCTATTGCCTGCTCACCGAACTCCACCACGCGGCCGAGCTGGGCAATAAGACGAGCGACGATGCGACCCGTTCCAGTGCTTTCGAGTCACATCAAGCGCCGTTTGACGCGGTCTACCTGGTGCCGACGCGGGCGCGGGCTGGCGAAGTCCGCGGCAACGATCCACTCGACGTCGTGGCCAAATACCTGGCCTTGGAAACGCGGCCGGAAACCCGCGCCGCCCTCCGTTCGTGCCGCACCGCCAAAACGCCGCGCGAGGAATTGCGCGGCCCGAAGCTCTCGATTCGCAAGCTGGGTCTCGCGTCGCTCGCCGATCGGAAACTCGAACTGATTCAGCAACTGGCTCGCGAGCTTGCCGAGGAAGTCAAACGGCATTGGCTCGAACAGGACAAGAGCGCGAATTGGGAAAAACTGGTGCGGGACGAAGCAAGGGCGGCCAGTTTGCCGAAGGTACAAGCTCCGGTCGAAGGCGATCCCAACGCCGCACCTGCCGTGGTCCCTGTCAACGACGCGACGCCACTCGCGCTCCGCGGCCGGTTCAAGGAACAGATGGCGCTGAGATTCACCAGCGAAATGTTGCAGGAGGTCGAGCGGCTGCTCAAGGCCCACGACGACCGCGGGCGGCCGATCCTGGTGGCCCGCGAAGCAAAGCAAATCGCTGACGCCGGCCGGGTAGCCGCGGAAGCATTCGTACGTCGCAAGAAGCAGCCGGAAAACGGCAGGCGGTTTTCTGACTCGCCGGTGCTGCGTTCGCTGGTGGCTGCCGCCAGCGTGCAGGTGCTCGGTCACGCGATTGAAAAGTTCGATGCCAAGCAACCGGAACGGTTCCTGGCGGTCGACGCGATCGACGAGCTGGTGAGGAGCGAGTGCGAAGCACTGCTGGACGCGCGGATCGCTGAACCCGAAATTCGTGCCGCGCTCACGGCGCTGATGCAGCTGGATGACGCCGTGGCGCGGACGATCGACCAGGCGACGATGGACTTGCTGCAGTGCGGCTGCGACCGGCGGACGCTCGTTGTGGCGCCGCGGGCGAATTCGCAGGCGGCTACGGTGGAAAAATGCCGCGCGGCGCGGCCGCTGGCGGCCGTGGTCGAATCGGACGTCGACGACGTGCTGGTCGTTACCGAAGACGCCGGCCTCTCGCCGCGCTCACTGGCGCTGGGCTTCGAGCGGGTGTTCCCAGGCATCGCCGACGCGGCGCGCCGCCTGCACACGCGGGTCGACGTGGAATGGAAGGGCCCGGTCTGATCGGGCGACTTCCGCCGCCCTCGTTTGCCCCAGCGACTCCGCGCAGAAACTGTTACTGCGCAACACCTTGCATGCTGCGATACCCGCGTCGCCGTGGTAAATTCAAGGCATGAATTGCCACTCGATCGTTCCACGGATTGTTCGCTCTCTCGCCGCGTTGGCGTGCGCCACCTTGTTGCTTACTGCGGAGGCGATCGCCGTCGCGCCGGCCGGCAAGTTGCGACCGAACATCCTTTACATCATGAGCGATGATCATGCCTTTCAGGCGATCAGTGCTTATGGTTCGAATCGCAACCAGACGCCCCACATCGATCGCATCGCGCGCGAGGGGATCCGCTTCGATCGCTGCTATGTGACCAACTCGCTCTGCGGGCCGAGCCGGGCCGCGATCCTCACCGGCACGTACAGCCACATCAACGGCATGTACGACCACTACTCGAAGTTCAACGACAAGCTGCCGACATTTCCCCAGCTGCTGCACGAAGCGGGCTACCAGACGGCAATCGTCGGCAAGTGGCATCTGACGAGCGATCCGGCCGGCTTCGACTACTGGGATGTGTTGCCGGGACAAGGCAAATACTACCGGCCGGAATTCATCACGGCCAAGGGCAAGAGCGCGGTCGACGGCTACGTGACCGACGTCATCACGGACAAATCGTTGTCGTGGCTCAAAGATAAGCGCGATCCCCACAAGCCGTTCTTGCTCATGGTGCATCACAAAGCGCCCCATCGGCCTTGGGACCCGGCCTCCACAAAACTTGCGAAATTCGAGAACAAGAGGTTTGCAGAACCGGCGACGCTGTTCGACGATTACGCCACGCGCGGCCGCGCGGCCAAAGAGGCCGAGATGCGGATCAGCCAGATGACGCCCTCCACGGACGTCAAGCTCTGGGACGCAAAGAACAATGACCGGGCGTGGCTGTATAAGCAGATGTCGCCCGACGATCGGGCCGAGTGGGAGAAGCACGTCGATCCACGGCTGGCGAAGTTCGACGCCGCTGCACCGGTCGGCGACGATCGCACTCGCTGGTTCTATCAACTCTACATGCGCGATTACTTGGCCTGCATCGAGAGCGTCGACGACAGCGTGGGCCGACTGCTCGATTATCTCGACGAGAGCGGCCTGGCCGAAAACACGATCGTCGTCTACGTCAGCGACCAGGGCTTTTACATGGGCGAACACGGCTGGTTCGACAAACGGTTCATGTACGAAGAGTCGCTGCGCACGCCGCTGGTGATTCGCTGGCCGGGCGTCGTGAAGCCGGGCTCGGTCGAGAGCCACATGGTGTCGAATGTCGATTTCGCCGAGACGTTTCTCGACATCGCGGGAATCGACGCGCCCAAGGGAATGCAAGGGCGGAGCTTCCTGCCGCTGTTGGTCGGCGAAACGCCCAAGAAATGGCGAACGTCGTTCTACTATCACTACTACGAAGGCGAGCATCGCGAACACCATGTGCCCAAGCACGAAGGCGTCACCACCGGCGACGCCAAGCTGATGCGGTTCTACACGCTCGGCGAATGGCAGATGTTCGATCTGAAGAACGATCCACACGAGCTCAAGAACCTTTGGGACGACCCGAAATACGCGGACATGCAGGAGCGGCTGTTGGTGGAGCTGGTTCGCCAGCGGGACGACTTGGGAATTCCGACCGCCCCTTGAATCACACACTAGAGCAGACAATCGAAAGAGCAGGCGGCATCGATATGAATTTGCGTTTGAAATCGTTCGTGTTGGCGAGCACCATCCTGTTCAGCGGATCGTTGGCCGCGGCCCAGTCACCCGCCGCGGCAGCCAAGCCGGCCGCAGTTCCGCAGCGGCCATGGCTCGATGCCCAGCAAGACATCGACGCCCGCGTCGAGGCCCTGCTGGGCGCGATGACCCTCGAAGAGAAGGTGGGCCAGCTGACGCAGCTCAACGGCATCGGCGGCGCGCCGACCGGCAATGCCGACAATCTCGTGGCCGACAGCGAGCTCTACAATCGCATCCGCCAGGGCCAGCTCGGATCGATCCTCAACGAAATCAACACCAACACGATCAACGCCTTGCAGCGCGTGGCCGTGAAGGAGAGCCGGTTGGGGATTCCGCTCGTCGTCGGCCGGGACGTGATCCACGGCTATCGCACGATCTTCCCGATCCCGCTCGGCCAGGCGGCGAGTTGGGATCCGGAATTGGTTGAAGATGCGGCCGCCGTCGCGGCCCGCGAAGCCCGCGCCGTCGGCATCCACTGGACGTTCGCGCCGATGGTCGACATCGCCCGCGACCCGCGGTGGGGCCGGATTGCCGAGGGTTTTGGCGAAGACCCCGTGCTCGCGAGCACCATGGCCGCAGCGATGGTCCACGGTTTCCAGGGAGACGACCTCACCGCGCCAGACCGCGTGGCCGCCTGCGTCAAACACTTTGCCTGTTACGGCGCCGCCGAGGGCGGCCGAGATTACAACACCACGGTCATTTCGCCCTCGCTGCTGCGCAACGTCTATTTGCCGTCGTTCAAGGCGGCCGTCGACGCGGGGGCGGCCACGTTGATGACGTCGTTCAACGACGTGAACGGCGTGCCTTCGTCCGCTAACGCACACTTCCTGCACGATGTCCTCCGCGACGAATGGGGCTTCGACGGGTTCGTGGTCAGCGACTGGGAGTCGATCCGCGAAATGATTCCGCACGGCTACGCGGCCGACGGGAAGGACGCCGCGCGGCTCGCCGCCAATGCGGGGGTGAACATGGACATGGCCAGCCCCGTATACCACGAAAACCTTGCGTCGCTGGTGCAGTCGGGGGATGTCAAAGAGGCGGATCTCGACGCACTGGTCCGCGAAGTGCTTAAGGTAAAATTCCGCCTGGGCCTGTTCGACCAGCCGTATGCCGACGAATCGAAAAAGCCGCCCCTCTTGGCCAAGGAGCATTTGGAGCTGGCGCGGAAAGCGGCCCGCGAGTCGATGGTGCTGCTCAAAAACGATAATAGCACGTTGCCGTTCGACAAGGCGAAAGTGAAGAAGGTCGCCGTTATCGGACCGCTCGCCGATGCGAAGCTCGCGCAGCTGGGCACCTGGATCCCCGATGGCGAGGAAGAGGACAGCCGCACGCCGCTCGCCGCCATCCGCGAGGCGGCCGGCAACGATTTCGAAGTGCTCTATGCCCCGGGGTTGAAAGATGACCTGGACCGCAGCACGGATCAATTTGCCGAAGCGGTCGCCGCGGCCAAAAAGTCCGACGTCGTGGTGCTCATCGTCGGCGAACGGGCCAGCCTTTCGGGCGAGGCCAGCAGCCGGGCCATCATCGATCTGCCGGGCGCACAGAACGAGCTCGTGGAAGCAATCGCGGCCACGGGCAAGCCGGTGGTGCTGGTCATTCAGGCCGGCCGCCCGCTGACAATCGCCCGCCAGGCCGACCAAGTCGCCGCCTTGCTCTACGCCTGGCACGCGGGCACGATGGCCGGGCCGGCGCTGGTGGATTTGCTCTGGGGCCAGGAGTCGCCCTCGGGCAAGCTGCCGGTCACCTTTCCCAAGTCGGTTGGCCAGATCCCGCTCTACTATAATCACGTCAACACCGGCCGCCCGCCGCGCGACTACGATTTCGCCCGCGACCACCAGATCGACGATGAGATCGACTCCGAGCAGGGCTTCAACTCGAATTACCTCGACGTGAGTCCGTATCCGTACTATCCGTTCGGCTTCGGTTTGTCGTACACCAAGTTCGATTACGGTGACGTCGAGCTGTCGACGAACAAGCTACGTGCGGGCCAGACGCTGGCGGTCCGCGCGACGGTGAAGAACACGGGCGACGTGGTAGCCGACGAAGTCGTGCAACTCTACGTCCGCGACTTGGTGGGCAGCCTTACCCGGCCGATCCGCGAGCTGAAGGCCTTCCGCCGAGTACACCTCAAGCCGGGCGAGGAGCAGGTGATCGAATTCGCCCTGCCAGCCGACTCGCTCGCGTTTTTCAACAACGATGAACAGCGCGTGCTGGAGCCCGGCAAGTTCCAGGTGTTCGTCGGCGGCAGTTCGCTGGCGCCGCTGGCCGGGGAATTTGAAGTCGTCGAGTAGGCGGAAGCACTACGCCGACGGCTGTTCGCTCTTCTTCACCGGCGCATTCTCGGCCGACACGTCGGTGTGAACCTTGGCGGCGGGATCGGCATTTGAGATCGTCTCTGCCGCGGAGGTCGTTGCCGGCCGCACGCCGACGTCGATTGCCTGGTACACGCCAAGAGGCGCTTCCACCGCGACCGACTTCGCCCCAGCCAATTCGGAACCGGTTACGATCGACGTGGCAAGTTCAAACGCGGCGCTGTTGGCGTCGCCCGTCGCGGCCAGCAACACCATACCGCCGGCGCTGGCGTCATAAGGCGCTTTTGCCGTCTCGGCACCGTTGGCAATGAAGAATCGATCGGCGTAGTCGCGCAGCGCGCGATCGCTCTCGCTGTGATCCGACGCCTGCGTGTCGGCCGTCGTGTCCTTTTGCTCGGGGAGCGTGATCTCGTGCAGCTCGGCGAGCACCGCATCGACCGCCGCCCGCTCCCGCTGCAGAGCATCGAGCGACTCGGCAAGGCGCTCGGTCGGAGTGTGCTTGCCGGACTCTTCATGTTGACCGTCGCTATCGAGCTTCGCCCCAAGTTCGTCGTCCGCGTCGCCAAAGAGTTTGCCTTCGCGCTCCGCGTCGGAGCCGACCGCCAACAAGAGTGAATCCGAAGAAAACTCTTCCAAAGCGACGTCGAGGTTCCTGGTTGAGAGCGGAGACTGCGTCGAGAGCGGAGACTGCGGCTGCGCGGATTGGGCAGCATAGCTCGCCGACAACTGTGCGATACCCCCCGCCGCGAAATCAAATGGCGAGCGATAACCGCGATCGGGTGTTCCTCCAGGCCTGATCGAGTCGGTGATGGCCAACGATCGATCATTATTCGCCGTGTTATTTCCTGTCCCGCCGTTGAAGGTCGCCTTGACAGGAGAACTGGATTCGCCGGAAGGGACGCCGTCGGCTGCGCCAGTGTCGCCGGTTCCAGTATCAGGCCGGTAACTCGCGTCGCCGGCGGAGCCATAATTGCCCGCGCCGCTTGTTAAGAATCTGTCGTAATGCATCGGCAACTGCCAGACGCCCGGGCGGATCATTGGCGGACCGAAGTCCATCGGCGGTGGTTGCCACAGCCCGTACGATTCACGACTATCCGTCGACAATTTGCCGGCAGAACCGAAATCGCCCGCGATCACTTTCGTGGGCTGAACCTCGGCCACGGCGTAGACGGTTACCGACCCCGGTTCCACGTGCACCGCCACGACGTCGAGCGACACGACGCCGATCGCGGCGGTGAGCACATTGCGAGTTTCCAGCGATTCGAATTGGCCGCGGAATTGCTGCGCACGCTGCCGCCGGCGCGGCGAGTCGTGGCCGAGGCGATCGGCGATCCATTTTTTCCAGTGGCTCAGCATGAGTAGTCTCGCTTGTTCAACCGCCATTCTATCGCAGCTTGTCAGAATCGTGGTCGCCGTCGCGATTAATTCTGGGGAAGATCCTGGCCGCCGCCATGCTGCAGGGCCAGCAGCGAATTCCGTTCAGCCACGACTTCGGCGGCCGCCTGCTGCTTCTGCTGGCTCTCCAGGCATTTGGCAAAATTGGCGTAGTGATTGCTCAAAAGCTCGCGATAGCGCGGGTTTTCCGGGGCCTTATCGAGCGCCTGTTTCTGATGGGCGATGGCCTGCTGGTAGTTCGACTCGGCGTCGGCAAAGCGTCGCTGGGCGTCGAACAGCAGGCCGAAATTGTTGTATACGCTGCCTAGGTTGCTCAGCGTCACCGCGTCGCCAGGCGCTGATTTCAGCAGCTGATTCTGCAATTCCAGCGCGTGTGTGAACGACTCTTCCGCCGCGGTGAACCGCGCATCGCGGCTCTCGACCATGCCCAGATTGTTGTAACTGATCGCCAGGTCGCGGGAGTACGAACCGGCCCGCGGGGACTGGGCGACCAGACGCCGCTGCAACTTGATCGCGTCGAGATAGCACAGCTCGGCGTTTTGCCAGTCGCGCGTGCGGACCAGCGCGTAGCCGAGGTTGTTGTAGGTTCGCGCGAGATCGCCCTGATAGAGCCGATTGATCGGATCGCCGTCGACCAGCCGCCGCTGCAAGTCGATCGCCTGGTGAAACTGCCGCGATGACGCGACGGCATCGCTCGCGTCGAGCAGCGAACCGAGATTGTTGTGCGCGGCGGCCAGGACGCGGAGCGCCGACTCATCTTTCGGCCTGTGTTCCACGAGCGGCTCCAGGCGGGCAATCGCCAGGCGGAATTGTTCCATCGCTTCCGCCGGCCGGTCGGTTTGCCGCAGGACGAGGCCCAGGTTGTTGCAGGTCGTTGCCAACTCGGCCGGCAACTTGGCCGCGTTAGCATCCGCGGTCAACAGGTCTTGTTGAATTTTGTAAGCCTGCTGCAACGAATCGATCGCGTCGTCGACTTTTCCGGAATCCGCCTGGAGCAGAGCGATGTTGTTCTCGCAGAGCGCGAGATTGCGGGCGGCGTCGACGTCGGCTGCGTCGTCGGCGATCCGGGCCAGCCAAATCGTGCGAGCCGCCCGATGATTCTCGAGGGCCGCGTCCCGTTGCTCAAGCCGCTCGCGGAGCGTGCCGATGCGGTCGTAAGCCAGGGCCAGATCGGTCGCCAGCGCCGCGTCGCCGTTCGATTGCGCGGCAAATTGTTCGTAATACTTGAGGCTGTCGTTGAGCATCCGCGCGCGAATCGTCTCCGCGCCGGGAACCGCCGCCAACTGTTCCGGATAGCTCGTGCCAAATTGCTCCAGCACGCCGAGCGCCTGCCGCATGTTTTCTTGGGCAGTCGCCAAGGCGTGCTCGGTCTCGCGCTTTTGAGCAGCGAGCACCAGCATGTTGACGAATTGACCGACGAACGCCAGGAAAAGCACTGCCGCTGCGGCGTACGTGATGCCCTGATGCCTGCGAACCCATTTGGCCGCTTTGGAAGCAAAGCTCGGCGGACTGGCCAGAATCGGCTTGCCTTCGAGGAAGCGGGTCAAATCGTCGGCCATGTCCTGCGCCGTCGCGTAGCGCTCGCCGGGGAATTCGGCGATCGACTTTAGCACGATCGTCTGAAAGTCGACCGGGATGTGACGATTCCAATGGGTGAGCGGCTTGGCGCTGAAGCGGCGTCGATCCAACAGCAGCTGCGCGTCCGTCAAGTCGCCGGCCGGATGGTGGTGCGTGGAGAGCTCGTATAGCGTGACGCCGAGCGAATAGATGTCAGTCCGGTGATCGATGAGCCCGCCTCGCCCCAGCGCCTGTTCGGGGCTCATGTAGCGCATCGTTCCCAGCACGTCGCCGGTGCGCGTGAGCCCGTCGTTTTCGCGGCAGCGGGCCAGGCCGAAGTCGGTGACCCACAGCTTGCCGTCGGTATCGACCAGCAAGTTCGACGGCTTCACGTCGCGATGGACGATGCCGTATTCGTGGGCTGCGTGCAAGGCTTCGGCCGCCTGCGCGCCCAGGCGGGCGACTTCGTTCACCTGTCGATGCGTGACGCCGGCGGCAGTTGATCGTCCGCTAGCTGCCGGCTGCGGCGCAGGCGCGCTCGTGAGATCGACGCGCTGCGAGTGCGAGCCGATGGAGCCGATGTTCGTGGCAGTGACTGTCGCTTCGTTGCCCGCAGGATGCGGCGCGAGCGACCGTCCTTCGACCAGCTGCATCGCGTAATAGTGAACGCCATTCTCCTCGCCCACCGCGTACACTGGCACGATGTTCGGGTGCTTGATCTGGGCCGCCGCCTGCGCCTCGTTCTTGAACCGGCCGATCTGCTTTTCATCGTGTCCCACGGTGAACGGCAGAATCTTGAGCGCCACGCGCCGGCGGAGTGAAACCTGCTCGGCTTCGTAGACGACGCCCATGCCGCCGCGGCCAATTTCCTTCAGCAGGTGAAAGTCGCCGATCGTGTCGTTCGCCTGCAGCACCTTGCCGATCAGCGATGTCGGCCGCAGAGACTTCGACGAGTCGCCCGCTACCGCCTGGTGAAACAATTGCAGCCCGCTCAAATAGCCGCGCAGCCGTTCCGCGTCGTCCGGATGCCGCGCAAGCAGCTCGGCCGGGCTGATCGGCGTGCCGAGCTCGGCCGAAACGAGGTAGTCGTCGAGAATCTGCGCGAGGCGATCTTGATCGGCTGCCGGCAGCGCCTCGATCGTCGATTCAATGTGCGCGTGCTCACGCTTCACTTGCGGCCTCGCTTCCATATACCGCGCGGAGCCGTTCGATCGCCCGCAGCCAGAGCATCCGCGTCGCCCCGACCGAGCGGCCCATCCGCTCCGCCACTTGTTCAAAGGGCATGCTCTGCAGGTTTCGCAGCATGAGTACTTCGCGGTAATCGGCCGGCAGCTGCGCCAGGCGATCGGCGAGCTGTACCGCTTCCTCGCGTTGCTGCACCGCCATGCTGGGTGAATTAATTTCGGCCGGCAGCAACGCGGCGAGCTGCACGGTCGATTGCTCCAGCGCCTTTCCCAACCTTTCGATCGAGACCTCGCGCCGCACGTCGCGCCGCGCTGCGAGCATATGTTGTTCGACGAATTTGGCCAGGTTATTCACCAGGATCTGCCGCAGCCAGGCCAATAGCTCCGCCTCGCTCGATCCGCGGAACTGGCCGAAGTTCTTATGTGCCCGCAGCATGGTCTCCTGTACCACGTCGGAGGGGCTGACCCGCGGCTGCAGCCGCGTCTCGAGCTGCGTCGACGCCAGCACCATCAAGTAATTGCGATACTGCTGCAAGAGCGCGCCGATGCTGCTCGTATCGCCCTGCCGCGCGTCATCGATGCGCTCGGAAAAACTCGACGGCTCTTTGGCGGCTTCGACGATCGACATGGGTCAAAACTCAGCGGTTTAGAAGGAAGTCGGAAGAGCGGGCGGACACGGCCGGCGACTCCAAGCTCAAGGACCGATTTCCGAATCGATGCGCCACGAATTTCTTTGGCGGCGGGGCAGGTCAGGCGATCCGACGGCGGCCGGACCCCAATTCTCAACTACGCATTTCAACCCCGCCAGTTTGACAAAGTAGCGGTGGTTTCTGCCCGCTCAATTCCCCGCCACGCGATTTTCCACGTGAAAAATGGCCGTTACTCGCGTGGCGCGGCCCCCGGCGAACCGGTCCCTCCATCATAGCAACGGAGCGGACAGGCGTCGCTTTTTGAGGCATCGAAACCCGTACTTCAAGTCGCGTCGGCCGCGTGAAACTCCGTGCCGGGGCCGGAACAGAGAACCGCTTGGAGCTTACCACCATGTCAACCCGCACTTTCCGTCGATTCGAATCCTTGGAGAACCGCCTCTGCTTGTCCGTTTCCGCGGCCGTCACCGATGGCGATTTGGTGGTGTCGGGCGACGCCGACGGGGCGGTCGAAATTGTCGCGGTCAGTGAAGGCGCCTTTCGTGTCACCGACAACGGCGTCTTGATCGCGGACGAAACCACGCTCACCGGCGTGACCGACGACATCCACATCCAACTCGAAGAAACCGTCGACGGCACGAGCGACACGGTGACGGTCGATCTCGGCGGCCAGACGGTCGACCGCGTGTACGCCCAGCTCGGCGACGGCGACAATTCGTTCCAAATTCTCAACGGCACGGCGTCTGGCCTGGTCTACCGCGGCGGCGACGGCATCGACAGCGTGTCGATAGACGCCACGATCGAGTCGCGCGTCACGGCCACGCTCGGCGATGGCGACAACGATCTGGCGGTGAGCTCGGCCGTGGGCAATCTCGCGATCCACGGCGGCGACGGCGTCGACCTCATCGCCATCAGCGACACCGCGTCGGTCAGCGGCGGCGTGACCGCCAAGCTCGGCGATGGCGACAACTCGCTGACTCTCGCCGGTGCGGTCGAAGGATACCTGCTCGTATCGGCCCGCGACGGGGCCGATACGGTGACCGTCGCCGAAACCGCCAGCATCGGCCGCAGCGCAAAGATCGCTTTAGGCGACGGCGACAATTCGCTGACCGTGGCCGGCCAGGTCGATGGCAGCGTCGGCTACGACGGCGGCGACGGGAACGATGTGGTATCGATCGCCGCTTCGGCCGTGATCGACGAAATCTTCTCCGCGCGACTCGGCGACGGCGAGAACACCGTTACGCACGACGGCACCGTCCAGGGCAATTTCCGCGTGGTGAGTTTCAACCCGGACGACGCCGTCGACATCGCCGATACGGCGGTCATCGGCGGCGAGACGATTGTCGGTCTCGGCGAGCAGCAGGAACACGGCGGCTGCGGCCTGCATCACGAAGGCTTGGGCCGGGCCTTGGAAACCCTCACCCTCAACGGTCGCAGCCTCGGCTTCTTTTATCGAGGCTTCCGCCGCTAACCTCGCCGGCGGCTATCGAAACTACCACCAGCAGAAGAATTGACACAAAGGAACAGAACCGATGAAACATGTCACTATAACTTTTGCCGTGATCGCATTGGTCGCCCAAACCGCGCAAGCGGGTCACCTTGGCTTCGGCTGGGGAGGTCCGGGTTTGGGCGACCATCACGGCGGCTTCGGACACGACGGCGGTTTCCAGGATTTTGCCGGCTTCGGCTTCGATGCCGAGCACCTGCAGACTCGATTTGAAAATAAGTTCGACGCCCTCCAGTCCGACTACGACACGGGGCTTGCCGACATCGAGGACTTCTACAGCTCGGACGACTACAGCGACGTCGTCGATGGCATGGAGCGGCTTGTCGACCGCTACGGCTTGTTCCTCAGCGGCGTCGAGCGCTCGATCGATCGGTTGGGCGACTATATTTCGATCGCTAACGACGACCTCGCGTATTACGACGATTTGATCGCCGATTACGAAGCCCGCGACGATCTATCGGAGGAACGGCTGCAGCGGATTCTCGATCGCTTGACAAATGCTCAGGATCACCTGACGACGAAGATCGACTTCCTCACCGAAAAACAAACCACGCTCTCCGACAGTCTGTCGACCTACCAGACGTTCAGCACCGACCTGTCCACCTATCTGGACGAGATTGTCACCGCCGGCGGCGGTACGACGGGCGGGTCGACCGACGAGTCGGCCGCGGCGCTGTTGGCGGCGTCGCCCCTACGAAGCCTGTCTCCGCTCGCCGCGCTGGAGGACGAAGCGTCGATGTGCGGCATGTCGGGTGCGCTCGACGCGGCGCCCACACCGGAGCCTGCGACGATTTTGCTGAGCATACTTTCGCTGGCATTGCTGGCCTGTCGCCGGCCTGCCCGCGGGGTTCCACATCGGCGGATCTAACCGCGACCGTTTCCGCGCGAGACGCCGCCGGTGGGCCGCGATGGATCACCGCTGGTCCGAAGCCCACCGCGGACCCTGCGGGCAAGGCCCACCGCGCCGCGTCTTGTACGACCGTGTGAAATTACAATGAACGGGGTTGGCCGTCGCGCCGATGCTGCGCGACAATGAGAGGATGGCTGGGAACCATGGACAAGCAAATTAACTTGCTGACGAAGCTCGGACGACGCACGGCAGCCATCTTTGCCCTGGCACTGGCGATGTTTCAGTCGCTGCCCGCGGCTGCCTACGTGCCGGACGACCGCTGGTCAATCACCGCGTCCGGCGCCACCGGCGGTACCGGCACGCCGGTCACGCTCACCTGGAGCATCGCACCGGATGGAACCAATATCCCCGGCGAAGGAGCCAGCAATCTCGTTTCGTATCTGGACGGGTTGTTCGGCGTCACATCCGGCGGCAGCAATCTGACGACGCGACCGTGGTTCACTTACTTTCAGCAGTCGGTCGATCGCTGGACGCAGCTGGGCGGCATCACGTTTGTCTACGAGTCGCACGATGACGGCACCTCGCTGCAGACCACCAGCGGCGCGCTCGGTACCCGCGGCGACGTGCGAATCGGCGGCGCGTTTGTCGACGGGCCTAGCAACACGCTGGCCTACACCTGGCTACCCAACAGCGGCGACATGGTGATCGACACCGGCGAGACCAACTTCTATTCCAACTCGTCGAACGCCTATCGGCAGCTCCGCAACACGGTGATGCACGAGCTCGGCCATGCCTTCGGGCTCCTGCACATCGAGTCGTCGACCGAAAATCTGCTGATGGAGCCGATCATCAATCTCAGCTTCGACGGGCCGCAGCTCGATGACATCCGCGGATTGCAGGGCCAGTACGGCGACGCGTTCGAGAAGACCAACAACGGGCTCGGCAACGGCACGGCCGCGCGGGCCACGAGCCTCGGTGCGCTGGCGATCGGCGGCTCGCTCGACGTCGGTTCCGACGCGGTTGGCAACCAATTCGTCGGTGCCACGGAGACCGATTTCGTGAGCATCGCCAATGCCAACGACGCCGACTTCTTCTCGTTCACCATCGCGGCTCCCGCCTCGCTCGATGCGACGCTCACGCCGCTCGGCGGCGTCTTCAACCAGGGCGTCGAGGGGGGCGTGCAGTCTTCGTTCGACGCGAATTCCCGCAACGATTTGACACTGTCGGTGTTTGCGTCGAACGGCACTACGCTGCTGGGGACCGCGAATCTCACCAGCGCCGGGAGCGTGGAGTCGCTGACGGATATCGCACTTGCCACCGCCGGAAAATACTATGCCCGCATCACCGGCGCGAGTGAAAACGTGCAGCTCTATCAGCTCCTGCTTTCCGCCGCGTCCCTCGTGACGGTGCTCCCCGGCGACTATAACCTCGACGGCACGGTCGACGCCGCCGATTTCACCGTCTGGCGGAATATGCTCGGGCGGACCGGCTCGAATCTGGCGGCCGACGGCAACGGCGACGGCGTCGTCAACGCCTCGGACTATGATTTGTGGAAGACCCACTTCGGCACCAGTGGCGCCGGCAGCGGCGGCATTGCCGTCGCCGGCAGCGTCCCCGAGCCCTCGGGCGTCGTGCTCGCCTGCGTTGCCGCCGCCTGCGCGTTTCAGCTCCGCAATCGTCCTGCACCGCGACGCGCGTGACGCACCTGGTCGCAAATCGATCTCTCGATACAGGCACGCTGCGCGACTCCTCTTTCCTGCGTGTCGATTCTTTCAGCATTCGCGTAATGCCGGTAACTCGCGCAGCGGAATGTGGGAATAAACCGTTCTGTCCTGCGCGAAGTCTACCGATCATCGCCGGGCGCATCGTCACGTCGTTGCGCTCGGGCCGTGACACCTTGTCCCACCCACCTGAGAGACGACGATGAGACGACAACACTTGCAGCAACCGTGTCTGAAGATCGAGCAACTCGAGGCCAGAGAACTGATGGCGGCGGATTCTACGGCGGCGCTCACGATGGCAGACGTCGCGGCGCGGGCGCCCTCCCCTCCGCCCACGAGCACCATCCTGATTCCGACGACTACCGCCGCACCGCGCTCTTACGACGGCACCGGCAATAACCTCGCCAATCCCGAATGGGGCAGCACCAACGAGATCCTGCTCCGCGCGGCGGAAGAGGATTATGCCGACGACATTTCCTCCCCGGCCGGCGAAGATCGACCCAGCGCCCGGGAGATAAGCAATGCCCTCGTGGCTCAGGATCCGGAAGCGGAGCCGAACGCGCGGCAGCTCTCCGCGTTCATCTACGTCTGGGGACAGTTCATCGACCACGACATGGACCTCACCGAGCCGCCAGCCACCAACCGCGAGGCGTTCAATGTCGAAGTGCCGGTGGGCGATGACTACTTCGATCCGACCGGCGCCGGCGATGAAGTCATTCGTTTGAGTCGCTCGCGGTACGACGCGACGACGGGCACTGGCGTCGACAATCCGCGCGAGCAAGTCAATCAGATCACTGCCTGGATCGACGGCTCGATGGTCTATGGCACCGACCAGGCCACGGCTGATAGCTTGCGGACGTTCGTCGGCGGCAAACTGCGCACCAGCGCCGGCAACTTGCCGCCAACCGATGCGGCCGGCAACTTTCAGGCTGGCGACGTCCGGGCCAATGAAAACATCGAGCTCACCTCGATGCACGCGATCTTCGTCCGCGAGCACAATTGGTGGGCGACTCAGATCGCCCGCCAGAATCCGCGGCTCAGCGATGAAGCCATCTACCAGCGAGCCCGCGCGATTGTGATCGCCGAAATCCAGTCGATCACCTACCGCGAGTTTCTGCCCGCGCTCTTGGGCCGCGGGGCGGTCGACGCATACACCGGCTACGATCCGACCGTGAACCCGGGCGTTGCCAATGAATTCTCCACCGCGTCGTTCCGCATGCACAGCTTGATCAATGACGACGTCGAGTTCTTCGGCAACGACGGCCGCGCCGTGCGCGACGAGGTTGCGCTCGCCGAAGCGTTCAACAATCCGGACCTGCTCCGCGAGACGGGCGCCGATTCGATCATGAAGTACCTGGCTTCCACCACAGCCCAAGAAGTCGACACCCAGATTGTTGATAGCCTGCGAAATTTTCTCTTCGGCCAACCGGGCCAGGGTGGCTTCGATCTGGCGTCGCTCAATATCCAGCGCGGCCGGGATCATGGCCTGGCCGATTACAACACGGTCCGCGAGGCCTACGGACTGCCGCGGGTCACGAACTTCGCCGAGATCACCTCCGATCCCGAGTTGCAGAAGACGCTCGCCGAGCTTTACGGCACGGTCGACAACATCGACCTGTGGGTGGGCGGCCTCGCGGAGGATCATCTGCCCGGTGCATCCGTGGGCGAGACTATCAGCGCCGTCGTCGCGGACCAGTTCGAGCGCTTGCGCGACGGCGACCGTTTCTGGTACCAGAAGATCTTCTCGGGACGCCAATTGCAGGCGATCGAGAGCACGTCGCTCGCCGATATCATCCGCCGCAATTCGTCGATCACCAACTTGCAGGAAAACGTGTTTTTCCTCGACTCCGAAATTCGCGGTCAGGTTTTCGTCGACGTCAACGCCAACGGCCGCCAGGACCGTACTGAGCTGGGAATGGCGGGCATCACGATTGAGCTCGTCGACGACGAAGGCGAAGTGGTCGACACGGTGGTAACCAACGCCCGTGGCCGCTACAGCTTCACGACGTTCCACGAGACGGGCGACTACCAGGTGCGGATCGTCGTGCCGAACAATTTGCTCGCCACGACGCGAACCGTCCGCGCTGCGCTTGTCTCGCGCGGGGATCAGACGATTGCCGGCGTCGACTTTGGCTTGCGTACGCTGCGTCGCAACGGCACGGTCGCCGCGACGAGCCCGCAATTGGCCGCCGTCGACACCGCGTTTGCCTCGCCGCAAACCGTCGATCCGCTCGCCGTGATGATGCAATCCACCGGCACCACGAAGAAGCCAAAACGGGGCGCGGCCCCGCGGTAGCGAACCGGGTGGCACGCCAGAGGCGTCCGGCAACGGGCATGGCAGCTGAGCCGCAAATCCGTGCTCGCGGCCGATGCCATCAGGCGTGCCACCCGAAATTTTCGCTCAGCTACACGCCGCGCAGTGCCCCTTCACGAGCACTTCGGTCACGCTGCCGAACTTGCCGGCGCCGCGCTTGGGCGCGAGGCGAAACGTGAAGTCGTCGAGGCACTGGATCTTGCCGCAATCGACGCACAAGAAATGCGGATGCTCCGATACACCGGTCCGCTCGTTGTGCAACAATTCAAATCGCCGCACGCCGTCGCCGAGGTCGAGCCGTGCCAAGAGCCCGGCGTCCGCCAGTTCTGTGAGGCAGCGGTAGATCGTCGACTGATCGAAGCCGAATTCGCTAAGCCGCTCGGTCGCCTCGGCGTGCGTCAGCGGAAAGCGTTCGCGGGCGAGGCACTGAATCACTGCCACACGCGCCGCCGTCGCGCGCAGCTTGGCATGGCGGAGGATCGCCTTCGCTTCTATGGCGGTGAGTTGGGCGGTCTTCTTGCTTGCCATGTAGTTTCTTCTGGCCGGATGTGAGCCGACCCTGCTCTTCCGTCACCATACGTCGATTGCAGGTGATTTGCAAGTGCGAGTTGGCAGGCGTTCCGCGCCGAACCGATCGGCGAACCGCTCAGTAGTGCAACTAATGATTATTTGCAATTGACTTGCAAACAGATAAGGATTGCGTATAATCGGCGGCACGCAGCCGAGGCACGGGCCTCCGGCATCTTTCGCGGGATGCATTCTTCCCGCAGTTCATTCTGTTTTTGTGAGAGGAGTGTTCTGATGAGAGCAATGGGATGGGGCCGCGTGGCGGCCCTGGTGGGCGTGGGCGCACTCGTAGTGTGCGGCCAGGCGTCGGCGCAATTGGCAGAGTTTTACGTCGGCATCGACAGCCGCACGGCGCCTTTCTCTGCGCCGGTGGCCGACGGCGGCGGTGCGTACCCGGACAATCCGAATTCGGGCCGGCTCACGCTGTTGTTCAATCACGTTGACCATTTCCACGGCTTGGGAACGTATCGCTACGTGGGACCGGCCGCGTCGTCGGTGCTCGACGATACCAGTGCCAATAACCGTGTTCCGGAGATTTCCACCGGGCAAGCGCCACTGCCCTTAGTACCGGGGAGCGGCGCCTACGCGGGAAAGAACGTGACCCTGCACCTCGCGGGCGTGGAGTATTCCGACCTCGAATTGCGGAACGTGCAGTCGCTCGCCGGTGTCGACGAGGTTCTCTTTCACAGCAGCACGGATCGTTGGAGCGGGGCGTTCGCCGCCGCCGACGTCCACCTGAAGCTGCTCTCTGTGAGCTCGCCGCACCTGAATGTGGGCTCGCTCACCGACCCGGCTGCTTTGCCCGTGGGCGGCGACGTTCATCTTGGCGAAGGCAGCGAGTTGTTCTCGTTCACCCCGGTGCTGTGGGTCGCCCTTGCCGCGCCCGCCGGCGACTATTGGGCCGAGTTCCAACTCGTGGACGAGTCGGGCACCTACGGCAATTCCGGACGCTTCTTCATCGACGTTCGCCATGCCGTGCCGGAACCGGCTTCGCTGTTGATGTTCTTGGGCGGTGTGTCGATCGTCGGCTTGAACCTCCGCCGACGATCGTAATGCCCTTGGCCCGCGCCGACTGCCCCCGGCGCGGGCTCTTTATTTCCCACTACCTTTTTTCTTCAGGACTCATGCCATGGATGAACGCTTGCCTGTGACGGTCCTTTCCGGTTTTCTCGGCGCTGGCAAGACAACCGTCTTGAACCACGTGTTGGCCAATCGCGCGGGCCTGCGAGTGGCCGTGATTGTCAACGACATGAGCGAAGTGAACATCGACGCGATGCTCGTCCGCGGGGGCGGTGCGGCACTGAGCCGCACCGACGAGAAGCTCGTCGAAATGACGAACGGATGCATCTGCTGCACACTGCGTGAAGACTTGCTCCAAGAAGTAGCAGAATTGGCCAAGGAAGGCCGTTTCGACTACCTGCTCATCGAATCGACTGGCATCAGTGAACCAATGCCGGTCGCCGAGACGTTTACGTTCGTCGACGAGACAGGGCACAGCCTTTCCGATCTGGCTCGGCTCGACACGATGGTCACGGTCGTCGACGCATGCAATTTCTTGCGCGACTTCGGCTCCAGAGACGCCTTGGTCGATCGACAAATCGGGATGAGCTCCGAAGATGAGCGCAACGTCGTCGATCTGCTCACCGACCAGGTGGAGTTTGCCAATGTGATCCTGCTGAACAAATGCGATCTGATCGAAGAGGCTGACAAAATCTCGCTGATCGGGATTCTGCGCAATCTCAATCCCAAAGCGCGACTGATTGAAACGAAGCGCGGCTGCATCGATCCCGCAATGATCATGGGAACGGGGCTGTTTTCGCTCGCTGAAGCGAGTGCGCAACCGGGTTGGCTCGAAGTGCCGCGCGGTGAGGAGCAACCCGAGACCGACGAATATGGGATCACCAGCTTTATCTATCGTGCCCGCAAACCCTTCCATGCGGGTCGCCTGTGGGCGAACCTCGACCGCGAAGACGGCATTCTCATGGGCGTGCTCCGCTCAAAAGGCTTTCTGTGGATCGCCTCACGGAACGAGCAGGCAGTCACCTGGTCACAAGCCGGCGTATCGGTGCAGTTTAATCACGCAGGTTTCTGGTGGGCGGCGGTGCCTCCGGCGGAATGGCCCGACGATGTTCCAGAGAATGCCGAGTTGCTGGGTGATATCCGCCGTGAATTCGACGGACCCTTTGGCGATCGTCGTCAGGAGATCGTCATTATTGGAATCGACGCGGATCGCCTCCGCATCGAGTCGTTGCTGAACGACTGCTTGTTGACGGATGAAGAAATGAAGCAAGGGCCAGCCACGTGGGCAACGTATGAAGATCCGCTTCCGGGCCCCGAATGCGAACTAGTCGATGCGGCGGAGGAGGACGAATGAAGTCTCAACAGCTGTCGATCGTTCCGGTCGAGAGCAATACATTGCGGCAAGCCTGGACCGATTGGGCCGGCGTGATGGCCTCGATTGGATGCGCGATCCACTGTGCGTTGATGCCGCTGGCGATCGCCTACCTGCCGGCGCTCGGGCTGAGCTGGATGGCCGATTCGACGTTCCACCGCTGGATGGCAGGTGCATGTTTTTTGCTGGCCATCGCGGCATTTGGTCCCGGATGGAAGTGTCATCGCCGCATGACGCCAGCTGTCATTGGAAGTCTCGGTGTCGCGTTTCTCGTCGGTGGCAGCTTCTTGGTCGAGGAGGTTTGTTGTTCGCGTTGTGCGGAGTTGCCCTCCAAGCCTGGCGGCGAAGCGGCCGCTGCAGCGTCTGGCGAGGATTTTGACTGTTGTGAACCGGTGGAGTCTTCCTGGACGGCTTGGATGCTCACGCCGTTGGGCGGCGCCCTGCTCGTTGCCGGCCACGTAGCCAATCACCAATGCCGCTGCCGGATTTGCCGATCGCGCCAGAGCTGAATCGATCATCGCCATTTTGAATCGAACTCACATTTCTAACTTGGAGTGACCTCATGAAGTTCCGTATTGCCTCGATCGTATTCAGTGTGTGGGCCTGTGCGGCCGCCTGTGTTGCCGCCCCGATGTACACCGTGCAGGACTTGGGCACGCTGGGCGGGACCACCAGCTCGGCCCTCGATGTGAACAGCAGCCGAGAGGCTACCGGGAATTCGTCGGTGCTTTCCGATCCCGGGTCGACGGGCTCTCTGCTGCGGGCATATCGCTGGAGCGGCGGCGTGATGACCAATCTTGGCTCGATGGCCCCCATCCCTCCGAGCACCAGCACCAATCGCTTCGCACGCGGTTACGCGATCAACGACTCCGGCGTCGTCGTCGGCGAGTTCAATAACGACAGCTCGCGGGCCTTCGTCTACAGCGGCGGTGTAATGTCGGGACTGACGCGCCTGGCGGGCGATAACGACAACGGCGTTGCTCACGACATCAACAACGCCGGCGTGATCGTCGGCGTTAGCAGCAACGGTTCAGCCAGCCGGCCGACCAAATGGACGAACAGCGGCAGCGGCTATGCGCCTGCGGACTTGGGCACGCTGGCGGGCACGTCGAATTCGACCGGCCGTGCCTGGTCGATCAATCAAAACGGAGTCGCGGTCGGGCTATCATCCAACGGCACAACATCTCAGGCCACGATGTGGGACGGCGGCTCGATCATCAACCTCGGTTCGCTCGGCGACGGAAATCGTTTTGGCCAGGCCTACTCCGTCAACGATTCCAAAATGGCGGTCGGAGCATCGACAACGGGCCAAACCGTCGGGCAACTGATCGGCACTTCCAGCACCACCGACATCACACGGGCCTTCGTCTGGAACAGCGGCACGATCACCGAACTCACGCCGTTCAATCTGTATGGCCCCGGCAATACTGGCCCGACCACCAACTACCACAGCGAGGCGAAGGACATCAACAACGCAGGGTTAGTGGTCGGCAATTCGCAGCGGATTTCAGGATCGGCCGCCGTGGCAACTCTCTGGGAAGGCGGCGTGCCCATCGATCTCAACTCCTTGATTCCTGGCGGCAGCGGCTGGAATCTGCTCTCCGCCGAAGGCATCAACGCCAACGGCGACATCGTCGGATTCGGCACGATCGGGGGAGTACAGCATGCTTTCTTACTGACTGCCGTGCCGGAACCTTCGACGATGGCATTGCTGGTAGCCGCACTACTTGGAGCAATGCAATTGCACCGGTACCGCAGCTAGACGTGAGCTGGTAGCGGCCCGTGATCGTCGCAGTGATCGCCGTGCGGATGGTGCAGGTGACCGTCGACGAGATAGTCGATGTGATCGCCATGCTTCACTTGCGGATGTCCGCAGTTGGGACCGTGCACGTGGGTCGTGTTGTGACCGCTGCATTTGTGCGAGGGAGTGCAGGCTTCCGGATTGACCGCGGTCACGGCCAGCACGCACTCGTCCACGTGATCCCCATGCAAATGGTGCAAATGACCATCGTGCAGGTAGTCGACGTGTCCCTCATGATCGACAGCCAGGTGTCCGCAGCCGGGACCGTGGGTATGTTCATGGTCGGCGATCTTGGTGCAAGTCGACATCGGGATCTCCTTGAACGTGAGGGGGTTAGTTCCGCCCTGAAAGTCTATCAACAATCCTAGGACGCACGCTGCGCCCGTCAAATTCTAGGGCGAAACAGCGAATGGCCGAGCGATGAGCCCCCCCCGAATGTCGTTGAATTTCGTGACGCGATGACAAGATATCCGGTCTTTGCCTAGGCAGCCTTGACCGTGGAATGGCCCACGTTGCCGGCCTGCGACTGCTCAACTCCTCGACTGCTCAGGAGTGTGGCCCCCGGTTGAGCAGTCGTGAAATTACGGTGAATTTGCGCCACCCATCTCCAGCCTATCCCTGTTTTCCGAGGCTGCCAAATTGACAGATTCTTAGTCCAAGTTTATCCTCAAACACGGGCGGACCTTCCGATAAGTGTCAATATGCACTCAGCGACTCCTCGCCGGCGAGCCGGTTTTACGCTCATTGAACTCCTCGTCGTGATCGCCATCATCGGCGTGCTGGTGGGCCTGCTGTTGCCCGCCGTTCAGGCTGCCCGCGAGTCGGCGCGCTTGACGGAATGCATGAGCCACTTGCGGCAGATTGGCCTCGCCACGCTGGAGTTCAACGACACCAACAAGGCCTTTCCGCCCGCCCGGCTGCAGACGCGCAGCTACTATGTGCAGAACTGCGAGTCGACGCAGCCATCGTGGCTGGTGCGGATTCTGCCCTATCTGGAAGAGAGCGGCGTTGCGGCCCAATGGAATGTCAATCAGCCGTTTGAATCGCATCCCGAAGCGGTTCGCACGCATGTGCCGCCAGTTTATGTCTGCCCGACGCGCCGCACGGTGGCCGAAGCCATAGTGGAAGGCAAGTCGGAAGAAGTGAAAATCACTTACCCCTGTGGCTGCAGTGGCACTGTGTTGATCGAACTCGCCAGCGGCGGCGTGGGCGACTACGCCGCTAACCACGGCGACTTCACCGGCGGCTCCTACGGTGACGAAGCCGATTATTGGCGCGGCGGCAACGGCACCGGCGTGCTGATTTCCAGCAACCCGCGCTGTCGCGACGGCTTGCCCGCCGACTGGACCAACAAAATTCGCAGTAAGGATTTGCTGGACGGCGCGAGCAAAACCTTTCTGGCCGGCGAGATGCACGTGCCCGCGACGCGACTTGCCGCCGTGCCGGAGAACGGCCCGATCTACAACGGCAGCGACCTCACCGCCTTCGCCCGCATCGGCGGCCCCGGTTTTCCGCTCGCTCAGGGACCCGACGACACAAACGTTGACGTCAACGTGTTCGGCAGCTGGCATCCGGGGATCTGTCCCTTCGTCTTGGCGGATGGCTCGGCGCGGACGATCGACAACTTTGTCGACACGGTCGTGCTCGAATCGTATTGCCGGCGGGTCGACGAGAAGACTCAGATTGCCCCGCCCGAGATCAACGACACATTCTGAGCGAATGACGCGGCGCACATTCGGCACTGGCGTGGCGTGGATCGCAGTGGCGGCGATGGCGTGGGCGATTGGTTGTGGTGAGGGACATCCGAAGACTTATCCCGTCGAAGGCCTGTTGCGGTTCGAAGATGGCCGCCCCGTCACGTTCGGCACCGTGGAGTTCCACTCGCCGGCCGAGCGTCTGACCGCCCGCGGCAAGCTCGATGCCCACGGACATTTCCGCTTGACCACGTTTGCCGAGGGCGACGGCGCCGTTGCCGGTGAACATCAAGTGGTCGTGATTCAGAACGTCAGCCCCGCAGCCTGGCAGCAAAACGCCGCCCACGCTCAACAGGCACATTCGGTGCACGGCCCGCACGATGGGCATCACGCGGCGCTGGTGTCCCGCCGCTATGCCGACTATGCGACGTCCGGCCTGAAGGCGACTGTCGAGGCGGCGAACGCAAATCGGGTCATGCTGCAAGTTTCCAGGTGAGTAGAATTTGCCGTCCGGACTCGACCGGAGGCATCATCAGAGTAGGCGGTTTTTCAAAATGTCGTTGACGGCTCTGCTGGCCAACTATTGTGTGCTGATCGTGTTGGCCTCCCTCGCGGGAGGCTGGCTGCCTTCGCTGGTCCGGCTCACCCACGTGCGGATGCAGGTGACGATGAGCCTGGTGTCAGGGCTGATGCTCGGCATCGCCTTGCTCCACATGTTGCCCCAAGCAGCCGAGCAGCTCGATTCCATGACGAACGTTGCCGCCGCAATGCTCGCGGGCCTGCTGGTGATGTTCTTTCTGCTCCGCGTGTTCCACGTGCACGCTCATGGCGAGCTCGACGAGGAATCATGCGATCGCGAAGGTTGCGATCATGACCACGACCAACATCATCACGAACACCACGATCTCGGCGACCACGTCTCGGGCGGGCACCAGTTGAACTGGATCGGCCTGTTTGTCGGCCTGGCGATTCACACGCTGCTCGATGGGGTGGCGCTCGCCGCCAGCACGGCGGCCGACGCCGGCCACCACACGCAAGATGTCGCGCTCTTCGGCCTGGGAACGTTTCTCGCGGTGGCGCTCCACAAGCCGCTCGACGCCCTGGCGATCACGTCGCTGATGCATACTAGCGGCTGGTCGGCCAGGAGCCAGGCGCTGGTGAACTTCGGCTATGCTTTGATGTGTCCGCTCGGTGCGATGCTGTTCTGGTTCGGCGCATCCCACCTGGCCGCCGGCCAGAACGCTGCCGTGGGTTACGCGCTGGCGTTTTCGGCCGGATTCTTTCTCTGCATTTCGCTCGGCGACCTTTTGCCAGAGGTGCAGTTTCATTCGCATGATCGCTGGAAGCTGTCGATCGCGCTGCTGGCCGGCGTTTCGATCGCCTATGGAATCGAAATGACCCACTCGCACTCCCACGGTCCTTCCCCGGAACACGCGCACGAATATTCCGGTGATCACGGTCATGCTCACGACCAGTCGCCCAATGAAACGGCGCTCGATCACATTCACGAATGACCGCGTTCGCCGCTAGTCGTGATAGTCCCAGTGACCATCTTCGTGAACGTCGTAGTGGCCGGGGACGTAGTGGACGTGGTTACGATGGCGGACGAATTCGCCGGCGTGGAAATCGAGGTGCGTCGTGTCATGCCAATGGGCGTGACCGCCGCCCCAGCCGCCGTAACCAGCCGTCGAACCGTAGTAAGTGGTCGAAGGGTAGCCGCCGTATCCGCAGCCGGAGCCGTTCCAGCCGCCGTAATACCCGCCATAGTTGCCGTAGTAGTTATGAGGATTGCCGACGTCGATGTGGACGCCGCCTCCGCCGAAGTGAAAGCCTTGGGCACTGGCTTGCGTGGTAACCGAACCAGCCAAGAGCAGCGTCACGAGCGCGACGATTGATAGCAAATAGCTTCTCATCTGAGTCTCCCCGAAGCGATTGGTCTGGCGAAACGCCCGAGTCTTCAACACCGGAAGAGAGCGGAAGCTATCACCATGCCAGACTTAAAGGCGTCGTCGTAACGCGTTATATATCAATGGTTTGTAGCACTTGGCGTGCCCCGCTGAGGGCCCAGGGCAAGCGGCAGTGTAGTCAAATCGAGTCAATTGTGGATCGTTGTGATGTCATCTTCAGAGTGGATTCCGAGTGCATTTTCCGGCCCCTCTGTGCCGACTTTTCTCAGGGAAAGAGTGTCGAGCCAGCCTCTGACGTCCGCTTGAAACTGCGTTGGCTCGCGAAATGCTTATTGGGATAGACTGACCGGTGACGGCACGTTCGTGGCCGTCGCAGTCGCGCATACCAACTGTCCGGCATCGATTCACCATGAAGCCCGCGATCCTCATCCTGACCGCTTTGCACGTGCTCGCGCACGGCGTGTTCGGGTGCTGCGATCACGGCGCCTTGGCGGCCGCGCAAAGCTCACCACCCTGTGTCTGTCATCGAACGGATCACGAGCACGCCCATCCATCACATGCACCGGTGAAATCTGGCGATCGGATCGAAAAGCATTCGCCGTCGCCCGCGCCGCACGAGTGTGTTCACGCGTCGTGTCATTGGCTGACTGGTAGCGCAGGGCAGACGATCGTTCCGCCCCTGGCTTCGATGCCATTGGCGCTCGGCACTGCGTCGCCTGTCTCGCTGCTCGCAGTGCATGCTGCCGAATTCCGGCCAGCTGACACGGCGGCCTCTTCTCTCGCGCCCCCGTTGCGCCTGCATCTTGCGCTCGGCGTGATTCTCGTCTGATCGCGGGGCCCCTGCCGTCGCTTCGCCCGCGCGCATTCTCTTTTGCGCTCGATCGTCCTCGTTTGTTTGTAAGGTTCTTTGCAATGGCTACATCAAATCCAATGGCGTCCTCTTCGCTGCGCGGCTGGCTGATCGCGGTGGTCGCGGTGGGAGCTCTCGCGGCGGTAGCCTGGGCTACGAACAGCCGCTGGTTGCCGGCCAAATCGGCAGGCGCGGGAGGACACACCCACGGCGCCGGCGAAGCGCATGCCCATGACGAACACGGCGACGATCACGGCCACGATGAGCACGAGCACGCCCACGCCGCTGGCGACGAGACCTCGATCAAGCTCAGCGCCAACGGGCTCAAGAACATCGGCTTTCAACCGATCAAGATCGAACTTGCCAGTTTCGAACGCAAACTCACGCTGCCAGCGATGATCGTCGAGCAGCCGGGCCGCAACCAGATCCACGTCACGTCGCCGCTCACCGGCGTGGTGACCGACGTATTGATCGTGCCCGGCGAGGCCATCGAACCGGGGCTCTCCATGTTCCGCATCCGTCTCACACACGAAGATGTGGTCACCGCGCAGCGCGATTATCTGCTCAACGTCGAAAGTCTTGACGTCGTGAATCGGGAGATCGACCGGCTCAAGGCGCTCGGCGAAGGCGTGATCGCCGGCAAACGCGTCGTGGAACAGCAATACGAGAAACAAAAGCTCGACGCCGCCATTCTCGCCGGTGAGCAGGCGCTCTTGCTCCACGGCTTAAGCGAAGAACAAGTCGCGGATATCCGCCAGACCCACAAACTGCTCAAGAATTTGACGATTCACGCTCCGGAGCACGAACACGAAGGGGGCCGCTGCGGGCCGGACCATTTGTTCCACGTCCAAACGATTGCCGTCTCGCCGGGCGAACAGGTCGAGGCCGGCCGCGAGCTGTGTGTGCTGGCGGACCACTGCGAGCTACTGGTCGAAGGCCGCGCGTTCGAAGACGACGCCGCCCCGCTCCGCGAGGCCGTACGCGCAGGCTGGAAAGTATCGGCCACGCTCGTGGGTGGCAAGGGCGCGAAGGACAAGATCGACGGCCTCAAGCTGCTCTACCTGGCCGACAAGATCGACCCCGACACGCGTGCTTTCCGTTTCTACCTGAAGCTGCCCAACAACATCGTGCTCGATCAAAAGGGTCCCAACGGCCATCGCTTCCTCGAATGGCGCTACAAACCGGGCCAGCGACTCGAATTGAGCATCCCGGTCGAACAGTGGACGGGTCGCATCGTGCTGCCTGTCGACGCAGTCGTCGAAGAGGGGGCCGAGATGTACGTCTACCGCCAGAACGGCAAGCTGTTCGAGCGCGTACCGGTCCATGTCGAGTACCGCGATCGTCAATCGGTGGTCATCGCCAACGACGGCACGCTGTTCCCCGGCGACGTAGTGGCCGGTACCGGCGCGTACCAAATTCACCTGGCGCTCAAAAACAAATCCGGCGGCGGCATCGACCCCCACGCGGGACACAACCACTAACGGGGTAAATGACGAATGACTAATGACGAATGACGAATTGAAAGCCATTCGTCATTGGCCATTCGTCATTCGTCATTTATTTACAACATGCTCAACGCCATCATACGCTTCTCGCTCCGCAACCGCCTGCTCGTGATCGCGCTGGCGGTGTTTCTGCTGTTCTACGGCGGCTGGCAGGCGACGCGGTTGCCGATCGACGTGTTTCCCAGCCTCGACCGGCCGCGCGTGGTCGTGATGACCGAGGCGCCCGGCATGGCGCCCGAGGAAGTCGAGACCCTGATCACCTTTCCACTCGAAACGGTGCTCAACGGCGCGACGGGCGTCGAAGCGGTCCGCTCTTCGTCCGGCGTCGGTCTGTCGGTGATTTACGTCGAATTCGGCTGGGGCACCGACATCTATAACGATCGCCAGGTCGTCGCCGAGCGGTTGGCCCTTGTCGGCGGTCGGCTGCCCGCGGGCGTCACGCCGCAGCTCGCGCCCATCTCCTCGATCATGGGCCAGATCATGATCGTCGGCCTGGTGAGCGACAGCGGCGCGACTTCGCCGATGGAGCTGCGCACGCTCGCCGATTGGACCGTGCGGCAGCGGCTGCTCACGATTCCCGGCGTATCGCAGGTGATCGTGATGGGCGGCGAGCGCAAGCAGTTTCAGGTGCTGGTCGATCCCCACAGCCTGCAGCGCTTCGGCGTCACGCTCCGTGAAGTCAAAGACGCCCTCCGCGAAAGCAACCAGAATTCGGCCGGTGGCTATCTCGACGAGCAAGGTCCGAATGAATACCTGGTCCGCGCGTTGGGCCGCGTCCGCTCGCTCGACGACATCCAGAACATCGTGGTCAAAGTCCGCGGCGATCAATCGATTTTGCTCTCGCAGGTGGCTCGCGTGGTCGAAGCGGGGCAGGTCAAGCGCGGCGACAGCAGCGCGTTCGCCCGCGACAAGGACGGCAAATTCGTCGGCGGCCCTGGCGTCGTGCTGACGATCCAGAAACAGCCCAACGGCGACACCCGCCAGGTGACGCAGCACGTTGCCGACGCACTCGAAGAGATGCGCCCTTCGCTCCCGCCGGATGTGCAGATCTTCTCGGACCTCTACCAGCAGCGCGATTTTATCGACCTGGCGATGGAAAATGTTGCCGAAGCGCTCCGCGACGGCGGCATCCTCGTGGTGATCGTGCTGTTCGTTTTTCTGATGAACCTGCGCACGACGTTCATTACGCTTACGGCCATCCCGCTCTCGATCGTGACCACCGCCGTCATCTTTCACTTCTTCGGCATGTCGATCAACACGATGACGCTGGGCGGGCTGGCGGTGGCGATCGGTGAGCTGGTGGATGACGCGATCGTCGACGTGGAAAACATCTTCCGCCGGCTTCGCGAGAACCGCCACAGCCAGCACCCCAAGCCGCCGCTCCAGGTCGTGTATCAAGCCAGCACAGAGGTGCGCAACTCGATCGTCTACAGCACGGCGATCGTGGTCCTCGTGTTCATACCGCTGTTCGCCCTTTCCGGCATGGAAGGGCGACTGTTCACGCCGCTGGCGGTTGCGTACATCGTCTCGATCCTGGCGTCGCTGTTCGTCTCGCTCACCGTGACGCCCGTCCTTTCGTATTGGTTGCTCGGTTACGCCAAGCTGACAGAACACGAAGAAGATGGCCTCGTGCTCCGCATGCTCAAGGCCATTGCCGAGCGCGTGATTCGTTTCAGTCTGGCGCTTCCGCAGCTCAATCTGCTGGTCACACTCGCGCTCGTGGCGGTGGCCATGCTGGCAATGTTGCGGCTCGATCGCGACTTCTTGCCGCCTTTCAACGAAGGGGCGGTTCAGATCAACGTACTCCTGCCGCCGGGCACCTCCCTCGCCAAGTCGAACGAAGTGGCCCAGCGGGTCGAAGAGCGGCTCGAAAATGTCAAAGATCTCAAGACCTTCGTCCGCAAGACGGGCCGGGCGGAGTTGGACGAGCATGCCGAAGGCGTCAACGTTTCGGAAATCATCGCCCTGGTCGACCCGCATACCACGCGCTCGCGCGAAGAAGTGATCGTCGAGATCAGCGAAGCGCTCGCCGACGTTCCGGGGATCGTCACCGCAGTCGAGCAGCCGCTGGCCCATCTGATTTCGCACATGCTCTCGGGCGTCAAAGCCCAGGTGGCGATCAAGCTCTTCGGCGACGACCTCGACGTGCTGCGACGTGAAGCCGACAAGATGAAGGCCGCGATCGCCACGGTGCCTGGTGTCCGCGACCTGCAGGTCGAACAGCAAGTCAACATCCCGCAGCTGCGAATCGAGATCGACGGCGCTAAGCTGCAGCAATTCGGCCTGCGGCGGATCGACGTCAACGAATTGATCGAAACCGCCATGCAAGGCGACGTCGTTTCAGAAGTGCTCGACGGCCAGCGGACATTCGACCTCCTGGTGAAGCTCGACGAAAACTACCGCGAGGACCTCGAAGCACTCAATCGCCTGGTGATCGATCTGCCCTCGGGCGGCACGGTGAAGCTGGAAGACGTCGCCCGCATCTACCAGGCCGGCGGTCCCAACACGATCAACCGTGAGCAAGTCCGGCGGCGGATCACGATCCAATGCAACGTCACCGGCCGGGGCCTGGTTGACGTCGTAAACGACATCCGCGCCCGCATCGCGCCCATCGAAGCCAAATTGCCGGAGGGCTATTTCGTCCAGTACAGCGGTCAGTTCGAAAGCCAGCAGTCCGCCTCGCGGACGATTGCCGTTCTGTTCGTGGCCTCGCTGGTCGGCATCTTCCTGGTGCTCTTCAAGATGTTCCACTCGGTGAACCTGGCGCTGCAAGTGATGGCGGCGCTACCGATGGCGTTCATCGGCGCGGTCGCGGCCCTGGTGCTCACGAACCAGACGCTCACCGTAGCCGCCATGGTCGGCTTCATTGCCCTGGTGGGCGTGGCCTCGCGCAACGGCATCTTGCTCTTGAACCATTACCTCCATCTCGTCAAATTTGAAGGCGAAGGTTGGACTAAGGAAATGATCGTCCGCGGCGGCTTGGAGCGGCTCGCGCCGGTGTTGATGACCGCGCTCACCGCGGGCATTGCCCTCGTGCCGCTCACGCTTTCGGCCGGCGAGCCCGGCAAAGAGATCTTGTATCCGGTGGCGACCGTGATCGTCGGCGGCCTGATCAGCTCGACGCTGCTCGACTTCTTCGTCCACCCGGCATTATTCTGGACCTTCGGCCTCGGCTCGGCTCGCCGCGTCGTCGAATCCAAGGAACGGCGAATTCCGCTTTCGGACGAAAGCGAGGAGTTGTAGTGGCCGAGAAAACCACGGCGTTTGCAGCAGTTTTGTGCGTAGCGTTCGATTTTCAATCCTAGAATAGAGGAGATTTTACCATGATTCGCCTGACCCCATTCCTGTTGATCCTGGCCCTCGCGGGCTGCAACTCTTCGGCTCCCAATGCGCCCGTCGCGGAAGCCGGGCACGATCATGAACATTCCCACGAGCACGCCAGCGGTCCGCATGGCGGCGATATACTCGAGCTCGGCGAATACCATGGCGAGCTGATCCACGACGATGCCGCCGGCACCGTGACGGTGTTCATCCTCGACGGTGCGGCCGCCGAGAACGTCCCCGTCGACGCCAAGGAAGCGGTCATCAATATTACCCGCGAAGGTCTCGCCAAGCAGTTCAAGCTGGCCGCCTCGCCCGTCGAAGGCGAACCGGAGAACTTTTCGTCGCGGTTCGTGTCGTCCGAAGCCGAGCTGATCACGGAGCTCGACAACGAAGGCGCCGCCGCCGTGTTCGCAGTCGACATCAACGGCGAACCTCACCGCGGCATGGTTGAGCATCATCACGATCACGACCATGATCATGCCCACGAGCACGGCGATCATGACGAGCACGAACATGCCGCGGGCGAAGCCGCCCACGACCACGAAGGCGAGACCGCGGAGGAACACGCCGCGCACGCCGACGAGACGGGCGCCGCTGCCCCTGCGGAGGAAGCGAAGTAGTCGCTAGAAAGTCCCTTTGAGCATGTCCATCGCCCCGTCGCAAACCTTTCGCATCACCGGCCTCGATTGCGCCGAAGAAGTGGCCGTGCTGAAGCGGGAGGTCGGCCCCGTCGTGGGCGGCGAGGACCGGCTGGCGTTTGACGTGCTCAACGGGCGGATGATCGTCAGCGCCGCGGCGGATGGCATCTCCGCCAGCGCGATTGTCGCTGCGGTGAAACGCGCCGGCCTCGGCGCGACGCCCGTCGACGGCAGCTTGCCCACCGTCGAACCGCCGCCCACGTTCTGGCAACAACGTGGGCGGCTGGTCCTCACCGCCGCTAGCGGCTCAGCGCTCGGCTCGGCGATGCTCGCCCAGCATATTGTCGCCAGCAAGGTGCTCGCCGATGTCTTGTTCGGCGTAGCGATCGTCGCCGGCGTCTGGCTCGTACTGCCCAAGGCCTGGGGGGCAATCCGCCGGCTTCAGCCCGACATGAACTTGTTGATGATGGTCGCGGTGATCGGCGCCGTAGCCATCGGCGAGTATTTCGAAGCGGCCGCCGTCGCGTTCCTGTTTTCCGTGTCGCTGCTGTTGGAATCGTGGAGTGTCGGCCGGGCCCGCCGCGCGATCGCCGCGCTGATGGACCTCGCGCCGCCCGCGGCTTGGTTAGTGGGTGCCGACGGTTCCGCGCAGCAAGTGTCGCCGCAAGACGTAACAATCGGCGCGACGATTCTGGTGAAGCCGGGCGAGAAGATTGCCCTCGACGGTCGTGTGCTCGATGGCACGAGCGACGTCAATCAGGCACCCATCACCGGTGAGAGCCAGCCGGTGCCCAAGTCGAAGGGGGACGAAGTCTTCGCCGGTACGATCAACGGCGACGGCGCGCTCCGCATCGAAACAACCCGCGCTGCCAGCGACACCACGCTGGCCCGCATCATCCGCATGGTCGGCGATGCCCAGTCGCGCCGCGGCCCGTCGGAACAGTGGGTCGAAAGATTCGCCCGCTTCTACACGCCGACGGTGATGGTGCTGGCGCTGTTGATATTCCTGGTGCCGCCGCTGGCGTTCGGCGGGGTCTGGGCCGACTGGTTCTATCGGTCGCTTGTGCTCTTGGTGATCGCCTGCCCCTGTGCGCTCGTAATTTCGACGCCCGTGAGCATCGTGGCCGGCATCGCCGCCGCGGCCCGACAAGGTGTGCTGGTGAAGGGCGGCGCGTTCCTAGAGGCGCCCGCCCACCTGCGAGCCATCGCCTTTGACAAGACCGGAACGCTCACTGCAGGCCGCCCGCGCGTCGTCGAGGTCGTCCCCTTGAGTGGCCACGACGAACGCGAGTTGATCGAACGAGCCGCCGCGATGGAGCAGCACTCCGAACACCCGATCGCCCGCGCTGTGCTCGAATACGCCGAAACGCATCACTTCATCCCCGCCCCCGCCGACGACTTCCAAGTCCTCCAAGGCAAAGGCGCCCGCGCCACATTTAACGGACGCGAATTCTGGCTCGGCTCGCACCGCTATCTTGAAGAGCGCGGCCAGGAAACGCCGGAAATTCACGACCAGCTCGAAGCGATGTCCGGCCGCGGCCAGTCGGTCGTCGTGTTCGGCAACTCGAATCATGTTTGCGGCCTGGTGTCGCTGGCCGACGAAGTCCGCCCCGCCGCCGCGGCCGCGCTCGCCGAGCTCCGCAGCGCCGGCATCGAGCACCTGATCATGCTTACCGGCGACAATCGTCCCACGGCCGACGCGATCGCCGCCAAGGCCGGTGTCGACGAAGTGCGGGCTGAGCTGCTCCCCGAAGACAAGGTCGCCGCCATCGAATCGCTCGTGGCCAAATACAGCCAGGTGGGCATGATCGGCGACGGCGTGAACGACGCCCCTGCCCTGGCCCGCGCGAGCGTGGGCATCGCAATGGGCGCCGCCGGCACCGACGCGGCGATCGAAACCGCCGACATCGCCTTGATGTCGGACGATTTGTCAAAACTTCCCTGGCTGATTCGCCACTCGCGCCGCGTGCTCGGCGTGGTGCGGCAAAACATCCTCTTCTCGCTCGCCGTAAAGCTGGCCTTTGTAATCCTCACCTTTGCCGGCATCTCCTCCCTGTGGGGCGCCATCGCCGCCGACATGGGCGCGTCGCTCCTGGTGATCGCCAACGGGTTGCGATTGCTGCGGTAAACGCAATTGGCCCGTTCTCGGTTGGCGTGTTAGAATTGGCGAAAGGAGTTAGGTATGTCAATCTCGCTCGATGACCTGCGCGATTTTCAGCGATTCGCCGATGAGCGAGTACGCATTGGCGCAGTCACGTCGCTCGTCGAATTAGCGGGCCTCTGGGAGGCCGAACGGCGCGAGATGGAGGCAACCATCGCCGACATCCGCAAAAGCCATGCCGACATTGAAGCCGGTCGTGTAGCCAGCGTCGCCGACGCCTTTGCGGAAGTTCGACAACAATTGCGACGCAGTTCAACATGACGTATCAGGTTGTCCTGACGTCAAAGGCAAGGCTGCAAATGACTTCCGCAGCACTCTGGTGGTCCACAAACCGCAGCTAAGAACAGGCCATGCGCTGGCTGGACGGCTTCGAAGCGGCACTTGACTCGCTCGCCGATAACCCCGAGCAGCATCGTTTGGCTCCTGAGAACGCATTCTATTCCTTGCCACATGTTGTCCGCTAATTGCCCTACGGCATCGGCCCTAGAGCAACGCATCGGGCCGTCTTCGAAGTCCGGCGCGACGTGGTATACGTCGTGGCCATTCGGCATCTTGCGCAGGACTATTTAACGCCGGGCGAGCTGTAGTCGATTAAACTCATTTATCGCCTCTGGCCGTTCGGCAAATATCGCCAGTCACTCCAGCGCGTGCGTCCCATGCGTCATCGCGCCGCCGGCCCGTAGTGCGGCTGCGATCAGCGTGGTCTCGGCGATCTCCTGTTCGGTGGCGCCCGCCTTCTTGGCTTTTTTGGAGTGAATCTCGATGCAGTATGGGCATTGTGTCGTCAGCGCGACCGCGACGGCCATCAATTCCTTGTATTTGAGCGGAATCACGCCGCCGCGAAATGCCGCCTCGTCGAACGCCACGAAAGCCTGAAAGGCCTCGGGAGCCAATTCACCCAGCCGCGGAAACTTGGCCAGATTTTTCATGTCGTACATCAAAAACTCCTTCGTACAAAACAATTCCCGGCGGAACGCACGCACCACGTCGCCGGCCCGCCTCGGGAAAACCAAACTTAAATTACAGCATTCTATTACGCGTCATTGACGCAGTAGTTACAGGCCGGCCGGAGAAGCAGTTGCCACGCGCGCCGCCGACGCCGCTTGCATCCGCCGAGCTACTTCGACGGCTGGTGGTTTGGAGGGCTACCAGCCTACGCTTGACGCCACATCAAGACTGCACGGCTTTGTTTCCTGACGTGGACCGCCTGATTGCAATCGATGAACACAGGAGAACAATCCCCGCCAAAAATGCCTGCGTTCCGCCGAAGAGCCATGCAAAACCTGAAAAACTCTGGCTCGCAACGATATACAAATCATCGGGCGGCGAACTGCGAATCCTGTCGCCCATCGCACTGGACCATGCCGGCACACAGAGCAAGCTGAGGCCAAATGCAATGACCTGTAAGACTCCGCAGATGCGGATCACCTTCAGGAGCCGTCCTTCTGTCTTCATCGCTCGGTATCCCAGAATTCTGAACTGCCCCTACCCCACGACCTGCTCCACCTGTTCCGGCGGTTCCAGGTGTTCGAGCGACCCCAGCCGCACCAATTCCGGCCACGCCCTGGCCACGACCGCCACAGTCAACAGCGTCATGAACCCGCCGCCGACCACCGCCGGCAACAGACCGATCCACTGCGCCGCCACGCCCGATTCGAATTCGCCGATCTCGTTGCTCGTGCCGATAAAGATGATGCCCACCGCCGACACCCGCCCCCGCATCGAGTCGGGCGTCATCAGCTGCAGCACCGTCGAGCGGATCACCACCGAGATGTTGTCGGCCGCCCCCAGCAGGAACAGCATCGCCAGCGACAGCGGATACGACTTCGAGAACCCGAACACGATTGTCGCCACGCCAAACGCCACGACGGCCAACAATAGCGATTTCCCCGCGCGCTGGATTGGTGGCCGCGTCGCCAGGAACAGGCTCATGGCAATCGCGCCGATCGAAGGCATCGCCCGCAACCAGCCAAAGCCGGTCGCTCCCACATTGAGGACGTCGGAGGCATAGATCGGCAAGAGCGCCGTCACGCCGCCGAAGAGCACGGCGACCATATCGAGCACCATCGTCGAGAGAATCACAGGATGCCGCCGCAGATATTGCAGCCCCTGCATCAAATGCCGCCACGAATGCGGCTCCGCCACGCGCTCCTGAGCCTTCGGCTTTACGAACGCCAGGCAGGAGATCAAGATGACGCTGGATATCGCGTCAAGCACGTAGACCGTCACCGCGTCGGACCACGCCAAGAGGAAGCCGCCCAAAAGCGGTCCGACCGTCGCCGCCAGCTGAAATCCCACGCTCCGCCACATCGTGGCATTCGGAAACAACTTCGTGGGCACGAGCCCCACGACGATCGCCGTCGACGCCGGCCAACCCAGCGCCCGGCAGGTCGCCGTGCAGAACAGGAAGAAGTAAATCCAAACCAACGAGGCATGCGCCCACGAGGCCCACGCCAGCCCCAGCCCACTCAGGGCCAGCCCCCCCTGCGCGATCATGATCAACCACTTGCGCGAGTATCGGTCCGCGAGCGCCCCGGCCGGAATGGCGAAGAAAATCACCGGCAGCGCCAGCACCAGTCCCACGTACCCCAAGCTGATCGGCTCGCGGGTGCGGTGATAGACTTCCCAGCCCACGGCCACCGACCGCATCTGGTTTCCGGTGTTCGAGAGCAGCGACCCGACAAGGAACAGCAGATAATTCGGCTCGCGCAGCGACGCGATGGGGTCGACTTGCGGGCGTTGCGCCATGGCGGGACGATCGATGCGGCGGGAGTCGTGGCGAATTTGCGAGGTATCGGCCGCGTTATGATACGCCCTGTGCGATGGCGGGTAAACTTCAGCTCCGCAACGCTAGATTGCTATTTGTCGAAGGCCGCTGTAAATCGATAGTTGCCCGAACCGAGCTTCAACCGCACCACGTTGCGTTCGCTCCCCGAGATCTCGACGCCCTTCGCCGCCGCCAGCGACTGGCCACCTTCACGCACGGAATCGGGATCCTTCGTCGGTAGCCACAACGTCACCGTCGTGTTCGCCGGCACGACCACATCGACCGCAAGCTGGCCATCCGCAAGTTTCCAATCGCAGGCAATCTTCCCGCGAATCGAATTGTACGACGCCTTCGCCCACGTGAGGTCGCCCACCGGTTGCGGCTTGAGCAAGAAATGCGTGAATCCCGGCGAATCGAGATCGGGCTGAATCCCGGCCAGGTTCTTCGTGAACCACGCCGCCACGTCGCCGAACATGATGTGATTGTTCGAGCCTTCCTGCTTCCAGGCCTCCCAGAGCGTCGTCGCGCCTTGACTGAACCACCAACCCCAACCCGGCTGCGTCTCCTGCGCGGCGATCTTGTAGGCCAGGTCGGTCCGCCCCTCGGCCGAGAGCACATTCATCATGTACTTCGCCCCGAGAATGCCGCAGTCGACGTGGTCGTCATTTTTGGCAATCACGGTCTCGAGGCTCTTGAGCACCGCCGGCCGGTCGCCTGGTTCGGCTAGCCCTTGATAGAGCGCGCAGCTGAGCGCCGCCTGGCTGCCGTTCGCATAGCTGGCGGTCGCCGCATCGTAAAACTCGCGGTTGAACGCCGCGCGAATCGATACGGCCAGCTTCTCGTACCTCTCAGCATCCTCCACGAGCCCCAGCCGCCGTGCCGTCTCCGCCACGATCAGCGTGTCGACGTAGTAGTAAGCTGTCGACGTGACCGAGGCCGATGTATCCGTCTTCCACGACAACCAATCGCCGAGCCCGATTTCGACGATGCCCTCCTTGGAATGGGCGGTGAGAAAATCGACATACCGCCGATGCTGCTCGTAGTGCTTATCCAGGAGCGACGAGTCGCCGAGGTATTCGTACACATACCGCGGAATCAAGATGAAGGCGCTGTCCCACGCCGGCCCGTTGCCCCAGGCATAGCCCCAACCGCCGGTCGGCACGATGCCGGGCAAGTTCCCGTCCGGACGCTGTTCATCGGCGAGGTCCTGAATCCACTTCTCATACACCGTCACGCCGTCGTAGTTCAACAGCCCGAATTCGCAGGCGATCTGCGCGTCTCCCGTCCAGCCGTTCTTCTCGCGGTGCGGGCAATCCGTCGGAATCCCTTGGAGATTGCTCAAGTACGACCAGTTCGCCGCCGTGTCGATCGTGTTGATCAGCGGATTCGAGCAAGCGAACTCGCCGACGCGCGGCACCGCGCTGTGCATCCAGCGAATCCGCAGATTGTCCGTCGTCAGCTTCCCCGGCGCGCCGGTCACCTCGACATACCGGAACCCGTGATAGACGAACCGCGCGTGCCACGTCTCGCGGCCATCCCCCTTCAAGATGTACGTGTCGGTCTGGTAGGGCTGTTCTTTGCCCTTCTCCCACACATTGTTGCCGATGTTTGCCTGGTCGAGCCGCCCATTCGGATGCAGGTGCTCGCCGTACTTCATCACGACTTCCGTTCCCGCCGGACCTTCGATCGACAGCTCCGCCACGCCGGCGAGATTCTGACCCACGTCGACCAAGAACACGCCCGGCGCCGGCTCGGTCACCTTCGCCGGCTCCAGCACCCGCTCCACTTCGATCGCCCGCATCGCCTGCGCGGTCAGCTTGCCGCTTGGCGAATCGACCACCTCCACGGCGTCCCAATGTGCGTCGTCAAAACCCGGCTCGTTCCAGCCCGGCTGCTCCCGCCGCGCGTCGTAAGTCTCGCCGCCGTAGATGCCATTCCGCGTAATCGGCCCCGGGAAATTCTTCCAACTCTTATCGCTGGCGATCGTCTCGACGCGGCCGTCTTCGTACTCGACGCGCAGCTCCGCGAGCAGCCGCGGCGCCGCCCGCCACGGCGCTTGATCGAAGTTCCACGCCGTCTTCAATTGCATGTTGTACCAGCCGTTGCCAAGCATCACGCCGAGCGCGTTCTTGCCGTCGCGGAGCGCGTCGGTCACGTCGTGCGTCAGATACAATACGCGGCGATCGTACCGGGTGAATCCCGGATCGAGCTCGTGGTTGCCGATCTTCTGACCGTTCACCGTGAGCTCGAAGTAGCCGAGGCCGGTGATGTACGCCCGGGCCCGCTTCACCTTCCCCTTCACGTCGAACTCGCGGCGAAAGATCGGCAGCGGCTGCTCGCCCGTGTCCGTGTTCCGTGCGATCCACTTGCCGTGCCAGTCGTCTGCGGACAACAGGGCCATTTCCCACGTACCAGTGTCGCTCCAGGCCGACTCCCGGCCATCTTGATCCCACACGCGGACTTTCCACCAGGCCCGTTCGGTCGAAGAGAGCGGCTTGCCGGCGTATCGGATATGCGACGATTCGCTCGACTCGACGCGTCCCGAATTCCACAGGTCGCCCTCATTCGCGGCGAGCTTGCCTGCACTCGACGCCACCAGCACCTGGTACGCCGTCTGACGTGTGCCGCGCTCGCCCGACTCCAGCTTCCAACTCAATCGCGGCCGTGTGGCATCGATGCCCAGCGGGTTAGTCAGATACTCGCACCGTGTGTCGGTGACCCGAATGTCTGCCGCCGCCCAATTTGGCGTGAGTAGAAATAGCGCCGCCCCCGCCAACATGATTGCCGCCTGCCGCATGGTGAACCTCGCAAGTTGCTTGCCAACAGAATAATATGTGTGTCGTTACGCGATCAATTCATGTACGACCCGCCCGTAGACGTCGGTCAGCCGGAAATCGCGGCCCGCGTAGCGATACGTGAACCGTTCGTGATCGAACCCGAGCAGATGCAGAATCGTGGCGTGTAGATCGTGTACGTGGACGCGATTCTCGACCGCGCGGAAGCCGAACTCGTCCGTCGCGCCGTGCACGTACCCGCCGCGGACACCGCCCCCCGCGAGCCACGTCGTGAAACCCCAGTGATTGTGGTCGCGGCCGTTCACTTTGCCCTGGTTCGATCCTTCCTTGGGCAGCTCCACCGTCGGCGTGCGACCAAACTCGCCGCCCCAAATGACGAGCGTCTCGTCCAGCAAGCCGCGCTGCTTCAAGTCCACCAGCAGCGCGCCGATCGCCTGGTCGCATTGCTGAGCCAGGTTGCGGTGCTGAATTTCCAGGTCGTCGTGGCTGTCCCACGGCTGGCTCTCGCCATGCCAAAGTTGCACGAACCGCACGCCCCGCTCCACCAGCCGCCGCGCGATCAACAGCTGCCGCGCCTGCACCCCGGGTCCGTACAGATCGCGGATGTGCTGCGGCTCGCGGTTCACGTCGAACGCCTCGGCCGCTTCGGTCTGCATGCGGAAGCCCAGCTCGAACGAACGAATCCGGGCATCGAGCGCGCCGTCGTCCTGGTGCGCGTGGAGATGGCGGGCGTTCATCCGCGCGAGCAAATCCAATTGCTCGCGCTGCTGCGGCGCCAGCGTGCGGTCGCTGCGGATGTGCTCGATCAGCCGATCGATCTCGGTGTACTGCGAATCGATGTACGACCCTTCGTACACGCCGGGCAGAAAACCGGACTGCCAGTTCTGCGTCTCCTGAATCGGGTAGCCGTTCGGGCACATCGCCACGAACGCCGGCAGATTCTGGTTCTCGGTGCCCAGGCCGTAGCACAGCCACGATCCCAGGCTCGGCCGAATCTGCCGCGCATCGCCGCAGTTCATCAACAGCAGCGACAGTTCGTGGCTCGGCGCATCGGCGTGCATCGAGCGGATCACGGCGATGTCGTCGATCGATCGAGCGACATTCGGAAAAATCTCGCTTACCTCAATGCCGCTCTGCCCATACTTGTGAAACTTAAACGGCGACGGCATGGCCCCGCCGGTGGGCCGCTCGGTTGCCAGGTTACCGGTCGGCATTGGCTTACCGGCATATTTCTTTAGCGCCGGCTTGGGGTCGAACGTGTCGACGTGCGATGGTCCCCCGTTCATGAAAATGTGGATTACGTGCTTGGCCGTGGCCGGGAAATGGGCCGTCCGGGGCAGAAGCGGATTCATGCCCGCGGCCGACGCCCCTTGCGTCTGCGCCATCAAATCGCCCAGCGCCAACGCGCCAAAGCCCATGCCGCAGCGGCACAACATCTCGCGGCGCGTGAGCCGTCCGAACGGTAGCTGGCCTGACATCTCGAATTCTCCGTCTGCCTGCGAGGCGATATCCGCCTGTCAGTCGATGTACATGAACTCGTTGCTCATCAACAACACCTGAGCGAGCTGCTCCCAGCGGGAGAGCGGCGACACCAAGGGACCGTGGAACCCGCTCGTCGAATCCCAAATCTGCACCGTGGCGCCGTCCGGCGGCGTTGTTTGCGGCGAAGTCTTCTGCGGTGATGTCGTCTCCGGCGACGTCAACCGCACCGTCACCGGCCAATTGAACGTGTCGTACTCGATTCCGCCGCGGCCATCGACGACGAAGTCGATCTTGTCGCCGCGCTCCAGCGGAATGTCGGCCGCCACGGTGCCCACTTCGCCGTGATACGCAGTCCACTCCCCTTTCACGCCACCGCGGCTGGCGACGACGCGCCCGCGCACGCCGTCCCCTTGCTCACTCGCGTGCGAGAGTACACCCTCGACATGGACGACGCCGGTCACGGGAGCGGTCCAGCGGCGAATCGTCAGATGGGCCGCGTCGCCCGGGTGGCCGCCCGTCGCATTGAGCATCGCCCAACCTAGCGTTTTGTCCGGTAGCTCCGCGCCTCCCTGCCACGCGCCGGCCGCGAAGTGGGGCAGCGCCTGAAACTGGATCGCGCCGGTCGCGTCGTCGACCGTGCCCCAGCCGAATTCCCAGGCCAGCTTTTCGAGTGACTCGATCGAGGCCGGCGGCTCTCCCAAATCGACGAACTCCAGATCCTCGGCCAGCTCATCGACATGCGCTTCGCGACCCAGCGCGAACTCGTACATGCGATTGATGCGGCGCACACGCTCCGCCGCCGGCTGTTTACCTGCCGGAACTCCTGAGTTCGCCTGCCCGGCTGCCCGTTCAGCCAGCTTGATCGACTGCTCCATCACATACGGGCTGTTGAGCAGAAACAGCGCTTGCTGCGGCGAGGTGGTGAGCGGCCGCTCCGGCGTGTGCGTGTTCGGATTCGCGAAGTCGAACGTCCGGAAAAAAGCCGGCAAGTTCTGTCGCTCGATGAATCCATACACCGAGCGCCGCGTCGAGAAGGGCGCGTCGACGATCGACACGCTCGGCCCGCCCATCGTCTCATCCAGCCGCCCCGCCGCCACCAGCAGCGAATCGCGCATCTCTTCCAGGTCCAGCCGCCGCCGATTGGCCCGCCACAGCAAGCGGTTCTCATTGTCGACCGCGGCGCATTCCGGCCGCAGATCGCTCGATTGGCGATAAGTGTTCGATAGCACGATCCGACGAATGAGCCGCTTCGTCGACCAGCCGTCGTCCATCAGTTCGCAAGAGAGCCAATCCAGCAGCTCCGGATGAGTCGGCGGATCACCGCGCGCGCCAAAATCGCTCGGCGTCCCCACGAGCGGAGCGCCGAACAAGTGTCCCCAGACGCGGTTTACCCACACGCGGGCTGTGAGCGGATTGTCGCGGCTCGCGATCGCCTCGGCCATTTCCAACCGCCCGCTGCCATTCTTGAACGGTTGCGGCTCCCCCGCTTTCGACAACACCGTGAGAAACCGCCGCGGCACGCTCGGCCCGCGGCTGCCGGAGTTCCCGCGCAGGAACACGTACGGATCATACGGCGTCGCCGCATCCGTGAGCGCCGGCGGTGCATCCTCGCGCGGCTTCTCTTCGGAGCTGGCGAACACGCCATACATCGCATAGTAGTCGGCCGCGCTGATCGGGTCGTACTTGTGATCGTGGCAGCGGGCGCAGGCGACCGTCATCCCCATCAGCCCGCGCGACACGACATCGATCCGATCGTTGATGATGTCTTCCTGGCTGTTGAGAAACCGCCGCCCGAGCGTCAAGAAGCCAGAAGCCGGAGCACAACTCGGGTCGTTCACCTGGTCGCTCGCCAGCTGCGCGACGACGAAGCGATCGAATGGCCGGTCAGAATTAAAACTCTCGATGACCCAGTCGCGGTATTTGTAAGCCGTCGCGTAGTTGCGATCTTCCTCAAACAAGTAGCCCTTGGTGTCCGCGTAGCGGGCGACGTCGAGCCAGTGTCGCGCCCACCGCTCGCCGAAACGCGGCGACGCGAGCAAGCGATCCACCGCCGCTTCGTATTTCGCTTCAGAAGCGTCGGCCGCGAATTCATCCAGCTCGGCGCTCGTCGGCGGCAAACCCACCAGATCGTAATGCAACCGCCGCAGCAACGTCCGCGACGGCGCTGGCGGCGATGGAGTCAGGTTCGCCGCGTCGAGCCGCGCGAGCACAAACCGGTCAATCTCGTCGCGCGCCGCGGCTTCGTTTCGCACCGCCGGAATCGCCGCCCGTTGCGGCGGTTTAAAGGCCCAATGTTGTTGTTTAGGTGCGTTGGCATGGGGAGCGGCTTCCGACGCCGTCGCGTCCTTCGCCTCTGCCCGCGGATCAGGCGCGCCCATCGCGATCCAACGCTCGAAATCCTGGATCACCCCGTCCGGCAACTTGCCGCTCGGCGGCATTTCGAGCGACTCGTACTTCAGCGCCGCCAGGAGCAAGCTCTCGCCCGGTTTCTGCGGCACTACGGCCGGTCCCGAATCGCCGCCCGCCCGCGTTTGCTCGGCCGTATCCAACCGCAGCCCGCCCTGCAGTACCTTCGCGTCCGCCGAATGGCATTCGTAACAATGTTCCACCAACACCGGCCGGATGTGCGACTCGAAGAATTCGAAGCCATCGGCCTGCGCGGACTCACCGGCATTTTTCGGCAGGGCGTCTGGCGCTGCCGACCATGCGCAGCTTGCCGCAATCACCTGGCTCGCCACGGCCACTACCGCGCGAACGGCGACCCGCGAAGCGATTTTAGAACAGGCAAAACTCGACCGGTGCGTACACCTTCGTGCTGATCGAGCGACTAAAATCAGTGTCGATTTCACGCCGACATTTTAACGCCCGCCGATTGAATCTGCACCCAGGTTTTGCCGACTCTCGGCGAACGCGGCGGTTCAGAGTGCGCAAAACGCGCGATCAACCTCCGCGAAACGAATGATTCACCTCCTTTCCGCCGCTTGCCATTCGGCCCCGAGGTCATGGCCGAGGGGCGGCTTAGCGCACGCTCTGTCCCCACGAACCGCCGCCAACTCAACCGCCTCCGCGCGACCCACGCCACACGCGTCACAAAATCTCCGACAAGACGCGCGAGAAGTGTCTCATTAGAATTTCGCGCACGCTTCGATTCCCACCGCGTCGAGCGTCAACGACGTGATTGCACTCCGCCGCTCCGCAATTCTGTCTGAGTTCACGCGCAATCATCGCCCCCTACGATTTAGCGAGGGCACCAATACCGGAGTATCGGCCGGGTTCGCGCAACTCGGGCCGGTACTGGGCGTCCGCCGACTTGGCGTTGGCGGACGCTCCTTTTCAAAAGCGTCCGCGCGCCCGCTGCAATTGATCCAGCCGGGAGGAGCGGTCGCAAATCGGCGAAATCGCCCGCCGAGTCCGACGTCACTCTGGCCCGCACGGTCGCACGCAGAATGCTAGATTTTCCGGTGAAGTTTCTCTGCGACTTCCTTTCACCGGAACATCCGACATGCTCGCAATCAACCCGCGAAAAGTCTTCCGCGCAACAGCCGCATTTGCCTTGCTCGTCGCCGCCCCGACGATCTCCCGCGCCGATTCCGACGAACTCGGCTGGGATCCGGTACACACCTGGGTCTTCGCCGTCGGCCTGCTCCAGTGGGAACACTCCGATGTCTATCCTTCCTTCCCCGCCGCGATGCAGGACCGCCGCGATACGCAGCTCGTCGAGTTCTTCCGCGGCGCCGGCGTGCCGGACGAACAAATCACGTATCTCAAGGATGCCGAAGCCACGAAGGCTCGCGTTCAAAGTGAATTCCGCACGCTGCTCCACCAGACCGATGAGAATGATCTGTTCATCTTCTACTTCTGCGGCCACGGCGCCCGAGATCCCGATTCGGAGCAGACCTGGTTCGCCTGCTACGACGCCGGCGACACCTACGAAAGCGCCTGGAGCGTCCGCAGCATCTTCACAGCGATTGACAACCATTTCAGCGGCAGCCGCGCGCTATTGCTCGCCGACTGCTGCCACTCCGGCGCCCTGTACGACGAATGCCGCCGCCGCAACCGCGACGACGGCGACGAGGAGCTGGCGTACGCCGCCCTCACCTCTTCCTATTCCCACAACACCTCGACCGGCAATTGGACCTACACCGATTCGCTGCTGGCTGGCTTCCGCGGCGAAGGACAGGTCGACCTCAACTACGACGGCGTGATCGAGCTCAACGAGCTGGCCCACTACACCGACCTGGAACTCGCCTTCCTCGAAGGCCAGAAGTCGATGTTCTTCTCCGCCGCTGCGTTCCCCGCCGCCGCGAAACTCGCCTGGGTCGAAAACGAAGCGGCCCCGCGTGTGGGGCAGCGGATTGAGGTCCAGTGGAAGGACCGCTGGTACAAGGCCAAGGTCATAGACGTCGACGGCGACCAGGTCGAAGTCCACTATGCCGGCTTCGACAATTCCTGGAACGAATGGGTCGGCCCCTACCTCAGCCGTCCCTACCAACCGGCCCAGTTCGCCCAGGGCGACAAGGTCGAGGTTCAGTGGCAAAGCGACCACAAATGGTACCCCGCCACCGTGCAAAAAGCCTGGTACGGGTTGCACCTGATCAACTACGACAGCGAAGACAAATCAACGAATGAATGGGTCGGCCCCGCTTCGATCCGCCTCCGCACCCAGTGATGGCCCGCATCCGCAAGTAGCTTGGCGCGGAGAATCGTCCCATTCGTCACGCCGCTGGTCGACTTGCGATCGTGACATTCGCCGCCTCATCCAGCGCTTGCCGATGCACCGGCCGCGCGTGTTCCAGTTCCCACAGCCGCGCGTGCTTCAGATAGGAGAGATACGCGATTAACGCGCACACCTGCAGCCCAGCCAGGCCATCCAGAAAGCCCAGCCGCCAGCCAAAGCACTGAACGAAGCGCAGCGGCCCGCGCAAGAGCATCTGCGTCGCGCTCGACTTCCGGCCCTGGCTATGCCAGACGCCGGCTTGCACCGCGGCATAGCGCTGGATCTTTGGAAGATACTGGTCGTACGATGTGCAGGTGTAGTGGATCAGCCGCTCGCGGAGCCAGCCGACGCGGCCTGTGGCGATCTCGACCTCCGCGTGATCGGTTGGGCCCACGTACTGGCCGACGTCGCGGCGAAACAGCCGCAGACAGTCGTCGTTCCGCCACGGCCCGAAGCGGATCGGGTGGCCGAGAAAGTGGTTCAATCGCCGAATGCGGTAGCCGTCGAATTTCGGCCGCTCCAGCGTGCGCGAAATCTCCGCTGCCAACGACGCCGGAATCCGCTCGTCGGCATCGAGAATCAGCACCCAGGGATTGGCCGCCTGCGGAATCGCCCAATTCTTGAAGTCGCCGCTCGTGCGGTACTCCCGTTCGATCACGCGGCAGCCCAGCGCCCGCGCGATCTCGAGCGAGCCATCGGTCGAGCCACTGTCGGCCACCATCACGTCCGCCGCCACCTGCTTCGCCGACGCGATGCAAGCGCCCAAATGTTCGCGCTCGTTCTTGCAGGGAATGATGACCGTCAGCGGATGAAACATGGCACAGAATCAATCAAAGAAACATATATAGCCCGGCCATCTTGGCCGAACACCAGTCAGCAGTCACCAAAACCAAGAGGTGTCAAGATCCAGTGCATGCCCTTACGACGCCGTCGACAACCCAATCACGCCCACGTCTTCCGGCGCGAAACGCTCGGTCTCCCACTCGGCCAGGATCTCCTGCCGCCGGTGCCGGGAGCTGGCATTCTGCAGCTCCCACAATCGGGCATGCTTCAAGTACGACAAATACGCCACGAGCGCACACACCTGCAGCCCCGCCACGCCGTCCAGAAATCCAAACCGCGCGATGTATCCCTGTAGAAAGCGAAACGGCCCGCGGAGCAACATCTGAAACGCGTTCGTCCGCCGGCCCTGCTTGTACCACACGCGAGCCTGCAGCGCCGCGTACCGCTGCAGCTTTGGCAGATACTGGTCGTACGACGTGCACGTGTAGTGGAGCAAATGATTTTGCAACATGCCGACGCTGCCGTCCCGCAGCTTGGCGTGCGCATGATCGGTGTTGCCCACGTAGCGGACCGCGTCGCGGCGAAACAGACGCAAACAGCGATCGTTCTTCCACGGTCCGAACCGGATCGGGTGGCCAAGAAAGTGATTGCGCCGCGGAATCAAATAGCCGCTGTGAACGGGCGCCCCCCCGAGCAATCCGCGAACCTCCGCCGCCAGCTCCGGCGTCACGCGCTCATCGCTGTCGAGCACCAGCACCCACGGGTGCCGCGCCTGCGGGATCGCCCAGTTTTGAAAATCGCCGTAGGTGCGGAATTCGCGCTCGACGACCCGCGCCCCGAGCGCCTGGGCGATTTCGATCGAGCCGTCGGTCGAGCCGCTGTCGGCCACCAGCACCTCGTCGGCCAGGACTTGGGCCGAACGGATGCATGCGGCGAGCTGCTCGCTTTCGTTCTTGCAGGGGATGACAACGGTGATGTTGGCGGTCATGGTGCGGCCCTCTTGCGGTGCCCGGCTGGGACGGCGGGCGGAGGAGTTTACCGGCGTCCGACCGGCAGGGTCCAGGCCAGAGAACCCCGCCTTTGCGATTGGCACAAAGGTTGCACTATGGGGCAGATGAATGGCGTCCATGCGTTGAGCGACCTGGGGGCCGACCTTCCTTTACCGGCGAGGTCGGCCCCCACCGCTATTTATGGCCCGATTTTTTTCGCTCTGCCTACTCGCAGGCCGGCCGACGCCCCGTTCCCGACGATTTGGCGGCCCGCCCGCGCGCTCGCCAGTCCAAGCGCGAGTTGCCGTTCGCCGGCACCGCTGATCGCGCTGAGCCCACGACGGTCGAAGATCGACCAGCGGTTTGGAAGTCGCTCAATCACCGGTGACGGCGCCGCGATTTTTTCGGAAAACCGAAGTTGTGGCCAGCGTCGCACTTAGTACGACACGTCGACCCACTTCCGCTCGCGCGAGCTCTTCAGAATTGCCTCGCAGATGGCGATTTCGTTGTGGCCGTCCTGGAACGTGGCGAAGTCGCCCCCCTTCCGCTGTCCGGCAATGAAGCCGTACACGTTGCGGAACAGATTCTTCGGCCCGTCGGGATATGCCTCGTTGTGCCCGCCGGGGTAATGGGCGTACTCGCGGGCCGCCGGGTGCAAGAGGCTCGGGTCTTTCATAATCGTGGCGTTCGGCCCGTCGCGCCGCCCAACCCACAACTCGTTCGGCCGCTCCTGGTCCCAGGAAAGCGCGGAACGGCTACCGTCGATTTCGTAGTACAGCCGATTCTTCCGCCCCGCGGCGCATTGGTTCACCGTCAGCACGCCATGCGCGCCCGAGTCGAATTCCAAGAGCACCGAAGCGTAGTCTTCCGTATTGATCGGCACGTCTTCCATATCTTCCGGGCGCAGGATCTTGCCGGCATACGTTTCCACTTCCACCTTCGGCCGCTTCCGCGTGGGATGGATCGTCACGAGGTCGGCCATCACGCGGACGATCCTGAGCCCCGTGATGAATTGCACCAGGTCGCACCAATGGGAGCCGATGTCCGCAACGGCCCGCGAGTCGCCGCTGAACTCCGGCACCAGCCGCCAGTTCCAGTCGTTCTCCAACAGCAGCCAGTCCTGCAAATACGAACCATGAATCGCCAGGATGCGGCCTAAGTCGCCGGGTTCACCAGAGGACGCTTGCTTGCACATCTGGTGCGCCTGCTGCACGAGCGGCATGTAGCGGTAGTTGAAGTTGATCGCGTTGACGATCTTGGCGTCCTTCGCCAGCCGCACCAGCTCCGCCGACTCCTTGGCATTCATCGCCAGCGGCTTCTCGGACACCACGTGCTTCCCCGCGGCAATGATCTCCTTGTTGATCGCGAAGTGCAAATGATTCGGCGTGCAATTGTGCACGACCTGAATCTCCGGATCGGCCAAGAGCGCCTGATAGTCGCCGTACGCCTTCGGAATCGACAGCGCCTTGGCCTTCGCCTCGGCCAGCTCCTGGCCCCGCTCGGCGACGGCCGCGACTTCGACAAACCCGAGCCGCCGCAGCGCCTCAACGTGCGCCGGGCCGATGAATCCAGTTCCGATAATGCCTGTTTTGATTTTGGTCATCGCCACTCCAGGTCGATCGAAAAAATATCTCGCAGACCTGCGGTTTCACAAGTCTTCGGGTTGCAGGCCAGTTCGCTTTGCAATCCGCGCGAGCATTCTTGGACCAATTTCCTCTCGATCGTGAAATGCAAACGTAAAGTCGGAGAAGCCGATTCGTTCCAACACTCGATGAGATCCAGATTGACGTTTGAGAGACCAGCCAATTCGCAACAAGGCGTCGTAAACCCGCTTCGCTTTCGTCGCGGGCCAGCGGCTCATGGTAACACCGCGAACACGTCGCCCATCTCTGGTATCTCTTCCCCGTGCTCCAGGCGATCCGCCATCACTCGCAGTGACAATGCCTTTGCCCGCTCGATTGCTTCCTCTCGCGTGACCCCATATGCCATCACGCCGGGCAATTCGACGACCTCGGCAATCCAGCGCCCATCCTCTTCACGTTCGACTTCAACTTGCAGCATAGCGCTGTGGTCCTTGGCTCTAAGTCACCATTCTCACAACAGCATATCAACCGCCGGAACAATCAGCAAATTTCTACTCCACCATCTCCACCGACACCCAGCTTCCATCCCCCGCCGATTGCTCGACCGCTTCGAGCACCGCCACGCATTGAGCGCCGTCCTTGAAGGTCGGCATGATCGAAGGTTTCTTATTGATCGCGCACATCAGCTCATAAACAGCGTGGACAAACGTGTGCTCGTAACCGATCACGTGGCCCGGCGGCCACCAGGCGGCGAAGAACGGGTGAATGCTCTCGGTCGCCATGATCTTGCGGAAGCCTTGCCGGCCGGTGCTGTCCGTGCTGTTGTAATACTCCAGCACGTTCATCTCCTCGAAGTTGAACACCAGCGATCCGCGGCTGCCGTTGATCTCGATGCGATTGAAGTTCTTGCGGCCCGGCGCGAGCCGCGTCGCCTCGAACGTGCCGATCGCGCCGCCGGCGAAGCGGGCCAGGAACAACGACGCGTCGTCGACCGTCACCTTCTCGGTGCCCTCGCCTGCGGTGGCGGTGAGTCCGGCCGAGCGTCCTTCGGCGGGCCGCTCGGTGATAAACGTCTTCATCAGCCCGACCACTTCGCGAATCTCGCCCACGAGGAACCGGCCCAGGTCCACGAGGTGCGAATTCAAGTCGCCATGCGCCCCGGTGCCGGCGACTTCTTTCCGCAATCGCCAATTCATCGGGAAGCTGGGGTCGACGAGCCAGTCCTGCAGGTAGGTCGCGCGGAAGTGTCGCACTTCGCCGATCTCGCCCGCCTTAATCATCTGATGCGCAAGCGCAAGCGCCGGGCAGCAGCGGTAGTTAAAATTTACGAGGTTCACGACCGCCGCTTTCTTTGCCGCCGCGAGCATCTTGCGGGCATCGGCGAGATTCAGCGCCAGCGGCTTCTCGCAAAACAAATGCTTCCCCGCCTCGAGCGCGGCCACCGCGATGTCGCAGTGCAGATTGCCAGGTGCGGCGATGTCGATCACGTCGAGGTCGGCCCGAGCGACGAACTTCTTCCAGTCGGTCTCGTAACTCTGCCAACCGAATTGCTGGGCAAACTCCGCCAGCTCCGCCTCGTGCCGACCGCAGACCGCCTTCATCACCGGCTGCGGCTCGACGTTAAAAAATTTTGCCACGGTCATGTAGGCGTTCGAGTGGGCCTTGCCCATGAACTTCGAGCCCACGAGACCCACATTGACAGTTTTCGCCGCCATTCATTTGCCCTTTCGTTGCCCGGCCTTTCGTTGCCCGGATATTCGCTTGCGCAAAATGCAAAGATGCACCGTCTGCCGTACAGCGTAACGCGTGGCGGAAGGGCGTCGCAAGTGCCGCCCGCCAGGGCTATATTCAGCTTTCGCGACACCACTCGAACCCCAGAGCCAACATGGATACGCCCGCAGTCAATGGCACGGCGCCCAGCGGCCGGCTGCTATCGCTCGATGCCTTTCGCGGCCTGACAATTGTCGGCATGATCTTGGTGAACAATCCGGGCGACTGGGGGCATCTCTACGCGCCGCTCGACCATGCCAAATGGTTTGGCTGGACGCCGACCGATTTGATCTTCCCGTTCTTTCTGTTCATCGTCGGCACGTCGCTCGCCTATTCGCTCCGTAAATATGTGCACGGCGCCGAGATCGACGGGGCGGTCTACTGGCGGATCGTGCGGCGGACGATTGTGCTCGTGCTGCTCGGTTGGGGTATGGGCATGTCGTATCGGTTTTTCAATTATCTCTGGGGCGACGGCACGACGATCAGCTTCGCCAATCTGCGCTACCCCGGCGTGCTTGTGCGGATCGCGCTCGTGTACTTCGCGGCGTCACTCATCGTGTTGCATTTGGGACTGCGCGCGCAGGCCGTCCTCGCGGCGGTTCTGCTTCTCGGATACTGGGCGCTATTGGGCTGGCTGCCCAACCCGCACGACTACCAGGCCAATCTTTCGCCGGAAGGAAACCTGGTCCGTGTCGTCGACCACACCCTCATCGGCGAGAACCACACTTACACGCGAGGGCAAACCGAGAAGACCGATCCCGAGGGTCTCTTGAGTACGTTGCCGGCGATCGTGACGTCGCTCTTCGGGTATTGGACCGGCGTACTGATCCAACGCCGCGGAACAAATGCGAACACGGTCTTTCTGATGATCATCATCGGGCTCTGGTGTGCGGCCGCCGGCAGCATCTGGGGGCATTGGTTCCCTATCAGCAAAAAACTTTGGACCAGCAGCTTCGTCCTCTTGACCGCGGGCCTGGCGATGGTCGTCCTGGCGGGGTGCCTGTTGAAATTCGACGTCTGGGGCTGGCGGCGGCTCGCGCGCCCCTGGGAAATCGTCGGCGTCAACGCGATCTTCGTGTTCGTCGCCTCCGGGCTCGTTTCCCAATTGCTGGGCATCATCCACGTCGGCGGCACGTCGGTCCATGGTTGGATCTACAGCCGGCTGTTCACCTCCTGGATCGGCGATCCGCGGCTCGCGTCGCTGGCATTCGCGCTGGCGACCGTTGCCTTTTGGTGGCTAATTCTTTGGGCGATGTCGCGGCGCGGCTGGTCCGTCCGGGTATAACAGAGACTGTGTTGGAGGTTTGCGCTGGGGCTGCACCGATCAGGCGCGCTGAAAGTTCGTGCCGCCATGCGACTCGTTGAGATCGAACTGCCTGTCTCGCGCGGGCCCGTCCCCGACGCCGTCGCCACCCTTCTGGCAGACGCCCAGGAGCGGCTCCGCCAATACGACGCGAAATTCCAGGCGTCGATTCCGGCCTTCGTGCCCAGCGACTTCGAGCAGGTCTACCATGCGCTCGCCTGGATCCACGAATCGCAGCTTGCGGCCGGAGGCCGCTTTCTCGAATGGGGCAGCGGCATCGGCATCGTCGCCTGCCTTGCCGCCGAGCTCGGCTTCGATTCGATCGGCATCGAGATCGAAGAACCGCTGGTCCAGATCGCCGAATCGATCGCGTCCGACCACGACATCGACGTCGAGTTCGCTTGCGGCAGCTACGTCCCCCACGGCGCGGAGCCCTTCATCGACACCGCGGGCGAAGTGACGTGGCTCCGCACCGACAGGCCCGACAGCTACGCCGACCTCGACCTGGAGCCGGAAGATTTCGATCTCATCTACGCCTACCCCTGGCCCGGCGAAGAGCAAGTGATCTTCGACCTGTTCGAACGATGTGCCTCGGTCGGCGCGCTATTGCTTACATTCCACAGCCAGGACGGCCTGCGGCTGCAGCGCAAGGTGCGACGGTAATGTAGTAGGCACACTCCGTGTGCCATAACATAGTTGCTGCAAGCGCATCAGTACTTCAGCTACGGCACGCGGAGCGTGCCTGCTACAATCGATGCATGGGCTACCGCAGCTTGCGCCAGTGTGTCGATGACCTCGAGCGGCATCGCCATTTGGTGCGCGTCGATGCCGAGGTCGATCCGCGGCTGGAAGTCGCAGAGATTCAGCGCCGCGTCTACGCCGCCGGCGGTCCGGCACTCCTCTTCACGCGGGTCCGCGGTTGCGGCTTCCCGATGCTGGGAAACTTGTTTGGCACGATCGATCGAGCGCGATTCCTGTTCCGCGACAGTCTGGAAGGCGTGCAGCAGCTCGTCGCGCTGAAGCTTGATCCCACCGTCGCGCTCCGGAATCCGTGGCGATTTGCCGGCGCGGCTCGCAGTGCGGCCTGCATGTTGCCGATGAACGTCTCCCGCGGCGAAGTAATGGCGAGCGCAACCACGATCTCGCAACTGCCGCAGCAAATCAGTTGGCCGAACGACGGCGGCCCATTCATCACGCTGCCGCAGGTTTATACCGAAGACGTCCGCGAACCGGGCTTCCGCCGTTCGAACCTCGGCATGTACCGCGTGCAGCTTTCCGGCAACGAGTACGCGCCCGACCGCGAGATCGGCCTCCACTACCAGATCCACCGCTCGATCGGTGTGCAGCATGCGGCCGCGCTCGCCGCGGGGCAGCCGTTCCGCGTGAACATCTTCGTCGGCGGGCCGCCCGCGATGACCCTCGCCGCCGTGATGCCGCTCCCCGAGGGGATGAGCGAACTGGGCTTCGCGGGCGCGCTGGGCCGCCGGCGGATGCGCATGCTCCGCCGGCCACACGGCCTCCCCATCCACGCCGATGCCGACTTTGCCATCACCGGCACCGTGATCCCAAACAAGCTGCTTCCCGAAGGCCCCTTTGGCGACCACCTCGGTTACTACAGCTTGCAGCACGACTTCCCGGTGCTCGCGGTCGAGCACGTCTATCACCGCGCGGACGCTATCTGGCCGTTCACCGTCGTCGGCCGCCCGCCGCAAGAGGACACGATCTTCGGCCGGTTGATCCACGAGATCACCGGCCCCGCGATTCCGGCGGTCTTGCCGGGCGTACACGCGGTCCACGCCGTCGATGCCGCGGGCGTCCACCCGCTGCTCCTGGCGATCGGCAGCGAGCGCTATTGGCCCTTCGCCGGCGAGCCGCGGCCGCAGGAGCTGCTCACCCAAGCCAACGCAATCCTCGGCCAGGGCCAGCTCTCGCTCGCCAAATTCCTCCTGATCGCCAACCATGCCGACGATCCGGCGCTCGACATTCACGACGTCGCCGCGTTCCTGCGCCACATCCTGGAGCGGGCCGACTGGACCCGCGACCTCCATTTTCAAACCGAGACCACGATCGACACGCTTGATTACTCCGGCAGCGCGCTCAACCGCGGCTCGAAGCTCGTGATCGCCGCCGTCGGCCCCAAGCGGTTCGAACTCGCCACCGAAGTGCCGAGCGACCTGCGGCTGCCCGATCGCTTCCGCAACCCGCGCGTGGTGCTGCCCGGCGTGCTGGCGATCGAAGCGCCCAACTACGACGGACGATTACGAGCCTTGGATTTCAATCCGCAACCCACAATCCGCAATCCGCAATCGGATAAATCGTTTCGCTGGCTCGTCGTGGTCGACGACTCCCAGTTCGTTGCCGAATCACTCCGCAACCTCCTCTGGGTGACGTTCACGCGCACCAACCCCGCCGCTGATGTCGATGGCATCGACGCCTTCACGGTCGACAAGCACTGGGGCTGCCGCGGCCCGCTGGTGATCGACGCCCGCCTCAAACCCCACCACGCGCCGCCGCTCGTCGAAGATTCCGAAATCACCCGCCGCGTCGACACCCTCGCCGCCCCCGGCGGCCCGCTGCATAAGATTCTTTAGTATGTGACCTACAATTGAAGCTATGAACGCCGTCGCCCTCCTTGCCATCTCCCCCTACGCGATCAATACCGGCCTCACTGCCGTGATGTGGTGGGGTGCGATTCTCTGGCTCGCCTGCCTGGGCGGCTGTGTCGGCAGTTTTCTGAACGTTGTGTGGGACCGCCTCGGCACCGACCAGGGCATCGTCTTCCCGCGCTCGCGCTGCCCGGAGTGCGATCATGAGCTCCGCTGGTACCACAACATTCCGATTGTGGGCTACGTGATGCTCCGCGGCCGCTGCTACGACTGCGGCTCGCGCATCGGCATCAAGCACCTGGTCGTCGAAGCAATTTTCGCGGCGATTTTCGTGGCGATCGGTTTGGCCACGCCCTGGCTGTAAGGGCGTCAGAAGAATTAGAAGCACTCAGTACCGAGCACTCAGTACTCGATCTACGGCGTCCCGTTCTTCGCCAGCACTTCCAGATTCCCCTTCCGGAAGGCATCGGCCATCGCCTGCGGCACGCTGGCCTCGGCCAGTAGCACGCCGGCCCGGTTGAGCGCCACGTCGGCCTTCATCTCCTGTTCGAAGGCGATCGCCTCGGCCCGCCGCGTCTCGGCCTGAGCCTGGGCTTTGCGGGTGTCGGCCTCGGCCTGGTCCGCCTGCAGCCGCGCGCCGATGTTCTCGCCCACGTCGATGTCCGCGATGTCGATCGACACGATCTCAAACGCCGTGTGGGCATCCAGCCCGCGCTCCAGCACCGCCTTCGAGATGCGGTCCGGATTCTCCATCACCTCGAGGTGGTCCTTCGCTGAGCCGATCGAGGTGATGATACCCTCGCCCACGCGGGCGATAATCGTTTCCTCGGTCGCCCCGCCGATGAGCTGCGCGAGATTCGTCCGCACCGTGACCCGTGCCCGCACCAACAGTTCGACGCCATTCTTTGCCACGGCGCTCAAAGTCGTGCGGCCCGACTTTTCCGGATCGGGGCAATCGATCACTTTCGGGTAAACGCTCGTCCGCACCGCGTCGAGCACATCACGCCCGGCCAGGTCGATCGCTGCCGCCCGGTCGAAGTCCAGGTCGATGTCGGCCCGATGGGCCGCGATCAGTGCGTGGATCACCCGCGGCACATTGCCGCCCGCCAGGTAATGGGCCTCGAGCCGACGCGTGGTGATGCCGGTGTGCGGGTCGGTTCCCACACCGGCCTGCATCGCCATGATCTTTGCATCCACGATGGTCCGCGCGTGCACCTGCCGCAGGCTCATCCCGATCAAGCTCAGCATGCTCACCTTCGCATTCGATACGAACGCCTGCAGCCACAATTTGCCGTAGCTGAAGCCCACCAACGCCAACACAAACGCGGCCACCAGCGCGATGGCCACCGCGCCGATAAACAGCAGCATGCTGACGTCGGTCGAACCATCATTACCCATCGCCAGAGGCTCCTTCTCAGATCAGCCGGTCAAACGGCAACCAACTGGCTCCATAATACCGTCGGTACGAGCCACCGAGAAGCTGGTTCCGGCGGCCCTCTTCTTCCAAACCAGGGCAAAACCCGGCCGGAATACGGTTGGCGGCGGAGCCGATTCGCGCTATCGTGTTACGTGTATGTTGGGCTTTCTGGCCTGACGCCTGCTGCGACTACGGTCGACGCGCCGAAGAACGGAACACACCTACCCGAGGAGAAAATTCCATGTTGCATCGACTCTCGATCCCCGCCGCCGTGGTACTCGCCTTGCTGGCCGCCCCGACGTCGCGGGCCGCCGACACCTACGACCTCGATCAGTCCCACTTCTCGATCGTCTTCAGCGTCAGCCACATGAACATGAGCTACACCTACGGCATGTTCCGCGTCGCCAATGCCCAGATCGTGCTCGACAAGGAGAACCCGGCGAACAGCCGCTTCAACTTGACGATCAAAGCCGACAGCATCGACACCAACGATGTGAAGCGCGACGGCCACCTCAAAGGACCCGACTTCTTCGACGTCGCCTCCTACCCGGAAATCACCTTCACCAGCACGACCGTCGTCCCCGATACTCGGGCGGGCCAACAGGGCATCAACTTCCAGGTGACCGGCAACCTCACCATGCACGGCGTCACCAATCAAATCACGCTGCCGATCCGGCTCCTCGGCGAAGGCCCGGGCTTGGATCAGAAGCAACATGCCGGCTTCCTCACGCAGACCGAGCTCAAGCGGAGCGAATTCGGCATGAGCAAATTCGTCGAGAATAACATGGTCGGCGACGCCATCGGAGTCACCGTGAGCTTCGAAGGCATCAAGCAATAGCCCAAACCCCGTCCCATGCTCCAAACCCCTCGTTCCCATGCTCCGCGTGGGAACGCACTTCCCAGCCGCTCCGCGGCGCTCTCCGCGCTAAATTTGAGTCTATGCCTCTCGGCCCCACCGATTTGTTCTGGATCGGCCTGGTGCCCTGCGCCCTGGCCTCGCTGGCGATGGGACTCGCCGCGCGCACCGGTCTGCGCCCCACCGCCGCCTGGGCCCTCGCAGTCGGCGGCACCATCTTCCTCGGCCTGACTCTGCAGCACCTCCGCGTCAACTCGCAGACTGCCCTCGACAAGCTGCTCCACCCGCGCGTCGGCCTCGAGTGGCTCCCCTGGCTGGTGCTCGTCGCTGCTCTCATCACCGCGCTCGCTGTCTACGCCCCGCGCACGTGGCAGCGCTGGCTGCTGGCGCTCGCTTGCGTCTTCGCGATCGCTACGCCGTTCCGCCTGCTGGCCTCAAACGCCGCCGCCATGGGCCGCTGGTCGACCGCCGAGAAACTTGGTGTTCTCGCCTGCTGGTCGCTGTTGTTCGCCACCCTTTGGGCGACGCTCGCACTGGGTCGTCGCAACGCTCAGCCCTTGCTTCGCAGCACCCTGCTGCTCGTCGTGACCGCCGGCATCGCCTTGACTCTGGCCGGCTCCGGATCGATTACCTTGGGCGAACTCACGGGCATCGTCGCCGCGACCATCTTGGGTGCCTCCGCCGCCGCCATGGCCGTCCGATTCATGCGACCCAATGGTCCCTCCTCCGCCGCCGGTCCGCTCGCCGTCGCCCTCGGCGGCCTGATCCTGATCGGCCAGTCTTACGAACTGACGACAACCAACGCGGTGCTGCTGGCGTTTTCACTCGCGGCTTCGTGCGGCTACCTCCCCGAATGGCCCCGCCAGCAAATCGGACGGGCCGCGGTGCGTGTGCTCTTAACGCTCGTCCCCCTGGCGATCGCCCTCGCTCTCGCCCTCTCCACCGCCACGCCAAATCCCTACGGCTAGTTTCCAGCCTAAATCGTGCCACGCTAGCGTTTTTTGTCCCCTTGGGCGATAATTGAAGACGCGCCAAGCGAACCATCCCTTTGGCCGCACAATTAGCGGGCGGACTCGTCCGCCGTTCCTCATGCGAACGGCACAACCTCTCCCCCGCCGAGTGATTTTTCGGAACAACCCGGCAAGCTGCCGACCATTCGGAACAGAATCATCGGAGACAATCCCATGTCGACCCCCCTCGTCGCTCGTCGCCGCCGACACGGCTTCACCTTGGTCGAACTCCTCGTCGTGATCGCCATCATCGGCACGCTGGTCGCGCTCTTGATCCCCGCGGTCCAAGCCGCCCGCGCTACCGCCCGCCAGACCCAGTGTATGAACAACCTCAAGCAGCTCGGCATGGCCACGATCAATTTCGAGACGTCCAAACAGCGCTTGCCGGGCTACGCCGAGCTCGTGCCGCGGGCCAAGAACGTCTGGGTTATGGGTAGTTTGCCTTCGGGCCAGACAAATATCATCGTCGGCAACACAGACGTTAACGACCGCGAGGCCGCCTGGAACATCAGCTGGGCCGCTAAGATCTTGCCCAACATGGAGCGGCAGGATATCTGGGATCGGCTGATCGACATCAATGCGACCCAGGCCAACAACAGCGCCCTCACCATCACACCCATCGAGAGCTTTGTTTGTCCGGCCGACACCGATGTCACGTCCAATACCGAACTTGCCGCCCTCACCTATTCAGCCAACACAGGCGCTTGGGATCGCGCTCAAAACGGTGACTTTTTGCCGATCACTCAGCCAATCGCCTCGCAGCCGGGCAAGGGCGACACGGTCGACAACGGCATGTTCCTCAACGTCGCCGAATACGAACGCAACAATGCCAAGGCCCCGCAAATGCGGATGTCGAAGATTCGCGACGGCGCTAGCACGACCATCATGTACTCAGAAAACGTCAACAAAGACTACGAGCTGGTCGGCAACAATGGCCGCTTCACCTGGCTTGGCGGCGCGCCCGGCAATGCGCTCCTCGCCCCGCCCCTCTTCGGCACCGAGCAGCAGCTCGGTTTCGTCTGGGTCGTCAGCGAGAATCCGACGCCCGGTTCCGATATCGACGACCAGGAACGGATCAACCGCGACGCGGTCACCAATCCGCCGAGTAACCCCTGGCCGCCCGAACGCACCGAGTTCGCCCGCCCGGCCAGCGGTCACAGCGGCGGCGTGAACGTCGTCTTTGCCGACGGCCACACCCAGTTCATCCGCGACGACATCGACTACACGGTCTACCAACGTCTGCTCACGACCAATGGCAAAAAGTGCGTCGATCCGACGAATTGGGACAACGAAACCGCCTCTCCGAACGGCATCATCTATATGTTCCGCAATGCCCCCGTCCTCACCGAATCCGACTACCAATAGCCCACAACGCGCGTCCGCACGATTTAGCCCCGGGTGATTCGGTCGTTTCAGCGAACGAACGCCCGGGGCCATCTTTTTACGCCCGCACTTTTCTGCTCTCCGGCCCCCGCCGCTCGCCATTCGGCCCCAAGCTCATCGAAGAGGGGCGGCTTAGCGCTCCCGGCCTCAAAAACCCCGCGGCATTCTCCACGCCCACGGCAAGTCCCCCTCTCCAAACGCAACCTATACTTGCGTGGCCCCGCGATTACCCGCCGCCTCCCGCTACCGCTGCGCACCCGCCCTTGAACGCTTCCTCGCCACCGTCTTCCGTGCAAACGTCTTCCGTACAAACATCGCCCGCGCTCGCGCCCGTCGCCGCACCGCAGCTCGCCGGCCACATCCCCGCGCTCGATGCCGTCCGCGGCCTGGCGATCCTGATGGTCACCGCCTTCCGCTTCTTCCCGGTTTACGACGATCCCTCGCTCGCCGGCCGGTATGCATCGCGGCTCGTCGAGTTCGGCAATCGCGGCGTCGACCTGTTCTTCGTCCTCAGCGGATTCCTGATCACCGGCATCCTCTGGGACGCGAAGAACCGGGCCCATTACTTCCGCGACTTTTACGCCCGCCGCGCCCTCCGCATCTTCCCACTTTACTACGCAGCGCTCGTGATCACGCTGCTGATCCTGCCCGCCTTCGGCCTGGCCACGTCGCGCGAATTCGCCTGCGGCGACCAGTACGCGCCCTGGCTCTGGCTCTACGGCACCAACATCCTGCAGTCGATCCAAGGCTCTTGGTGCCTCGGCGCGTTCAACCATTTCTGGTCCTTGGCGGTCGAGGAGCACTTCTACCTCGTCTGGCCGCTGGTGATCTATTTCTGCTCCCGCCGCGCGGCCATCACCGTCTGCATAGCCGCGATCGTGCTCAGCATGGTCTCGCGCGGCGTATGGCTCTACTCGGGCGGAAACGAGATCGCCGCCCAGGTCTTCACCCCCTTCCGCGTCGACGCCCTCGCCCTCGGCGGCCTGTTGGCCTTCGTCGCCCGCAGCCCCGGCGGACTCAAAACCATCCGCCCCTGGGCCATCGCCGTCTGCCTGGCGATATTCGTCTCGATGCTGCCGCCGATCCAACTCCACAAACGCGTCCCCGCCCTCCGCGAAACGCTCTACGCCTTCCTCTGCGCCGGCGTGATCGTCCTGGCCGTGATCCCCGTCGCCAACAAATCGTGGACCCGTCTCTGGAAGTTGCCCGCCTTGCGCTTCTTCGGCAAGTACAGCTACGGCATGTACGTCGTCCAGAATTTTCTGAAGGCCGCGATCCCGCCGGAAGTCGTCATCGCCGGCATCGCCACGGTGATCGGCTCCGTCTTCTGGAGCCGCTGCACTTACCTCGCGCTGATGTCGATCGCCACCGTCGCCGCCGCGCTCCTCAGCTGGAACCTGCTCGAAAAACACTTCCTCCACCTCAAGCACTACTTCGAGCCGAAGCAGTCGACCGACCCACCGCGCGAACCGGTCCTCCTCCAACCCACGCTCCGCCTCGCCCCCCACACCGCCGAATAACCCGCCGGCCAAAACGCCTCACCCGCATATAGCCCCGGGTGATTCGGGTGTCTCCTTAGCCGTACATGGTTTTAACGCCGCTCGACGGGGCTGCCTGGCGATATTCGCGGACTTTATTGCACCGCGTAGCTCTTTGCGAATCGCGTTGTTGTGCGTCCGGGCCGTTATTTCCAATGCGTGCGAAATCGGCCGTTCGTCGCTTATGAAATGGTGAAATTCCACATTGCCATTGAAATCCGCTCTGAGCCGTCCCTCTGCATCGCGTTGAACCAGTATTCCACGCTTAGTGGCTCGGACATTGTCGCCGAATAGGTGCATAAGGAATCGCTTCACCCGATTGACGGGAAGCTTTCGCCAATCACGGCCCTTGTACTTCTCCACAAGGAAGAGACGTGTTATCGCTGCCGTTTCCCGAATTTGGCCTGGATTCGGTAGCTCGGCAATTCTCTCCCGCAATTTCGCCTCGCGTGCCTTCAGTTTGCCAATCTCCGCCTTAATCTCGGATTGCTTGTCGAGGAGTAGCTCTGGGTCCGCACCTTTGGCAATTGCGTTGACCAATCTGTCAGCCTCTCGCTTTTTACGCTTCAGTGCTTTCGTTGTGGAAATTCGATCGTTCTCGAAACGCTGCCGGACGCTCGCAGTCGGAACCGCCTTTTCTACTGCCTTGTTGAATGAGTGTTCGTCCAGGAACGTGCCATACAGGTGATCGAGAATTGGTCCTTCTATCTCTTGGCCAGCAACGGAAACAAGACTGCACGTTGACTTTCGTCGATGGCGATACCAAGCCTTTCCGTGAGATATTTGGCCCGTCAGTGCTTGGCCGCAATCCTTGCACCGGATGAATCCAGTCAGCGGGTACGCTTCAACATCAACGCGGTTGTGGGTGCGGTTGAACTGCAAGCGAGCTTTGACCTTGGCTAGCAACGCCTCGGACACGACCTCCGGAATTCCGGGTACCTGAACCTTCATATTCACGATGCCAAGCTCTGGGATATTGAATGTGGCAGAGTATGGACCAGCCAATTGTCCTCGCCATACCCACTCGGAGATTTTGCTTCGAGAGGAGATTCCGTGCTCTTTGCATAGCTCGGCCAATCCTTCGCCTTCGAGATATCGCTTCAAGATGTCTCTAATGGCACGACCTGATTCATTGATGTACCAACGCTTTGCCTTCCGATCGTAGTCGCGACCGACGGGACGGCTATTCCCCCAAGGTTCTCCGATCTGAGCCTTACGAATACGACCTTTACCGGTGCGATCCAGAATTCGCAATCGCTCATCCTCGGCTACACCCGCTTGGACATAGTTATTAAGAGTACGACGGTTGTCTCGCGTATCGAAGCTGCCTTTTGTGTCGACGACATGTACGCCAAATTCCCTTTTCAGCGTTTCAGCGGACTGAATGATATCTAGCCCGGCACGTCCAAAGCGACTCATATCGTAGGGAACGACAATGTCAAATTTGTCGACAGCCGCCTCCCGCATCATCCGTTGGAAGTCTTCTCGACCCACAATGGATTTGCCGCTCTTACATTCGTCGATATAGAATCCGCAGAACTCCCACCCGTTGAATTCTATAAAACGTTCGATGTCTTCCTTCTGCCTCGGAATAGACGTGTTGTCGCGTTGACCTTCGCTGGAAGTGCGACAGTAGCCGACGGCACGCAGTTGCTTCAATTTGGACGATGTCACAGAAGTCCTTGACCTATCTCCTCGACCATGCAAAAGAAAAAGCGGGCGGCTGGCCTATCCGGTCAAGGAAGAAGATGGCCCCGGGTTGCAACACCGGTGCCGCCGCTGGACGGATTATATCAAACGCTGGGGCCGCTAAACACCAATTGGCGGAAACGTCGGTTGGTCGATCATCCCGGTTAGCCGATCCAATGCCCCGCCACGGCCCCGGAGCGGACCGCTGACGCGATCCGGCCGGCTGGCCCGTGTTCCGGCCCGTCGATGCCGTCGCTCCCACGGGCTGCCAGCCATTTGATCCGGTAACAATGCAAAAATGGGTAAGCTGGGGTAAATAGCAGCGACGGGGCGACCGGCATACGGGCCGGGGTGGCAACAATCGGCCGCCGGCCACCGCACCCGTCGCTGATTCAAAAAGGCGGGAGTACTGGCCGGAGAAGATCATTGGAACTTCGACCAGCACTCCGCCCAGAACTAAAAACGGCCACGAGATGAGGAATCACAATCTCGTGACCGCTGAGAAGTGAGACCTGGCGTGTTAAGGATCTGAATTCAACCAGACTCACTTCATTGTCGAAGGCATCTCCAAGGGTTCTTCCTTGTGCAATGCTCTGCGACGAAGATTCCGCATTCGCAGCTTGCGAACTCGTTCACGGTATCGCTGTCGCTCGCGTGGCATGGTTGAAGGCATTGGCAACGGCAACTCACCCGCACTGTTCCGAACAGCGGTGATGAACTGACTGACATCGTCCTCGGAATCATCGCCACTCTTTCGAGTGCTCACCCGAGTGGTGGATGGCATCTCAAGCGGTTGCTGAACCTGACGCCGCTGGGGCATCAAGGAATGGAATCTGCCATTTGAAATCTTCCCGGCAGTCAGGTTTACGAATGTGCGAATCGTTTTCATAGTACATCTCCTGTTCACAATTTGATTTTCTTGACTTGTTCTTGGAACTTTGAACGTCGTTTGAGCCTGTCAGTCTCCTCTCTTCGTTTCGCTCCGACCCAGTGAGGCTCGACCTCGTTGGTCCTTTCCTGTGCTTCGTAGTACCTTCGTTGAGCAGAGCGTGCTTTGGCTTGCAACTTTTTCAGATGGGCGAGCTTTTCTTCTTCCGTATCCACACCCTCGACGCCAACTCCATTGCCCATCAAAAAGTTGTAAAAGTCGTCGTATTCTCGCACCGCAGCCTTAGCCTTGATGCGGTAAAAGCGTTCTGCCAACTGCAATCGTTCCCATTCATCGTCCGGCGGTTCGACCATGAGGCCGAAGCCCTTTGCCTGTCTCTCGCAAGTTGCTCCGTCCTCGAAGACCAGTAGGTCTTGTTTTGGATCGGTGACGTACTCGCCGTGAAGATCGAAGAACTGTTGGATCGCGGGAACATTGGAAACCTGTTCCCGCTCTTGCTTACGTTTGGCCATTTGGTCTCTCCTTAAACATTGATCGCGTAGACTTTGTCCAAAAATTGTTTGTGTTCTCGCTCCTTCTCTTCTCGCTTGCGTTGCCGCTCCGGATCGGCGTACTTTTCCGCGGCCTCGCTGGCATCGCACGCATTGGCATACTCTTTGAGCAACGTCTTTGCTTTGTTTCGCAAGCGATGGAGGTGGTTCAGCTTCGACTTTTCGGTACGCAAGTACGTTGGACCGACGACCTTCACCTTCTTGGAGAAAACCGATTCGATCAGATAGCCTTTGAAAGCATCGAAGTCTTTGACAGCCTTCTCGGCCTCCTTTTGCAATCGTCGTTCTTCTCGCAGAGCTTTTTCGTATCTGTCCATCTAAAACCCTCCTGCTCCGATAGATATTGTTGGACGCGATGCAACTACGATTACACCCGCAACTGCATTCGCTAAATCGTCGGTCTTTCCTCGGGGGTGGTCGATAACATCTCGGCCACCTGATCGTGTTCGTCGCTCTAATGACGCCAATTGATTCACGAGCAATTCGTTGTCGAGCAACTCCACGTCGCCGCTGCACAAGATGGGCAGCAACTCGGCGTACAAAGCACTCTTGTTTTTCGGCGACTGAATCAGCGTGATCCTGTGAGCACCAAACGCACTGGCACAGAATTCTGCCCCGTATGCGTCACCGGTGACCTTCGACACGCGAAACTGTCGCAATGTCTCCGCCATCACGCCGATGATCTCTTGCGGCGAATGTGGTGCGGGATAAACCTTGGCGTAATCGAGTATGATCCTGCCGCCGTCTTTGTGAGCAATCGCTAACGCTGACGAATCTCCCCTGCCGCCGGAAACGTCAACAAACGCATAATATCTATGTTGGCCTCTGGGAACGCCTTCAACGTGACCTTTCACGACCAACTTTTCGATGACTTCGCGTGCAATTAGAAGGCCTACATCTTCACGCCATTCGCAAAAGATTTCTGAGCGAGCAGCGACGTAATCCTCTTTCAGCTTCCGAGCGATCCATTTCTGGTCGATCTTCGGATTCATTACTGGTGTTGGAGCCCTCCAACAAAGCACTTCCGACTGATCGTCGCCGAAGTGTTTGGTGAAGTTCTCATAAACCCACCCAACTTTCCCATAGGGTGTGGTGAGCACTAGCAGCTTGCCGCCGGTGGTAATGAGACCGGGTTCGAGAGCACGTATGACTTCGGTGTCGCTCCGCTTCTTTCCTTCTTCTTCCACGCCGATGAACGCAGCCTCGTCCACAATTGCAGATAAGAAGGTAAAACCTCTGACGTATTTGTAGTCTGCGGGCAGCACTTCCACTCGGACGCCGAAATTCGTGGTGAACAAGTCTTGGCGATCGCTCACCACGCTGCTCTTTAGCAGCGGTGTGGCGAATAGTTTCCTTAGGTACTCGCGAATCGTGCCGCCCTGCCTCAAGGAAGGTGTCACGATGCCAACTGTTCCGACGGAGCCTGGCGTCAATCGCTTGTGAGCATCAGTAAGCGTGGCCTCATACGCGGCAATGATTGCCGATGCTTGCGACTTGCCACCACGGCGGCCACACAAGAAGATCGCTGTTTGGAAACCCTTTTTCGGCAGCTTTCGCGGGTCTCTTCCCGTGCATTCCCGAACCAGTTTGCGACTACGAGCCGAAGTGATCGGCAGTCCGTACAGAACGCGAAGGGCAACGAACCAGTTTTTGTAGGATTCAAATTCAATCTGTCGGGTCTTCGGGTCCGTGAAGAAGGTGGCGAATATCATCTCGTCCTTGATCGCCGAGATGATATTCATTTCTTCCCTTTCTTCGACGCCACGTACTGCTCCAACGTGAGCATCGATCTCTTAGCATCGCCATCGATGCCGAGCTTAGAGAGGATATTGGACAGAGCGTTGACGAATTGAACGTAGCGACCGAAGTTGATCTTCTTGCCTTCGATCAATTCGATTTCCATTGACTCCAGATAGGAGCAGATCATTACCGCACGGCCCGCCAACATCTCTTTTTGAATGTTGTCGATGGCGGCATCGTCCTTGAGCCGCTGGAGGTGGCGTTGCATACGCTTGACGAGAGCGAATCGGCCATCAGCTTCGTCGATAGTGCGGAGCGAGAACCCTTTGTCGTGCTTCAGTTTTGGACGCGGCAGCTTCGCACGGTTCTTCCCTTCTAACCTTAAACGCTTTCCTGCAATCGTTTTCATGGCAATCGCTCCGGGATCAATACCAGCCAGATACCCGGACACTACCACGAGATGTGAAAATTTGTCTACCTATAGCTTTTCCTCGCGATTCCTTGGCCATTTGCCGCCCCGTCGGATCGCAGCACGCTGTAAATCGTGGGCCGCGACAAGCCGATTGCACGAGCGATGGCCACGATGCTTTCCCCGTCGCTATGCATACGGCGAATAGCTCTCTCCTGTGTGGCGGTGACCTTCTTGCGAACTCCTTTTTTTGATCCGCCCCAGCGATCCGACTTCCCGTTCCGTCGCCGCTCTTCCCTGGCCACTGCAATGCCTTCGCGTATCCGCTCCCCGATCACCTCACGTTCGTACTCCGCAGCGGACGCCAGGTCGCGAGCGAACTTTCTTCCGGCCGGCGTGGAGAGGTCGATGCCTTCGGTCAACGACACCAGCGAGATGCCACGTTCATGCAACTCATCAAAGAGTTTGAGCAAACCGAGTGTGGTACGTCCCAATCGATCCAATTTCCAGACAATGATCGACGAGACGTGACCGGCACGCATGGCGGTTTCCAACTGTATCCATCCCGGCCGGTCCATCGTCTTGCCGGAGAATCTGTCGTGGAACCACTTAACAGGTTTACCGCGATTGGCGGAGAACCGTTTGAGCGAAGGGATCTGAGACTTGGTGTCCTGCATCTTCGTGGACACGCGACAATAGATTGCGTCGAATCGTTTCACGATTTAGTTCTCCGAATGTTTATTTTTTGGAAAGTAGAAAGGAGGTCACTTTTGACTCGACAAGGCTTGAGTCAGTCTGCAGACTGACCCACCCCCTGCCTAAGACTTAAGCACTGATCCACACTTAGTGCAGACGATGACGACTGATGGTGAAGTGAACCAATTGATCTTCACACCAGCAGGGCGATAGTTATGTCCCTCGCGTTCGCATACGCTCATCCTCAGATCGAATGCGATACGCTGACGCTCTTTGCGTGTGAGCGTGGGGAGTAATGAGCTAATCAACTCTTGTGCTTTCATAGTTCTTGCTCTCTGGAAACAATGTGAGCCGCCCAAGACTGAGCGGCTCACATGAGCTACATCTGATTGTTACGCGATCTGGCGTCGCCGAATCGCACCACCTACCCACTCAAGCTTGCCACCTTTGATCTGACGCACGCGAACGCTCTTGCGTCCCTTCTGTCCCGTCTCAATGGGCAACTGATGGTCGATGGCTTGTGACGCCAACTTCGCAGCAGCAGCGGCATCCATCTTGTGTGACGCGATGAGACGCTTGGCCACTTGGAGGTTCAATTGCTCCGTTGTCACCGAACCGGCTTGCAGAATCTCCCACATTAGATGGATCGCGGTCGTGCGTGGTGAAGCGGTGGCGTTGGCCAGCTTGAACTCTTCATTGCGCTCTACGGCCTCGGCGGCGTGCTGAGCGACGGTCTTTTTGGCGGGAGCCTTTGCACCTGCTTTGATGGCCTTGGTGACAGACTTTACCGTTGCTGTCTTTGCTTTCGTTGACATGATCGAGTCTCCTAAATGAATGGTGGTGAGTAGTGTTCACATGTTCACTACACCGTTCATGTTATCGGCGGGGAAAAGTTGTGTCAACAATCAACATGTGTAAACGGCTGACAATCAGCAACTTTTGTCGACCGCGAATTATGCCGTGAATTTCGGCATGGATCGCCAGTTGTTTTGGCGGGGGTCGATTGTTTACACGCGAGCCTTTGAGATCGAACTCGCGTCGTGAGTGTGTGCAACTCAGCGTGGCGATGCCAGACTTGGCGTGAAGATGCTTGCGACTACTGAAAGACATTCAGAGTCATGAGGCTATGGGATGCACTGAAAACGTGACAGGTTTTTGGGAGAACTCGTTGAGTCTTGAGTTGTTAGTTTTAGTTCGGGACTTTTTACTATAGTAGGCCGGATTTCCTACGGGTGCGAAATGGGAATTAATTCTGTATCTGATGGTCACGACTTGGTGGCGACTTGTGTGAGTCGCCACCTGTCGGTGGTGTGTGGGGGAGCGTGGGGAATATCAGTGGCGCCTATGAGGGAATTGGTTGCCGTTTCCCTCGTTTTTTTGCCTTTTCTCCGAGGATCTGCGAGATTCTGAATTACTTTCGTTTTTTTGGGAATGTGAAATGGAAACAGAACGGAACCGACCAACTGATGGTGGTCAGTTCGTGGTCTTCCCCAATTTCTTTACTGGGGCACTGGGTAGGGTACTGACCGGGATACTCGGCAACTGGAACTCGGAGTTGGACGGCGAAAACCGTGAGTCTTTCCGGGGTCTATCGGCAGTCAGTCTATTTTGTTTCCTGCGGGTATCTGGTACGTGTTCGCCGCCAAACTAGGTGTCCAACGACGCCACACAGTCTCCCTTAAGTAGTTTTATCGACGGGCTCTCTCAACCGGGCGGATGTCAAAATAGGAGACTTACAGAGGCAGCGTGACCCGGTTTGGGAACCGAAGGAGTTCAGAGGAGCTTACTGATGTGTGAGGGCTTGTCAGGAGTATGCAGGACTACATACGATAGGACAGGAGTGAATACGACTGGCGGCAATCAGCGTTCTTCGATCCATCTCGGTTTCCACCGGATTTCACCTTCGCAGCCGTCCTGCATAACCTTTCCACATGGCAGCATCATCGATCACCACTGATAGGTTCCCGATCATTCTCCGCGAGGGTGAGGTGGCACAGAATCCAGACGATCTTGTTGTCGTCATTCTTCGGGAATCGGATTCGCAGCTTCGTGAAAAATCGGAGCTCGGGGAAGAATTCGACCGCGACGATTACCACATCAGTTGCGACGCCTTGAATTTGTGGCGGATCAATTGGCGATGCAGGGAAGAATGGGGAGATGAGGTCGCTGCCGCGTTGCATCCAGAACTGGCGGCTGGAATCTGCCGACATCGGAATTACAACGAAGAAGAATTTGATCTCGTCCTCGAAGCCACACGAGAACGTGTTCGCGCACCATACGGACTTCCGCCGTTGGAAACCGCCCTTCGGGCCATGAGGCGTTTGCCGATCAGGCTATTGGCGGAAGAGTTGCAAAATAAGCAATTGCTTGCTGACATTGCTGGTCTAGCCCTGCAATTGCACCATCTCCAATATCGAAGCTACATCATGCTTCCAATCGAGAGCTTGCGACTAATCTTCGGTGTCCGAAAAGTCGCTATTACTGGAGCGATTCGATTGTTGATACTGAATGGCCTGTTGGAAGACACCGGGGCGAAATTCGGCACTCGAAGAGCCCGACAATTCCGATGGACGGGCGAAGCGGGTTTGCACTACGAATACGTGAAGCCGAAACCCAAATAAAAACGAACAGCCGGGAGTGGATTCTCATTTGTGCCGAGGTCCACTCCCGGCCCGGTCTCCCCAAAGCCGGCTACAGGGGCCCACTTGTCGAGGGCGTCGCCGGCCGCGGGGGGATACTTACATTGTACAATACCGAGGAAGGGGCTTTTAGCTGGTACAGGCACCCCCGAAAAGGTCACTATTCCCGCCGTTCGACTGGACTCAGCAGTATGAACAGTGTTGTCGGGCGACCACCTCTGCTCGAGGATCGGACCGTTTGCATTGATGCCAGGTCGACTCGCACCAAATCTGCAAGGGCCGCCTCAGCCGCCGCCACCGTCTTATAACGCCAGCTACGACGCATCAGATCTCGAGCGGTGATCGCACCACCATTTCGCTTAATCGTGGCCATAAGGTCACGGCGAGCACTATCTTGGTCGGTCTCACCGAACAGCTGGTAGATGCGTCGCGCTTCACCTTTGAACCACTCAGTCAGCCGTATCGCATGTCTCATAGCAAAGGGCGATATCCGAAGGTCTGTCCGGCTAAGATCAAAGTCTAAGTCAGACCATTGTGCCATCTGCCAGATAAGAGCAAGCCGAGCCGCGTAGGCTCGTAACTTGCTCCAAGCAGCCTTGAGATCGTGATCCAACTCATGACCTTCCGCATTATGGCGATTGTAGAATTCCACCCAGAGCTTTTTCGCATTTGGGTGCAGCTTCAGTACATCTGGGCGGTAGAACGCTTGGCCTTCGGTTTTTCGAGTGCCCATCTCAAATAGTCTTTCTAGAGCGGCTCTCACATCTTTAACCGCCGCCGCGCTTGCAGCCTTATCCGACCAAGGCTTGGGTCTACGTGACGGCTGCCAAGTGAGTAGTAGCCGGGCACAAAATCCGTCTTCCATATTTCGTTCATTCACGATCGCTCGACGGAACGAAGTTGGTTGAATTCCACCGACGACACTCATAGCCACACGCGGTATGTGAATGATCTTTTTATATCTCAGCGTGCGTAAACTCCCTGCCTGCCACCACGACATCACCTGCCCCTTCTTCTGCGACATTTGGCCGCTTCGCGAAAGACTACGTATGAATTCACTTAGCTCATCGGGCTTCAGCAACAGCGAGGCGTCGAGTTGTTCAGCTAGGGCATCGCGAACACCAGCGTAGGTCGCATCGTTTGTGGCATGAGTGATATCAATTCCTCCTGCTCGCAACCTGTTCTGTCTTTCTTCCACGAATCGCAGCGCTGCAGACTGACTTGGTGACTTGTGCTCGCCACTGTCGCTGACAATCGCTGTCCAAATTATCGCTGGCTCGGTCCAACCTTTCTTGAGTTGGACTACTCGCTTATTGCCGATCGCAACAGCCACAGACGCGAGCAACGGCATGGCGACAAAAGAAGGATCACAGCCGATGCTCGCCGACGCCTCCCGAACATATCTCGCCAAGACCGGTGGTAGTGCAGCAACCGGAAATGGCTTCGGTTTGGATTTAACCTTCTCCAAATCGGCACACTCTTCAACAACTAGCGTAGTCATCGAACCGACCCCCACAATGTGTTTTATCGCATTGACACTGACACAACCAATGAGTTTTAGCCTAGTTGCATTGTTATGTCAATGACTATTGCCGGATGTCAGCGATCGGCTTTTATGGCCAATCTGGGTGGCGTCGATTCGTCAGCCTGACGGCCGATGATTGCGGAAAGTAAGGTCTTTACCGAAATGCCCCAGTCAGAACACTTTAACTTCAATCGCTGCAATTGCTTACGGAATTGAGACGCTACCGCTTGAATCGTCTCTCCCCCATATTTACTGTTGATGAGTAGCCTGGGGTGATTGTTGCTTCTCTCTCTTGGAGTCGTAATACGAAAATGAGATTGTTCTACTGCGCGGCAGCAGCGTCACTTGTGTTTACCGTCACTCAAGCGTTGACAGTTACGGCTCAAGTCGTGTGCTATTCCTATCCGACTTACCCCAGCACCTACTCGAGCCCAGTCGTCACCTATTACACCCAGAACTATGCATCTTCGTGCCCGTCGACTGCTTGCTGTGCGACAACCGGATATGCCACGACGAATACTACGACTTATTGCGAGTACAAGGTCGTAACTGATAGCTGCGGCAACCAGCGTCTAGTCGCAGTTTGCAAACGAGACAGTGTGGCTACGACTGCGATGCCGGATCGACGACCAGACGCAATCGGCGAAGATACTCAACCGCAAAGAGCAAACAGTGCAAAATGGACAGCGGTTAAACTCAATAACGTTAATGACGAAGACTTGCAATTCTGCCTGACTTACAAGTCGGGGATCAACGTTAGTTATTCACCATGCTACTTCGTACCGCGAAAGACGACGGCGACTGTCTTCCTAGACGGGTATCTCAGTAAGGAGCGAAACAAATACGGGCAGATGATGTATGTATTGGCCGTCGAGAGTATCAACCCTCGAACCGGTGAGCGACAGAACTTGGGGTCAGGATTTGCGGAAACGGAAGCACGCTTTAGAGCTGATGGAATGCTGGAACTTAGTGCATACTTGGCGCTGCGGAATCCGGAGTAAGTTACGGTTGTGGTGATTGGCTACGCTGACACTTGCAACTGCCAGATCGCTCACCCAAGACGTACCCAGCTAGACCTCCAAGTAGCCCAAACATTGGGGCGAGTTGCTGATCGCTCCAGCCCATTACAATGAGAAGCAGCCCCGCGAAGACGATCAGAGTTACAACATAGACTTTGAAATCGAGTTCGCTCATTGAACCGCCTCGATTCCACATCGGCACGAATATGCAAAGTAATGCCACACTGAACATTATCGCCAACGCTATGCCGTACCAACGTTGGCTCGTTTTCCAAGCTTCCAGTCTGCTGTCCTGTTGGATCTCCTCTGCGTGGCTCTGAGCTTCTTCGCTTGAACTGTCCGTTGCTGCCACATCAGGGACGAGTGGCGGAACCTCTTCGTCCGTGCCGCCGAACTGAGCGAAAGCAGGGCAAGCCACGGCGAGCAACATTATGCAGAGGAAAGATTTCGTACTCATGTTCGCATCTCGTTTTGCAGATTGCGGGGGGTATAATATCGCCTCCGAGTATTACATGGGGACGGAAGCCTTTCAAGAAAAAATCGAATGAAAGACCAAGCCGGGAAACACTCTACGTGCGACCACGGTAAGCCGTATAACGTCCCCGTGTGTATGCCCGGAAGAATGAGTGTGGTGAGCAGTGAAAAGCATTTGGGGGTGATTTGCTGGTAAGAGTGACCAGAATTCGATTTAATTACCCGCAACTCACGAAAACACAGTAAAACTAGCGTGATCTCGCTGCCGCTCTCCGCCAAATGCCTCCCAATTGGGACACCCATCTCTGCACCTTAGACTTGTTGTATTTCGTCGATCTAGTCGCAGCATTCATGTAATCGCTAAGCTGTCGGATCTTTAGTTTGCCCTCCAAGTATTTCTCCCGCAGCAATCTCCTCTCTGCGATCGGTAGCTGCTCAAATCTCGGACCGTAACCCTTTCGCTTGCTGCCGCCACCTCGGTTGCCCTTAGCCCACTGACCCCGCTTTGTTCGGTGAGAATGCACCTGCTCGGCCGTGGCATCTGGGTCTACGTATGTCATCAGTCGCAGAGCACCTGCTTCCCGGTGCAAATACTGCAACTGCGACTCGGTGGCCCGATATTGCTTCCGCTTCTTGTCGTTAGTCCGAAAATCTGCGTGGCGGACAAATCTGTCTGTTGATTCGGCGAGCAAATACTTCGCCTTGCGTCGCTTCGCCAACTTGCGAGCCATCACTATTGGAATGGCAGAATCGAATCTAGAGCCGATGTACCATGTCGCCCCAACGACGACTCCACCGGCATCCTCCACAGCCTTGGTTAGATACGCCTGTTGGTCATCGAGATTCTTCTCTTGCTCGCCGCGGGAAACACAGAGCACTAGCCAGACGCGATCTCCTGGTTTCAATTCATCGAACTTGTGGATGTAGCGACTGGCCTTCCCTGCCTTCCATTGAGCCTCAGCCCATTTTCTCCCATCTGTATATCTCATGGTCGTGATTCTAACCGATTGATTGTTCAGAACTAAATTGCTTGTCGGGAACGCCTTTCAGCAACGAAAAACGTCCCTGGAAATCCAGGGACGTTGAACGACTATTTCTCCGGGGCAGCGGCAATCAACAATGTGCCGCTGAATGGCAAGCTGTTAAAACCATGTACGGCTATGTCAGCACCCGAACGCCCGGGGCCGCCTTGTCCGCCAAACAATTCGCGCGACCGACTGGGTGCCACTGGCTTCTCCGACATGAGCCCGTCGGTTGCCGCCAGTGCTTTCACTGCCCGTAGCCTGCGGTCAAAGCTCCAAGTGACAACCGCGCGGGAAGTCCCAACCGTCCAGCGCGACATTTACACGGAGGACCCGTCGATTTTGGTAAGCTACCTCGATGGCCCGCAAGCTGCAAATCGCCGTGACGACTCTGCTGGCATTCACGTCGTTGGCATTTGTGATGGGAGGGCTGTGGCGTTGGATACTGATATTTTGGCATATGCCAGTGCTTGCCATAGAAGTGGACGCTGCCGGCCAACCGATTGTTCATCCCGCGAACTTTGATACATTCCCCTACTTCAGTGTGGCTCTCGTGATTGGACTGTGTGCGATCATCTCAGCAATGGTGCCTGATCCAGAGCATTTCTCGATCGCCGATATGCTCTTCGCCACCGCGCTCGTGGCCATTGCATTGACGGCCGGCGTCTGGCTCGCAACCTAAATCTTTCCGTCTACGAGACTGTCCGTTCGGGGAAATGGAAATGATTGTCGACCAACCAAAGCATCCCTGGAGCGGGCTGGTGATGGTCATTTTTCTGATGGTTTTGCTCGCTACAATTTCTGCGCTCGCCTGGGTGTTCGGCCTTTAGCCGGCCGTTAACTCGACAACACGCTTGGTGCCACTGGCTTCTCCGGCCCGAGCTTGTCGACGGGTGCCAGTGCGTTTTTCGCCCGTAGCTTGCGGCCGAAACTCTAAGCGACAACCACGCGTGACTTCGCAATCATTCGGCACCAAATTCGCACGGCGGACCTATCAGTTTTGGTAAACTACCCGCATGGCCCGAAAGCTCCGCATCGCCTGGTCCGTGTTCTTCGGTCTATTGACCGTCGCGTTGTGCGTGCTCTGGGTGCATAGTTACTGGCAAAGAGTTGAGCTTTACGCCCAGTTTGCGCCATTGAGTAAGAACCGCTTTGGGTACGAATCCGCTACACTGACCAATTATGGAGGGCAATTCTTGCTCACTTTCAAGCAAGCGGGAGGCGGATACAGCGGTGCATTGACAAATCCTGGTGTATATTCATCGGTCGGCGAGTACGACTGTCAGTCGGAAGTGGATTACTTGGTAAGCAGGTTCGGAACAAACGGCTCCCCCCGAAGTCTGCCACTACTCTTACGACTCTTTGGCTTCCACTTCTCGGTCGATGAATATAACTATGGGTGGGATTTGCTACTTCCTGATTGGTCGTTGGTCGCCATTACGGCAGTGTTTACAGTGCTGCCAATTGCGCCCAATTTTCGCCGCTTCTCCCTCCGCACCCTGCTCCTCGCCGTAACCATGCTCGCCATCGTGCTAGGCCTCGTCATCTGCCTGACGTCCTAACCCGGCCCGTCTGGAAAACTGTCCGCCACTCGCCGCGTAATTCGATCGGCCACAAAAACTCAATTGGCCCTCCCAAAAATAGCAGGGCCGATCAGTTTTCCTGTGGGAGGCGTCTCCGACGCCGATTTCGTGCTCCACCACTCAAGATTCCACCCCATCGAGCAAGTTTGGCACCAGACTCTCCTCCCTCGATCCCGGCACAAGTTCAACAATGATCGGCGCGCTCAAAAATAAGCGGGCTTTTTCGTGCGCCGGTCCCACCTGCTAAACTACCCGCATGGCCCGCAAGCTCCGCATCGCCGCGTCCGTGTTCTTCGCGGTGCTGACCGTGGCGCTCTGCGTCCTGTGGGTGCGGAGCTATCGGCAGGGAAGTTCGATATGCTGGGCAAACCGTAACAATTCGAGCTACGGTTGCGTTTCAGTTGCAGGGGAAATGAGATTCAGTTCAGCCCAGTGGCCATTTCAAGGGCGCATTGTCCCGGGATGGACGCTCGCAAGTGTCGATCTCGAACACGAGACGCCGGCGCTCCAATTCGGCCCTAGGTTTGAATTTCGGTCCAAAACACACATTGACGTACTAATCCTGCCCCATTGGTTCATGGTGGCAGTGACCACTACTATCAGTGCAATTGCCGTGCAGCCCTGGCTGCGATCTCGCTTCTCCCTCCGCACCCTGCTCATCACCACGACACTCCTCGCCGTCGTGCTGGGCCTAGGCGTCTGGCTAGCCCGCTAACCCTTCTGCTCTGCTAGACTGTGCGCTTGGAGGTGAGCGGCAAATGAAAATCGCTTCCTTGATCGCAGTCGCGTTAGCGATTTACCTCATTGCCGATAGTCTACGGGACAACGACGCTATCGGCACCAGCGTAGGCTTGTTCTATGGGTCGATCGCCGGGCTTGTGGTATTCATCTGCTGGAGAATTCGTCGGCGGCGCGAAGAGTAGATTCGTCCCAGCAACACGCTATTTCGACAATACCGAGTAATAGGATGATCGACGACCCATACCATTACGAAATATTTCGCACCTACTATATCAAGCCCACTTCAGCCTGTTTTGCTGTGTTAATCGCCGCCGTATTCGGTTTCATCGTTAGACGGGCAACAATGCGCAAGGGTTGAGCATTCTTCCCGGCTAGTCGCTCTTTCGACAGCACCTGCTACACTACCGGAATGCCCCGCAAGCTGCGCATCGCCGCGTCCTTGATCTTCGGCCTGCTGGCAGTGTTGATGTGCATTCCTTGGAATTGGCTTTATTGGCGGGACGAGAATTGGGCATTTGCCTGTACTTTCGCGATCATGGCCTTTGCACCGTGGGCTGAAAACATCGGCCCAGCTATTTCGCCAAGGTTTTCCCTCCGCACCCTACTCCTCGCCACGACACTCCTCGCCGTCGTGTTGGGGCTAGGCGTCTGGCTAACCCGCTAACCCTTCTCGTGTGTTAGACTGCCCGGTTGTAGGAATGAAGTGAATTCTGGGCTAGATGCCAAAGTGGTCATGCGGCTGCGAAAGGCCACCGGATGCTAGGTCAGCGTTTGCAGGCAGTTGCTGCAAGAGACGGTTGAAGACGAACGAGAAAAACTCGTCGAAGACTACGATAGCGGTCGGCGGGATGCCGGCCTTCCCGTTTTTCACAACCTGAAAAACATTCGCCGGAAGCGATCAAAATAGCTTCCAGCAACTCACTATTCCGATAGCACGCAATTCGCCGCGCCGTATTGGTGCAGACATGGCTCGAATCTACGACGAGCAGCAAGAGCTTCATCGATACGTGTCACGCTTCAAGTTTGACTTGATGACACCTCTGGAGCGCCGCGCGCAGAGGCTGGGAATGCTTCGGGAAAAAGCCCGGCATACCGATAACGCGGATGTTCGTAAAAGGTTCCTGGCACAGTACGAAGCCGAGGCAGATGCAGAAGCGTTGCTGCTGATCGGCGCCGACCTGAATGGGGTTCGTGCATTTCAAGCAAGTGTTGAGGCGCGAATTGATGGTGAGATCGCAATTGGGCGGATGGCGATCAACCGATGCCCAGCCTGCGATCGCATCGTGCAAACACCGCTCGCTTGCCAGTGCCTTTGGTGTGGCCATGATTGGCACAACGCGAAATAACAATTGACGCCGGCCGGCTTTAAAGAGAAGAAACTGCGCACACCCTCCAACATCCGAGCGCGCCGTAACATCTGCACCCATCGCGCCATCTGCGGCGACCAGCAAAACCTTGGGCGTCCTTGGCGGTTCAATCCTTTTCGTGGCTTTTCGTGCCTCTTCGTGGCAAATTCCCTGCCCTCCGATTCCGCAATCCGCAATCCCAAATCCGCAATCGCCTCCCCGCGTCGTGCCGTCGTGCCGTCGTGGTGAGAACAGCCTGCCTTGACTCCCTGCTCCACGCTCCCTGCCCCCTGCTCCTCCTCCCCTGGCCTGAAAATAGTTGTTGAATTCCGCCGCCCAATCCGTATAGTGAACTTCCGTATCGTAACCGAATCCCCGCACCCGAACGGCCCATAAGTCGACTTTCCGGTCCACAATGCACCTTTCAAGTCCCGCAGTTGTGTAGACGGCCAAGTTTCGAACACGGCCTCACTCCCTCGTGCAGACAAGCTCTCGTGTGGGCAGCCGGTCCTACTGGGAAATGGCCACTAGCTCGCGGTGCGGGTGGGAGAGGGATCGCACAGCCGGCACCCGGCGGACTTAGCTGCCGAGCCGCTCGCGCTGCGCGCATCGCCCCCAGTGGATCCACGATTTCAACGTGTGTGTTCACGAAGAACGACCGCAAAAGGAACGGCCGGCGCGCGAGCGCGGGGGCACGGATGAGGTGACACATCCCTCTACCCCCACGCCCGACGTGCCGCGAGAAGGTTGAGGGTTGAGTGATGAGAGTTGAGTGATAAGAGTTAGCGGTGTCGGCCACGACATTGCGAAACAAACACGGCATGCCCCTCATCCTGCTTCAAACGCCCGGTCAAATGCCGAAAGGAGAACTCGCCCAAACCGCTGAAGCAGCCACAAAAAGGCACAAAAAGTCACGAAAAGCAGGCAGCAGATTCTTTGTGCCTTCTCGTGTCTTTTCGTGGCTATTCCGACTTCTGATCTAGGAGCATGCGAATGAAATAATCGCCACATTTGCCGACAGCCAACCTTCGCGCCTTTGCGCCTTGGCGTGAGCCTTCCGCCTTCCGCCTGCCGCCTGCCGCCTTCCGCCTGTAATGAGCGTGCGCGCTCGGGTATGCTGGAGCGATGGCGAAACAGGACAAAAAAGCAGCGAAAAAGGCCGACAAGAAAGAGGCCGAGAAGAATGAGCGCGTGGTCGCCGACAACCGCAAGGCCCGGCACAACTACCATGTGCTCGACACGCTCGAGTGTGGCATCGTGCTCGTGGGCAGCGAGGTGAAGAGCCTTCGCACCGGCACGCTCACGCTGGATGAAGCCTACGGCCAGGTGAAGGACGGCGAGGTCTGGCTCGTCGGCGCGAACATCGCCGAGTACTCCTACTCGCACGACCTGAACCACGTCCCCAAACGTCGGCGCAAGCTCTTGATGCACCGTCGCGAAATTGCAAAATTCGCCAGCCTGGCCTACGAGAAAGGCCACACCCTCGTGCCGCTCAAAGTCTACTTTAAAGAAGGCCGCGCCAAGGTGCTGCTCGGCATCTGCAAGGGCAAGCAAACGCACGACAAGCGCGAAACGCTCAAAAAACGCGAAGCCCAACGCGACATCGACCGCGCGATGCGGAAACGCTGAACGATGAACGATGATCGCTGAACAATCCAAAGTTCAACGTTCATCGATCATCATTCATCGCTCACAGCCCCGTCACTACCACCGCCGTCGCCTGCCCGAGCGTGTTGTGACTCAGCTTCACGAATGTCTTGCTTTCGGGCGGCCGCGCTGCGGCGACCACGTTCACCGGGCACTCGGGGTCGGGCGTTTCATAGTTCAGTGTCGCCGGGATCATCCCATGTGCGAGCGCGATCAAACTCACGCCGAGTTCCACTGCCCCGCCGCCGTGGCCCAGGTTGCCGAAGAAGCTCTTGGGCGCCGTGACCGGAACGTTGCCGAGCGCGGTGCGAATCGCGCGGGCTTCGGCCCGGTCGTCCTCGATCGTGCTGTTACCGTGGGCGTTCACGTGACCGACGTGATACGACTCAAGCTTTGCCACCGCGAGCGCCGCCACGATCGCCCGTCGAATCGCGTCGCCCGAGGGTTCCAGCGACTCGGCCGTCGTTTCGTACCGCGAGGCCGCACCGGCAATTCGCGCCAGCGGCCGCACGCCGCGTCGCTCTGCGTGTTCGCGGCTCTCGAGCACGAATTCCGCCGCCCCTTCGCCATAGACCATGCCGCTTCGCCGCAAATCGAACGGCCGGCACATCGTGGCCGGATCAACGGCCCCGTTCTCCGCGCCGTCATCCCGCGCTACCCGCGCCCCCGCGTGCCAAGCGACGTCGGTCACGTTCACGCGCGACCCCGTGCCGCCCACGATCATCACGTCAGCCAGGTCGCGGCGAATCATCTCGGCCGCCTCGGCGATCGCCATCAGCGACGACACATCGCCTTGCGCGATCGTGTTGTTCGGGCCGCGGGCGTCGTAGCGGATGCCGATGTGGCAGGCCGGCATGTTCGGCAGGTACTTGAGCATCCACAGCGGATACATCTCGCCCATCGCCAGCCGCGACCATCGCTTGATGTCGAAGTCTTCCTGGTTGACCCACGACTTGAACGGCTGGTGCAACTCCTCGAGCTCGCAGTACAAGAGCCCCGCCGCACCGATCACGCCGAAGCGCTCGGCATCGATCGCCGCCTCCGCGAGCCCCGCGTCCTGCCACGCCATCTCGGCCGCCGCCGAAGCGAGCTGGATCTCGCGCGACATCACCTTGATGCTCTTCCGCGGCTGGATGAATTCCTTGGGATCGAAGTCGCGGACCTCGCCGCCCCACGGCGCCACCCACCCGGCCGCCAGGTACTGGTCGATCGGTTTGACGCCGCTGGTGCGCGTGGAAATCGACTGCCACACCTGCTCCCGGCCGACGCCGATGGGCGAGACGATTCCCAGACCGGTGATGACGACTTCACGCATGGTGACGCGGGGTGGAGGAGCGGTGGCGACGGCGGCTCGCCTGATGATGGCCGATTTTTGGCCGATTTTCAACGCACCGGCCGCGACGCGAGGGGCGTCAAATGAAATACATCGGCTCGCGCTCGGTTGCCGCGCTCACCAGATCAGCGAGAGTTTCGCTTTCCAGGGCGTCCCGCTGGCGCTCGTTCATTTCCTGGCAGAAACCGAGCAAAGCCCGCACCAGGGGGGAATCCTTGGCGGCGCTCGATTCGGGGCGGTCTTCGCCCTCGATGACGTCGATAACCTCGGAGAGCGCGATCGCCTGCGGCGGCCGGGAAAGCCGATATCCGCCGGCCTGCCCGCGGGTGCTGGCCACCAGACCGGCCCCCTTGAGCTGCAGCAGAATTTGCACCAAAAACCGCGACGGGATGCCATGCTCCGCCGCGATCTTGCGGAGCTGCACCGGCTCGCCCGACTCGAACTCCTTGGCGAGCTCGAGCATGGCCAGGCAGGCGTATTCGGTTTTGGCGGAAAGATTCATATGCGGAAGAGGTCAGAGGCCAGAGGTCGGGGGTCAGAGAAGTGTCGGTCAACAAGTACTGACCTCTGATCTCCGATCTCTGACCTCTTCTTCAAATGCCCGAGCCGTCTTGTTCGACGCTGTGCAGGCCGCACTCGGTTTTATGGGTGCCGCTCCAGCGGCCGGCACGTTCGTCCGTCTCGCCGGCGCCGACGGCTCGCGTGCACGGCCAGCAGCCGATGCTGGGGTAGCCCTGGTCGTGGAGCGGGTTGTACGGAACGCCTTCGTCCACGATCCGCTTCCACACGTCCTTCTTGGTCCAGTTCGCCAGCGGGCTGATCTTCACCAGGCCGAACTTCTTGTCCCAGCCGACGATCGAGGCCCGGGCGCGGTCGGGGCTCTGGTCGCGACGGATGCCGCTCATCCAGGCGTGCATCACCGCCGAGGCCCGCTGCAACGTCTTGATTTTGCGGTCGAAGCAGCACTGGTCGGGGTTGCGCGCATAAAGCGGGCCGCCGTTCACGGCTTCGTACTCCGGCACGCTCAACTCGGGCGTCAAGAGATCCACTTCGATGCCATACTTCTCCGCGATCCGGTCGCGGAGCTCGAGCGTCTCCGGAAACTGGTAACCGGTTTCCAGGTTGAACGTGTACGTTTCCGGGGCGATCTTGGCGAGCATCGCCAGAATGACGCAGCCTTCGGGGCCGAAGGCGGTGGCCATCGTGAAATAAGGCGCGTAGTTTTCCACGCCCCAGGCGATGATTTCCTCGGGTGTGGCCGACTCCAACCGCGCGCTCTCGCCCTTCAAATGTTCTAGAAGCTCCGGCGTGGGCTCCAGGCGCTTGAAGTCGGCCCCAGGCTGAGGCAGCGAGTTCGGCGGACGGCGGACGGTGGACATAACGTCGGGCATGACGAGCTTCAATTCGACGGTTTTAGCAGGCGGGACGGCCTCACGGGCCGCAAAAACGGGGCGGGAAAGGGCGCAAGTGGGTATCGCAGCCATAACACGGTGTACCTACTGGAAGCGTAATCTTACCTAAGTTGGTAAACAAAATCAACATTCCCCAATAATGACATATCGGCTCTTCAGAGGTTCGGACTGGAGGGGATGTGAGGGGGTTGAGGGTCGAGGGGGAAAGCGGGGCTGGGGGCTCGGGATTCGGAGTTGGGGGGGGGCGATGTCGTGGTTGATGGTTGAGTGATGAGAGTTGAGGGTTCGGAAAAGGCAGGGAGTTCGCGACTACCAGTCTTCGACAGCGAGCAGGGCGTGAACAGTTGCGCGCGGCCTCAACGGGGCCACTTGCGATCGACGCATGGCTGACATCCGAAAGGTAACGGATTCGTTAGTATCTATCTGTACATGTACTGTTCTAGTGGAACCGATGGCCGAATTCAACGATTATTTTCGGCCGGCTACGTTCGAGTAATTGTGTTGGCGATGACAGAAACGGGTGGTAAAATACCACTCGAAACGGGGTAGATATCCGTCGTCGATCCGGTGCGCGGATAGTTTTGTGACAGAGCAATTTACATTTCGACGAGTTGCAGCGATCGATAGTCTGCTTTGGCCGCTATTTGTGAGTTGCTGCCTGGCTGCTGCTTCGGTGACGACTGCTGCTGCTTCCGGATTTCGTCTGGTGGCCAAAACTGGCGATTTAGCACCCATTGCTGGGGGAAATGCGACGCTATTGGGTTTGACGGCTGCTGAAATCAACGCGCGGGGGGACGTGCTTTATGCATCGTCCGTCCAGGGCCCCACAATCGCATTCAGCAACAATCTAATTCTTGGGGTCGCGCGATCCGACGGAACTGCGGGTATTGTTGCAAGAACTGCATGGACTCTGCCGGGCGCGCCCGACGGCAGTCGATTCATTGGTTTTGGAAGAATGATGATCAACGAATCAGGGAACGTCGCCTTTGAGGGCACCATGCATCCGCCGACAACCGATCCCGTCTCGTATGACACTCTGTGGGAAAATTCTGGTGGGCTACACCTCGTTGATTATGGTCGGAGGGATGGCTCTGAGTCTTATGATGGCACGGAGCTGCGCGTCGACGACATGGATCATTCAGGCCGAGTGCTGTATACGAAATACCGCTCATCGTCCAGCGGCAGTGTTCTCACGTTTGGACACGAAACGTGGTGGGTCGCTGCGCCAGGCAGCCCGAATCGAGAGATCGTGACGGAGGGCAGTTCGCAGATCATTCCGCCGGGGTCGGCATTCACCTACGCATTCATCTTCGACACGCCGAGACTCTCCAATAATGGCCGGGTGGTGTTCGCTGCGCAGCTCACGGGTAGCGGCATCGATACGACGAACAACGACACGATTTGGATCGACGACAACGGGGATAGGCAGATCGTGTACCGTGATGGCCAAGCGGCGTCCGGTATGCCTAGCGGCATTGTGTTTACACAGGTGCGCGATTCGATTTCGAATACTTCCGGGAAAATTGCCTTTAAGGCGACAATAGGCGGTCCGGGCGTCGATGCGACAAATTCCAAGGCGTTGTTCAGCAATGCAGGAGGAACGTTGCACCTGGCGGCCCGCACGGGCCAAGTGGTGCCTGGTGTTGGAACGCTGCAGGATAGGTTCTACCTTGATGATATTGCAGGCGCTTCGACGGGTTTTTCAACGACGTTTTCTACCGACGAGAATGGAGGGTGGGGGGAAGCTACGTTTGCTGAGCGGAACGGCGTTGTGCGGGTGATCGCTCGAAATGGACAAGCCGTTCCAGGGATGGCGGGCTTTTTGTTTACCTCGTTTGGCGACCTTCAGGCCGTGCCCGGCAGCGACCGATTCGTCGTAGCGAGCTACGCGCAACGCGCCAGTACAGACTACATAGGAGGCGTATGGGTCGAGAATGAGGATTTCTCTTTGCTCCCCTTGCTGGTAGGTGGAATGCAAGTTCCGCTGGGTGGCGAATCGAAGACGGCACAGTCAGTTTCGATGGGCAAATTCAACTCGCGCGGCGAATTGCCGCTCACGGTGACGTTTACTGACAATTCGTCCGCTGTTTTCGTGTGGGATGGAAAGCTTTCGTCGCTGGTGGTTGAGGGTGATTACAACAGCGATGGGCGAGTTAATGCGGCCGACTATTCCGTTTGGCGCAACACTTTGGGGTCGAGAAGCGACTTGCGCGCGAATGGCAACAACTCAGGGGCGAGTGCGGGCGTGATAGATCAGGCGGATTACGCTCTATGGAAATCTCACTATGGGGAGTTTGCGTTCAGGAATTCCGCGGTGGGCGGTGGGGCGCCGGTTCCAGAACCATCTGGTGGCTGGCTTCTGTTCTTGCTGCTCGCAACACCCATTAGAGCGAAACGCCCACGTTTTTGAGGCAGTTACGGATAGTTGGATCATCCGTACGTGTTTCGGCCTTGGTGGGGCGTGTGAGTGGGCGGCGCGGAAGCACTCTCGCTTCCCCGACCATTGCTTCGCAACGGTACCCGCTCGCAAGACTTGGCGGTGGGGCGCGGTTCAACGTCCGCGGAGAGGCTCGGCTGAGGAGATTGGGTTGCGGGGTTTCTCGGGGCGGCGTTGTGCCTCGCCGAACTTGGCTTCGTATGGTAGCGGGTCGTCCGTGCGCGGTCGCCATGCGTTGAACCAGAACGCATTGCCTGAGGGGCCGACCTCGACGCGAAGTGACGATTGATCGGCTGTGGCGTACAGGCCTTGGAGCCGATCATGAAGGGTGGGGTCGGGGCATTCGCATTCGTCGATCAGGCCATCGGGCCAAACGAACGTGACGCGGTACTCGCCGGCCGGGGCGCCGTCGGCAGCGGTGCGGGTCGTGAGGTGGAAGATGCCTTTGCTGTTGGTGCGTCCCACCGGGCAAAACGGGTTTTGATGGCGATCGAGCGGATGGAACGCGACGTTCAAATTCTCGGCGGGCGCGCCGTTCACCAGCACTTTTCCCTCGACGGCATAAAGGGTGGGCGCTAGCGATGGACGGCGCTCTTTCGATCGCAGGAATGCTGCTCCGAGCGGCAGGACTAACGCGAGCATCAAGAGCAGCGCCGTCGTTCGGCGGCGACGCCTGAGCAGACGCGCCGTGAGAAGACGATTTTGGGACGAAGAGACGGCAGACATTATTCCAGCTCGAACGGTGGAAGCGAGTTTTCGCCGCGCTCGATGGTGACCGTCCATTTGCTTTTTGCGGGGTCGCTGTACTTGCCGCGAAAGGCATCGATCTCGGTTTCGACGGAGCCGGTCGAAGCAGGTGAACCGATCTCGGGCTTTTCGAACGTGACGACGTAGGTTCCGGGCGGCGCTCCGTTGCCGGGTGCGCCGGTGCTGAGAGAAAACTTGCCATCCCGACCGGTTTGGCCCGAGGGAATGAACCCCGCGTGTGCCATCTCTGCCTGGGAATGCAAAGTGACCCGAACTCCTTGCAGCGGCTTTCCCTTGTACTTTACGACGCCGCTCACCGGGACCGTCGAAGGAACGGAGAGGCCCTTGCCGCATCCAACCAACGCCACGCC
>JBFWSG010000010.1:0-143833 GCA_050248495.1 Pirellulales bacterium | reverse complement strand
CGCTCGACGACGCCGAGTTCGACGACAACATTACCAACGTATTCACCGGCTACGCGATCACTCCCGCGATCTCGGGAACCGATTTCTATGCGACAATCGTCCACGAAATCGGGCACGCGGTGGGGATCAGCGAACAGCACCCGACGCTGTCGATCGCCAGCTTCCTGACGGACTCGGGCGTCGACGATCCCAGCGATTCGAATCCGTCGGGCGGCAACCTCGTGGCGTTCAACGTCGGTGGCGGGCCGATCGAGGCGACGTTCACCCGCAGCGATCGCGGCCATCTGTGGGAAGGGCCGGCCACTGCGGCCACGAATGCGGCCGGACTGCCGGTACACGTCGACGAGCTGATGAATCCGGGGCGGGCAATCAATTCCAACGAGCGCAATCTGATCAGCAACCTGACGGCGACGATTCTGCAACAGGCCTATGGCTATTCGATCGTGTTGCCGTCGACGCTCAACAATATGCTGGTGAATGCGAATTTCACGACCAACGTGTTGTCGGTGCAGGGTGGCTTGGGGAACGCCGACGATACGATTTCGGTCGAGCCGGGAGTCGCGGGAAAGGTGCGGGTGTCGATCGGTAGCCTCGTGGAAAACGTTCCGGCAGCCGAGGTCTCGAGCATCTCGCTTAATTCGGGGGGCGGCAATGACAGCGTGCGTTTCTATCCGCTTGGCGGCAGTCCGGCGATCACCGCAGATTTGGGCGGAGGAACCAACACGTTGGAAGTTGTGGGGGCAACGAATGCCTACGACAATATCGTGGTGAATGGTTCGACCGTGACCAGCACGGGCGTCAATATCACGTCGTTTGCGGGGGCGCAGTCGCTCACAATCTATGCCGACGGAGGCAATGCGGACATTTCCATGCCCAGCACTCCGGGTGGGCTGACGTCGGCGACAATCTTTGCCGGTTTTGGCGATGAAACGTTAAACTTGCACACGCTGGATACGGCCACGCCGGTGACGATCAACGCGCTATTGGGCAACGACACGATCAACATCGCGCCAGGCGGTTCGACGTCGGCGATTCGTTCGCCGGTAACGATCAATGGCGACGACGGCAACGACACGCTGAATCTCGTGCCCAATAGTCCGTTTGGACTGAGCGTGATCGAAAGTCCGATCACATTCAACGGCGGGAACCAGGGCGACACACTCAACGTTGGTAGCGGCGGGCTGCATGCGGTGAGCGGCCTGGTGACCTTTAATGCCGGAGGCTTGGGCGAAGGAAATCGCATCAACCTCTACGACGCGGCTAACTCCTTCTTTGTCGACTATCTCGTTGGTGAAACGTCGATCACGCGCGACGATCCGTTCTTCTTCGGCGGCGTGAATTATTCGGGTGTCGGTGCGGTGTTCCTGGATGCGACGCAAGGGCCCAACCAGGTCACGATCAACGCGTCGAGTATTTCCAGCGCCATCGTCAACGGCAACGGCGGCGACGACACGTTCGTAATCGGCAATGGCAACAACCTGGCCGGCGGGATCGGCTTGTTTACCGGTAGCGGCGGCGAGGGATTTGACACGCTGACGCTGAACGACTCGCTCAGTACGCATGATTTGCCTTGGGCCGTGCTGGGCAATGGCACGTTTGATCCGCAGACCATCTACCTCGGCCTGCAGGCTTACGACTTGGAGGGCTACGAGGGGGCGACGATCCTGGCCGGCAACGGCAACAACAATTTTCAGATCAACGGCACGATGGCGCAGTCCGTGACGGTGCATGCCGGCGGCGGCAACGACACGATTGAGCTGAACAACGTCAGCAACTTCCGCGACTTCTACGATCAGGATGAGAACCCGCCATTCAACTATCCCATGGTTCTCGATGGCGGCGGCGGATTCAATGTCTTGATTAACGATGACGCCAACTCGAACGGACGCTCGTACGTGATCAGCCCAGAGCACATGACGATCTACGATGGGGCGCCGTTAGGTTTGAGTTTCGACTACGATTTGTTCGGCGCCGTCAATGTTTATGGCGGGCAGTATTCCAATGACTACCTGGTGTTCGGCACCTCGTCGGACATTCTCCCCGGCCAGCAGATGACGATCCTCGGCGGGCCCGATCCGGATTTTTTCGAGGTGCGGCCGCACGACGACCTGGGGAATCTCACGATCAACGGGAACTTGGGGATCGGTGGCGGGGGCGGGATCGACTCGCTCCTGGTCAACGATTCGGCTTCGTCGCTACCGATCAACTATTCGTTCTATAACCAGTTCGGGCCTGGCACGACGAACATCGGCGGGCTGGGGGCGGCGGGCTTCGGCGCAGGGAGCAACGTCGAGAATATCACGATCTCGGCCGGTGGCGGCGACGATGTGTTCGACATTCAGACGTTCAAGTCGGGGAGCGCTCTGGCGATCAACGCCGGGGGCGGCAACGACTGGCTCCGCTTCGGACAGGGAAACCTGATCTCCGAAGTCACCAACATGGCGTCCTTCCATTTCAACGGGCAGGATGGTGCCGACACGTTCGATCTCAACAATTTTGCCGACACTTCGAGCTACACGTACAGCCGCACGAGCGGCACGACCATCGCAGCGCGCAGCCTGGGCGGCTTTTACTCGCTGAACGATTCGAACATCGAATTGCTGCAAATCTGGGCGGGCCCCGCCGTGGATGGGCTCTATCTTGACGCGGTCGAGCCCGGCTTGATGACGGTCTTCGTGGGCGGCGCGGGCGCCGATGGCCTCGCAGTCGGTTACAACGTCAACAGTCTGGAGAACATTCGCGGCCCTGTGGTGTATTACGCGGGCGCCGACGGGGGGCAACTCAGCGTTTGGGACGGGCTCGACTCGACGGGCGACACGTTGCACGTCACGCAGAACACGCTGGGGGCTGGCGTGGGCGACGATCTTTTCGGGCCGGGCGGAGCGCTGACATACTACGATGTCTCGTCGATCTTTTCCATAAACCTCGGTAGCGGCGCCGACACCGTCTATGCCGAGCCGCTCCCGGGTGTGCCATTGTCGATCAACGCCGCCGGCCCCACCGCGGCGCCCGGCGACACGCTGAGATTCTCTTACGCGCATGCCACGAATCCCGTATTTACGCCGGGAGTTGTCGGCGCGGGGACCTACTCCTTCAGCGATGCCGCCGCGGTGAGCTATACGGGCATCGAGACCGCTTCGGCTTACAGGCCGGGTGATTACGACGGCGACGGCTCGGTCACCCAGGCCGACTATGACGTGTGGAAGTCGCAATTTGGACAGAGTGTCACGCCCGGCACCAATGGCGATGGCAATGGAGACGGCATCGTCGACGCGGCGGACTACACGGTCTGGCTCGACTATCTGGGGACGACCAGTGGGGCGGGCGCGGGAATCGCAAGTTCGGCGGTCGCGCTCGAGGGCACAGTCGATTCGAGACGGCATGTTGCATTAAGCGAGGCGCGAAGCGGTTTTGGCGGGATTCAGCTGGGGAACACTGTGGTGGGAGTGCCGTCGCTTGCGAAAGGGGAAAGGTTTGGGAGCCGCGGCGGATTGCGGGCGAGGGGGATTGATCAGGCACTAGTGGCCTGGGAGCTGGAGCGGCGGACGGCAAGGAATGGCGATGGTCGGAATTGGACGCCAAATACACCGTTTGCTTCGCCGACCGATACGGCTCACACTTTGTCGACAAAAGTCGTCGAGTGTGCGTTTGACTCGCTAGATAGTACAGGTCACGGACCCGGCCGTTTCTCGCCGCGAGCCCATTAGCATCAGTCGCCGCTCTGCGGCGGCGCGACTTCGACCTGAGCGCTGCGGAAGGCGGTGCTGTCGATGGGCGTGGCGCGGCCGACATTCACCGAGAGCCAGTTCACGTCGAACGACCAGTCGATAGGCAAATCGTTTGACTTGGCCGGCAACTCGACGATTGCCGCGGACCGCTTGGCGAGCTGCGTTTTGAGGCCGCTAGCGAACAGCCTCGCCAGGGCCGGCGAGCCGCTGGAGTCTGTTCCGAGGCTGGTGAGAACCGAACGGTGGACGCGGAGCACGACGTGGGTCGAATCGTCGTGTGCCGGCAGATCCGTGGCCAATTCTTTCCAGGTCACGGCCTGCGGCGCGAGCACCAATTCGGCGTGATCGTGCGTCGTGCGGAGCATCAGATGGAGCTGCTTGCCGGCGCCATCGGTCATCAGCTGCGCGAGTTCCGTCGACTTAAGCCCTGCGGCTTCGGCGAGCGCGGCGGCCAAGTCGCCAATCGATTTCTCGAGGCCGCGATCGAGGTCGCCGGCGACAATATGCGCCGTGTGATCGGACGCGATGGCGTTCGCTTGCGAGCGGGTTTCTGCGACACGGCGGCGGGCCACGCGCTCGACAATCATCCCGGCCAGGCCGCCCATCCGCGATTGGATGCTGCGCGGCTGCAACTGCGTCTTCGCCGTGGCTCGGGCCGGGGCGGTGGCGATTCCGCCCGCGTCGAGCATGATTCGTTTCGTGGCACGGAAGGTCGAATTCGATTGATAGTGCAGAATGGCGGGGCCGTTCGTGCCGCGCGTTTTCGAGGCAACCGTGCCGACGAACTCAATTTCCGCTTCAAAATGGTCCGCGTTCGGCACGAGGACAAGCCGCGTCGTGCCGCGGGTGAGCGACTTGCCGCGGATGCTGGTGCCGAGGATGTGGTCGACCACCGGCTTCGTGCGGTTCACATTCCGTTCGAATCGCCGCGACAGGTATTCCTGAGAGACGCGGAGGTAGACCAACGTGTCGGGCTGCGTTCCGTCGTCACCCAAGAGGGGCGGGAGTTGGCGCGGCAACTCGAGCTTCCAGGTTGGAATGTCTCCCAGCGCGTGGGTGGCAACCTGCTCGAAGAGCGACGGCGCGCTACCGCTGGATTGCCCTGCTGGAACTGGAGCCTCCCCATTGGCGATCGCTGCCAGGGTAAGCAGCGCGCAGACCGCGAGCGGCAGTCTGAGCCAGACGGTGGTTGCCACGGGGCACTCCGGGAGAGCGAAAGATCAAGATTGTTCCGGTCAGATAAGTCCAGCTGCGTTGATGCGCAGGTGAGGTGCAAACACTGTGCCAGAAAAGTCCAGGTCCGGGCCGCAAGTGCTCGCACGCACATCTTAAGTATATGACAGGAAATTCCGCGCTGTCGAGCAAATTGCGCGCGAGTCGTGGCCGATAGCGGCGCAACGTTTGCTCTATTTGGCTCCCCGCTGGATATCTTCGTTGCAGCACTGGCCGGTTGACGCGGCGGTGAGAAGAATGAAATGAGCAGGAAGTGGTCATGATGGAGGATCGCACGACATGAACGCGGATCAGTTGCGACGATTTCGGAAGGAGCTAGAGGCACTGGCGATGCGAGTGCGGGCGGACGCCGACGCACTCTCCGAACAGGTGCAAAGCGGGAGCGGACAGTCGGGCAGCCTGTCGACTGTGCCGGTGCACCTGGGCGATATGGGTACGGAAGAGTTTCTGCAGGAGCTCAACGCCACGCTGCTCGACAATCAGCAGTATCTGGTGGACGAAGCGCGGGCGGCGCTGCGGCGGATCGACGCCGGGACGTTTGGCAAGTGTGAGACTTGCGGCAAGCCGGTCGCTAAGGCGCGGCTCGAGGCGATGCCGTTCACGCGTTTTTGTGTCGGGTGCGCGGCGTTGAACGGGGCCACGCCCGAAGTGAATCTGAACGCCGGGCGTCCGCGCGGGCCGCAAGACACGCTCGCTCCGGAAGGTGAAATGGAAGAGGACCGGCGCTCGCGGCGGCGCCCAACGATGGACGCTCGCGACAGGCCGGTGGTGAACCCGGACATTTACGCGGCCGGAACGGCCGGCGGAGGCACGGCCGTGGGCGGACTAGCCGGCTCGAACGAAGGGCACGGCGATCCCCGCGTCTCCGAATTGCAGGAGGCCACGGGCAGCGGCATGTTCGACGCGGATGACGGCCGGGATGAAGACGACTTGCCGACGTCAGGGCCTTCGGGCGGCGCCGTGGGCGGTACTCCGGCGCGAAAGCGTTCCAGCGGCAAGCAGCACTCGTAGCCGCGGTCTCTGCCAAACGTCGAGCGCTGCGTACACAATCACGATGCCTGCAGTTTGGCGATTTCAGCCTGCGCGGCGCTCAGCTCCGCTTCCAGTTTGCGGACCTCTTCGGGCTCGTCCATTTGCTTGCGGGCGCCGGCCAGCCGCGGTTGCAGTTCGGAGATTTTCTTGCGCAGGACCTCGATCCGCTTCTTTGCCTTTTTGTCCATATGCAGATTTGACGGTTGTCAATTGTTTGTCGTTAGTTGCTGGGTGAGACGAGTGCCGGGCCGCCGCTCTCTTCCTTGGGGATCCGTGGATAGTTCCGCATGATGCCGCCGATGATCACGATCACGATGCCCACGGCCAGCGTCACCTTGAGCCACACGGCCATCTTCTCGCGAAAGCTTTCGGCGAGCGCGGTCTTGCCGGCGAGGATCGCGGCGAAGAAAAACACCACGAGGCCGAGCAGAATCTTGAGCGTGCCAAGCATGTGGTACGACGGCACGAGTTTGTAGGTCATCACGTTGTTGACGAAGTTGAAGAGTCCCGAAATCAACAGCAGCGCCGTAGCAATGCCGACCCACTTGGCCCAGGCCGCGCGATTTCCGTTGAACCAGGCGTCCGCGTCGCCCCGTCCGCCGGACGCGACAATCCGCGGGGCGACGACCATGAGCAGGTAGAAGATTCCGCCCAAGAGGATGATGCTGCTGAAGATGTGGAGGAACCGCATCAAGAGCAAGAGCAGGCTCCAGCCACCAAAACTCGGTGCGGATTGGGCGAAACACAGGATGTCGGCGGGCATGTTGGCTTCCTTCCATCGTGGCGGCGGCAATTCAATTCTCTGCACCGTACTGGATCGCCGTTCGGCGTCAAGGGCCAGGATCCGAATCACCGGCAAGCAGGCGCTCGACCAGCGACATCGCCCCGGCAGACGTTTCAATCTCGCCGCAAAGCTGGGCGTCGCGGACGGCCTCCAGCAGCCGGGCGAAGTCGGGACTGGGGGAGAGACCGTGATGAATCAGATCGGAGCCGTCAATCAATGGCGGCGGATTCAATTGGTGCACGGGCCAAGCCAGCCGCTCGCGGACAAAAGCCAATGCGGCGTCGTCGCATCCGGCAACCGCTTCGTAAAGCGCGACAAGTTCTTCGGCGCCGTCGTGGACGAGCACACGCTGCAACCGCGGCCAGAAGACGCTGGGCGCTCGGCGGATGATTTCCAGGTGCGCAAGCAGCCAATTGGTCCGCTCGATTTCGCGGTTGGTGTAGCGGAGTCGGCGGCCGACGGCACTCGGTGCCTGTGAGTCGGCGACATGCAGCAGCGCCGCAATCGCTACGGCCAGCGTTGGATCTTGAAGATTCGCCAAGACGCGCCGCGTATCGCTCCAGTCGGCAGCATCGAGCTGAGCAACCTCCGGTAAGACTTGAGGCAACAAGTTGGTTTCGCGGAGCAAGTCGAGCGCGACGGCGCGGTTGGGATCGACCAGCATGCGGCGAATTTCGGCACCGATCCGCTCGGCGCTCACCGTCGTGACTTCCGGGGCCATCTCTTGAATGGCGGCGAGCGTCGCCGGTTCGATGGCGAAGCCGAATGTTGCGGCAAAGCGGACGGCCCGGAGCATGCGGAGCTTGTCTTCACTAAGCCGCAAACGCGGTTCGCCGATGGCACGAATCAGCTGGCGCGCGAGATCGTCGCGGCCGCCGACATAGTCGACCACTTTGCCGGCAACTGGATCGAAGAAGAGTCCATTGATCGTGAAATCGCGGCGCTCAGCATCGTGCTCGGCCGTGGTGAATTCCACGCTGTCGGGATGGCGGCCGTCGCTGTAGGCGGCGTCGGTGCGGAATGTGGCCACTTCGATCTGCCCTTGCGGCCGGCGGCCGAGCACCGTGATTACGCCGAACGACGCGCCGATGGCGAGCGTTCGCTTGTGGCCGAAGAGGTTGCGGATGTCGTCCGGCCGGGCGCTGGTGGCGACGTCGTAATCCTTCGGCTCGATGCCGAGCAGCTGGTCGCGGACGCAGCCACCCGCCCACAAGGCCTCGCAGCCGGCGGCGCGGAGTTTCTGCACCACTTCGAGGGCGAACTCGCGTTGGGCGGTGGTGGGCATGGAGAGATGTTGAAATCTAGACGGCGTCACTGGTCGCTGAAGCGACCAGTCCGTATCACGACGATGGCCTGGTCACTTGTGCGATCAGGTCTTGCATCGCATCGTTCACCAGTACGATCGCACGAGTTCTGGTCGCATCGTTCCACTCAAATCTATGTTCCACTCCCTGACGCAGGAAGTGGAGCGCCAATTCCACTGGCGGCGTGCCGACGGCCCGTTCGAATGCCAATGCGTAGAGCAGCATCTGCATTTCATACCAATCGGCATTCGCTCGCGTATTCGTTTTGTAATCCACCAGATGCCAGCCGCCGGCGGCATCCTGGTAGACGCAGTCGAAATAGCCGCGAATATGGCGGCCGTAGCCGGACGGGCCTTCCGGCGGCCAGGCCAGCAGGAACTCCAGTTCGCGGTGGACGGTTTTTGCAGATTTGATCTGCACCCAGCGCTTGGAAGTGCAGAATTGTTCCACTAGCTGCGCGGCCTGGTCGACGATCGCCGCCGCGTTCGTGAGGACACGTTCCTCGGCAATTTGTTCGCAGAGTGCTCGCACCGATGGCTTCCCGCCGAAATCGAGCCGAGCCAGCGCCGTGTGGACGAACGTGCCAAACGTGAGCGGGTCGAATTCTTCTGGGGCCGCAACCGCAGTGAACTCTTCTTCCCGCGAATCGGGACGGACCAGTTTGCCGGAGAGCCGCGACACGGAGAACTGTCGGCGGGCGGCGACGTCCGCTGCCAGCGGGCCAACGTCCTGCGGCACAACGCCTCCGCCGCCGGCCGCGAGGTCGCGGGCAGTTTGTACCAGCTCCACCAGATCGGCGCCGCGGCCTCGCCCCTTGGGCTGGAAGTCGATCGCCGGATCGGAGTCGATCACTCGGACGCGGGGCAACTCGTCGGCGGTTGGCAGCATTCCGCGGAATTCGCCGGTACTCAAGTCGAACTGCACTGCCAGCAGCCGCGTCCAATCACTCTCCAATGATTCGGCATCATAACCAACCAGGCTGCTGGACAGAATCAAATAGTCGGCCGCGCGGGTCGCGGCCACGTAGAACAAACGCTTGCGCTCGTCGGCTTCCGCACGCCGTTCCTGCGCCCGATAGAGCGTGATGCCCGTTGCCGTCTGCGGATCATCGTCCTCCGCCGGCAACTTGACGACGGGGCCGAGGCGTTCGTCGAGCGCGGCCGAGGCCGTACGGCCGTCCGCCTTGCGATCGATGTCTGGCACGACGACCAGCGGAAACTCCAGGCCCTTGGCATGATGGATCGTCATCAAGCGGATCACGTTGGCCTCTTCCGAAAGGGTCGCGGCGAGCGCTTCTTTCGGTTCCCGCACCACGAACTCGGCCAACTGGGCGATGAAGCCGTCGAGGTCGAGCACGTTGCCCGCATCGGCCGTACGGGCTTGTTCCAGCAACTTGTTGAGGTTGGCCAATTTTCGCTCGCCGAGAAACTCGCCCAGCAGAGCAGCATCGTAGCCCGTGTGCGCCAGCGCCTGTTCGAGCAGCGTCGCGATGGGCAGCGAGTCTTTCACCGAGCGGAGGGAGCGTAGCGTTGCTGCCGCGGATTGAACCTTGATCCGCTCGTCATTCGACAGTTCCTTAGGGAGCGACTCGCCAAAGAGTCCGTCGTTTAGGCTGCCCCCTGATTCGACGAGCCAGAACAGCGTTTCGTCCTCGAGCGCAAAGAACGGGCTGCGCAGCACGCCGGCGAGGCTAATCTCGTCGGCTTCGCTGGCGACGGCCCGCAACAGATTGAGCACGTCGTAAATTTCCTGTTGCGAATAGTAGGCATGGCCGCCAACGAGGTAATAGTCGAGGTCGTATTCGCGGAGCGCGTTTTCGTAGAGTGCCACGTCGCTCAGCGCGCGGAACAGGATCGCCACGTCGCCAGGCTGCACGCCGCGTTTGCCGACTTTCGCCTTGGCGTCCGCAATTATCGGCTCTTGCGAGTCAATCAGCTGTCGCAATCGCCGCGCGATGCGGCGGGCCTCTTGTTCGCGTGCATCCTTCGTGGCGCCCCCGATCTTCGACTTCTTGTCCGGCGTGATCGTCCACAAGAACTCTATCGCCGGCTCAGAAGTCACTTGCGTCCGGTTGGCGGTAAGGGGCTGATACTCTTCGCCGAACGTGTGGGCAAAAAGCGTATTTACGAAGTGAAGCACCGCCGGCTGGCTGCGGAAGTTCTTGCTCAGCGGCAGCCGGCCCGGCTCGGGGACTTGCTGGCGAAGATCCCGAAACACGTCTGGCTGCGCCCCGCGAAAACGATAAATCGACTGATTCATGTCGCCAACGAAGAACAACTTGCCGGCAGCGATGTCGCCACACAGCGCCTGCACCAGCTCGACTTGCAGCTGGTCGGTGTCCTGGAATTCGTCGACCAGCACCAGCCGCAGGTCGTCCGAAATTCGCTTTCGCAGCGAGTCGTTTGCCTTCGAAGTGACCAGGGAGTGAGCCTGCGACAGCAAATCGTCGAAGTCGAGCTTCCCCTCCCGCGCCTTGCGGCGCCGATATTCCTCTGCCACGTCGTGTACCAGGTCGAGCAGTTGCAGTCCCAATTCTGCTTCGTCGTGGGCCCGGTCGGCGTCGAATGGCTTGGGGGCATATTTGTCGATCGCCGCACGCAGCCCTTTGCACGCATCCCGGTAGCTGGCAAACGATTCCGCGTTTGGCCAATCCTTCGCGGTGCAGATCTTTTGCACTCCGGCGCATTCTCGCAGCAGGGCAAACTCCGCTTCGGCCAGGTTGCCCTGCACCATACGCGGCAGGAATTCCAAAAGCGTCGCCTTCGCCTCGACGAACGCCGGCTTCGTCGGCGTCACGCTGTGCAGCAGCTCGGTGATCACGTCAATTTCCGGCACGCCCGCCAGCTCGGCTAGCGCGTTGGGTACGGCCACTCGATCGTGCGTCTCTTTCCAGGCAGCCACCAGTTCCTCGGCCGACTTGCCATGCCAATCGCTGAACGCTCGCGTGTGCCGCTTCGCCAGGAGTTCGCGCAGCTGTTCTTTGAGTTGCGACAATCCCAGGGCAGCGGCGAGGCCCAGCGTCTCGGGTATCAGGTCCGCCAGTTGACGCCGCAGCACGTCGTCGATCACTTCGCTTTCTAGAACGTCGGCCGCGGCTTGCTCCAGCACGCCAAACGCCGGATCGAGCCCCGCCACGACGGCGTGTTCGCGCAGCAGCGACGCACAGAATGCATGAATCGTGCTCACCCGGGCCGCTTCGATCGCCCGCAGCAACTTGAGCCACGCGTCCTGACTCTCTTCGGTCGGTGCAGTTTGGGCCCGTTCGTAGCATTTCAGCCGAATCCGGCGGCGCATTTCCCGCGCCGCCGCATCGGTGAAGGTGATAGCGACAAGCTGATTCAACCCGGCAACTTCCTTCAACAGGCGGTTGTCGCGATCCAGATGCGACAAGAATCGCTCTGAGAGCACGAACGTCTTGCCGCAACCCGCTCCGGCCGCCAGCGCAATCGAAGTGTCGCGCGTCTCGAGCGCTTTGGCTTGTTCGGAAGTGAGGGCGACGCTGGTCGTCATTTTCTCCCCTCCGGCCGCTGGAGTGGCGTCGCGTCTTCCTCGAGGAACCATTGCTTGCCGAGGCTCCGCACCTGCGCGATGCGACAGACGGTGGCGAAGTCGCAGCGGCTGGTGCAATGTTCATCTCGGCTGGCCACGGGAAAGTCGCCATGTCGGATGTCGCGGACGAATCCACGCAACAGCTCCACGACCGAATTTCGCAGCTCGACCCATTTCTCGCTTTCCGACTGTAGGTCGTCCGACAAGTGGAGCGAATAGGCCGGGGCAACAGTAATTCCGTTCGTGAGCGACCAATAACCGGCGTAGAGTGGCGTGGCCGCGTCGTTGCCGAACAACAGAGCCTGCGCCGCCATCACGTATAGCGCCGGCTGTAGCCGCTCGCCCGAGATGACCCTCTCATGCGACAGCGTCGGACGCTTGCCCGATTTGTAGTCGAGCACGCTGAACAGCGTGTTGTCGCCGGCCGCGCCGACGTCGATCCGGTCGATGCGGCCGGTGATTCGGATCTTCTCTTTGCCGATCTGGAGCTGGAACGGATCGTTGGTCGAACGCGGGTCTTCGAATTCCTGCTCGCCTGTGCGAGGCGGGCCGAAACGCCATTCCAAGTAAGTGGGGGCGAGCGGCCGATCAAGCGACCAGTTGGCGTCGTACTTGGCGTGCTCGTTATGGTACCGCGGGGCCCACTTGGCGATCTGCAGCCGATCGAGCTCCACCAGCGCCGCCTCGACGCCGGTATATGGCGTCGCCCGCACCAACGCCTCGACGAGATTCTCGAATTCGCTGATGAATTTTGTCCGATCGTGCTGCGAGAGCGGCGCGTCAGAACCTAGCAGCTCAACTGCGCGGCGATGAAATTCGGCCAGTGCGCGGTGCACAAGCGATCCGCGGCGCAAATGGTCGGTCTCCAGCACAAGCTCGCCGAGCGGTTCGAGCCGCAGCACTTGTTCCAAGAAAAAGCGATAGGGACAACCGGCATAAGTTTCCCACTGGCTCGGGCTCCAGAGATGCTCGCTCCCGAAACGGCGGGCCAGGCGGACTCGAACGCCCTCGCTTTCGAGCAATCCTTCGGCCGGGCCGAAGGCGTCGCGGCGACCGCGGGCCGAAATAATTCTTAGCGCCGATTCGAGGCTCGCTCCGGCCGGCTCGCGGGTGCGAAACATTCCGGCGAGCAGCGCGCGATCGCCGTCGAGCGCTTCATGGACCGCCTGCACCCGCCAATCGCGCGGGCCCAGCGGCAGATCGCCAACGGGAATGGGGGCCGGCCGCGTGGCACGGTCGTGCTTGATCGTTGCCGGGGAGACCGCGCGCTCGACCTCGGTCACATACGGGCTGGGCGGCAGCGATTGCGCTTTCTCATCGAGTGCCGGGTAGCTGATGGTGAGCCGCTCGCTGGCTCGAGTCAGCACCTCGTAGAACAGGAGCATTTCCTCCTGCGAGCGCGCGAGGGGGGCAAGCGCGGCCGCGGCGCGTTCTTGATCGGCCGCGGCGGCGAAGAAACGGTAGTCGGCCGCCGAGTAGAAACTGCCGGCTCGCTCGGGTGATGGAAAAGCCTGTTCGGACATTCCGGCGAGAAATACCTCGCGGGCGGCGACCGTCCGAGCGGTTTGCGCCGAGAGGATGCGAACGCGTCCGGTATCGTCAGCTTCGCGCGGCAGCGATTCATGCCGGGCAACGTCGACCAGCATGTCCAGCAGCTCAGCCCGCGACAGCCGCGGCACGGGCTGCTTCTGCCAGGCGGCGAGCAGTTCCAATTCGGACAAGCGCTCGCCAATCGCGCGCCAGGTAGCCACGTCTTCCGGCTCACGGAGCGTTTCGGAAAAACACTTCAGCTGCAGCGTCGTTGCAAACTCGACGAGCGCAACGATCCATTCTAAGGGAATGGCGACTTCCGGAAGGGTGTCCAAAGCCGCGGCAAGTTTTGTCAGCAGCGGCAGCGCGGTGGACGCCACCAGGGATCGGCGGTCGTGGTGCGTGTGCGCTCGCGGTTCGTCGCTGGAACCATTCTCGGCAGCCGCTGCGGCCAGCACTGCCACCCGCTCCAGGAGCGACCGTCGGCCGCGATCGACCTGCAGTTCGCGCACCAGCCACTCGGCGGCGGCGCGCGTCGGGCGATCGGCGATTCCTAGCTGGTGGTTGGCGCAAATCGACACTACGCGCCGATAGGGCCAATCGTCGGCATCCAACCGCAGCAGATCCAACAACAATCGCACGACGGTGGTGGACGCCAACGGCCGGCCCGCTTCCAACGAGTAGGGAATTCCAAATTCGTCGAACACCGTGCGAATTCGCGGCGCGGCCTCGTGGAGACTGCGAAATACGACGACGACGTCGCCGGGGGGAAGCGGAGCCGTCACATTGGTCAACTTCCGCTTCACTTGCCGCGCCAACTCGACGATTTCGTCCTGCACGCCGGCTGCAGCAACGATCTCAAATCGATCGAGCGAATCCTGCACCGCCGGCGAAGGAACAGGGACGTCGCGCGGATGCTCAAAGAGATGTTCGGCAATGTGGTCGAGCGCCGGCCAATCCGTCGCGCGGCATGTCACTTGTTCAACGTCGAGCTTGGGCAAGTGCAACCGCAACTCGGCGAGCGTATCGGACGTCTTGGCGAACAACTCGTCGCGCCCCGTCGACCGCCGCACTTCGCCGGGCAGCGTGATGCAGAGCTGCCGCGCCCGTCCGGCCAGCTGCGAGAGCAGTTCCAATTGTGGATGCGTGAAGTCCGTGAAGCCGTCGACAACGACGAGCTGCAAATGGGGCAGCAGCGTGGCGTCGGTTTGCAGCGCGTTGCCCGCCGCGATTTGCAGCCCCTCTTCGTCCGCGAGGCGATGCGTGGAGAGCAAGTCCTCATAGCGCGAAAACAAATCCGCCAGCTCTTCCTGTTGCCGCCGGTCGCCGCGGGGCCCGGCTGAGCGGGCGAACGCCGCGGGCGATACTCCGTAGCGCTTGAGCTCCGCAAAATGCTCGCACAAGAGGTCGATGAACGAACCGAGGCGGAACATCGCGGAGAGGTGCTGCAGCCGCTTCGCCGCCTTCGCGTCCTCGACGACGCGCCGCACCAGCACACGCTGTTGGAACGCCGAAATCGCCCGCGGCGGTGTCGGCAGCGAGGCCCCGATCCGGTGGGCCAGGGCGTCGAAGGTCGTCACACCCGGATCGAGGCAGGCCGTCAACCCAGGCCCGCCGACGAGGGCTTCGCGGATTGCCGCCACGGCACGGGTGGTCGGGGCGAGCCAGATGGCGCGGCCCACTTCCGCCCCGGCCGGCTGTAGTACCCGTCGGTATTGGTCGACCAGGCGGTGCGTTTTTCCGCACCGGGCAGGGCCGACAAGAACAGTGATTTGGGAGGGCATCAGAACTGAATTCTGGCGGTAAGTGGAAGGGTGTCAATGCGGAGTCGAAGGTGGAAGGCGGAAGGCGGAAGGGGGAAGGATAAAGACAGGCGGACATGTGCAATGTCGCGCTCGACCTTCCGCCTTCCCCCTTCCCCACTCCCCCTTTTCCGCCCACCGCTGATTGACAGCTAAGTGCTGGCTAGGTTAGACTTTCAGAATAGGCTGGCGGCTTCTTTGCGCAGAGGGAACAGCTTTTCAGAGGCTTCTTTGGCCGGAGCGATTGCGCCCGACGAGGTTGGGGTTTCGGCAAGCGAGCGCATTGGGGTGGCAACTTAATTCAACTGAGAAAATTCGGACCGTCGGGTTCGCTTTAGCGGAGGGGGGCTCCGCAGAATCGGTCGATTGAAGTAGGGGTGGGCGAAACGCTCGCGCGATTGCGATCCGCTTCGCCAAGACGATGGAGGAACCGCACGCACCGCGTCGGTGTGGGCGATATTCTTTTTCATCCTCATTTTCTGTTTTATTTTTTGTGAAGGAGGTTCCAGATGTTTACGCGAGCTAGTTCGCGGCGAGGGTTTACCCTCGTAGAGTTGCTGGTGGTCATTGCGATCATCGGCATCCTGGTGGCGCTACTGCTGCCAGCCATCCAGGCCGCTCGTGAAGCGGCCCGGCGCAACCAGTGTCTGAGCCAGATCAAGCAATTGGTCCTGGCCAGCCACACTTTCGCCGATTCGAAGAAGGTGCTGCCGCTGGCGTCGACGGCGCCGTTCCGGCAAACCGGCAACGGCGACAGTCAGGTGAAGTTCGGCAGCATCGGCTCCAGCTTGCCCAATCCAACTGGCACCGGCGTGACGCCGAACAACTACGCCGGTCAATGGGGCGACGGTTACAGCTGGATCGTCCAGATCCTGCCGTTCATGGAAGAGGGCACGCTGTACCAGCGGATCACGCAATCGTCATCGGCTACCACTCCGGCGAAGCAGGGCAAACTCCGCGACGCGGCGTTTGATCCCAAGCTCCATTTGACGGACGTGACCAACGCGACTTACCACGCGCAGAACAACCCGTACGAATGGGAAACCAAAATCGAAGTGCTCCGCTGCCCGAGCTATGCGGGCGAAGAGTCGGTGCCGCAGAAGGCTGGTTTTTTCAGCGCAGCAGGCATCAATACGCAGTCGCAGATTGCGGTCGGCAACTACATCTGCCTGCCCTCGACCCACTATTTGACTGCGGGCACTGCGGGTGACCTGGCGACCGGTCCGCCGACGGCCGGCCAGGTGGCGACGACCGCCACGGGCTGTACCGGCAAAGCCTATTGCGGCAATGGCGGCTTCCCGTTCCCGGGCCTGGTTGGTACCGGCGCCAACGCCAAGATTACCAAGCAGGGCTACAGCTTCGCTCAGCTTTCGGACGGCTCGTCAAAGACGCTGTTGATCACCGAAAGCCGCGAAGAGAATTATACGTCGTGGTATAGCGGCTTTGCCTCGTACGGCGTCGCGGCCTGGCCCAATGGTCCCGCCCCGCCGCAGGGCACGCCCACTGGCACGACGCCCACGACCTGGACGTTTGCCGGCCCGACTCCGACGGGCGACACCAGCCTCAACAAGGGTGATCGCCGCGAGGACACCACGTCGCAGCCTAAATGGTACCAACAAGTAGGTGGTCCGGGCGCCGACGGCAGGAAGAACCCACACATGTCGAGCAGCATGACGCCGAGCGCTCGCAAGTGGGGACCGAGCAGTCTGCATCCGGGCGTGGTGCAGCATGGCTGGGGCGACGGCCGCGGCAGCGCCATTCCGGACTCGATCGAGCCGGACGTGTACTTGCATCTCGTGACCCGCAACGGCCGCGAGACGAGCAACACGAGCTTCTAGTTTGGGCCGTACAACATTCGAAACCTACAACCGCCGCGGTGGGGCAACTCACCGCGGCGGTTTTATGCGCTGTAGTGACCTCGGGATTCATGTGATCGGTGACGAAACGATGTCATGACCACTCATTCCCATCTTGCCCGATTGGAACAGAGCTGGACGGAAAGTCCGATCTTCTTCATCACGACGTGCACGATGGACTGACGTTCCCTGCTCGCCACCGCAGAAATGCACTCGATGTGCGGAGAAGTCTGGCAGAACGCCCAACAGTTGTATGGATGGCGTGTCGGTCGCGACGTGCTGATGCCGGATCACGTCCATTTTTTCTGCGCTCCATCAAGCGATTCCCATCCGCTGGAGATATTCGTCGGAAAATGGAAGAAATGGACTTCGAAGTACGCTCATCGCCGACTCGGGCTCAACACGCCCTTGTGGCAAAAAGAGTTCTTTGACCACGTGCTGCGGTCCAGCGAGAACTATGCGGAAAAATCGGAGTACGTGCGGCACGATCCGCTCCGGGCGAAGCTGGTGTCTGCCGCCGAGGACTGGCCATATCAGGGTGAGTTGCACGATTTGCGCTACGACTGAGACTCGTCCGGCCTGTAGCCGAGGTCTGCGACCTCGGACGCGGATAACATGGTGATTTTGGATCGCCGGAAACCGACCTCAAAGAGGTTGGCTACAGCGCCTTGCCCACCGGCGCTCGATTTGCGATTATGAACCGCTCACCGCAGAGCCGCTGTGGCGGAATTGGCAGACGCGCATGGTTCAGGTCCATGTTCTCGCAAGAGAGTGGGGGTTCAACTCCCTCCAGCGGCACTTACTTAAACTGGGATATTTGCCCCGTCACTCTTCAAAGTCGATCTCGACCCGGGCGATTTGCAGCGGTTCTTTGGCGCTCACCGGCAGGCTCAGGCGCAAGGTCTGGGCGTCGCCATCTTCCGGCATGCCGCTATAGCGGATGGCAGCCAGATAGCCGTAGTCGCCGCCGCCGGGCGAATAAACGCGGCAGTCGACGGCGAGGGGCGTGAACCGCTCGCCGTCGGCCGAGCCCGCGGCCGCAAGTTCGGCTTCCTCCGATTCGGCGAACGCGTAGACTCGCCAGGCCCGGATCGGCCCCGCGACGCGGTAGTCGATTGCGGCGCCCGGCGCGAGCACGATGCGGTGGGCGTCCTCTTGTACGCGGCGGACGTTGTCCGTCCGCAGGGAAACGTCGCCGCGGTGGCCGGCCAGTTGGTCGAGATTGCGGCACTCGTCGACGAGCGTGCGATGCTGCGGCCGGACCGGCCCGACGACGTTTGACGGCGGCGATTCGCCCGACGCGTTGCGGGCCACGATGCGATAGAAGTACGCGTTGCCCGGAACGACGTTGGCATCGCTGAACAGCGGCCGGTACTGGACGTCGGCGTCCGTGACGTCGCGGCCCACCTGGGTCCACGGCCCGTCGGCCGACTCGGCCCTTTCGACGTCGTAGGACGATGCGCCGGTTGAACCTTGCCAGGAAATGGCCGCTACATCGGCGATCGGCAGCAGCTTCGGCGGCGCGGGTGGTTCGAGCGCCGGCGGCCGCTGGCTGCGAATTTCAAACGCCTTGTCGCGTGCGAGTTCTAGCACGGCCGTCTCGTCGTACGCGGCGCCGGAGGCGAACCCGGGCCAGTGGTAGGCCTTATAAAAATTGCCGCCGGTGCCGACTTCCATGTGCCAGTAGAAGCCGCCGTCGCGATTGTGGAAGCGGAGGCTCCAGAGAAGTGCGCCGCTGATGCCGTCGGCGACCACCGCGTCCATCACTCGCGCCAGATGCGGGGTGTCGACGAAGCCGAACTCGCCGACGAAGTAAGGCTTTTTGCCTTTCGCCAGTGCGTGGGCTTTGCGAATCGGGGTGACGAAGTCGGAGCCCGGCCCCCAAGGGTAATGGTGCGTGCCGACGATGTCCGTCGCTGGCTCCTCGATTTGCCACTGTTCGATTCCATGCAGTGAGCGGCCGTCGACGACCAGATGGTTCGGATCGAGGCTCTTGATGTAGGAGGCAATCTCGTGCGTCCACTCGGGCGTGGCGTCGATTTCGTTGCCGGTTTCCCAGGCCAGGATGGCCTTGTCTTCTTTGTAGGGGACGCCGGTGATTGTATTGGTGCGATTCACCACGTGCTCGATCGTCTTTTTGAAATCGGCGATCAATTGCGGGTCCGTCCAGAAGTCGTCGGTCTGCTTGCCGCGAAACTCGGCGTATTGCGGTTGGCCGCCCATCCACGGGGCGCGGTCGTAGAACGGGATGATCAGGCGGACACCCTGGCGATTCGCGGCCGCGAGCACTTGGTCGAGGGCCACAAAGCCCTCTTCGTTGAACTTGCCGGGGGCAAAGACGTGGACAGTCTGGCCCATGTCCGAGCCTTTGCGGAAAACGCTAATCACGTAGGTTCGCACGACCTCGCCGCCCAGCTGGCGGACCGACTCGAGGGCGTCGTTGATCTCGAACTCATCCGGCCAGCGCCAGGGGCTGCTCTTGGTGAACTCGAAGGCGTCTTCGATCACGAGCAGGTTGGGGATGTTGAACGAGATGAAGCGGAAAGGCTTGTCTCCGTCCATCAGCTGATCACCGCGGCGGGTGATAAAGTTCTGCAATTCCGCGGCCGGAACATGGGAGTCCGCGGCAAGTAGCATCAAGCCGCAAACCACCGCTGGGAAGACACTTCGGAGCTGGCTATTCACAGCAACCCCTTTCTTGGCAATCCAACAAAAAAACTTTTGCCGCAGATGTCGCAGATTTCCGCAGATGTGGAAGACGATGGTGAGGCTATTGTTACCAATCTATGGCCATCTGCGCAATCTGCGGCAAAGAGAACGAATGACAATTGTTAGGCGCCGATATCCGCGGCGGGGAGTTTGTCGTACCAGTTGAATTTGATGAACACGCTCGTGACCGCTAGGATCGCAAGCGTCGGCCAGAACCAGTCCCATTGCCGGAGCACGAGAAAGATCGGCAGCGCCGTGAGGCACGTCTGCCAAACGATTCCCACGATTACATTAATTGCATCTTTGGCAAAATCGCGGTTAGGTTCGAACGACGGGTCCTCGCGCATGATCTCGTCTCGAATCGGTCGCCAGAAGCCCCAGGGCCGAGTGGTGCGGTAGAAATGCTTGAGGATCGCGCGGTCTTCGGGAACGCTGAAATGAGTGCCAACCAAGCAGCCGATTAGCGAAAGTGCGATCAAGGCCGGCATGAAGAACACCGGGTTGAGGTGATAGATGAATTTGTTCGCCAGGCTCTGGGAGAACGCGCTTTCCAAAAGCATCCGATTCAAAATCACCGCATCTTGTCCGGTTGGTTGTGAATTTAGCGTGTCGTTGGTCCGCCCCAACAGCACAATTCCTGTGAAGCGTTCTTTGTCATAGATCGAGTCGCCTTGAATGATCCGATTCAAGTCGCGTGCAATCGACGTCGCCAATTCTGGATCGGTTCCGCCACGGTGGTCATGCAGTCGAGTTATGGTCGCTGGCGATAGCTCTTGGCGAACATACTGCTCGATTCCGCTAGTCGACTTTGGTGATTGAAGTCTGGCAGCGATTCCTGGCAGATCGATGACATCGGCTTCAACAAATTCAGGCGGGCGGCTGTCACGCCACTCCTGAACGGCTACGGGAATCAGCATCGCGCCGACGATGCCGGCCATCATGCCCCAGAAATAGCCATAGCCGTTGAAGCGCCACCAGATCCATTTGAGCACGTTCGCCATCACATAACCGCTGTAGAGTGCGCCCGTGATCCACAGCGTCATGTCCATGATCCGCGTCACCGCAAGCCCCACGCCGATCCCGACCAAGAGCACCGCAAGGGAAGCCACGCGGCTAAGCATCACATCCGTGCGGCCCGATGAATGCGGATTGATGAAGCGCTTGTAGATGTCGTTCACGAGGTACGCCGGGGCGGCGTTGATCGTGGCGGCGAAGTTCGACATGAATGCCGCCAAGAGGCCGGCCAAAAGCAAGCCGACGACGCCCGCCGGCACGCTCTTGGCCAGCACGATCGGCAGCAATTTCTCGAAGTCCGGATGCTCCATCGCCCGCAGTTCCGGCAGACAGAACGCGATCGCCAGCACCGTGATGCCGGTGATCATCATGTACCGCGGAAAATACAAAACGGTGCAGACCATGCCGTTCATCAGGCAGGCCTCGCGGGGATTCCGCGTGGCGAGCACCCGCTGCATGTCGTAATTCGGCGCCGGGCCGGCAAGGCTCGCCAGCACGCCTTTGAAGAACATCAAGCCGAACACGATGCCGAACCATTCGTTGCCGTCGGCCCGCAGTGAATCGTTCACCGAGTCAAAAATCCCCGTCCAATCCAGGCTGAGCCGCAGGCCAAAAAATGGATTGAACCAGTCCTTGGGGACGGCGCCGGCGATAACGTCCGGAGAAACTTTGGAGATGGCAATCAGGCCGATGATGATGGACGTCACAGTGAGGATCGTGAATTGCATCACCTCCGTGATCACGACGCTCACCATGCCCCCCTTGATCACATAGATGCTCGTCACCAGCAGGATCACGATTGCATAGACGTTTTCGTTGCTCAATAGCCCGTCGGTTTGCGACGTAAGCTGCCAGGGGAGCATGGTCGCGGCAAACTTGCCGATCCCTTTGAACGCAAACGACAGCAAACCGATTGTGTTCACCAGCGCGAAGAACACGACGCTCAGGTGGGCGAGATTGGCCCCCGTCCCGCGGCCAAACCGAAACTGGATCCATTCGGCGCCGGTGAGCACGTTCGAGCGCCGCAGCCAGGCGCTCAAGAACATCATCAGAAATACCTGATTGAACACCGGCCACAAAAACGGCAGCCAGACGCTTTTGAGCCCGTAGGCAAAGAGCCAGTAGACCATCAGCATCGTGCCCGCGATGTCGAACATTCCCGAGGCATCGGAGATGCCGAGCAGATTCCACGGCAGCGATTTGCCGCCCAGAAAATACGAGTCGAGATCGTGCGAGCCCCGTTTGGAAACCCAGAAGCCGGCGATGATCGTGATCGCGAAATAGGTGAGCAGGATCGCGATATCAACGGGACTGACCGTCATTTACCACCGCCGTGATCGTGCCGCGAAGAGATAGGGAAGAGCCGCCGACCGATTCAAATACTTTAATGAATTCGCGCGGTGCGATGCAAGTTGTTTCGTGTTGCGATTGGGAGCGCGCGGCAAGCTCGCACGAGCAAACGCTCAACCGCGTTAGAACACGGCCGAGTTCTCTTTCGTGAATGCGACGAGCTCGTCGAGATGGGCGTACGCCACGCAGGAAAACGTGTCCGCCGCGCCATAGTAGATCGCCAGCCGCTGCTGTTTTGGATCGCACAGGGCAGCACACGGGAACACGACGTTCGGCACATGGCCGAAGACTTCGTAGTCCGCCTCAGGAGTCATGATGTGCTGATTGGTGCGATAGAGGACGCGCCACGGTTCGTCGCGGTCGAGGATCGCGGCGCCCATGCTGTAGACGAAGCCGTTGCAGGTGTCCATCACGCCGTGATAAATCATCAGCCAGCCGTCCTCGATCTCGATCGGAATCGGCCCCGCGCCGATCTTGGTGCGCTGCCACCACTGCCCGACCTGGTCGCCGCCGCGGCGCATCACCAGACGGTGCATACCCCAGTGGACCATGTCCGGGCTCTGGCTGATGTAAATGTCGCCGAATGGCGTGTGGCCGTTGTCGCTCGGACGGCTGAGCATCATGAACTTGCCGCCGATTTTGCGGGGAAACAACACGCCATTGCGGTTGAACGGCAAGAAGGCGTTTTCCAACCGGTCGAAGCGCTGGAAATCCTTCGTGGCGGCGACGCTGATCGTCGGGCCGCAATGACCGCCGCACCAGGTGATGTAGTAGGTCGAATCGATCTTCACGACGCGCGGATCGTAGGCGTAGTCGCTGGCCTCGCCAGGATCACCGCTGGCGAATTGGATCGGCTTGGGCTCGATGTGCCAGTCGAGGCCGTCGTCGCTCCACCCTAGATGGAGGTGGGGGAAACGATTCGTCGTTTCGAAGCGAAAGACGCCGACAAAGCCGTCGCCGTAGGGAGCCACCGCGCTGTTGTACACGCCCTGCACGCACGGCAGGTGGTGCCGCCCGATGATGGGGTTCGCCGAATGACGCCAGAGGAGGGCCTGCGATCCGGCCGGGCGCTCCTGCCAGGGGATCTGCGCGGTTGCTGCCGCACCATTGGTTCCACTTCGTCCAGCCGCCGCTTTCAATTGCTCCGCCGTTGCCGTTCGTTCGGTGCGGCCCACGGGCTGAACATCACTCTTCATCTGAGAATTCCTAGGTTTTCCTCGTGAGCGCCGTCGACAATGCGTGAATAGACCATAATCGTGCGGGATAGCGGCAATTTGACAGCTACCTCGGCGGCGGGCTAAAGTGGAAAGTGTTCAGCCGTAAACTAGTTTAGCCATGGGTTACAACGATGTCCACCGACGGGTGGTCAGCCGCGTACACCTTTTGTCAGTCGCCCCGAATATGAGTAATCCGTCCGTTCCCCGCCTCAAGGACGTTGCCAAGGCCGCGAATGTATCGCTCGCCGCGGCCAGCCGCATTCTGCGGGGCGACCGCGAGCGGTTTGGCGACGAAACGTGCCGCCGCGTACTGGAGGCGTCGCGGCAGCTGGGCTGGCGGCGGAATCTGCTGGTGAACGGCATGCAGACCGGCCGCACCCAGACGATCGGCGTGATGATTCCGCCGTTCGACTCGTTCTGGGTCAGCGTCCTATCGGGCATTCACGACGCACTCTCGGCGGCCGACTATCTGCCGATCACCGTCTGGACTGGCAACCTCGAGCGGATGCCCCACTTCGAAGAGGGCGACTCGGAGGGAAAGAAGCAAATCAATCGGCTGCTCGATCGCCGGGTGGACGGCCTGATCATGTGGCCGACATTTGGCCTGGCTTACTACCATCACTTTCCGGAGTTCGTCGAGCGGCGCGTGCCGGTCGCCGTGATTGACCACTATTCGACGGTTGCCGATTCGGTGGAGACCGACGAAGAGCAGGCCACGGCCGTGGTGGCCGAGCACCTGCTCGATTTGGGCCATCGCCGGATCGCCTGCCTGTCGAGCCGCGAATCTCCGACGCAGACCTGGGCCGTACGGCGGCGGAGTACGTTTGAGGCGGCCGCCGAAAAAGGCAAGGGTGTGCGGGTCAAGAGTTGGCACCTCAACGAACAGGGCAGCAACGGCGTCGAAGTGGCGCGCGAGCTGCTCACCGACGAGCTGCAGCCGACGGCCGTGTTCGCCGTGACCGACCACGAAGCCCTTTCGGTCTACCGCGCCGCGGCCGAATTGGGCCGCAAGATTCCGGAGCAGCTGTCGGTGGTCGGTTTCGCCGACCTCGACTTTGCGGCGGAAATGGAGCCGCCGCTCACCACGATGCGGCAAAAGCCGTACGAAATCGGCCGGCTGGCGGCACAGCTGATCATGGATCGCATCTCCGGCGAAGTGGAAGATAGCGGCGAACCGACCATCATCAAGGCGAGCGCCGATCTGATCGTTCGCAAATCAACCGCCGCACCTCCCAAGGCGTAGTGTGCCGAATTGGCGCACTTCCTTATCCGCGACTCCATCTGCGTCGATTTGACGCTCAGTCCGCGGCCTCTAAGCCCCTCTCTTGACGGGGCGCAAAACATTGCCGCATTTGGATTTACTGTCCATAGTGAAGTTAATCGCGGGGAGGCTTGCGGAAATTTTTAATCCCCGCGTGACTTTTCGATACCAATTCCCGCCGTCGCGCGCCTAACGGTAGTGCAGGGGAGCGCATTGGGGCGGCGTAGGCAGGGTCCATGGCGGACGGTCCTCACGAGTCATTTGGACCGGAAGAATTCGGCGCGGCGCCGGCTCCGCGCGACGAAACGGAGCGCGAAGACCGGCAGCGCGATGCATTCGCCCGGCTCTTCGCGCAGCACGATCGCTGGCTGTTCGGTTATCTCGTCTCGTTGTTGGGCAGCTCCGCCGCGGCGGAGGAAGTGTTTCAGGAAGTTTGCGTCGTGCTCTGGCGGGAGCATGAGACGTTTCAACTCAACACCGATTTTGTGAAGTGGGTCAGCGTGATCGCGCACCATCAGGTTCAACGATATCGCCGCCAGCGCCGACGGGTGGGTCCGCAGTTGAGCGACGTCGTCGTCGACCTGTTGTCTCATGATGCCGTCGAACGCGTCGACCTGCTCGAGTCCCGCCGCGATGCGCTCCGCGGCTGCCTGAAGAAGCTTCCCGAAAACGACCGGCACCTGGTCGATCGCTGCTACGGCGACAGCCGGCAGTCGTTCAAAACGGCGGCCGAAGAATTGGGGCGGCCGATCAACACCGTCTACAAAGCGCTGAATCGCATTCGGCGGGCCTTGTACCAGTGCATCGAGCGGACCCTGGCCGTGGAGGGACTCTCGTGACGCACCACGATTCCCAAGACGAGCTCTACCGCCTGCTTGCCGAGCATTGCCACGGCACGATCAACGAAGCGGACGCGGCGGCCCTTAATGCGCTACTCGCGGCGGATGCCGATGCCCGGCAGTTCTACAACAATTACATGTTCCTGCACGCCGAGCTGTACACGCAGCACGCAAGTCTGGACTGCGAGAGCCTCGCCGCCCAGATCGAACAGCGCGAGCTGGACCTCGCGCATGCGGCCATGCTGGCGGCTCCGGCCTCGCGGATTCCCTGGTTGGCGCTCGCCGCGACGCTGTTGGGCGTGGCGATCGGCAGCAGTTGGCTCACTTACCTGGCGGCGCGGCACGGCGCGCAAGCGGACCAATTGGCCACGGCCGCGGCCGACGGCGTCGATTTGTCGCTTCCCGTAGCGAAGATCACGGCCACGCGGAATTCCTTGTGGACCGGACCGGCACAAGACCTCGGCTATGGCTCGACGCTCTTCGCGGGGCAGAAGCTCGATCTCGCCGCGGGGCTCGTGGAAGTCACGTTCATCGATGGCGCGCAGGTCGTCCTCGAAGGACCGGCGAAGTTTGACGTCAAAGCGACCGACCTCGCCGAGCTCCACGAGGGGCGGATCGCCGCCGTGGTGCCCGAGCGGGCTCGCGGCTTCGAAGTCGCGACCAACGGACTCAACGTCGAGGACCTGGGCACCGAGTTCGGCGTTCTGGCCGAGGGCGGTGAAACCGAAGTCCACGTTTTCAAGGGCCTCGTAAACGCCCATTTGCTCGACGACTCCGGCCAGCAGGTGCGGACCGTGGAGCTGCGGACGTCGCAGGCGGCGCGGATCACGCCGGCCTCGTCGATGGTGGCCCGGATTCCGGCTCGCGATGACGAATTCGTCCGCTCGCTGTCGGTCGTGTCCGGTCCGCACGACGGCCTCTACGCATACGAAGATTTCAACTATCCCGAAGGGCCGCTGCAGGGCCAGAACGGCGGCTTCGGCTGGGCCGAGGCCTGGACCAACATCGATGCCGCCGATCAAAAGGGCGATACGAACCGCGTGATTTCCGGCGGACTAGAGTGCGAAGGCATTTCGCCGATCTCGAACCGCGCCGTCCAGACCGGCCAGTACAACCGCATCCGTCGCACGCTGAGCACGTCGATCGGCGGCGTGTTCGACGCCGCGGGGCTGGTCGAAAACCAGAACGGCATCCGGCTCGTCGGCCGCGACGGGATGACGGTCTATCTCAGCTTCCTGCAACGGGTCAACCAGCTGGACGACGTGTTCTACGGCGTCGAGCTGCACAACAACGACGGCAATCCGAACCGCGTGTTGTGCGTCGGCAACGGCGCAGAAGGCTGCCGCTATGGGGTCACATCGAACACGAACTCCTACGCCCTGGACAACTTCCCGTCGCTGGGCGACGAGAACACCGCGACCAACTTCATCGTGATCAAGATCGAATACGGCGCCGACAATCGCGACCGCGTGACGGTGTATCGAAATCCCGAATCGCTGGTCAACGAATCGGCCTGCAACGCGGACGCGGCGCTGCTCGGCAATTTCGCGTTCGATCGGATCAGTCTGGGCAATTTCAACGGCACGAAAATCCACGAGGTCGACGAGATTCGCGTGGGTACGACGTTTTTGGCGGTCACCGGGCGACGTTCCAGGGGGCCCGATCGGTTGCTGCGGCGGATGGCACGGTTCGACGAGTCGATCGCGCCATTCGGGGCAGGCGTCGCAGCGGCCGACTCGCGGCGCGGTTCGGTGCGGCTGTTGGCCCTGTAGTTGGCACTTGCGGTTTGGGCGGATCGGTTTTTCGGGCGGACAACTTTTCGAATGGTTGGCCTTTCAGACGGCTGGCCGTTCAGGCAGGCAACTTTTCAACGTGGCGCGGTTCGCTGGTGAATCGCGCGCGGCGGATCGAGAACGAGGCGGCTGCTATTGATTCGTTGATGGTTTATTTCTTTTCCCTGGTGAGGAGTGTGCTCATGAGACGACTTCGAGGTGCTTTGCTATTGCTGGCGTTGGCGGTCGGTCCGCCCGCGCTCGGCGCGTCGTTCTTCGACACGGTTGGCGACAACTTTGACGGGAACGCGCACATGGATATCACGTCGGTCGATGTATCGAGCGACGCGACCAACATTACGTTCAAGATCAACGTCAATGCCGCCAGCATCACTTCGCCCGCTGATTGGGGCAAGTATTGCGTCGGCATCGACACCGGCGCCGGCACCGGCGATCCGACCGTGCCGAAGGGCAACGGCTGGGGACGCAACATTGCCATGGCCGACAAAATGGACGCCTGGATCGGCAGCTGGGTCGATAGCGGCGGCGGGTTTCAGCCCTGGACCTACTCGGGCGGCTCGTGGACGCAGAACGGCCAGGGTGTGCCGGTGCTCGCTGGCAACTCGACGACGATCACGACGACATTGGCCTCGCTCGGTTTGAGCGCGGGCCAGTCGTTCAAGTTCGACGTCTACACCACGGGCGGCGGTGGCGAAGACAGCGCCAACGATTCGCTGGCCAACCCGAGCCAGTCGATCAGCGATTGGCCGGGTCCGTACATGACGCCTGCGGCCGGTCAACCGGGCGGAGCGTTGTCGTACACGGCCGTGCCCGAGCCGGCGACATTGTCGCTCTTGGGTTTGGTGGGCCTCGCGCTGGCGGGTGTCGCGCGGCGTCGTTCGTAGTTCGATTTTTGGTTTGGTTATTTGGGTGGGGCGAAGGCTCGATCGAGCTCATTCAGCTTCCGGCCGCCGCGGCCGGAAGCTGGATGGCTCGGAGAGTTGTTCGCGAACGATGGGCGGAAACTTTTCCACGTTTCTTCTTTTAGGCGAAAGGGCGGATGTATGAAGCGGCCGGCGATCACCCATTGGAATTCGATTTCCGCGCGGAAAGCGTTCACCCTCGTGGAATTGCTGGTCGTGATTGCCATCATCGGCATTCTCGTCGCTCTATTGCTGCCGGCAGTCCAAGCGGCGCGGGAGGCGGCGCGGCGTATTCAATGCTCGAATAACTTGCACAACATTGGCTTGGCGTGTCTGACGTTTGAACAAGCCAACAAGCATCTACCAATTTCAGTTAGCCAATGGAATTGGGAAGAGCAGGATATCACAGGCAAGAAACTTTCCCCCACTGGCGGAAGTCGCAATCAAGATCAGGGTGGCCCCGGCTACAACGGCAAGGGTTGGATTGTGGATATCCTGCCGCCGATGGAAGAAACAGCGCTTTCTGATGCGATTACGAAGGCTCTCAATGACAAGTCGGTGACTAAGAAGGACTTTTTGATCACCGGTCCAGCGGCTGGATACGGAATGGGGAATCCTGCGATTCGCCCAATGCTTGAACGCCAGCTCCCCTGGCTCTCCTGCCCCACCGATACTTCGGCGGTGCCGTCGTCGCGGCAGTGGTATTGGACCTTCTCTGACCGAGTGATCATCGCAACTACGTCGTATAAGGGTTCGATTGGAGACTCGCTGTTGTCGAAGGACTCCACTCCTGGGAGCAAAAACTCAGCGTTCGGGCCGGACATCGGTTCGCCCGATTGCCACAACACGGTTGACTGCAATGGTCTGTTCTTTCGCAACACGAGCTTTCGCCCCGTAAAGCTTTCGAAGGTCACCGACGGATTGAGCAACACGTTTATGGTGGGTGAGAGTGTCGTCGAGCAGGACTACCACTCGGCAGCGTTCTTCGCCGATGGCGATTGGGCAGCTTGCGGCGTTCCGTTCAATTACTTCATCATCCCGCCCGATGAAACCTTGATCAAATCGTCGGAGGAGTGGCATAAGGCCCGTGGTTTCAAGAGCCTCCATCCAGGCGGGGCCCAGTTCGTGATGGGCGATGGATCGGTGCAATTCGTCAATGAATCGATCAACCACGACGTCTATCGCGGACTGGCGACGCGAAACGGTGGCGAGATTGTAAATCTCCAATAGGCGAGAGAGCGAGGCCACTCGATGAATCGAAGCAGAATTTACTTTGGATTGACATTGTTGGTCGCGGCCGGTTGCGGCGGGCCGGCGAACAAGTACGACGCGGTGGTGACCGGCACTGTGACCATCAATGGCGAGTTGGCCAATGCGGGCACGGTGACGTTTCAACCGGTTAAAGCGGGAAAGGTGGCGATCGGTCGCATTCATCCCGACGGAAGCTACTCTCTCCGCACCGGGCAAGGCGACTTGAGACAGGAAGACGGTGGCACGGTCGAGCCCGGAGATTACATCGTCACGGTTTCCATCACTGGGCCGCCGGTGGCGAGCGAACAGGTAATTCCAGGCGCTCCACCGATCCCTGGGGCGTCGCTAGTCGCTTCAAAGTACGCTGCAAAAGACACCAGTGATTTGAAATTTACTGTCAAAGCAGGTCCGCAGCTGATCAATCTTGAGCTGGAACCGGCGGAAGCGCCGTCAGCCGAAGCACCGGGCGAGGCGACGGAAGAGTCGCCGGCTGCCGAGACCGCGCCGGCCGCCGAAGTCCAGCCAGCGGCAGCGCCGCAAGCCACCAGCACAGCGCCGCAAGCGGAAGAGCCGGCCAGCGCGCCACCAGCCGAAACCGTTCCCGCGGCCCAGCCGGAAGCCGGCGCGCCCGCGGCCGAGCCGAGTGGGGAGAAGCCAGCACAATGACGGAGCGAAACCTGCAAAGTGTCGGCGCGGTCGCGCTGTTGCTGATTACGTTATGCGGCTGTGGAGGTACGTACGACTCTACGGTGTCGGGCAAGGTGACGCTCGATGGAGCAACCGTGCCTTGCGGTACAGTCACGTTTTATCCATCAGGTGGCGGGCCGGCTGCTTACGCACGCATTTTGGAGGACGGTTCTTACTCGGTTCACACGGGCCGCGAGGAAGGTCTGCCGACTGGTGAGTACGGAATTAGCGTTTCGGCAAACGAGCAGTCTGCGGTGAAGCAAACGGCTTCCGGAGGCCCACCGCCACCGGGAAAGCCAATCACGCCGGCCTGGTACCGCTCGAAGGATACCTCCGGTTTGAAATTCAACGTCGAATCCGGGTCGAACGAAATCAACTTGGACTTGAAGTCGCAGCCGCCGGCCGGTTGGAACCCGGGCCGGCAGCGCTAGGGGCGCGGCGGAAACGTCGAGAAGAGGCGGATGATGGTGACGTGGATCGGTTGGCGAAGGCGCGCGTGCGCCGTGGGAGTGGCGTGTGCCGCGTTGGCGGCATGGGCGGCCCCGCGTTGCGCCCGCGGCGAAGCCGTGTCGTCTCCCGCGATCCTGCAGATGTTTGAAGCGCGGTGGGACACGATCGAGGATCGGATGGCGGACATCTTTGAGGTTGGCTACGGGCAAATGTGGTTGCCGCCGCCGCAGCGGGCCGACTCCGGCGCGAATTCCGTGGGGTACGACGTGTACGACCGCTTCGACCTGGGCAAGCCGCGGAGCGAGACGCTCTACGGCACCGAAACTTCGCTTAAGGCCAGCATCGCCGGCGCTCACGACGCCAGCGTGCGGATGTACACGGATTTCGTTCCGAATCACAACGGCTTTCGCAACGCGAACACCAGCGGCTTTGCCAACCAGGGCGGCTATCCGGGCTTCGTCCTCTCGGCGCCCGGCGATGCGTATGGCGACTTCCACAATCCGGCGATCAGCTACGAGCAGGATTCGCAGAACGGCAGCCTGTTCGGACTGCTCGACATCGCCCAGGAGAAAAACCTCTCGTACATCCGTCACCCGATTGCCGCCGGAAACCCGCAAAACATCCCGGCCGGCACGGTGACGAACAAGCCCGATCCGAACAACGCGCGGTTCTACCCCGACCAGGCACTGGGCGGCGTGACGCTCACCGATCCCGCGACAGGCGGCGGAACATTCACGCGGTATAGCTTTAACCTCGCCGATCCTTTAGCGGGCGATCCGACGGCGGAGAACGCCACGGGCCTCTTGATGCGCAACATGCAGTACATGATCCAAGTGATCGGCGTCGACGGTTTCCGCGTCGACGCGGCCCGCCACATGCCGACCTGGGTGATGAACTACCTGGACAACGCGGTCTATCGCACCAGTTTGCGGACGAATCTCGACGGCTCGATCCAGCCGATCTACATGTTCTCCGAAGTGGCCGACGGCAACGCTCCGAGCGTGCAGCCATACATCCGCCGCAATTTGACCAATCGCTATGGGATCGACCCGAGCGAAACGACGGTCCGCGGCAACCGCGACGCGCTCGATTTCCCGCTGTTCTGGGCGATGGTGGGCAACTTGTCGAGCAACGGCACGCAAAACAATTGGCACAAAATACGCGGCGCCGGCCTCGACAACTACGACCGCCCGGCGGGAACCGAAGTCTGGAACAGCGACGGCAGCCAGGGCGTGACCTTCGTCGATAGTCACGACGATCAGAGCGGCCAGCGGCCCTTTTTGTACAAGGTGGCCTACGCCTATACGTTGATGAAGCCGGGCGAGGCGGTCGTCTACATGAACGCCAAGGAATTTGGCGAAGGCCGCGACTTTCCCAAGGACATCGGCGGCTCGTCGTACTCGATGAGCAACGACGCGCTGGGCGGTTACCACGGCGACGACGTCGCCAAGCTGGTCGAAATTCGCAACACCCATGGCCGCGGCGATTTTCAGGAACGCTGGATCGACGACGCCTTCAATCCGAACGGCTTCTCGAACCTCTACATCTACGAGCGGAGCAACTCGGCGCTGGTGGGGCTCAACAGCCGGCTCGACGCGGGTTACGACCAGCGGACGCCGGTGCAGACCAATTTCGCTCCTAATTCCGTGCTGGTCGAGCTGACGGGCAACGCCGCCAACGCGACGGTCGACCCCGGCGGCAACATCCCCGAGGCGATCCGTGTCAATGCCAGCGGCCAGGTGACGATGCGCGTGCCGCGAAATTCGTCGCACGGCTTGGGGTATGTGATCTACGGCCTAGCGACGCCGCAGGGCTCGCTTTCGCTCACGGGCGTCTCGCAGGTGCTCTCGGGCGCGACACCGACTCAGGCGAACAATGGCACCGCGCGGCTGGCCGACATCGACGTCGTCACGGGCAATTCATTTACGGTCGAGCTTAACACCACGCCGGTCACGCTGCCGGCGCCGCTGGGCGAAGCCAACCCGGTGCGCGATGTCCACGCTGACGGCGACCTGGCAGTGATTCGCATCGACGACGGCCTCAATCTGAACGGCAATTCGGGCGTCGACTATGTGACGCCGGGCAGCACCACCTACGGCTTCGAGAACTTCACGACGCAGAATTCGCCTGGCTATGTCTGGAGCGGTGGTACAAATGTCGGGACGGGCACGGGATCGTTTGCCCAGGCGATCGACACGACGCAGCTGTCTGAGGGCCGGCATTACATCACCGTGCGGGCCTTCCGGCATCGCGACGCGGCGACGGGCGGCGACGGCGGCCCCGCCGTGTATACCGATTTCAAGCGCGCTATCTACGTCGATCGCCTGCCGCCCGAGGCGGCCCTGGTCAGCTTCGCTCCCTACGCCACCGATCCAAACAACCCGAACAATCGCGACTTCATCGTCAAGAGCGTGGACGAGACGGCCGACAGCATGCACGTGCTCCTCGACCTGCCGGCGAATCTCACCGACCAGCAGATTCTGGCCCAGGTCAGCGGACTTAACAAAGCCAACTACTACGACCGCGACAAGTTTATCCGCGGGCAGAGCGTGAACTTCGGCAGCCATGTGGCGACCGTGGTCACCTACGAGCCGACGGGTAACTTCAACATTCAACGTTTCGCGGGCCTGTTCACGCAGACCAACGGCCGCGGCCGCGGCTTCGGCGACATGAATTTCAGCAACGGCTATGTCGTCGGCGACATCTGGCACAACATCGGTTCCGTCGAAGATGTGCTCTACAGCCAGAACAGCAAGTTCAGCTCGGCCTTCGACGTGAACGGCGACGGCTTGGGCGACAACCGTGACTTGTTCCTGTTGGGCAACGAACTGGTCGCCAACGCCGCGAGTCAGGACGTGCTCGACGCGTATACGGGGCTGCTCTTGAAGCGCGGCGATTTCGACGGCTCGGGCGCGACGGACCTTGCGGATTTTGCCGCTCTGTTTGCAAACTTCGGGGCGGCGACCTGGCTCTTCGACCTGAACGTCGATGGCACGGTCGACGCGCTCGATGCCGAGACCTTCGTGACCGAGCTGATCCGCAGCGTGCCGGGCGATTTCAACGTCGACGGCCGCGTCGATGCCGCGGACTACTCCGTGTGGCGCGATCGGGTCGGTGTCGCCGGTGGCGGGCTTGTGGCGGACGGCAATTTCGACGGCGTCGTCGATGCCGCCGACTTCGAAGTGTGGCAGGGGGCATTTGGATTTGTCAGGGCGCAGTTGGCGCCGGGCAGCGGTGCGGCTTCGGCCGCTGTCCCGGAGCCGTCCATAGCGGCGCTCGTCGCGTTGGCTTTTCTGGGGTTGGTAATGTGTCGTCCGCACGAGCGGTCGAACACCAAGTGTAGTAACTAAGGGTGGGAGAATCTTCGGTTCTTGGAGGTTATCGCAATGAGAGTCTTGTCTAGCATGTTTTTGTTGTTGGCCCTGCTGGCGGCTCCGGCCGCGGCGCAGACGTGGTACGCCCGCGGCGAGTTCAACAACTGGGGTACGGACATTCCAATGGTGGTCGACGCAGGCGATGCGACCCACTTTACGGCCAACCTGACCGGCCTGTTTGAGACTTCGCCTTACAACTGGAAGGTTGCGACCGAAGACTGGTCGATCGAAATGCCTGGCATCGGTCCGGGCAACGATGCCCGCGCGTATACTGACGCGACCGGCAACCTGAATTTGCACATGTACAATCAGACGACCTGGAGCGACGGCTACTTGCCGAACAACTCCCGCCGCGTGGGTTACGATGACACGCACGCCTTTGGCTGGGAAATCGTCGGCTCGTTCAACGGCTGGCCGGGAACTTCACCGGATACGACTTACCAATTGACCGACATGGGCAACGGCGTCTACAAGGGAACGTTCCCCATGCCGGCGGGTGGTCAGGAATTCAAATTCCGCGGACTCACGGCCACGGAATGGGACACCACGATCGGACAGTATTTCCGCAACAGCGCCAACAACAACACGTTCTTGGTCGGCGCGGCGAACGATCCCTGGACGTTTGAACTCGATCTGCCAAAGGGACGTTTCCGCTATTACACGACGGCCGTTTCGGCGGGACAGCAAGGCGACTTCAACAAGAATGGTATCGCCGACGCCGGCGACTACACGGTCTACCGCGACAACGTTGGCAGCACGACCGCTTTGCCGAACGATTCGAGCGGCACGCCCGTCGGTACGGCCTCGTACGACAACTGGAAGGCCCACTTCGGTCAAGGCACGCTGATCACCTGGATGGCGCGCAATACGCCGACCGGCACGCAAACGCAGATTCCCGACCAGAACTTCACGAATCTGGGGGGTGGCGAATACGAGCTCAATCTCACGGGCCTGACGCCCGGCGACAACTACGATTTCCGTGCAATCAAGACCGATCTCTCGGAAGCCGTGCCGGGCACCGTGACGCGCGTGCGAGCCGACGCCAGCGGCAATATCGGACTGAAGTTTCATGAGCTGCAAGGGGCGTCCTGGGCAGACGGTTGGTCGCCGTCGAATTCCGATCGCCTCGGTTACGCCGATCCGCAGCAGTTCGCCTGGGATGTGATTGGTTCATTCCCTGTGAGCAATTGGGCGACGCCGCTGTTGTCGCTCACTGCTCAGGGCAACGGCGTTTACTCCGGTGATTACACCTTCGATGCGGCCGGCAACTATGCGTTCAAGTTCCGCCACCAGGACGAGACGAATCCCTGGAACATCTCGATCGGCGACGACTTCGGCAACAACGCCGGCAACGCCCAGATGGTGGTCGCCAGCGCCGGCCAGACCTGGCGCTTCGAGCTCGACCTGCCGAACGGCCGGTGGCGCACATTCGAGGTGTTGGGTGCGGCCTCGGCCGTGCCCGAGCCGGCTTCGCTGTTGCTGCTGGTGATGGGAATTTGCGGCGCGGCGGCAATCGGGGGGCGCCGTCGCTAGCCGTCCGGCAGAAATCGACGCGTGGAAGGTGAACGATGGTGAGAGTTAGGAAAAGCCTGCAGCGCCTCGCGGCGCTGGTGGCTCTGGTATGGCTGCCGGCCGGGTGTGGGCCGACGTCGAGAGTGGGGGAGGGCGACTCGACGTCGACTGCCCAGGTCGAGCCCACGCTGGCAGCCGTGCACGTCGATGAAGCGGTTCGTCCGGCGGTGCATTCCCAAGTGGAAGCGCCGCCGGACGACGCCGCGCCGGCCACGATGGTGCCCGATTGGGTCGCCGACGCGGTGTTCTATCAGATCTTTCCCGAGCGGTTCGCCAACGGCGACCCGCAGAACGATCCCACGCGGGATTCGCTCGAAGGCCCGGTGCCCGCGTCGTGGCAGATCACGCCGTGGACCGGCGACTGGTATGCCCGCGCCGATTGGGAACAGGAACTGGGGCCGAATTTCTACGAGAACGGTGTCTTTCACCGCCGCTACGGCGGCGACCTCGCCGGAGTGATCGATCACCTCGATTACCTCCAGCAGCTGGGCATCAACACGATTTACTTCAACCCGTTGTTCTATGCCCGCTCGCTCCACAAGTACGACGGCAATACGTTCCATCACATCGATCCCCACTTTGGCCCCGATCCGGCCGGCGATTTCGAGTTGATGGCCCAGGAGACGAGCGACCCCAAGACCTGGCATTGGTCCGCTGCGGACAAGCTCTTCCTGGAGCTCTTGCAGAAGGCCCATGCCCGCGGCATCCGGGTGATCATCGACGGCGTGTTCAATCACACGGGGCGCGACTTTTTTGCGTTCGCGGACCTGCGCAAGCGGCAGGCCGATTCGCCTTACAAGGATTGGTACATCGTGCAGGCGTTCGACGATCCGAATACGCCGAAAAACGAATTCCGCTATCGTGGCTGGTGGGGCGTCGAGTCGCTTCCCGAGTTCGCCAACGACTCGACTCATCAGGATCTGCACCCCGGCCCGAAACAGTATGTCATGGACATCACGCGGCGGTGGATGGACCCCGACGGCAATGGCGACCCCAGCGACGGCATCGACGGCTGGCGGCTCGACGTGGCGAGCGAAGTCCCCAGCGGATTCTGGCAGGATTGGCACCAGCACGTCCGCAGCATCAATCCCGAAGCGTACACGGTTGCCGAAGTGTGGGACGACGCGGCACGTTTCCTGGCCGATAGCCGCTTCACCGCGACGATGAATTACTACGGCTTCTCTTTTCCGGTGAAGGGCTATCTCGTGGACGACGTCCTCACTCCAAGCGAGGCGGTCCTGCAGCTCACTGGCCGCCGCTCGGCCTATAGCGAACCGGTGCAACGGTCGCTGCTCAACATGGTCGATTCCCACGACACCGACCGGTTGGCCTCGATGATCGTCAACGCCGGCCGCCGCCCCTACGAGCAGCCCGCGCGCTTCGACTACGACATCGGCGTCTCGCCGCGTTATGTTCCCGACTACGACGTACGGAAGCCGACCGATGCCGAGCGGCGAATCCAACGGATGGTCGCGCTGATGCAGATGACGTATGTGGGAGCGCCGATGATCTACTACGGCACGGAAGCGGGCATGTGGGGCGGCGACGATCCCTGCGATCGCATGCCGATGGTCTGGCAGGAGATGACTTTTGCGCCGCAGAGCGCCGATCCCCTCAACCGGCCGCGCACCGCGGATGAAGTTGCCTTCGACGCATCGTTGTTCAACTTCTACCGGGCGGCGATCGAGCTCCGCAAGCAGCTGCCGGTCCTCCGTCGTGGCTCGATCAAGTTCGTTCGGGCCGACGACAAACAGCGCTTCCTGGCCTTTGAGCGGGCCGACGACAAGCACAAGGTGCTGGTGGGCTTCAATCGGGGCGATGCCAACTACGATTGGGAAATTCCGCTCTCCGCGGGAGAAACTCTCATCCAGCTCTTCACCGCCTCCGGCGACGTCGACAGTTTCCCGATTCGCAAAGAGACCGCGGGAGCTGTCGTGACCGTCCCGGCCTGCGACGCCGTCGTGCTTGAGCTCGGCGGCAAGGAGTGAGTCCTGGGCATGGTCCGCAACTCTGGTGGGATTGCGACCGCGCTGGTGCTGTTCTCGGTATTCGTCGGGTGTTCAGCGCCGCGCGACGCTTCTCACCACAGCCGTCGCGTGATCACGATGTGGCATCAGGTCCGTCCGGCCGAGCGGGCGGTGCTCCGCGACGAAATCGCCAATTACGAGAAGGCGAACAAAGACGTCACGATTCGCCCGCTCTACAAGGAAACGGAAGAGCTGCGCAGCGGTTTCCAAGCGGCAGCCCTGGCCGGGGTTGGCCCGGAGCTGGTGTACGGCCCATCCGACGTGCTCGACACTTTCCAGACGATGGGCCTGATCCAGGATCTCACTCCCTGGTTCCCACCGAGCGAGCACGACGAATTCGTCGACGGTGCACTGACTTACCTCCCTTCGCGCAGTGATCCCGCGAAGCAGGAACTGGTGCAGGTCGGCGACCGTTTCGGAAACCATCTGGCCCTGGTGTACAACCGCCATTTCATCAAAGAGCCGCCGAAAACCACTGACGACTTGCTGCGTTTGGCAGTCGAGAACACGATCGACGAGGACGGCGACGGTCGACGCGACCGTTACGGGCTGGTCTGGAACTTCACGGAGCCGTTCTTCGCGGTGCCGTTTCTCACCGGCTTCGGTGGCTGGGTGTTCGAAGAGCCCGAGTCGAAGCCGCCCGTTCCATCGCTCGATACGCCCCAGTCCGTGGCAGCCTTTGCGTTTATCAAATCGCTCAGCCACGACCACAAGGTGCTCCCCGCCAGCTGCGACTACGAGCTGGCCGACACGCTGTTCAAATCCGGCCGCGCCGCGATGATCATCAATGGCGATTGGAGCTGGGGCGATTACCTTGCAAACCCGGACATCGACGCTGCCGTTGCCGTGCTGCCGATCGTGACCGCCACGGGCGAGCCGATGCGTCCGATGGTCGCCGCCAAGGGCTACTCGCTCAACGTGAACGCCACCGGCGTGAGGGCCGAGGCGGCGATGGCGTTCGTAAAATACATGACCAGCGATGACGTGCAGCGCCGCCTCGTCGAGCGGCTCAAGATGCTACCGGGCCGGCGCTCCGCCTGGGAAAATCCGCTGTTTGAAACCGATCCGACGCTGGCCGTGTCGCGGGCCCAGTTGAAAAACGGTCGTATGATGCCCGTTGCTACCGAGCTCCGAGCGGTATGGGACGGCATGCGGCTGAGCTACCAGGGGCTGGCCGGCGGCACGATCACTCCCGCTGCTGCCGCCACCCAGATGCAGCGCGACGCCGTGCAGTACATCGACCTGATGCACCGCCAGCTGGAGCCCGGAGGCTCCGTGGCCTTGCTTCAGCTGCTGGCCGCTCTCGGCCTGGCCGCCGCCCTCTTCTGGCAGTGGCCCAACTTCGTCGCACTATGCAGCGACTTGCGTCGGAACCGGATTGCCTACATCTTCGCCATGCCGGCGGTGCTGGCGATCTTCGCCGTGATTGTCTTTCCGTTCTTCTACAACCTGATCCTCTCGCTGTCCGACATGTCACTGACGCGGTTTCGCAATTGGCGCGTGGTTGGGCTGCAGAATTATGTCGAAGTGCTCACCGATCCCACGCTCTGGGCGCCTTGGGGCGTGTTCATGAAGACCGTCGTCTGGACCGTCGTCAACGTGGCTTTCCATGTCGGCCTCGGCGTGCTGCTCGCCGTCACGCTCAACGGCCCGGTTCGCGGCAAAGCGATCTACCGGCTGCTCTTGATCATCCCCTGGGCCGTGCCGGCGTATATTACCGCCCTCACTTGGCGCGGGATGTTCGACTCGGAGTATGGCGCGGTGAACCTGATCTTGAGCAGGTTCTTTCATCTGGAGCCGATCAATTGGCTCGGCGAGCCGCTCCGCGCCTTTGAAGCCTGCATCATCACCAACGTCTGGCTGGGCTTTCCGTTCATGATGGTAATCGCCTTGGGCGGCATGCAGGGCATCCCTTCCGAACTGTACGAGGCCGCACGGATCGACCGCGCCTCGCGCTGGCAGCAGTTCTGGCACATTACGCTGCCGCTGTTGAAGCCGGTGCTGTTGCCCGCCATCACGCTCGGCGCCATCTGGACGTTCAACAATCTGAACGTGATCTGGCTGGTCTCCAACGGCGGCGAACCTCAAAATTCAACGCACATTCTCGTCTCGTACGTTTACAAGGCAGTCTTTAATCTTTACCGCTACGGCTATGGCGCCGCGTTGTCGATGGTGATGTTTGTCATTCTCCTGGTCTCGTCGCTGCTGTTTTTGCAGCGCACCAAGGCCACCGAGAGCATTTACGGCTGACGACCGGCAACTGGCAACTTCCATGCGCGAACCTCGAATCATCACGGCACTCCGGCACGTCGTCCTCTTGGCGTTCGTGGCGATCTCGACTTATCCCGCGCTCAACGTGTTTTCGATCTCGATTCGCCCCGGCGATCGCTTGCGCTCGACCGACCTGTCGATTATCCCGGCCGACTGGACGTTCAATAGCTATGTCGCGCTCTTCACCGAACAGCCGTTCCTCCGTTGGTTGTGGAATTCGCTCTTGGTCGCGAGCCTCGTGACCGTGACTGGCGTCGCCCTGGCCGCGATCGGCGGCTACGCTTTCAGCCGCTTCCGCTTTGTGGGCCGCAAGGCCACGATGCTCGCCATCCTCACGACACAAATGTTTCCCGCCACGATGCTGCTGCTGCCGCTCTATATCCTGATTGCGAAGCTGGGGCTGGTGAACACGTACCTGGGCTTGATGATCTTTTACATTTCAACCGCGCTGCCGTTCTGCGTTTGGCAAATGAAAGGCTTTTACGACACAATCCCCGCGTCGCTCGAAGAAGCGGCCCGCATCGACGGCTGTTCGCGCGGCCGCGCGTTCTGGACCGTGATTCTCCCGCTGGCCACGCCCGGCCTGGTGATCACGGCGCTGTTCAGCTTCATGACCGCCTGGAGCGAATACATCGTAGCCGCCCAGGTGATGCAGGACGAATCGATGTTCACACTCCCCTTGGGAATCAAGGGATTCCAGTCCACCCTCTCCTCGCAATGGGGCTTGTATGCGGCCGCTTCGATCCTCGTGAGCATCCCTGTGGTTGTGGTATTCTTGATGTTGAGCAAATACCTGGTCTCCGGATTGACCCTCGGTTCGGTGAAGGAATAGCTATCGCCCTATGGCCCGCGTTGTGCTCCGACATCTCGATAAGAAATACCCGAGCGGCTTCCACGCCGTCCGCGACGTCTCGCTCGAGATCGCGGATGGCGAGTTCATGGTGCTCGTGGGCCCTTCGGGCTGCGGTAAATCGACGACGCTGCGGATGGTGGCCGGCCTCGAAGAAGTGACCGGCGGCGAGATCTTTATCGGCGACCGGTTGGTGAACGACGTCCAGCCGGGCGACCGCGACATCGCGATGGTGTTTCAGAACTACGCGCTCTATCCGCACATGTCGGTCCACCAGAACATGGCCTTCGGCCTCAAGATGCGCGGCACGCCGCGGGCCGAGATCGAACGCCGCGTCCGCGAGGCGGCCGAAATCCTCTCGATCGAACAGCTCCTCGAGCGGCGGCCGCGCGAGCTCTCCGGCGGCCAGCGGCAGCGCGTCGCGCTCGGCCGCGCGATTGTCCGCGAGCCCAAAGTCTTCTTATTTGACGAGCCGCTCTCGAATCTTGACGCCAAGCTGCGCGTGCAGATGCGGGCCGAAATTGCCCGGCTCCATCAGCGGCTCAAAACGACCGTCATCTACGTGACGCACGACCAGGTCGAGGCCATGACGCTGGGGCAACGGATCGTGCTCATGGATCGCGGCGTTGTTCAGCAGGTCGACACACCGATGAACATCTACCATCGACCGGCGAATCGCTTCGTCGGCTCGTTCATCGGCAGCCCCGCGATGAACTTCTTCCGCGGCACGGTCGACAACCAGGTGTTCCAATTTCCGGGAGGCGAGAGAGTCCCGCTCGCCGGGGCCAACTCGAATGGTCCCGTCCCTGTGGGACCGGCGATTCTGGGCGTCCGACCGGAAGATCTGGTCGCGACCGGCGACGGCCTGCCGCTCGCCACGATTACGCTCGACATCGTCGAGCACATGGGCCACGAAACGATGATCCATTTTCAGCTGGCGGGCGGCGAGCACGTGGCGCGATTGGCGCCGGACTCGCGCGCCCAGTCCGGCGATCGGCTGCCGCTGGCCATTCGCGCGGGAGCCTTTCATCTCTTCGCCGGCGATGAGGCGGGCCGCCGGCTCAATTGAAGAGCGGATCGGCCGCTACGGCTGACCAACATCGACAGCGCGGCCGCCGTGGCCGCTCGCGTCGAACGTACGGAATCTCAATTTTGCTTCGAAGGGCAGGGGCGTTTTATATTCGGGCGAATCGATCGTCGGCTCGGAACCATCCGTCGTGTATCGCACCGAAGTGCCGGGAAAGGCCACGTTCGCACGGACGAGTCCGTCTTCGACGATCACTCCGGGCGGGGGCAGTCGATATTTTGCCGGACCGGCGAGGAACTTCAATCGCGGCAGTTCGCGTTGCCCCAGCGCGTTCGCAAACCGGTTCCAGGCCGCGTCCCGTTCAGTCAACCGCTGGGCAGGATCTTCAATCCCCACAAACTCCGGCTCCGCGCTCCAAGCGCGTTCGGCCAGGGCGATGAGCCGCGGGAAGGCCATGTAGTCCAATAGGTCTGCGGACCGCAGATTCTCTGCCCACAGCTGCCCTTGCAGGCCGAGGATTCGTTCTTGCCCGGCTGCCGAAAGACGTGCGCTCTTGGCGAACTGATCGGCCGCGAGCGGCTGGCCCATCGAATTTGCGCGGGCGTCTCGCAGCGCATCGAAGGGATTAAAGTCAAACGGGGCGCGATTGCCGACAAACCCGGCCCAATAGTAGCCGTTGTCCAGCGGGTCCTTTTCGTAGGCCAGGTCGAAATACAGGAACGGCGCATTGCTCAGCACGACGTCGAATCCGGCATTGGCGAGCCGGTAGGCGGCGTCTTCGCGGCCCCAACCCAACACGCTGTTCCAGACGTACGCGATCGGCCGCTCAGGCCAATCCTGGTCGTCGATCGCGAACAGCAGGCAGTCGTCCCAGGCGGCCGGCCGGGCGCCGTGCTTGGCGACAATCTTGCAGGCCCGCTTCAGAAAATAGACTTCGAGCTGCTGGCCGCGGGTCAGTTCTGCATTTCCGACCGGAATTGCCTGGCAAGCGGGCGAACCCTCCCACGCGCCGCGCGGCACCTCGTCGCCTCCCAGGTGAACGATTTCAAACCGTGCATCGGCTTCGTGGTACATCGCCGCCAATTCGCCGATCACGATGTCCAGGAATTCGTACGCAGCGTCGCGGCCGACGTCGATCACGTTGTCGTTCCACGACTGGACCGATTTGTAAGTTGACCGGTCATTCGGGTCGGTGAGGCGAAGATCCCGCTCGCCGGGGCCGGCGTGCCGCGCGCGTTCGGCCATGGCTTTGACGGCCGCGCGCGAGTGGCCCGGCACATCGATCTCGGGAATCACCAGGATGTGACGCGCCTTGGCGTACCGGAGCACGTCGATGAACTCGTCGCGCGAGTAGAAGCCGCTCCCCCCGCTTCCCGTGTTCTCCACTGCCGGGCCCGAGCCGTACGACGGCACAAGGCGATCCGACTCGGTCTGCGTGTGACCGCGCTGGCCGCCCACTTTGGTCAATTCCGGCAGCGATTCGACCTCAAATCGCCAACCCTCGTCGTCTGTCAGATGCCAGTGGAAGCGATTGAGCTTGTAGAACGCCATCCGATCCAGCAGCCGTTTGACGGTCTCCACGCTTTGAAAGTTGCGGGCCACGTCCAGATGCTGGCCGCGATATCCGAAGCGGGGGGCATCCGCGATTTGAATCGCGTCGAGCTGAATGGGCCCACCAGGCGCGGCGTACGCGGCGAGCGGCACCAGTCCGCGAAGTGTTTGGATGCCGTAAAACACTCCCGCGGCGTCCGTGCCGACGATCTCGATGCCGCGGTCGGGCGCGATCGAAAGTGAGTACGCTTCATCGCCCGGTTTCTTTGCAACTCCCGCGACTTGCACGCTACCGATGGAAAGACGGATCGATGGTTTGCCCGGCGTTGGGGCGGCCTGCTGCGCGAGTTTCAATCCAAAACTACTTTCAAAAGCTTCAACAAGCTGCTTGGCCTCGTTGGCAAGCGTCGGCGCGGACACGATCGCCGTCGTGGTGTCGATCGTCACACTTCCGGGATAGCGGCGATACTCGACTGGCGTGGGAACGACGGGCGGCAACGCATCCGCCGCCAGCTCTGTGAGACCGGCATTCGCGGCGTACCGCGATGCCGCAGTTTCGACCGGCACCTGATCGCCCCCGCCGCGCCGAACCTTTACCGGCTCGGGAAAGGGGCCGTTCGTGCGTGGCACAACGATTGGTGCGAGTTCCTGTCCGCTCTCGTCACTGCGGACCAGATAGAAACCGTTCGGCGCGTCGCTGACGTTGATCGCCCATGGCGCACCGCGCAGTTCTACATCCCACGCCTCCCCCGGTGCCAGCGGCTGCGACTCCTTCGTGGTCGCTAACGCATACAGATCACCGTTGATGTGCGACAAACGGAGTGGAGCGTCGCTTTTCATCAACGTCGTCTCGGCCGCGGTATTGAAGTACAGCTTCCACCGCGGAGCGAGCGCGGTTTGCGACGGATTGCGCAGTGTCAGCTTGGCACGGAAGTGGCCGTCGGCCACGTTTTCCAACAGTTGCCAGGTGACCTCGATCGGTCCTTCGTCGGCCGGCTGCTCCGCCCCACGTGATGTCGCGGACGCCGCAGTCAAACAGATAAGCAGGCAGCCACCAAGAGCGAAGCGGCCGAGAAACTTGGTGCGGTCCGACATGCGCTAGCTGACCGAGCGGCGCGTCACGCTGAACGTGATGCCGCTCAAAGTGTCTTGAAGTTCGTGCACGCGAGCCGCCGTGACGGCGCTGATCGCCGTGGCGATCGCGCCCATCAAGTGAGTGCCGCTGGTTGGCAAGAAGCGGCAATCGGCAAAGGCCGGCTCGAGCGACAATTGCCGAGCCTTGTTGACCAGGTGGTCGCGCAGCCAGGGCAGCTGATCGAACAACCGTCCGTTCACAAAGATGCACTCCGGATCGAAGATGTTGACCACTTGCGCCAGCGCCATCGCCAGGTATTTGCAAACGCGGTTTAGCTCCGCCCGGACCAGCTTGTCGCCGTCGAGCGCCAGCTTGAGCAACTCATCGACTTCGATCGGCCGGCCCAAACCCTTCGACACTCGGTCCGCCAGCGACCACTCGCTGGCTACGGTTTCCAGGCAGCCGCGGCGACCGCAGCGGCAGAGCTCGCCGTTGGCGACCACCGGGATATGCCCCATTTCGCCGGCGAACCCGCTGTGGCCGGTGAGGAATCCGCCGTTGACCATCACACCCATGCCGATGCCGGTGCACATGTCGAGCACCACAAACGTATCAACGTCGCTGGCCGCCCCGTAAACGTATTCGGCCAGACACAGCGCGTGGGCATCATGCACGAGCACGGCCTCCGCCCCGACGCGCCGGCCGAGGTCGCGGGCCAATTGTTTGCCATTGAGGAACGGCAGGCTCGCGGCGAAGCGAATCTCCTGTTGGCGATAGTCCACGAGGCCGACCACGCTCACGCCGATCGACAGGATCGACATCTCCTCGCCGTTCATTGCCTTGATACGTTCGACGACGGTCGAAAGCAGCTCTTCGTACGACTGGGGCGTGGCGAACGTTTGCATCGTTTCGTCGCGCACGACGCCATCGAAACCCGCAGCCGCCAGTTCGCAGGTCTTCACGTCGACCGTCAGGCCGACGACCTGGGCCCGTTCCTTCGAAAGCCGCAACCGCTTCGCCGGGCGGCCGGGCCCCGTCACGACGTCGTCGAATTCTTCGAGCAGCCGGGCGTCGATCAGCGTGCCGACCGCCTTGGCGACGGTCGGAAAAGTGACCCCCATGTGCTGCGAGAGCTCGCCTCGCGTCGAAGGACCGTGCTGCCGGATCGCGCGAAGTACCAGCGCCTCATTGATGCGGCTCAAGAGCTGAGGTTGAACCGGCGAAAGATTGCTCACAGAAACGCCTTTGCCTGGATGGGTGCCCCGTCAGCAACAGTAGTTCAAGTCCAAGTTATATCCCATCGCGCGCAAATCTCACAAGTCGCTAGTTCGTGAGCCCGGAATACACCTCTTGACCCTTCGTAGTACTGGCGCCGCGCCAAACCGGAAGGTCAATGTCATCCACCACATAATGCACGGAACCGTCGCACATCGCGACGTTCACACCGCCCGGATGACGACTGCGGGCGGCAGCACGAGCCAATCCACCGGCACCTTCTTTCGCGCAAGGTGGATTGGGCGCTTCAGCATTGCAGGAGTTCGGACCCTGCGTGAAATCCGGGAGACTGGAATTCGGTGGATCGAATGTCTGAAAGCCCGCTCCAAATCCCCACCACGTCAGCGCCCGTGCGTCGCCATCTTGCCCTTGGTCTCCCTGGACCGTTTCCGAGGCCAGCAGCGTCTTGCTCAGCCCGTCGGTGATCTCGCGGAACTTGACCTCGATGTCTGGATATGGGGGGTTGAAGTCGTTGAGGACGAACGGCGCGCCCAGATGCTGGATTTTGGTGCCATTGGCGTCCGTTATCGTATTTCGTCGATAGTCCGTGTTTCCATAGTTGACGACATAGTTATGCAGCGTGATCCCGGTGGATCGGACCTGCTTGTCGTCGCTCGGGCAAGTCAGCGTCGGAATGCGGGTGCTGCACACCTGCAGATTTCTCACTGGCGGATTCAACGTCGTATTGTTGGAGTCGTAGCTGTAACGCGGATCATAAATCGGCAAATTCTTCGGGGCGTACGAGTACATGTCGGCCAATTGCTGTTCTTCAATGAAGGGCAGGATCAGCATCTGCCAGGTGCCGTAGCAGCACGTGTAGCTCCCCGCCGGGAGCTGCTTCTTCGTGTCGTGGAAATTCTGCATCGAAATCCCCAGCTGCTTGAGATTGTTAATGCACTCGGAACGGCGGGCCGCTTCGCGCGCGGCTTGGATCGCCGGCAAGAGCAGCGCAACGAGGATCCCAATGATCGCGATGACGACCAGCAACTCGACCAACGTGAAACCGCGATATTTTTGACGCATGATTCAGCACTCCTCGCTTTAAGTGCAATTTCGCCTATTTCTTTCTCGAACCTATTTCTTCTTTGCTGGCACGGCAAAGTCGAATTGATTATCGCCATCCGCCGTGACTTCCACCGTCACGTTACTTTTCAAATTATATTCCGGAGGGATCCGATCGGGGGCCACAGGATAGGCAGGCCCACTCGCCGTGGCAGGCATCATCACCGGGGGAGCGTTTTCGTCGGGGGAAGTGATTTGCACGCGATACTTACCGGGCGGTAATCCCTTATCCTGCGGCACGTAATACTCACCATCCCTAACGAGCGCCCCCGAGGAAACGACCTTTTGTTGCCCCGCCGCCGAATCAAATCGAATCGATCCAACGTTGAGCGGCGCGCCGTCCAGCGTGACCGCCCCCGACACGGCCAGGCGATCGCTGCTCGGACCACATCCAAGGACGAGCGACAGCGTGGCGCACGCCGCTGCAGCAAGTGATGGTCGTCGGACAGAACGGGAAACAGTCGTCATGATTCTGGCGTTCAAAATTGGCGACAATAACTCATGCAAACGCGCAGCAGAATCGCGCACCATTGCGCCACCACCGAATATCTTAAACGATCTTGAATATTAATGTCAACTGATTTGCGAACGAACTTCGCCTGATCTGACGATCCGCTAGCCGGAAAATGGACGACGCCAAGTGACCCATTGCGGAAACTGTTTCGCATCCCGGATAGTAATTTACCTGCTGGATCCACCACCCTACGCGCTCGCGAACTCGTGATAACTCCCGTGGAATTCGACCGGTTGCGGTGATCTCGGTCGGCCGGTCACTTGGTCTGTAAGGTGCACTCCTTGGCCAATGGCCTTCCGTCGTTCAAGCGAGCGTCGGCGAGCAATCTGAAGTGAAGCTTCTGTGGGCAGTGGAACCAGGATCCAGGGCTCGCATCGCAATTCTGACTGTCAAATTGTTTGCAATTATTTTATATCCTGTTATAAATGAAGTCGAAGCCGCAAATGTGAAGGTTTGCCGCAAGAGGAGTTTTGGCAGATTTGGCGATTCGTGAGAGGATGGGATTACAGATGAAGGCAACAGTCACATTTCAAATTGGGCGTCTCGCCGTAGCGACCTTGGCGGTTTCCGCCGGTTTCATCCTGGGCGCCGCGCAGAGTGCCCAGTCGCAAATCACGCAGATGTATACGTTTGAGTCGCCCGGCGATCTTGAAGGGTTCATGGTCAATGGCGCGCTCTCGACGATCTCGCTCAATACGAACCCCGCTTTTGCCAGCCAAGGCGTGCAATCGCTGAAGTGGGATCTTGGCATGTTCGCGTCCTTCGAAGGCGCCCAGACGACGGCAGTCGACCCGGCCATCCTCAACGATCCGCCGGGCGTCGATTTCATCCGCTTTGACTTCATCAATACAAAGCGTTTCGTGCCGGACCCCTCCATTCCCGGCACCACGCCCACGTTCGCGTCGATCAGCGTGAACGTGTTCGGAGAATTTGCGTCGAACCCGGGGGTCATCGAGAACATCCAGTTTTTTGGCTCGGAGGTCCCCGTTGGCGCACTGGAACCGGGGACGCACGAACTCGATATCGATCTGACAGGTGGCGGACTGCTGATCGGCACTTCGACGGTCAAAGGTTTTAACGACTATATTGCCGATGGTCTGACGGTGAGCAGCTTTCAGTTCTATTTGAACAAGAATGTCGGCTTCGATCCGACCTTTGAGTGGACCGTGTATCTCGATAACATCCGAGCCGGTCGTGAGTCGTCCGGGGGCAACGGTGGCGACTACAACGGTGACGGTACGGTAAACGCCGCTGATTACACTGTATGGCGGGATCACTTGGGTGGCAGCGGTCCAAGTGGCGACGGAACCACCACGGGCAATTTGCTCGGTGTCCCCGATGGCGTTGTTAACGAATGGGATTACAGTTTCTGGAAGCAGGAGTTTGGAAAATCGGTTCCGGGCAGTGGGGGCGGTGCGAGTTTGATCGCGACTGCCGTGCCGGAGCCAGGCTCCGTCATGCTGTTGCTCTTCGGCATGGCGGGCTGGAGCATGGCACGATCGAGCGCTCGAAAAAGAACTTAAACTGCTCGTCGACTGCGAAACTCGCGTCGCTTAACCATCGGTAGCGGATCAATAGGCTTTTCAGGCGTCACTTTTTCGAGTGAGAGTGTTGCCATCCTGGGCATTTCTCCTGTCAGCATCGTGTCTTTATCACTTCTTTGAGTTTGAGGAGGTCTAATGATGAGAGTTGGTCTATTTTGTTTGACAGCTGCGTTCGCGCTTTTGAGTAGCGGGGGCTCTGCCCTGGCGACTCTCGTGTACGACATGGAAGGTACTCCGCCGCCGAGCGGTTTCGAAGCCAACGGAGTTGTCTCGGTCACGCAGTCGACGATTGGCGTGACCCAGGGCGTGAATTCGATGCGGGTCGATACCCAAGGCTCCACGTTCGTGGGAGCGATCACGCCGATCGTGCCGGCCGCCCTCAACAATCCGCCGGGCGTACAGTCGATCTTGCTCGACCTGACGATTAACGAAGGTGAACAATTCACCGGTGGCTTTGCCGACATGGGCGTCACCATCTTCGGCTGCAAGGGCGCAACCTGCGGCTTGTCGGCGCAGTTCGCCGACTTCGAGTCGATCGGCGCCTTGACCCCCGGAACGTACCTTGATCGCAAGTTCGATCTGGCACTTTCCATCGGGCCGAACTTCCCCGGCAAATCGTTCAACCAGATCATCGCCGGTGGCGACCTCGATGTGGTGACCCACTTCCAGTTGTATTTCAACCAGTCCTTCAACGCGCCGATGATTGCCTACATCGACAACATCCGCACCGTTGTGCCGGAGCCGACCAGCATGCTGCTGTTCGTTTCCGCGGCTGCGGTTGGACTCGTGGTACGTCGCCGCGCCTAGGTTGTGTTTCGGCCGACTGGCCAATTCGCACCTTGCGAATGACGATCGACTGGAGCCGCGCGGTTCTCACCGGACCGCGCGGCTCATTTTGTTTGGACCGCGACTCCCGCCCGGCAGTTGCGGCGAAAGGGAAAGGCAAACCATGCGACAGCGCTGCTCCGGAATCATCGGCATGCTCGCCGCATTGGCCTGCCTTGCCGCCGCGTCGAGTGCGTTCTCAGCCGCTCCGCCGACTCATGAACATCCCTGGTTCGCGCTGCACGTCATCAACTATGGCAGCGACGAAGCGCTCGACGGCCTCGCCGAGCAGCTCCCGGCGCTCGCCAAACGCGGCATCAACTGCTTGATTCTCGAAGTGAATTACGGCTTCGAGTTCGAATCCCATCCCGAGCTGAGGGCCGGGAAGCGGCCGATCACCAAGGCCGGGGCGGCGCGATTTGCCGAGGCTTGCCGGGCGAACGGTATCGAGCTGGTGCCGCAGTTTCAGTGCCTGGGCCATCAATCCTGGGCTAAGAACACCGGGCCGCTGCTCACCAAGTATCCCGAACTCGACCTGACGCCTGGCGCGTACCCGGAAAATAAAGGCATCTATTGCCGCGAATGGGACCCCACTAATCCGCGCGTCAACGAGATTGTGTTCGCGCTGATGGATGAGCTCGCTGATGCCTTCGACGCCAAGGCATTTCACGTCGGCATGGATGAGGTCTTCCTGCTGCAGGACAAAGAGGCGAAGAGCACGAAAGACCGCAACTCGGCGGACGTCTTTGCACAGGCGGTGAACGACTACCACGATCACCTGGTCGGCAAACGGGGGCTCACGATGCTGATGTGGGCCGACCGGCTGATCGACGGCGACCGCTGGAACATGGGCGAGTGGGAAGCGTCGAAGGTGGGCACTGCGGCGGCGATCGACAAAATTCCCCGGGACATCATTCTTTGCCCCTGGCACTACGAGCCCCGCGAAGCCTACGAGTCGGTGCCCTACTTCATGGAGCAAGGCTTCCGCGTGCTGCCCGCAAGCTGGAAAAACGTCGATGCGTCCAACGCCCTGATTCGTTACTCGCGCGACCACAAGCGCGACGATTTCCTGGTCGGCCACATCTTCACAACCTGGTCAGGCCGCGGCGGCCAGCTTGCCGATTGGCCGCCGCTGGTGGCCGGCATACCGCTGCTGAAGCCGGACTCGCAATAACAGGGACTAAGTCGAAGTCGACTCCGCCGCCTCACTCCAATCGGCCCGCGAGAGGTTGTACGAAATGATCGCGGCCGCGACGAGTGCAACTGCCAGCCAAACGGCACCTGCGCGCCATTCTTTAAAGACAAGATTTCCGATTCCAAACACCGAAGAATAGATCAAAGCGCATCCCAATAACCAATTGACAAACTGCACGCCCAAACTCTCGCTGGGCCGCTCGACAAGCCCAGCGGTCGCGGAAATTACATTCCAACCCGGGCCCGCCGGACGAACTTCGCGATAGAATTTCACCAGCGTTTCGCGGGGTTCAGGCGAGGTCAGTAGCGTCACGGCGATCCAGCCGACAGTTGTCACTGCCACGGTCGCCATCATCAACAGGGCGAATTGCCGCGGATCATCGCCGTTCCACTTCGGACCGGAAAGCTGCAAATAGAGCGACGTCGCGGCGGCAATGATCATCGCCGAAACCTCAGACCACGCGTTGATCCGCCACCAGTACCAGCGCAGCAGGAGCACGGTCCCGGTGCCCGCGCCCGTCACCATCAACAGCTTCCAGGCGCCTTCGATCGAATCCATGTAATAGGTCACCACCAGCGAAATCACCATCAGCAGGACCGTTACAACTTGGGAAACGATCACGTAGTGCTTTTCACTCGAATCGGGAACCAGAAAGCGACGGTAGAAGTCGTTCACGACGTACGAAGCACCCCAATTAAGCTGCGTGGCAATGGTCGACATATAGGCCGCCGCAAACCCGGCAATCATGAACCCGCGGAGCCACGACGGAAAAACATCCGGATTCATAAACGTCAAAATATACCCCGATTCCTTGTCCTCCAACTCCGGGAAGAGCACGATCGACACGAGGGCGGTGAGTATCCAAGGCCAGGGACGCAAGGCGTAATGGGCCACATTGAACCAGAGCGTTGCCAGCACGCCGTGTCGCTCGTCTTTGGCAGAGAAAATACGTTGCGCGATGTAGCCGCCGCCGCCCGGCTCCGCGCCAGGATACCAGGTCGCCCACCAGTTCACGGCCAAATAGACGCCGAGCGCAATGGCCGGCATCCACACCGAGTCGAGCGGGGGGAAGAAATCGAGTCGCGAACCGGTGGCCGCGCCGCCCGCATCAAGTGCCGCAACTTTGGCCTTCAACTCATCGATGCCTCCCACGGAATTCACCGACAACACGGCCAACAGGATGATCATCGCCATCATCAATACAAACTGGAACAAGTCGGTTACCAACACGCCCCATAACCCGGCTAGCGTCGTATAAAACGCCGTGATCGCAAAGATGCCGACTAGCATCCAGACCGCCGTGTCGAGTTCCACGCCGAGGGTGGCGCGCAGAATCTTGATCATCGCCAGGTTGACCCAGCCCAGAATGATGCAATTAATCGGCACGCCTAGATAGAGCGCGCGAAACCCTCGCAGGAAGGCTGCCGGCTTGCCGGAATAACGCAATTCCGCAAACTCAACGTCTGTCATTACTCCCGAGCGACGCCACAGTCGGGCGAAAAAGAACACGGTCATCATTCCACTCATGACCATATTCCACCACAGCCAGTTGCCGGCGATACCATTCTTGGCCACAAGCCCCGTGACCAATAGCGGTGTATCGGCAGCAAAGGTGGTGGCGACCATCGATGTGCCGGCCAGCCACCAAGGCGCATTTCGGCCCGAGAGAAAGAAATCGCTCGTGCTGCCCCGCGCGCGACGCGAATAATAGAGGCCGATTGCCAGGTTGAAGAGAAAATAGCCCGCGATGACGACCCAATCGAAAGGGGCAAGATTCACGCCCGACTCCTATTTGCCGCGGTTGCGGTGGCTGAGAATTGCGACAACGCCCACGAGTATCATCCCAACGGCCGACGCCGGCTCCGGCACGCTGGCCGCCGCTCCGCCGACCTCGACCATCCGATCGCGCCAGAAAGTATAATCGCCTGAGTCGATCACGCCATCCTCGTTCCCATCGGCCCGCATGTCACCCGACGTAGCGCCAAACGCCGCTCGCCAGACTTCGTAGTCTTCGGCGCCGACCGAGCCGTTGCCGTCGTAATCGCCCGGAACTTGCACCGGCATCAAGCTCTGATTCTTTTCGTAGGCCCGTCGCAACATCGAATTGGCGTTGCTGGGGTCGAGGTCCTGGCCAATCTCCCAGATGATGATGTTCTTGAGACCTTTGTCGTGGGCATATTGCACGCGCTCGTCGACGGCCGAGAGGCCCGGGATCCACACGTTTTGGCCCTGGTAGTTGTAATAGTTGCCGTCGCTCGTGGTGCCGCCCGCCACCATCTCCGCATACGTGTAGGCGTTCCCACTCGTTACGCCCCGGCCGTAGAACGGCAGGCCGACGCCGAGATTCGCCGCCGCCACATTGTTGCCCCAGCTGCCGAAGACCCAGGGGCGGTCGTTCGGCGAGCCCGGCGGTTCGGTCCAGGCTTCGACGGAGTCTTCCACGTAGGCCTGCACGGAGTGCTCGCCTTGCAGCGGATTACCTGGATCGTTGCCCCACCAGCCCAAGTCGTAGGTCATCAGCGATACGCCGTCGATCGCGTTGGCGCCTTGAAAGGCGCTGGCCGGCATAAATATTTCCGGCGTCATGGTGGCATAGACGCGCCGCTCGGAGCCGACTTCCTGTTTCACCCGTTGGACCATCAAACCGTAATTGCTGCGCTGTGTGGCGTTGCTGGGATGTTCCCAATCGAAATCGACTGAAGTCGCACCGGTTTGATCGAGCAGCGAATCAACATTCTGAGCGAGCGTCGTGCGAAGCGTCGAACTGGCGGCGACGGTTGCGTAGGCCGCCGCTTCGCCGGCGCCGCCGAGCGTGATGTCGAGCCGCGGGCGATCCGCTGCCGGCAAGGCGTCGATTGCCTGCTTGATCGCGGCGATCCGACTGGTGTGCGAAGCGAGCGATGCGCCATCGAGCGTGGAAATCGCCCCGCTGGAGTTGATCGTCAGCCCGAAATAGCGAATCTCATCCAGCAGCGGGAGCTGCGCCGGTAGCATGTTCGAGTTGTACGAACCGTTCATTCGGTAATACGGCAGGTACCCGATCAAATCGACCGCCCAGGCCGTCGATTCAAGTCCCATCGTGGCCAGCAGGGCCAGTCCCACCAAGATTGTCCGCCGAACCTTTTTCAACGATCGAAAACAAAACATTCCAGCCGGCTCTCTTCCTGTTCTAAGGGGCAGTGAGCGATTTAATTTACATCGTTTAATATATGGAAAAAGCGCGGATGCCGCAAAGACTTTTTCCGGAGTTTTCCGAGGATTCGGCGAGAAACTGTTCCGCCGGACGGAGGCCGCATCGTCAAGAATCGTCCAGAAGTGCCGAGTGCCCGTCAACCGAGGGATGACGGGCACTCAACATGAGCGGAGAGGACAGGATTCGAACCTGCGGAAGGGTGTGACCCCTTCACCGATTTAGCAAACCGGCGCATTCGACCACTCTGCCACCTCTCCCGGTGAGCGTCTGGAGGCGTGGATCGGCCTCCAGACACAGGTCTGTAGTATTTTAGGCCCAATGCAGGGAGCCGCAAGGGCAAGGCGAGGTTCGCCGGCGGGGGCGGCCGCCTCAATTCGCGGCCGTAATCCGCATCCGGTAGAACGACCGCCACACGAAGATCATCGAAATCAGGAACAGGCCCGCTCCGACCCAGACCCGCTGGTCCGGAATCTGGATCGCCAGCTCGACGGCCAAGAGGCCAAAGAGCGTGGTGAACTTGATGATGGGGTTAAGCGCCACGGACGACGTGTCCTTGAACGGATCGCCGACGGTGTCGCCGACGACCGCGGCGGCGTGCAGCGGCGTCCCCTTTTCGCGGAGCTCGACCTCAACGATCTTCTTGGCGTTGTCCCAGGCGCCGCCCGCATTGGCCATGAAGATCGCCTGGTACAGACCGAAGATGGCGATCGAAATCAGGTAGCCGATAAAGAAATACGAATCAATGCAGGCGAAGGCCAGCGTGGTGAAGAACACGGCCAGGAAGATATTGAACATGCCCTTCTGGGCGTACTGCGTGCAAATCTCCACGACGCGCTTGCTATCTTCGAGCGAGGCCTTGGTTGCCGTGCCGCCGAGCTCGATATTGTTCTTGATGAACTCAACCGCCCGATAGGCGCCGGCCAGCACGGCCTGGGTCGAAGCGCCCGTGAACCAGTAGATAATCGCCCCGCCCGACACCAGGCCGAGCAGAAACGGAGCGTGCAGCAGCGACAGGTTCTCGTGATTGGTCTTGAGGCCGTCGGTGAGCTCGAGAATGATCGAGAATATCAGCGTCGTGGCGCCGACGACCGCCGTGCCGATGAGCACGGGCTTGGCCGTCGCTTTGAATGTATTGCCGGCGCCGTCGTTGTCTTCCAGATAGTGCTTCGCTTTTTCGAAGTTGGGCGTGAAACCGAAGTCGCGCTGAATCTCGGCCGAAATGTTCGGCAGCGATTGAATCGTTGAGAGTTCGTAAACGCTTTGGGCGTTGTCGGCGACCGGGCCATAGGAATCCACGGCAATCGTCACCGGCCCCATGCCCAGGAAGCCAAACGCCACCAAGCCAAAGGCGAACACGCTCGGTGCCAGCATCAGCTCACTCAGCCCTTGCTGGCTAACACCGTAGCCGATGGCCATCAGCGCCACGATCGCCAGGCCCATCCAGTAAGCGCTGAAGTTGCCGGCGATGAAACCGGAGAGAATATTGAGCGACGCCCCACCTTCCCGCGACGACGCAACCACTTCCTTCACATGGCCGGAGCTAGTCGACGTGAAGGCCTTGACGCACTCCGGAATGATCGCCCCGGCGAGCGTGCCGCAAGTGATGATCGTCGAGAGCTTCCACCACACCGTGCCGTCGCCGATCTCGCGGATCAGAAGGTACGACGCGGCGTAGGTTACGCCCACCGAGATGATCGAGGTCAGCCAGACCAGCGAGGTCAGCGGAGCCTCGTAGTCCATGTGGTCGGCTTCCGAGTATTTGGCATGGGCAATCGCCTGGTTGACGGCATACGCCACCACGCTGGTGATCACCATCATCACCCGCATCACGAAGATCCAAACTAGCAGCTGCACCTGAACCGCCGGCTCGACCGCCAGCAGGATGAACACGATCAAGGCCACACCTGTAACGCCGTAGGTTTCGAATCCGTCGGCCGTGGGGCCGACCGAATCGCCGGCGTTGTCGCCCGTGCAGTCGGCAATCACGCCCGGGTTGCGGGCATCGTCCTCTTCGATCTTGAAGACGATTTTCATCAAGTCGGCGCCGATATCGGCAATCTTCGTAAAGATGCCGCCCGCGATGCGGAGGGCCGCGGCGCCGAGCGACTCGCCAATGGCAAAGCCGATGAAGCAGGGGCCGGCAAATTCGCCCGGCACAAACAGCAGGATCGAGAGCATGATTGCCAGCTCGACGCTGATGAGTAGCGTGCCGATGCTGATCCCGGCCTGCAGCGGAATGGCATAGATCGGATACGGCTTGCCGGCAAGACTGGCGAAAGCGGCCCGCGAATTGGCGTAAGTGTTGATGCGGATGCCGAACCAGGCCACGCAGTAGCTGCCCGCGATGCCGACCAGACTGAAGGCCACGATGATCGCCACCTTCTCCGGCGAGAACTCGGCGCCGCGCAGCCAGCCAAAGTAAATCACCATCACCGTGCCGATGAAGAGCTCCAAGAGCAGGATGAACTTGCCTTGCGTGACGAGGTAGGTTTTGCACGTTTGATAAATCAGCTCGGACACCTCGCGCATCGATTGATGCACGGGCAGGTTGCGAAGCTTGAAGAACACCGCCAGGCCAAACAGCGCGCCGAGCCCACACACCACGAGGCCGGCCTGCAGCAACTGCCGCCCCGTGTAGCCCATGAACGAAACCGAGCCCACATCCGGCAACACCATCGTCGCCTCGCTGGCCGATGCGACGGCGCTCGTGACGAGGACAATCAGGGCCGCGAAGATCGTTGCGCCGATTAATTTTCGAGCGCTCGATTCATTGACTGAACGGATAGAAGAAGTGGGCATCTTGGACTCGAGTATTAACTACATAAACCCTTAGGATTAATCAACTTAAGGATCGCAAAAACGGCGGTTTTCGCGGTGGGTATGTAAATGTAGCACACACCCTACAGAGCGACTACAGGGACATTCGCGTGTCGAAAAGCGGCAGCCTTCCAGCGGCCGCTGTGCCCTAAAGACCAACCGCGTGCGGTCTCGCACGAGGCCCTATTTCGAGACGCGCGGACCGACGATTTCCTCGCACCAGCGCTGGACCACTAGGCCCAGGTTTGCATTGCGGTCGACGTGCTCCAGGGCGCGCAGCGAGGCGTCCAGCGACTCGATCGGTGAGCGACGGGTGAGAATATTCTGCGCTTTTGAGAGCGACACTTGGATCAGTTCGTCGCTAGTCGCGTCGCTGCCCGCGTCGGATCGCATCCATGCGCGGTAAAACTCTTCCGCGAAGCCGATGATCGTCCGCAGCCGCTCGCGGCGCTCGGACGTTTCCTTGCCGGCGTCGTCGACGAACGTCTGCACGGATTTGGCGAGTCGCACGGGATTTGTTTGTCCGCTCGAGAGGTCGTGCAGCAGCTGCGCTCGGAACTGCCACAACGCGGGATCCGAAACGTCGTGAATCCTCTCCAAGCTTCCTTCGCCATAGATTGCCAGGCGATTGATCGTCTCGGCATCAGGGGCTTCGCTGGAATCGCGCAGCACTTCGGCGAGTGTGTCCGCCGCGAGCCGTTGAAAGCGGACCACCTGCGACCGGGAGCGGATCGTGGGCAGCTGCTTGCTGGGCGTGGTGCCGATGAGGATCATCAGCGACCGCGGCGGCGGCTCTTCGAGCGTCTTCAGCAGACAGTTGGCGCTCTCCTGGCTGAAGTAGTCGGCGTCGTCGATGATCGCCACCTTCCGCCCGCCGAGAAACGGCCGCAAGGCGATGCGGTGGCAGAGCCCGTCCTGATTGCGATGCTCCTTGTCGCCGATGAATAATTCCAACGGCAGCGTCGATTTATCCTTGGGCAGCCCGACGACGTCCAGGTCCGGGTGCGAGGCAGCGTCAAACATTCGGCAGGACTCGCAGCTTCCGCAGGGATCGAGTGGATCCTGCCGCGCCGCAGGGCACAAAAGGGCCTTGGAGAGGGCCAGTGCGAATCGCTTTTTGCCGATCCCCGCCGGACCGACGAACAGATAGGTGCTCGCCAGCCGATTGCGATGGAGGGCCCGACGAAAGCGGTCGACGATCTCGTCGTGTCCGAGGATGCCTTGCCACATGCGAGGGTGGAGGGTTGAGAATTGAGGGTTGAGAGCCGGAACGCGAAGGTGGCTTGAATTGTAAGGCTGCCGCGAGCCGGTTGGTAGTTCGTGGCGCGGCCGTGATAGACTGGTTGTGCGGAAGTGGCGGCTGATTGGATGTGATCGCGGGCCATTATGGCGACCCCTCCTGCGCAAACACTGGCGATGACCTGCCCCAAATGCGGCGCGAAATTTCGCCTCGCCGCGGAAATGGCGGGCCGCAAGGGACGCTGTGCGAAGTGTGGCGACGTGTTTCGTGTGCCGGTCGCAACCAAGCCGGTGGCCAACCTCGCCAAGACGGATTCAAACACGACTGGGGGAGGCCTCTCCGCGGCCGATTCCGGACTGAAGTCGCAGGCCACATCGGCGTCGGAGACGCCTCCCACACGAACGCCCAAGCCACAGCCCAGGCCCGCACCCAAACCGATCGCCGTCCACTGCCGGGTCTGCCAAACCCTGATGTACGGCCTGCCGGTCCAGGTCGGCAAATCACTCAAGTGCCCCGACTGTGGTGCGCTTACCGTCGTGCCGCCGCCCCCGCCGGAAGAAAAGGTGCAGCAGAGCCCGGCCGCGATGCAGGGAGATCAATACGAGCTGTGGGGCGTCGACGAAGCCCCGACCGTGGCCGAGATGATCGCGGCCCAGCCGAAGTATATCGCGGTGCTTTGCCATACGTGCCAGACATTGATGCACGCCACACCGGAGCAGATTGGCCGCAAGCTCAAGTGCCCCGACTGCGGCTCGCTCACGGTCGTCGAGCGGACCGAGGAGCCGGTGAGGAAGCCTGCCGCAGAGAACGACGAATACGAGCTGGAGATCGACCCAACGCTTGATCCCGGCGAGCGGCCGCATATCATCGTGCCGCCGCGCCGGCCGATGCTCTACGAAGAGGAAGCCGAAGCTGCCCGAAAGAAGGCCGAGGAGCGCGAGTCGCAAGGCAAACATCGCGGGTTGCGTCACGATAACAAGGGCAGGGCGGCGATGCCGCGCTGGCCGCTGGTTACCGGCGTGGTGCCTTTCCTGTTCACGGGCGGCGTCGTCGCACGGTGGGTGTCGCTCGCATTGAGCTGGTATGTGCTGGTCAGCCCATTCTTTTTGGCGTCGCAGACCCAGTACGGCTTGCTCGTGGCGCTGCCCTTTGGCATCTTCACCGTGTTTACGCTGGCGGTCTGGACTGCAGCGCTGGCCGCCATTTTGATGGCGGTGATCGTCGACAGCTCGGAGGGAAACGACCATATCGAACAATGGCCCACGACCAACCCCATCGATTGGGTCGGGGAGTTCTTCTATTTCGCCTTCGCCTGTGCGGCCAGCCCGCTGCCGGGCTGGTTGGTCGGGCGATTCATCGCGGACCAGGCGGCGCGCGTGACGTTCTTTCTCGCCAGCACGATCATGAGCCTGCCGGTCATCATCCTCTCGCAGCTGGAAGTCGGTTCCGCATTCGCGATCGCATCGCCGCGCGTGATTGCGAGTCTCTTGCGCGTGCCCGGCTCGTGGCTGATGTTCTACGTCGAAATGGCGGTGATCTGGACGTGCTGCGTCGGGCTCACGATCGCGGCCGGATTGTTCAGCGGTTACCTGCTGTTGGCGCTGGTACCTGTCTACATCGGCGCGGCGCTCCTCTCGGCGCGAATCCTGGGCCGGCTGGCGTGGAAGATCGCCGAATCGACGCCTGTCGTTGAGGACGAGGAAGCGACGGCCGCCTAGATTGCCAAGCGAGATGCCGTGCCAACTTGTGTAACGACCTATTTAAGGGACGTCTCGCAACCCCGGCTGATGTCGTTCCGCCGCCACGTGTGCCGCAGCAGCTTCATCGGTGGGTTGTCGCCCTGAAACTGCCAGTCCCAAGTGCGCTCGATAAAATAACACTCGATCATCGTCGAAGTGACCTGCGGATAGCGCGCCAGCGGCCGGGCAATTCGCCAGACAAGCTTCGGGTTCGTATAGAGGCCGCGGAGCATTCTCGCCATGCGATAGTCGTTGGCGATGCGGTAGCCCTCGGTGCCGTCCGCTTCGCGCACGAGAGTAAAATGTGGCCAGGCACACCGTTCGAGCTGGCCCGCAATCGGATAATAGCCACCCATCCAGTGATGCAGCAGGCTGAAATGCCGGCGATCGGAGCCGCGCGGGTGGCGACGCCAGGGCGTCAGCAGCCATTCGGGACGCACTTCGCGCTCGACGTGGATCGCGGTGGTCACATAGCGGGCATCCGCGGAATTCGGATCGAGCATGCGATGGGCGATGGCGAACGATTCGCGGTAGATCGCGTCCATTCGCCCGGCGAGCACATCTTCGGGCTGCACCCAGTGCTCGAGCGAACCGTTGGCGATGACGCCATCGAATTGTCCGTGCCACTCGCTTGCGTCGAGCAAATTGCGGTAGTTGGTGCCGTAGACGCGGCAGCCGTTGCGGTTCGCGTAATCGACTTGCTCCGGTGAGAGGTTGATGCCGACCGCCTCGGCCCCGCGGGCCGTCGCCAGCCGCAACAAATGGCCGTAGCCGCAGCCGATCTCGAGTAACCGGAAGCCCGGCCGCGTGCAGCCGACTTCGTCCAACAGGTAATTCAGCTGCCGTTCGATGCCTTCCTCGAGCGACTGGTCGCCGCTCTCGAACTCGCCGTCCGCCAGGTCGCGGATGCCGACCGCTTCGGCCGCATGGACCAGCGTGTAGCAAAGCTTTACCAGCGGAGCAGGCGCCACGCGCTCCGGCGGCTGGGGCAGCGAGTGGAGCGGTCGCCGCGTGTTGGGGGAGGGAGAAAGTGCGCACGGTTCGGCAACGGACGTCGACATGGAACTCCTCCTGCGAAGGTGGATCGATTCGACTCGCCCGAAGAAGTCATTTTGGCAAACGGCGCGCCGCCCCGCGAGACGCGCGGCCGCGACAGTCTGGCACTGGCGAGGCTTCGCCAGTCTGATTTTGCATCGGCACTCGGTCCGACGGAGTCAAGCTAGCCCGGCGAGTGTTGGCACAATGTCGCACTCGTCGATCAGGCGAGACGGAAATTGCGCAGTAACGGTGAACGAAATTGGGCGCTGCCTTGTCTTCGCCACGTCACTGCCCGACCACTGCGCGCTATCCCGCACAATGGAAATTTGCCGCGTGTTTTGCTATAATGCGTAGGCAAGACAAGTGGGCACTGTTGACAGGTTGCCCTTCTCGTACAGCGACCCGCGGTCGCGCAAAACAAGCGGTGCTCCTTCGCCGCTTTCACTGATTCGCGTTCGACGCGAGCCGCTGTCAGGGCAGCCTGAGTGGCCAAAGCGCCCTCAACCATTTGCCGCAGGGCCTGATCGACGTCAATCAATCCGCAGGAGTCCCAGGCGGAGGAGGTGTCCCATGAAGGCCGTCGCTGTTCAGGAGTGCGAGTCCGTTGCTCGCACCGTTGCCATCTGGGGTTCGATCGCGGCGGCGTTCGTGTTTGGAATCGGATTTGTAAGCGACAGCGCGCTGTCGTATTACCTCGTGTCGGGACAGGCGGTACAGATCGCCTTGGTGCTGCTCATTTTCCTGGGCTACTGGCTGGCGTGGAGCACGCGCTTCGAGGTGCCGGGTAGCGCCTTGGCGCTGGCGGCCGTGGTCGCGTATTGGTTCTGGTGCCGCTCGTATGGACTCGGCGTCCCAAGTCCAATTTTCATGGTGGTGACGGTTCCCGCCCTGTTTCACTTGGCCGCCGTCACGATGCATCGCCTCGCGTTGGCCGTCGAGCGACGCGGCAGTCACGACGGCGTGTAATGCCTGTTGCCGGCCGATTTGCGGCGATTCGCCCTGCTTACGCCGCCGTGTTAAGATGCACAGCGGGCGGTTCGTGGGACGTGGCGGGCCGACTTCTCTTGGCACGGGGCAGGGCGTGGCATGCGCGTGGTCCTTCGAACGCGGCGATGGTATTGGCAGGGGGCGGCGTGGCTCGGAGCGTGCCTCGGGGCGGCGATTGCTCCTGCAGCCAGCGCGGTCGAGGTCAATTCGCCTGCCGGTAATGTCCAGCTGAACGAAGGCTGCTCCGGCGCGACGGCGAGCTTCTGCGATCTGCGGATCTACCAGGTGATGGTCGAGTCGTTTGTCGACGGCGACCCCACGCGGAACTACAATGCCGGCTACGGCACGAGCCATCACAAGGGCGACCTCCGCGGCATCATCAATTCCCTCGACTACATGCAGAGCCTCGGCCTCAACGCGGTCTGGCTCACGCCGGTGTTCGACTCCGCGGCGGGGCAGACGTACGAAGGGGGCGGCACCAATCTCAAGCTCGATGCGACCGGCTATTATGCCCGCAACTATTTCCAGATCGATCCCAAATTCGGTTCGCTCGCCGACGCACAAGAACTGGTCGACGCGGCCCACGCCCGTGGGATGTACGTGTTCTTCGACGGCGTCTTCGGCCACCACAAGGGAAATCTCGTGCCGTCGCCCACCGGCAAGCTGCCCGCCAGCAGCTCGCCGGGCGTGGTGAATTACAACGCGCCTCAGTCGGTCGAGTTCTACAAAGAAGTCGCCACTTACTGGATCAACCAGCTGGGGATCGACGGTTGGCGGCTCGACCAGGCGTACCAGGTGCCGCCCGACGCCTGGCGCCAGATTCGCACCGCCGTCGAAGAGGCGAGCGCTGCACGAGCCGCGGCGGGCGAGCAATGGGGCACGCTCGGCTACATGGCGGCCGAGATTTGGAACGGCGCCGACTACATTCAGCAAACGGCGTATGGCACCGATGCGAACCCGATCCTCGCCTCGGCATTTGATTTCCCAGTCCGCTACGCCACCGTCGGCGTCATCGCGGGCGAGGAGAACGGGTTGTCCGGCCGGCCCGCGTACGAGCTCGCCGCTGGCTGGTCCTACGGGGCCCACGACCAGACCTATCCCGACCACGCGCTGCCGAACCTGATGATCGGCAACCACGACCTCGTGCGGTTCGGCGATCTCTTGCAGCGCGCCGGGCTCGCCAATCCGACGGACCCCGAATACTGGGCCCGCCATCGACTGGCGTTCATGGTCCAAGGTGCCTACACCGGCCCCATCACGCGCTACTACGGTGAGGAACTTGGCGACGAGGTGCCCAACTACGCGGCCCAAGTGACTACAAACTGCGCCAACCGCGGCCTGTGCGACGACCACGTCGCCCGTACGAGCGCGAAGATTCCCGGCGTCACGATCGACGAAGCGCTCCTCACGCCCGACCAGCAGTCGCTCCTGGCGTTCCACGAAGAGTTGATGCAGCTGCGAAGTGACTATCCAGCGCTCTCGCACGGCTCAAGGCAGCACCTGTACTCCGACGATTCGCTATACGTCGACCTGAAGACCTTTGGCGACGAGCAGATCGTGTTCGCCATGAACGTGTCAGAATCGCCGGCTGTCGTCGAGCTGAGCACCTCGTTGTTCAACTCACTGGGAGTCGAGGTGTGGGACCTGCTTGACACTCAGCCCGTCAATGTCGCGGGCGATTACCTCACCATCACGCTCGCTCCCCTGTCCGGCCGCTACATCCTGCTCGCTGGAGGGCCGCCAATCGTCCCCGGCGACTACGACCAGAATGGCGTCGTCGACGCCGCCGACTACACTGTCTGGCACGACACGCTCGGCTCGACCGCCGACCTGCGAGCCGACGGCAGCCGCACCGGAGCAAGCAGCGGCGTCGTCGACTTGGCCGACTACGAAGTCTGGCGCCGCAACTTCGGCCGCAGCTCGCTTGCCGGAGCCGCGGCAATTTCGACCGTCCCCGAGCCGGAGTCGCTGTGGTTCGTGCTGGCAGTTGCGCTCGCTACCTCGATCGTTCGGCAAAGCGTGGTCGCGTTAGCAAACAGCGACATTTACGCGAAGTACCGCACGGCGTTCTGAAAGATGCGAAGACCTGCGCCGACGTCGCGCTTCGGCCCGCGGGTCCAGTTCGGATGCTGCGTCGGATCGACGAACCGCTCGGGATGCGGCATCAGGCCGAACACGCGGCCGGTCGCGTCGCAGAGCCCCGCTACGTCGTCGATCGCGCCGTTGGGATTCTGCGGGTAGGGCACGGATGTTTGGCCGGAGGCGCGAGCCGGGCCGTCCTCGGCCCCGTTCATTGCACTCGGGGGCGAGGACGCCCCGGCTCGCCCAAGCGGCGCATACTTCAAGACCAATTGCCCATTCGCGCGCAACGACTCGAGCACGTTCTCATCCCGCGGCACAAACCGTCCCTCGCCGTGCGCCACCGGCAGCTCCAGCGCTTCAATGCCGCTCAAGAACACGCACTTGTTGCTGCCGTTCGGCTGGCTCACCGCCAGATTCACCCAGCGGTCCTCAAACTTGCCCGAAGCGTTCGCCGCGAGCGTCGCCTGCGGCCCGGCAGCATCTTTCGCCACGAGCAACTCGGTCTTGAGCAAAATCTGAAACCCGTTGCAGATGCCGATCACGAGTTTGCCGGCGTCGCGGAATTCGCGAAGCACGCCCGCGAGGTGGTGCTCGATCTGGTTGCCGAGGATCCGGCCGGCGGCGATGTCGTCGCCGTAACTGAAGCCGCCCGGCAGGCAGAGGATTTGAAACTCGGCGAGCTTGGCCGGCGACTCCAGCAGCCGGTTCACATGCCACCGCTCCGGCACGCCGCCCGCGAGCGCAAACGCATGCGCCGACTCTTCGTCGCAATTGGTGCCCGGGGCACGGAGGATGAGGACGCGAGGTTTCATGGTGAATGACGAATTGCTGAATGACGAATGACGAATGCTTGAATTTCCTGTTCGTCATTAGTCATTCGTCATTAGACATTTCCCTCCTACCAGCGCAGCGGTGCTTGCCAGGCTTCCTTCAAAGTGGCCAGGTCGCTATCGATTACTTTGGTGCCGCCGACGGTGACCGTGAGGCGGCCCGCTTCCGTGACGCTACCGAGCTTTGTGAGTGGTACGCCGGCAAACTGCTTCTCATACACGGCTGCGTTCGCGGATTCAACTTCGCAGACGAACCGTGTGTTCGACTCACTGAACAGGGCGATCGTAGCGTCAACACCACCTGGAAAGTCGACGCTCGCTCCGCAGCCGCCCGCAAACGCCATCTCCGCCAGCGCCACCGCCAGTCCGCCTTCGCTCGGGTCGTGGCAGCTCTGCACGAGGCCGGCGTCGATCGCGGCGTGCATCGCTTCGAACGTTCGCTTGGCAAGGGCTGGATCGACTGTGGGCACCTGCCCGCCTTCGAGGCCGTTCACCAGCGCAAAGTGCGACCCGCCGAGTTCGTCTTTCGTTTGTCCCACGAGGTAGAGCCAGTTGCCCGGCGACTTGAGGTCCATCGTGACGCAGCGGGCCACGTCGGCCACCTGGCCCATCGCGCTGATCAGCAGCGTCGCCGGAATGGCGATCGTTCGTCGCGTGCCGGTCTCGTCCCTATAGCTGAATTCGTTGTTGAGGCTGTCCTTGCCGCTGATGAACGGCGTGCCGAGAGCCAGCGACAGATCGTGGCAAGCGATCGCCGCCCGCACCAGGCTGCCGAGCGTCTCCGGTTTCTCGCAGTCACCCCAGCAGAAGTTGTCGAGGATCGCGATCCGCCGCGGATCGGCCCCGACGGCCACGCAATTCCGCACCGCCTCGTCGATGGCGCTGGTGGCCATGTGATACGGATCGAGGTCACCATAGCGCGGGTTCATGCCGCAGGCGATCACCACGCCGCGCCGCGACGAGAGCACCGGCCGCAGCACCGCCGCGTCGCTCGGCCCATCCCGCTCCACGCCCACGAGCGGCTTCACGACGCTGCCGCCCTGCACCTCGTGGTCGTACTGGCGAATGATCCATTCCTTGCTGGCGACGTTGGGGGAACTAAGGATTCGAAGGAGCGTGTCGGTGTGTTCATCCGCGGAGAGGGGCGATTGCGGATTTTGGATTTCGGATTGCGGATTGGCTCTTGATTCAATCCGCAATCCGCAATCCGCAATCCGCAATTCCGACACTGGCTTCGGCTCGAATATGGCCTTCCGCACCACCGGCGGCCGGCCCTTGTGCAGAAACTTCATGTCGAGGTCGGCGACTTGCTCTCCGCGGTAAAGCAGCTTCAATCGGCCCGTCGGCACGAAGCGGCCGATCGCCGTTGCTTCGACACCCTCCGACGCACAGAGCGCCTTAAGCTCCGGCCACTTCGCCTCGGGCACGGATACCACCATCCGTTCCTGCGCTTCGGAGATCCAGATCTCGGTGTACGAGAGGCCTTCGTACTTCAGCGGCGCTTTGTCGAGTTCGACTTCGGCCCCGAGCTTCTCGCCCATCTCGCCGACCGCCGAGCTGAACCCACCCGCGCCGCAATCGGTCACGGCGGTGTAGAGGCCGCGATCGCGGGCCGCCAGCAGCACATCGAGCACCTTCTTCTCTTCGATCGCGTTGCCGATCTGCACCGCCCCGCCGGAGATCGACTCGCTATGGCTGGTGAGTTCGGCGCTGGAGAACGTCGCGCCGTGGATGCCGTCGCGGCCCGTGCGACCGCCAATCGAGACGATCAAATCGCCTGGCTGCGTCTCCTTGCGCGACTTGTCGCAAGGGATCAGGCCGACGTTGCCGCAGTAGACGAGCGGATTGCCGAGATAGCGTTCGTCGAAGTAGACGGCGCCATTGACGGTCGGGATGCCCATCCGGTTGCCGTAATCGCGGACGCCCTCGACGACGCCGCGCATCACGCGCTTGGGATGCAGGACGCCAGGGGGAAGCGATGACGATCCTTGCGAGCGAGCCGGGCCGTCCTCGGCCCCGACGGTTGAGAACGGGGGCGAGGACGCCCCGGCTCGCTCGGTGCGGTCAACCGGCGCAAAGCAAAATACATCCGTATTGCACACCGGCTTCGCACCCAGCCCGGTGCCCATGATGTCTCGAATGACGCCGCCGACACCCGTGTTCGCGCCGCCGTACGGTTCCAGAGCCGAGGGATGATTGTGCGTTTCGACTTTGAAGGCGATGTTGAAGTCGTCAGTGAATCGCACCACGCCGGCGTTGTCCTCGAACACACTCACGCACCAATCGCCGTCTTCACCCGCGTTTGTGACCCAATCTTTCCGCAGCTGCTGCGTGGCCGCGAAGATCGTTTCCTTGAGCATGTTGTCGAACTGCCGCTCGCCCTTCTCGTCACGGTAAGCGATGCGGCCGGCGAGCGTCTTGTGGCTGCAGTGCTCGCTCCAGGTCTGAGCGATCGTCTCCAGTTCGACGTCGGTCGGATCGCGGTCGAGCTCGCGGAAGTAGGCGCGTATCGTCTGCATCTCGGCCGGTTGCAGATACAGCTGGCCCTCGCGGCTGAGCCGCACCAGGGCATCGTCATCCATCGTGCGGATGGCGACGGTGCGGAGCTTGAGCTGGTACGACTGCCCGAGGTCGAGCTTTTTGAGCGGGAGCGGGCCGACGACGACCTGCTCGATCGCGTCGTTCGCCAGGAGCCGCTCGCCGATCCGCCGGGCGGCCGCTTCGTCGATGCCAGCGAACCAATACTTGCGGGCCGTGGAAACCGCTTCAAGCGGCACGCCAAGATCCGCCGCTGCGGTGAGCGTGCTTTGAGCGACGGGGTCCATCACGCCGGGCTTCAAGAGGACCGTGACGCAGTGGGAGGATTTCGGATTTCGGATTTCGGATTGCGGATTGGAAGAGGATTGCCCTAATCCACAATCCGCAATCTGCAGTCCGCAATAGAGCAAAGCCGGATCGCCAACTTCACCCAGGACCGTCCGCTCCACGACGGAATCGGAGACCAACTCACTTGCAAGCCGTTCGACCTTCGCCCGGTCGAGATTCGCGGCTTGCACCAGGAAAGTGCGAGCCGAGGCCACGTGCAAATCGTCGGCCAGGCCCAACTCGCGGGCTGCGGCCGCGACGCGCAGGGCCGTGCGGTCCACTTCGCGCGTCGCCGGATGGATATCAATCTCCCAGAGCGTCACGGTTCTTTTTCATCCAGTTCGCCCGTTGCAGGAGCCGCTCCAGCCGGTCGTCCTGACCCAAAGTGAGAATCTCGCGGAATTCGGCGGTCCAACATTCAAAGCGCTTGAGCGCGGCGAGGACTTCCTCGCGGTTGGCGTTGAAGATCGCGCGCCACAAGTGCGGGTCGCCGCCGGCAATCCGGGTTGTATCCCGCCAACCGGTCGCCGCCAAGGGGAGCAAATCCTTGGGCGTCGAAAGCGCGAGGGCCGAAGCAATCAAATGGGGCAAATGACTCGTGGCGGCGAGCGCTTCGTCATGCTCGGCCGGATCCATCACGACCACCTCGGCCCCTAGGCTCTGCCAGAAGCCACCGATCTCGACGACCGCGGCCCGGTGGGTCTTTTCGGTCGGCGTGACGATCGCCTTGCGGCCGTCGAACAAATCGGACCGGGCGTAGTCGACGCCGGTGCGATGATCGCCGGCGAGCGGATGGCTGCCCACGAATCGGGGCCCGTCGCGGCGATCGATCAAGAGATGCTCAACCCGCTCGGCGATCTTGGCCTTGGTGCTGCCAGCGTCGGTGATCAGCGTGCGGTTGGCACAGTGGCCCGCCGCCTGGCTGACCATGTCCGCGACCGAGTCGACCGGCGTGCAGATGACGACCAGCTGGGCCTCTTCCACGCCGTGGGCCATCACCGTGGTGCCGGCGTCGATGGCTCCGAGCTGTTTGGCCCGTTCGAGCCGCTCTTCGTCGCGGCCGATGCCGATCACTTGCCGGGCCAACTTCCGCTCGCGCACCGCCAAGCCGATGGAGCCGCCAATCAGCCCCACGCCGACGATTGCCACGGTGTCAAACTCTGCCATGGGGGCATTTTAGGGGACGCAGGCCGCAAGCGGGAGGGGAGGGGAGAGAAGGGCGAAATGCTAATGACGAATGACTAATGTCGAAGAATTCAGTCCGCCCGAAATCGTCATTCGTCATTCGTCATTAGGAATTCTTCATTTCTCCTTCAATCCCTCGATCTTGAGCGTCGTTACCAGATGGGGCGGGGCGATCTCGACCACTCGGATCGCCTGGTTGTTCGTGTCGGCCACGTAGAGTTTGTCACCTGCCACGGTGATTCCCGCGGGCTCGTTGAACATCGCGTCCTTCCCGTTTTCCGCATCCGCGTCCCCCACCGCGCCAGTGCCGGCGAGCGTTTCGCACGTCTTCTTCGCCGGGTCGAGCACCTTGATTTTGTTGTTGTACGTGTCGGCGATGTACAGCTTGCCGTCGTGGAATACGACACCCAGAGGATGCTGCAATCGGACTTTGTTTCCCGTGCCGTCGACGTCGCCGAAATCGAACAGCGAGCCCACGACGCCGACGAGGGTCCGCACGCGGCCGTTGGCTTTGAAGGGCACGCTGCGAATAGCGCTCCCTTCGCTGTCGGCTACGAACAGCAGCTTGCCGTCGGATGCCAGGCCGCTCGGCTGAGCGAACGACGCGAAGCCCGACATGTAGGGCATCGCGGGAAGCAGCTTGCCGTTGGCGATGTCTTCGCGCCCGTTTCCCGCGTACGGCCCGATTTCCGATCCGTTGCGCGCCATCTTCCAAATCTGGTGCGGACCGGCCATGGCGATATACAATTCACCGTCGTGGATCCACAGGTCCCACGGGCTATTGAGTGCCGTCGACAAGGGCTGCCCGACGAAACGACCATCAGCCGCGGGGCCCGGAAAGCCGCCGCCCTGTTCGCCTGTTCCGGCGATCGTCGTGACTTCTTTCGTGGCGAGATTCACTTCCCGCAGCAAATGATTCTCGGTGTCGGCAACCACCAGCACGTTGCCCGCGAGCACTATCCCCTGCGGATGATGAAAGCTCGCCGAGCCGAAGGGGCCATCGAAACGGCCGATCTGGCCATTGCCGATCACGTGCTCCACCTGGCCGTCGAGGTCGGTGACTACGATCCGATTGTGGTTGCTGTCGGCGATGAAGAGCCGCTTGGTCGCATCATCGGCGATGACCTTGCCCGGAAATCGCAGCGGGGTGTTCGGCGGCTCGGCCACCTTGATAAACGGCAGCTTCTCGGTGTTGAGCAGCCCCTTCGCGCGGTAATACGGCAGACCGCGGTCGATCACTTCGCGGATTTCCTCCGCCTTCTTTTCACCCGAGCCGACCCACACCGCCTTGCCCTCCGGGTCCACCAGCACCAGCGTCGGCCAGCTCTGGATGCCGAACTTCTGCCATTCGGTCATCGTGGGATCGCTCAGCACCGGATGCTCGATCTCGTACCGCTGGATCGCCTCATGGACGTTTTCGGCGTCACGCTCGCCGGCGAACTTTGGCGAATGCACGCCGACCACCACCAACTCGTTCGGGTAGGCCTGCTCCAGCTTCTTGAGCTCCGGGAGGACATGGATGCAATTGATACAACAGAATGTCCAAAAATCGATCAGTACAAACTTGCCGCGGAGCTCCTCGAACTTGATCGGCCGCGTGGTATTGAGCCAACCGGCCTCGGTGTCGACCCAGGGCACGGGCACGCGTCGCGGGAAGGGATGATTCGCCGCGTTGGCGGCTGCGGGCGATCGCTTTGCCGCCTCCTGAGCGGCGGCCCGTCCGTTTGTTTGGCAAACGATGGCGAGGCCCAAAATCCCGACGAGTAAGCGCGGCAGGAGCGAAAAGCCATAATTCATATTTTTGACATCCACACGGAGTTTAACGATTACGCAAACCCAACGGACCGAATGTCTGGGAGGCGGTCGCTCAGTGTGGCGGCAAAACCGCTAGCGGCCGCATGCCAGCAACTATTTTAGGAGCCACACCGCCGTCTGGCGACCAATTTGCTCTGCAGTCAATGAAGCGGAACTGGCGGCGACGAGGAGGCGGCGAAAAGATTAAACTCTTCGCACGCCGCGTACAAATCCGGGCCTATAATTCCCCAAAGGCGGGTGGCCGATATTAGGTCTAATCGCCACCCGTAAGTGATTTACCCTCAAAGCGTTGCCTCAGGGTGGGGGCCCAGTTGGGAGTCGGTTCCATGTTTTCCGGCTACGTGCGTTCGCTAGCGTTGGGCGTTTTGGCAGTCGCTTGTTGCCTGGTGGCCTCCGAACAGGCTTCGGCCCAGAACTGGGTCTCGAAGATGTTCGCCGACAAAGAGCACAATTTCGGGACCGTGGCCCGCGGCGCCGATACGGTCTACAAATTCCCCGTCAAGAATATTTACAAGCAGGACATCGAGCTGGTGAGCGTGCGGTCGAGCTGCGGCTGCACGTCGCCCACGCTCGAACACAAGCTGATCAAGACCGGCGAAACCGGTTACGTGGTCGCCAAGTTCAACACCCGCACCTTCGACGGCGTCCACAGCGCGACGCTCACGGTCGACGTGCAGTGGAACGACAACGGCATCACCCGCTCCGGCGAGACGCAGCTCCGCGTGCACGGCGACATTCGCAGTGACGTGGTCTTCGAGCCGGGCGCGATCAAGTTCGACAGCGTCGACCAGGGCAACAAGTCCGAGCAGCAAGTTCAGGTCCGCTATGCCGGCCGCAGCGACTGGAAAATCACCGACGTCCGCGGGGCCAGCGACGATCTGGAAGTCGAGCTTACCGAAACCGGCCGCCAGTCGGGCCGCGTGACTTACGACCTGTTGGTCCGCCTGAAGGACGGCGCTCCCGCGGGTTACTTCAATGAACAATTGGTGCTGGTCACCAACGACGGCAACAACCCGCGGATCCCGCTCCATGTCGAAGGCCGCGTGATGCCGCAAATCTCGGTGGCTCCCGAGGCGCTCCGCTTCGGCGACGTCGCCAGCGGTGCCACGATCCCGATGAAGGTGCTGGTCCGCGGCAAGAAGCCGTTCAAAATCACGTCGGTCCAGAGCCCGTCGGGCCAGTTTGAATTCAAGACGGACGAAGAGTCCAGCCCGCGCCACGTGATCGAGGTCGTGTTCGCCGGCTCGGAGCAGCCGGGACAGATCAAGGAGCCCATTCACATCACGACCGACCTGGGCGAGACCTACGATGCCACGGTGACGGCCTACGCCACGGTGCTGGCCCCGGCCGCCGCGCAGCCGGCTGAAAATCAGGTCGCACCTGCCACGGGCGACGTGACCTCCGACGGCGCCGTCCCTGCTAGCGGCGAGCAAGTTGCGGCTCAATAAGCAGACCGCGAAGGCATCCAAAAACAGAATAATCGAGAGGCTGCTGGCGCAGTTGGCGCCAGCAGCCTCTTTCCTTTGGCACTCGACGTGTGGCATGCTTTCGCCGTCCGCGGCGTAAGCATGTTTACGAACGTATCCCGAGCGCATGCTTACGCCGCTGTCGCCGTGAAAGCATGCCACCGGGCAGCCCTTTCCTGTTGCCCAGCTTGCATTGACGCCGCGGCGGACCGTCGCCATACTCTCGCCGCTTTTCTCCAGGGCTCCGGCCGTGCGCCGTCGCCCGTTGTCTTCTCTCACTGGAACTGCGCTCGATCTCGCTGGAGACGCGAGTGGTGCGTTTGTTGTTGCGAATGGTCCGCGTCTGGTGCGGCCGCGCGCTCGTCGCGTGGTGCGCGCTGTTGGCTGCTGCGCACTTCGCGGAGGCCCAGTATTTCATGTACGACGGCCCGCCGCGCGGCATGGATCCCGAGCGCGAGGAGCAATTCGTCGACGACGAATCGATCCTCGCCACCGACGGCGACGAAGGTGGCCCCGGCGACGCGATGATCACCGATGGTGACGCGGACGCCGGACCGCAAGTCTCACAGCAATACGGCGCGCCGTACGGATACACCGCCGAGCAGGGCCTCCCCTACATCATGCAGCGCGAGGGCGGCGCGTATCAGCCGGGCTCAGCTTACAATCCGGACGAGCCTCCGCCGCCGCCGAAGACCTACTGCCCCTGCATGACCTGGTTTGGATTTCGCCATTCGTACACGCACGGCCGCAGCGTCGGCTGGGGCCAGCCGATGGTCGGCAGCAGCTGGCTCAACCGGCCGCTCTATGTTGGCGCGTCGCTCGGGCCGATGTGGCTCACCAACCGGCCGATCGAAACCGTGCCCCGCGACGTGGATATGATGGGCACGCTCGTTTTCGGCTGGGATTGGGATTACTACTGGGGCAGCGAATTCCAATATGGCTACGCGACGCCGGAACTCCACAACACGCAGGCGCCTCCCAATTCACCGCTCGGCCACCGCCTGGCGACGTGGAACTACAGTTTCATGTATTACCCGTGGGGCGACTCGCGGATTCGGCCGTTCTGGCGGTTCGGCGTGGGCGACACCCACTTCGATTTCACCACCGCCGACGGCCTCCGCCGCGACGAATGGCTGTTCACGTCGCCCTACGGCGTCGGCGTCAAATACGACATCCGCCGCTGGCTGGCCGGCCGCATCGAGTTCACCGACCAGCTTTCCTGGGGCGGCCACGGCGTCGCCACGCAGCACAATCTGGTGCTCCAACTCGGCCTCGAAGTTCGCTTCGGCGGCAAGCGCAAGGCCTACTGGCCCTGGAACCCGGACATTCATCTCTGGTAGCCTCGACGTCTGGCCGCGTTCCGCCTGCCCGCCTCGCGCGCCGCTTGCCGGTTTAGCTACCTCCGAGATCTCCCTTTCGTCCCAGGCTCCGCACCATGAACATCGCTGTGATCGGCGGCGGCATCAGCGGCCTCTCAGCGGCCCATCGCCTCACAGAATTACTGCCCCACGCTCGCCTGATGATCTATGAAGCCACCGGCCGACTGGGCGGCGTGCTCGAAACCGCTCGTCGCGACGGCTATCTCGTCGAACGCTCGGCCGACAGTTTCATCACAAAGTATCCCTGGGCCACGGACCTCTGCGAACGGCTGGGCATCGGCGACCAGCTTGTGCCGACCGACGAATCGCGTCGCCGGGCCCTCGTGGTGCACGACGGCAAGCTCGCGTGCGTGCCGGCCGGGTTCGTGCTGATGACGCCCAACAGGCGCTGGCCAATTCTCACGACGCCCATCCTCTCCTGGCCGGGCAAGCTGCGTGTCCTCGCGGAGCCCTGGATGCCGCGGCGGCCGGGGGACCAGGAAGGCGATGAGAGCGTCGGCTCGTTCGCTCGGCGTCGGCTCGGCGACGAGGCGTACGAGCGGCTCGTGCAACCGCTCTTGGGCGGCATCCACACGGCGGACGCCGACCACCTCAGCCTGGCCGCCACATTTCCCGAGTATATCGCCCAGGAACAATTTCATGGCCATATCCAGCGGAACGCGGCCACGAAGTCGGACAGCGGCGCCCGCTACGGCATGTTCGTTTCGCCGCGCGAGGGCCTGAGCCAATTGGTGCGGGCGCTGGCCGACCGCCTTCCCACCGATGCCATCCGCCTTTCGACCTCTGTCACCGAGGTGCGACGCTCCGGCAACCAGTGGCAGATCATGCTGAATGGCGGCGCGCTGGAAACGGCCGACGCGGTGATCGTCGCCGTCCCCGCCCCGTCCGCCGCGAAGCTGCTTTCGAACATCGACGCAGCGTTGTCGCAGGAACTGGCCGCGATTCAATACGCCGGCTGTGCCATCGTTTGCCTGGCCTATCGCCGCGACCAATTCGGCGTCGCGCCCGACGGCTTTGGCTTCGTGGTCCCCAAAGTCGAGCGCCGCCAAATTCTTGCCGGCAGCTACGCCAGTGAGAAGTTCGCAGGCCGCGCGCCGAGTGGCGAAATTCTCGTCCGCGTCTTCATCGGCGGAGCACTCGCTCCCGAACTCGCCACGCGGCCGGACGACGAATTGCGGTCCATCGCCGAACGCGAGCTGGCCGAGCTGCTGCAAATGAGCGGCAAGCCGATCTGGACCGACATCGCCCGCTGGCCCTCATCCATGCCGCAGTACGAAGTCGGCCACTTGCAACGCGTCGCCGCCATCGACGCCCGCATCGCCACGCTTCCCGGACTCGCGCTCGCCGGCAACGCCTATCGGGGCGTCGGCATTCCGCAGTGCATCCACAGTGGCGAGACCGCTGCGAATACGGTCTTCACTCGGCTTTCACAGTGAACCAGCAATAGTCTACGAGGTGCGGGCCGAAGAGGGTTGCGCTGTCAAATCCCTTGGGAGAAGCAAATGAGAATTACTGTCATTTTCGCTATTCTCTTGTCGCTGTTCGGAATCGTGAGCAACGCGGCGGAAAAAGAGCAGATGCCGTTAGCCACATTAAGTGGAGCCGACAGCGAAGTTCGTACGGCATCGTACCGCCGACTCACTTCGCCAGAGGAATGGGCTCAAACTTGGGCGAACCACTTGGGAACGTCCGTTGACGATGCATACCGACCGCATTTCGAAGTCGACTTCGGGCGGTGCATGGTGGTCGTAATCTTTCGAGGCGAAAAACGGAACTCTCGTGGTATACAAATTGATTCGGCCGCGGAGACCGAAGATGCAGTCGTGATTTGCTTCACGCAGCTCGGCTACCAGACCTCAGGTGCCGACAACAACAAGCCGCCTGATCGACCTTATGCGTTCATCGTATTGCCTGCGACATCGAAGACTATTGTCTTTGAGGAGAACTTCCCAAACATGAAGGGGACTTCTCCTGAATGGAAAGAAGTCGCCAGAATGGAAGGGCAGGAACTAATTCCTGACAGACAGTAAGCTGGTTCGCGCCAAACGAAAGAAGGGCGAAGCTCCGCCTGAGGCTTCGCCCTTCTGAATTGATTTAAACAACTTCGCCGAGTTGCCCTACCGAGCGTGCGACACCTGAGCCGTCTTGCTCAGCGATTCCGCTTTCTGAGCGCTCGCCTGGCGATTGACGAATTCGAGGTCGCCCTTGCTCAAGCGGGCCAAAGGGACGGTCGTCGTGCGGCCGGTGGCTTTGAGAATCTGCACCTTGCCGTCGAGCAACCGCAGCATGCGGCCGTCGCACGAGAAGTTGCCTGTGTTGTCGACCCAGTGGCGGTTTTCGGCGCTCGACAAACCGCCCGGCAGGCCCAGGATCGCTTCGGCCTTGCCGAACAGGTCATCCTCTTTGGTTTCCTCAGCCGGCTTCTCTTCGGCGGGTTTTTCTTCCGCCGGCTTCTCTTCCTCGGCTGGCGGGCCAAAGAGCTCGTCGTCCGACGGCGTGGCCGCTTCGGTCGCAGGCTCCGCCGCCGGTTCGGTGGCGGGCGTCGCGGGAGCGCTGTCGGTCGCCGGCGCGGCGGCCGGTTCCGAGAACAGGTCATTCGATTCAGCGGGCGTCGACGGCTCCTCTGCCGGCAGCGGCGCTTCTTCGGTCGACGGGGCGCCGAACAAATCGTCATGCGACTCGGTGGCCGGCGGCGTGGTCTCCGTGGTCGGCGGCACGACAGCCGGGGCTTCGGTAACCGGAGGCGGCGTCACTTCCGGGGTAATCGCTGGCTCGGCCGGCGGCACGACAGGCGTCGTCGGCTCGGCAAGCGGTTCCGCCGCGGGCGTGGTGGGTTGATACGTCGGCAGAGCGGGGGCCGGTTCCGTCGGCACGCGATTCACGGTCGAGGGAGTCGTCGTCGGCGTATGGGCCGGCGGTTCCGGGGCCGGCATCGTCGCGTCATCGGTGGTCACTGCCGCTTCGCCGCCGCATCCACAGCCATCGCACGAGCCGCAATTCGAGCAGCCGCTGCCGTCGGAGCAGCCAGAGCAGCCAGCACACTCCGAGCCGCCGCAATCGCTGCAGCCGCCATCGCAGCTGCCACAATCCGAGCAGCCGCCGCAATCGCTCACGACGACTTCGCCGCCGCAGCAACCGCCGTCGTAGCCGCCGCAGCATCCGCCGGATGAGTAGTACCCGCCGGAGTTGCAGCCCGTGTAGTAGCCGCCGTACCCGCCGCCGTAGTAATACCCGCCGCCGCCGTAGCCGCCACAGTAATGGCAAGCCGTCGCCGGATTGAACGTGAGCATTGCCACTAAGCAGGCGACCAGAATGGAACGCATCGTCTTGACCATGTTTGGCATCTTCCCATCAAAAAGTCGTCGATTCTACGGGGGTACGAAGCGACTCTATCGTATTCGCCCCCCCGCAGCTTTGCAAACTTTTCCGGCTCCCCATCGGTGGGGCTGCCGGCGACCCAATTGCGACTAACTGTCTGACCCTGGCCGCGAAATTACAGTCCCGAGAGCGGCGGAAATTCGACGCCCAACTCCTGAGTGAGCGTTTCACGCAACGTCTTGGCCCGATCGCGCAGCAGCCGCCCCTCGTTCTCGTACTGCACGTTTGCCTGCTGCCACTCTTTGGCGAGCTGCGGGTTGCCCTGGCCGCCGGCCGATGCACCCCACACGCGGACCGCTTCGTCATATAGGTCCGCGCCGCTTTCATACCAGGTAGCCAGATCGGTCCCGAACGTCACCAGTGCCGGGTCGACCTTTTCGGTGTTCAGGGCCTCGATCGCGGTTGCCGACAGCCGGCTGACGCGACCCTTGATCGCGGCCACTTTCGTCGCGTTGCCCTCGGTGGCTGCCGACTCGGCGCCCAGCTGCAACGTGTAATTGTTTTGAACGATCTGCGCCAGGCGATTCCAGTATTCGAGCGTCACTGGCTGAGCGCTGTTCGACGATGCGGCAGGCGCGGACGCGTTGGGCGGCACTTGTGCGACAGATTGCGTCGCGACGTCCTTCGCACCTTGCGACTCGCGGAGCGAAGTGATTTCCCCGCGCAGCGCCGCCAGCTCATTTCGCACCGACTCGGCGAGCTGGGCGTGGCTCGGCGCCTGCTCCGATTCCGGCGTGACCGGTCGCCAACTCTCGGGCACCTGGTTCATCAACTTCGACTCGGTGAGCGCGAGAAAGGCCACGCGATGCAAGTCGATGCCCAAGTAGATAGCGCCGAGCCAAATGCCGCCCACCAGCGCCATCAAGCAGCCGATGAATTCCAGGACCGACAGGCCGTTGCGACGATTGAGCATGTTCATGTGAGTGATTCCTGCTGGTGATTCGGTAGCACAATCCCAGCGCCGCCTGACGAACCGACTCAGGGCGGATGCAGAGATTTTGCCGCGCAAGTGTAGCTTGTCAGGTGCGCGTGAGACGCATTCGCGGTGCATTTCGGCAGGAAGCGTTCGAGAGAGTCGATTCTGCTGACTTTCTCGTCGCTAAACGCCGCAAAATCGGCGGCATCCCACTCCTTCACCTCACCGGTCGCGGTCCGGCGTACCCGGGCCGCGGCACGGCCCGGGCGATGTGTTGTGCGGGTGGTGTCGGGGCTACGCCTGCGAAAGTATGCGAGTTAGGCGAAGTCTGCGGCTCTCGATCAACATCGCGCAGCCGGCGAGCCGATGCGAAAAACAGGGCAAAAAGCGTTGTCGCCCGAGTAAGGTTGTTAGCATTTTCGCCAGCACCTATAATTCCAAGTGCCCGACCCTTGACTCGGTGCGTCAACATAGCCGACGTGCCGGGCCGGGAGCGGACGGCGGCAGGCGTGAACGCACTGCATAAGTGAGACCGTGTACCAGTCCGCATCAACTCAAGAGAATTGCGCTTCGGCGGTAGGCCAAGGAGAGCTCGGCATGCCGAAGATTCTCTGTCTCGGCGGCACGCACGACGAACAAGTTGCGCTGCGAGAGAGACTGGGCAACGAATTTGAGGTTGTGGAAGTCTCTTCGCCCGCGCGCGGCCTCGCCGAACTGGCCCGCGGCGACTACATCGGCATCTACGCCGATGCCGACCATTTCTCCGAAGTCATCGACGTCGGCCGGTTCCTGCAGAATGAGCGAATCCTGCAGGGCATGCCGGACGGCGTCGTCCTGCTGGCGAACGACAATACAGTGTTGTGGGGCAACGGCCGGCTACGCGAGTGGACCGGCCGCGATGATGTCGTGGGCGCGAATTTTTACGAAGTCCTCGGCAACCCCGAGATCATCGGCCCCGACTTCTGTCCGTTCCACACCGCCTTCTCGACCGGCAAGTCGAGCGCGTCGACGCTGCGGGCCGACCATCGCTATTTCCGCGTCCACGCAGTGCCGGTGGCCGAATGCAATCAGCCCGCGCAGCATTTGATCGTCACCATTCGCGACGTGACGTCCGACGTCTTGCAGCAGCAAAAGCTCACGGCCATTCACCAGGCCGGCATCGCCCTGGCGGACCTCACGCCGGACGAAGTCGCCAACATGCCGATCGACGATCGGATCGAGCTCTTGAAGTCGAACATCCTGCACTGCACGCAGGATGTTTTGCAATACAACGTGGTCGAGATCCGCATGCTCGACCAGGCGACCGGCGCACTGGAGCCGGTCCTGGCGGTCGGCATGACTTCCGAGGCCGCCGGCCGCGAGCTGAGGGCTTCGATTACCGGCAACGGCGTGACCGGTTTCGTCGCTGCCACGGGCAAAAGCTATCTCTGTGAAGACACGCTCGAAGACCCGCTGTATCTCGAAGGCGCCCAGAACGCCCGCAGCTCGATCACGGTGCCGGTTATTCTGCACGATCGCGTGACGGGCACGTTCAACGTCGAAAGCACCGAGCCGCGGGCCTTCACGGAGAGCGATCTGCAGTTCCTGGAAATCTTCGCCCGCGACGTGGCTGCCGCGCTCAACACGCTTGAGTTGTTGCTCGCCGAGAAGGCCAGCACGGCCGCCGCCAGCGTTCAAGCAATTCACAGCGCGGTTGCCTTGCCGGTCGACGACATCCTCAACGACGCTTGCAACGTGATGGAGCGTTACATCGGCCACGAACCGGAGGTCGTCGAGCGGCTCCACTCGATCCTCCGCAATGCCCGCGACATCAAGCAGACGATTCAAAAGGTGGGCCAATCGATGGCCCCCGTCGAGGCCCAGCCGAGCAGTGTCCGCGTCGAGCTGCGGCCGTCACTCGTGGGAAAGCGCGTGCTGGTGGTCGACGCCGACGAAACGGTCCGCAGCGCCGCCCACGCCTTGCTCGATCGCTACGGCTGCATCGTCGAGACGGCCCACGATGGCAGCGAGGCCCAGTTCATGGTCCGCAGCCTGGCCAACAACCAGCGCTACGACGCGATCATCTCCGACATCCGCCTGCCCGACATGAGCGGGTACGATCTGTTGATGAAGCTCAAGGAAACGCTCGAGGTCGTGCCGATGGCCTTGATGACCGGGTTCGGTTACGATCCGGGGCACTCGATCGTGCGCGCTCGTCAGGCCGGCCTGCAGGCCGTGCTCTACAAGCCGTTCCGGCTCGACCAGTTGCTAGAGGTCGTCGAGCTGCTGGTGACCGGTGCGCCCGCCGGCGCGAGTTCGTGATCGTTTTCCTCGCGTGGTCGGTCTTGCGATGATCTACCTGCTGCTTATCCTGGCGGTCCTGGGGCACGTTGTTTTTTGGGCCTCCATTGTCAACCGGCTGCACGGTTTAGGGATCAAGCGCCATTGGATCGACCTGGCGACCATCGCCTGCGGTACGGCCATGGGCGGCATTCCGCTCGTGATCGCCCATTACTTCTGGCAGCGCGGTGCGCTCACGTTTACCGGCGGCGGTGCCGTGGGGAGTGTCGCGGCGGTGTACGTCTACCTGAGTGCCGTGGCCTGCCTGTGCGCGGCGGCGCACCGACTCATCTTGACGCTCCATCCGGAACGCAGCGGCGCGCTCGCCTCCAACCACACATCTCGCGTCGACCTGTCGCACCATCGCCTCGACGCGCTCGCTGCTCCGGGCATCCCGCGCTGGATGGCTCGCGTTCCCGGCAATCAGATCTTCGATCTGCACCTGCACGAGAAGCAGATCGTGATCCCGCGCATGCCATCGGGCGGGCTGCTGCGGATTGCTCATATCACCGATCTGCACATGTCCGGCCGCGTGGCCAAGGAGTACTTCGTCGAGATCGTCGACACGATCAATCGGCTCGAACCCGACCTGGTGACGCTCACTGGCGACCTGGTCGAGCGCGAGGAATGCCTTGGTTGGCTGCCCGATACATTGGGACGCCTGCGCGCGAAAGCGGGCGTCTACTATGTGCTGGGGAATCACGACCTGCGCATCAACCATCGCGGCCTGCTCGCTGAGCTCAACGGCTTGGGTTTGATCCACGTCGGCGGCACCTGGCGCGAAGCGGAAATCGGCGATTTGCGCGTGGTGCTCGCCGGAAACGAAATGCCTTGGCTCGGTCCCGCACCCAACCCGGCGCTATTGCCGCCGCGTGACGAGAATGAGCTGCCACTGCGGATCCTGCTCGCCCACACGCCCGATCAATTCCGCTGGGCCGCGACGCACGATTTCGACTTGATGCTTGCCGGCCATAACCACGGCGGACAAATTCGCTTGCCCTGGCTGGGCGCGATCCTCGCCCCGAGTCTCTCGGGAGTCCGCTATGCCAGCGGCACGTTCCGCCGCGCGAGCACAGTGATGCACGTCGGCCGGGGCACGGGCGGGCTCACGCCGTTCCGCTGGAACTGCCCGCCCGAGATCGCCCTGTTGGAACTGATGTCCTGACCCACCGACGGTGGCGCCGCATTATTTGAGCGCGGCTTCGATCTCGCTCAAGGATGCGCCCAACAGTCGTTGCGCCAATTGGTCGAGGGCGCCGCGATCACCTTCTAAGTGAAACGTCTCCTGGATGTGCTCGGCCGACTCGCCCGCCGCGAGGGCTAGCGCCGGACTCGACGTTTCGAGTTCGTAAAACGGACCCAGCGGTTTGGCGCCGGGGCCCGGCGGTCCGTCGTTATAGGCGTTCACGACATCGCCGGCGAAGGGTTGCTGCTGCAGCTCCCACATCGAGTTCACGTACCCGGCCGCCGCACTGGCCGGCTTCGTGTACTTGATGATCGTCAGCACACCCGCATCGGCATCCCAGCTGCCGGCAAGTTCGGTCGCCCGCTGGGGCGGCAGGCCGAGCTTGCTGCGAAACTGACCGTCGCTGGAAAAGAACAGCACACCGTCGCCAATGACCAAACGCTCCGCCGGCGGCTTGCCGAAGTATGCGTCGTTGACGACCGGGCCCAACTCCGCTTCGCTCCCTGCGCGAAATGGAACTACGACCGTCGTTCGCGCCCCCGGCTTGTACATGCCCAGCATCCAAATCGAGAGCAGGCCGCTGTCCTTGTGCCAATCGTTTTCGCCGGCGTTCGTTAGAAGGTTCGTGGATCGGTAGCCGACCGATTTCACTTTGCCGCCAACCGGCTGGCCGAGCGCTTGCTCAATCTGGTGCTGCGAGAGCAGCTCGATCTTTCGTTCGATCGCGACCTTGAATTCGGCGCCCGAATAGTTCTTGAGGGTCGCCGCATGTTGAAAGCTGACGGCATCATCGCTGCGCGTTGCGACCGCAAAAGTGTCGGTATCGATGACCGCGGGCGTCTGCCAATCGGCAAGCTCAAACTTGGCCCCGGGAGGAAAAAAGATGCTGAATTGCCCCCCTTCCGGCCCCAGCCAGAACCGCTCCTCGCCGCCATACACATTGATATGGGGCGTCAGCTTTTTCGAAGCGATGTGCTCGTAGTTGATCCAGCCGAAGCTCGGTTGCAATTCGCCGCCGGTCGTCGACGTCATCACCCGGCCTTGATAGGCGGGAACCACGGCAACGCGTGGGCCGCCGGCATCCGAGCCCAGCACGACCGTGTCGACGTGTTGCTGCAGAAACTTCACGTCGGCGTTAAACGAAAGGTCCGCCCCATGCGCCATCGCAGCCATCATCAAACAGACTCCGAGCGCGAACTGCGCTGGTTGGGGCAATGGGATCATAGATCAGATTGGCGAGCTGCAAATCCCGGCCGCTGCATTAAACCGCAGCCGAGGTCTTTTCGATTTCCACGCAGATACCGCCCGCGCGCATGGCGCGATGCAGCCCTGTGAACCAGAGCTCTTTCTTCCAGTGCAGCCCGAGCGACTCGCAGAGCCGCATCAGCTCTCGGCGGTTGTAGGTGCGGCAGCACCAGAGGCGGCTCGTCCAGGCCCCGGAAAGACTGTCCTCGGTCGTGAGCAGGAACATCCGCGCGCCGGGCCGCATCACTCGCGCGAGTTCCGCCAATCCAACTTTGGGATCGGGTAAGTGTTCGATTACATAGCCGCACGTCACGCCGTCGAACGACGCGTCGTCGAACGGCAGGCACGACAGGTCCGCTGTGATGAAGTCGGGCCGCAGGCTCCGCAGCCGATGTCGGGCGCGCCGCAGCATCGGTTGCGACAAATCGATGCAAGTGATCTGGGCGTCGCGATCGCCGTACTTGAGCAGGTGTCGGGCGATCTGTCCGGCGCCGCTGCCGACGTCGAGAATCGACTTCATTCCAGCGAGGTTGAACTTACGCGTGCGGAAGATCCGCTCGCCGAGTGGAATATGCAGCGACAACATGCTGCAAGTGGCCAACAGCGCGCCCTGCGGACCGCCGTAGACGTCCTTGACCTTGGCCTGATATTCGTCGAGGCTCACCCGGCGAATCGTGTCGTCTTCCACCAGACGCTTGAATGCGGCCAGCGGCAACGGCTTGTGCCGATCGTCTCGGGAAGAAGGCCGGCCTGGTCGCTGCCGCGGTGGACTAACACTGGAACGCATGGTCGACTGCCGCTCCCTTCCGTGCGATACGCTGTGCTATCCGCAATCCGCAATTACCATGCCTGACAATCAAATATACACTCTGCGATTGTAGATATACCATTCCAAGACCAGCACGGCCAGGGCACACGCGACCAGCCACTTCCAGGTCTCCCGTCGGGAGGGGAGGTGATCGGTTTGCGGCGCGGCATCGAGGTGCCCGATTCGGATGTCGGCGGGCCGCAAGGTTTTACTTTCCGGATCCTGCGTCGGCCTCACGGCAACGTCGCTCTCGGCCCGATCGAACAAGTTCACGGCGAAACGCTCGACCACCGCGTCCCCTTGGCGGACCACGTAGACCCCGGGGGCGTCGGTCGCCGTGTAGCGGAACGCATCGTCCTCGGATCGTGGGACCACCGACTCGTGGCCGGCGGGATCGACGACCGTCAGCCGGTCGGCGACGCCCGCGGCGTGGAGGTCGACGGGACGGCCCGGCCGAACCGAGGCCGCCAACTGTTCTTCGCCCCGCGAGGACAGATATTCGAGCACGTTGAGCCAGAAAGTCGGAAACGAAGGGCGAATGGGCCAATTCGTGTTCGCCGTGCGACTGCCGTCGGGGCCAGTACCGACGATTTCGAAGCCCAGAACGGCGTCCTGGTAGCTGTCACGCGGCGCGATGCCGGCGATGGGGCCAGCGGTCGATTCCACGAGCACCGTGCCGCCTGCGGGCGGCTCCACGACCAAACTGTCGGCGACCGCAACGTCTCCCAGATCGACGTTCGCCATCAGCGGGCTGGCCCGGTCCCAATCGACGATTTGCGGCCCGACGACTAATTTCGGCTGCTGTGTGCTCTCTGCGGCCTCCGCATCAGTCGTAGCGCCCGACGGACCGCGCCACTCGCGGCCGGGCGGCAGAGAGCCAATGAACACCGTGTTGGCCCGCGGCAGTTCCTCCGTGGCACACTGGTCGAACACGACCAGGTCGTACTCCCCATTGGCCGCGGCGCGACGGTACTCAGCCGACTCGAGCGACGCGGGCGGAACGAACGCGACTTGGGCCAGCCGCTTGGCCCGCGCCGTTTCGAGGGCCAGTGTGAGCGGCGTGTTGCCGGGTGACACGACGAGCACTCGCCCAGCGCCGGCTTCGTTCAAGGCCGCGTAACCCACGTCATCCTGCGGCAACGCGTCTTGCGACGATCCATCGAGCTTGTACTTCAGCCGCGCTCGGAGTTCGCCGACCGCGCCGTCGGGCAAGGGAAACACCGTGCCCTTGGTTTCGTTCGCTCTCACCTCGATCTCCGTCGCGTCGAGGAAGTCGCCGTCGAGCGAAATCTCCACCGTGGCCTGTTGCGATGCAGGCGTGAAATTCGCCACCTGAACGAACAGTTGTTGCTGCTCGGGCCGGTCGGCGTTGCGCCGGGCCGACACCGCCGTGATCGCCAGATTCTGCGCCTCCAGGCTGCCGATCGGCACGTATACCGGCCGCAAGTTGCCCAGCTCGACGCCTTCCACATCCTCGAATCGGCCGTCGCTGAAGACGTACAGCGAAGCAGGCGGCGGCTGCGACTGGCTCTCGTTGTCGGCGCTCGATGGTTGATCGACACGGCCTGCGCTCGCCAGTCCCACAGCGAGATTCACGGCCGACGCCAAATCGGTTCCGTGCGACGTCGGTTCGATCTTCGAGAGCGCATCGCGCAGCGCCCGCCGATTCGAGGTGAATTCCTGCACGACTCGCGGCTTGTCGGCAAAGCTGATGATCATCGCCGACATGCCAGAGTCCATCTGGTCGATCAAATCGCCGGCGGCTTGATTGGCCGCGGCGAGCCGGTCCGCCGCGCCGTCGACGTCCGTCGCTGCCATGCTCGCCGAATTATCCACGAGCAGAATGAACCGCTGCCCCTCCAAGCGACTACCTTCCCAGCCCGGCCGGAGAAGCGCAACAATCGCCAGCCCCACCAACAACAGCTGCAGGAACATCAGTAGGTTCCGCCGCAGCCGTTGCCAGAGACTGTTGACGTGCAGATCTTCGATCGATCGCCGCCAGAGATACGTGCTCGGCACTTCGAGCGGCTGCCGGCGAAGCTTCAAGAAATACAGCGCGATGATCGCCGGCGGCACGAGCGCCAACAGCGCCCATTGCCAGGGTGCGAGCGTATTGCGGAACAACTCCGTCATCGCACGAGGCCTCGGCGACGTAGATAGCTCGAGATCAGATCTTTCACCGGCAGCTGGTTATTGGCGAGCAAATAGTTCATGCCGCGGCGGGAACAGAACTCTTGAGCGCCGCCCGTGAAGGCCTGGAGCGTCGCCTTGTAGCGCGCGAGCAGCGGGGCGCTCACCGAGATCTCCGCGACATCCTGGTCCTCACAATCCACCAGCTGCAGGTCGCCTTTCACATCCGGCTCCAACTCCTCCTGGCTCAGCACGTGCACCACATACACGTCCATCCGCTGCGACACCAGATAGCGCAAGCCTGCTTCGTAGCCGCTCTTGTCCATCAGATCGGAGATCAACACCACCACACCGCGGCCCGGGTTGCGCAGGCAGAAATTCTTGACCCCTTCGGCAAGCGAAACCGCTTCGCCCGGCTCGATTCCATGGAGATAATCGAGCATCCGCCACACACTACGGCGGCCCCGCAGCACGGGACCGTGCTCGCGCTCCTGGCCGAGCGTCTCGATCCGCACGCGATCGGCCCGCACCAGTCCGATGAAACCCAGCGCCGCCGCCAGCTGCTTGGCATATTCCAGCTTGGTCGGCTCGCCAAAGTCCATCGAGCGGCTCGCATCAATGAGCGTGTAGAAATGCAGGTCCTCTTCTTCGAGGAACAGCTTCACGATCAACTTGTCGAGCCGCGCGTATAAGTTCCAATCGATCGAACGCAGATCATCCCCGGGCACATAGCCGCGGAAATCGGCGAATTCGACGCTCTGACCCTTGCGCTTGCTCCGCCGCTCGCCCTTCATCCGCCCGCGAAACACTTTCCGCGTGACGAGCTCCAAGCGCTCGAGTTGGGCCAAGAGATCGGGCGGTAGCAAATTGGTTTCGGTCGTCGGCATGGACAAGCGTCGTCGAACAAAAATCCTAAGGCGCGTGATCGTTTCCGGAACTTAGCGGCGGGGCTTGCCCCGCACGTTCCCGCGCCTCAGCGAGCCCGCCGTTCACTTCAGCTCCGCCTTCTCCGGCACCTTCTCCAAAATCTCCAGCAGCACCTTGTCCGACGCGATTCCTTCCGCATCCGCCTCGAAATTCAAAATCACGCGGTGCCGCAGCGAAGGCAAATACACCCGCCGCACGTCCTCGAAGCTGACATTGTATCGACCGCCCAAGAGCGCCCGCACCTTCGCCGCCAGCGCCAGCGTCTGCGCTCCGCGCGGGCTGCTACCCCAGCGCAGGTATTGGTTGGTGATCGGCAATGCAAACGGCCCTTCTGGGTGCGTGGCCAGGATCAGCCGCGAAATGTAGTCCTGCACGTGGGGCGCGAGAATCACTTCCCGCACAAGCTGCTGCCAGCGGACGATCTCCTCGCCGTCCATCACCTTCTGCGGCTCGACGGTCACGCCCTTGGTGGTCCGCTCCACAATCGTATTCAGCTCTTCCCGGCTAGAGTAGCCGAGCAGCAGCTTGAAGAAGAACCGGTCGAGCTGAGCTTCGGGCAGCGGGTACGTGCCTTCCTGCTCGATCGGGTTCTGCGTCGCCATGACGAAAAACGGCGGCTTCAATTTGTACACGTGCCCGGCGATGCTCACGCTCCGCTCCTGCATCGCCTCCAACAGGGCCGACTGCGTCTTGGGCGTCGCGCGGTTGATTTCGTCGGCCAGACAAATCTGCGTGAAGATCGGCCCCTGCTGAAACTGAAACTGCCGGTGCCCGGACGCATCCTCGACGATCATGTTCGTCCCCAGGATGTCGGCCGGCATCAGGTCGGGCGTAAACTGGATCCGCGAGAAGTTGAGGTTCAGCGTTTGGGCGAGCGTCCGCACCAGCAGCGTCTTGCCGAGCCCCGGCACGCCCTCCAGGAGGCAGTGCCCCCCCACGAACAGGCAGGTCAAGACGCCGTGGACGATGTCGCTATGGCCGACGATCACGCGCCCGAGCTGCTGGTAAACGGCTTTGTAACGCTCCGCAAACTCGGCGGCACGCTGTTCAATCGATTCGGCTGTGGCCATAGGCTTTTAGGGGCTGTTTTGCACTCGCGGATAACGTGGGTTAGTCCGTTTTACTCGGGCGTTGGTGGTTCGGCGAGTACCCGCGGCAGGTCACGGGCACCGTCGATCACACGCAGAATCTCGATCCCCAATGAATGGGGCTGAAAAAAGATCAGCCACCGCTTGTGTTGAAAGTACCGCCATTCGGGAGGCGCGGCGAAATGTCGAGAGCCGGCTATCGGCAAGCTAGCCTGGTGTTCGGCAGCAGCGGCAATTTCCTCGCCGATTTGTTTCGCCACTAAGGGCCGCTCTCCCACGGCTCGAATGTAATAGAGAATATCCTCGAGATCGGATTCCGCCTTGGGAGCCCAAACGGCGGTCGGCATCTTATGCCTTTCCTTCCGCGGCGATCCGGGCTTCCACACGCTCGAGAAGGGCACTCAAGTCGAGCGGCCTCGACAGACCAAGACGGCTCTGCTCCTGGGCCACTCGATTGCCTTCCTCGAACAGCCGCAGTTTTTCCCGATCCAGCTCTTCCAGGGCGGACATGGCGTGGCGGAGCAGATCGTCTTCCGACTCGTACGTTCCATCCGCCAGGCGGGCCTGGACGCGCTGCTGCAAGTCTGGCGGGAAGGGATAGTGCATGATTCTGTGCTCCTTAGACCGAGTATATCACCTTCCCCTGCCATCGGTGAAAGCCCCGCCGATCGACGATCCAAGCGTCAAAAGTCGTGATCTGGGAAGGATTTGCGGCGCGAGCACCGGGTGGTCGCGGCTTGACCATCGCCGCCGTCGGCCGATATAGTTGAGCTGTGTTCCAATGTGCAGGCAAGACGAGAGCTAAACTACTTCCAGCCACCGATTTCGGCTGATTTTGTCCGATTTTCGGGCCGCCTACCGAGGTGGAGTCGGCCGACTCGACGCCGGGACGGCGCTCGACGTTGTTGCCATCTTTTTCGCGCCAGAGGCCAAGCGGGCCTGCCCATGCCGCCAGCTGTGATCGACGTACGAAATGCCGAGGATGTACGCGATGTCATTCATCGGGCCGTCCAAGCACTCGCCGAAGGGCGCCTCGTGGCGTTCCCGACGGAGACAGTCTATGGCATCGGCGCCAGCGCCTGCATCCCGGAAGCAGTCGACCGGCTGCGGGCTCTGAAGTCGCGGGACCAGAAGTCGCCATTCGCCATCGCCATCAAGAGTGCCGACGAGGCGCTCGACTTTGTGCCCGATATGGAGCCTTTGGCGCGACGCCTGGCGCGCCGCTGCTGGCCGGGGCCCGTGACGCTGGTCGTCGACAGCCACCATCGCGACGGGCTCGCAGCCCATCTCCCGAAGCGAGTCCGCGAAGTCGTTTCGCCCAACGGCACCATCGGCCTCCGCGTGCCGGCCAACGAGGTCATGCTCGACGTGCTGCGGATGCTCGCCGGGCCGATCGCGCTCACCAGCGCCAATCGCCATGGCGAGCCTGAGGCGGTGACCGCCGATGAAGTGCGGCAATCCGTCGGCGAGAGCGTCTCTTTGATTTTGGACGATGGTCCTTGCCGCTATGGCCAGCCCTCGTCGGTCGTCCGCGTTCACAACAACGAACTGCAGATTTTGCGCGAAGGAGTCGTCGCCGAAGGCACCCTCAAGCGCCTGGCCAGCACGATGGTCGTGCTCGTTTGCACGGGAAACACGTGCCGTAGCCCGATGGCCGAAGTTTTGATGCGGCAGCGGTTGGCCAAGCTCAAGAAGTGCCGCCCCGACGAATTGGAGGACCGCGGCTTCATCGTCCGCTCGGCAGGGCTTTCGGCCTCTGCCGGCTGCCCGGCGTCGCCCGAGTCGGTCGATGTCATGCAGGAACTCGGCCTCGATCTCACCCGACACGAAGCCCAGCCGCTCAGCGAGCAACTGGTCCGGCATGCAGATTTGATCCTGACCATGACGGCCGGCCATTGGCAGGCCATTGTCCAGCGCTGGCCCGGCGCCGCGGACCGCACCAACATGTTGATGCCCGAGCAAGTTGACGTGGCCGATCCCATCGGCCGGACGATGGACGCCTATCGGCACGCGGCGGAGCAGATCGCCAAGGGTGTGGATTTCCACGCCGAGAGGCTTTATCGTGAAACATGTTCGCCGGCCCGGCGCGCGTAGTCGAGCAGCACCGAAAGGCAATTGCGATGAAAATAGCCATCGCCAGTGACCACCGCGGCTACCATCTCAAAGAGAAAGTCGTTGCGCTGCTCAAGGCCAAGGGGCATGAAATAATCGACGAGGGGCCGGCCTCCGATGAGAGCGTCGACTATCCCGATTTCGCGGCCCTCGTGGCGAGCAAAGTCAGCGACGGCGCCGTGGACCGCGGCATCTTGATTTGCGGCACGGGTCTCGGGATGGCGATCGCGGCGAATAAGTTTCCTCGCGTCCGCGCGGCCGCCTGCGTCGACGAAGTCACGGCCGAGCTCAGCCGGCGGCACAACAACCTCAACGTCCTCTGCCTCTCGGGCGATCTATTGAGCTCGCGGAGCACTGAGCGGCTGGTGGATATCTGGATGGAAACCGAATTCGAGGGCGGGCGGCACCAGCGCCGCCTCGATAAGATCATCGAGCTGGAGCAGAAGACCGGGCACTAACCCTGGTAGTTAGCGGAGTCGGCAACGACACATCTGGCTGAACGAGCGACAGCCACCTCAACCCGCAGCTACGACACCTTCTTCGTCGTCACTTCCAGCAACAGCTCGCGCAGCTCCCGCATCTTGATCGGCATCTTCGCCACCACGCGATGGTCGGCCACGGTCGCTTCCTCGGCCCACTCGCCGTGCACCTGGTCCAGCAGCAACACGGCCGGAATGTCGCGCGTCGTCGATTCCTGGCCGAAGCGGTTGAATATCTCCAGCGCCGTGCGTCCGTTGTTGCTGGTCGTGAACAGGATCAGGTCCGCGGCCTGGCTATCGCTGAAAAAGCGCGAGAGCACGCGATTCGGATCGGCCGACACCAGCACGCGATAGCCGTTTCGCTTGAACTGCTCGCGGAGCATGTCCTGCATCTTGACGTCGGACTCGACGATCATCAGCTTGCGCGGTTGGCCCGAGGCGTCGTGGCCTTCGCTGCTTTCGAGCTCGGTGCCGACCGTCTTGCCCCCTTCGGCGGCTGTCTTCACGCGCTTGATCGCCAGCTTCAGGTCGATCAGCATGTCCGACGGCGTTTGATAGCGCTTCTCCGGGTCGAATTCCATCGCCTTGCCGACGACCATCGCCAGCGGCAACGGCAGCTTGGGCACCAGCGTCAGGATCGGCTTGATATCGGTGGTATAGCGCGCCTTGCCGGCCTGGGCCCGGTCGCGCGATTCGGCGAGCGCCGGTTGCCCGCTGAGCATCTGATAGAAGATGCAGCCGCAGAAGAAGATGTCGGTCCGCGCATCGTCTTTGCGAACGCCCGAAGCCCGCTCCAGGCCCGCGTAGTCGACGGTCCGCTTGCTGATGCCTTCGATCGAGTCGTCTTCGACTTCCCCCTGGACGCCGGCGAGGCCGAAGTCCACGAGCTTCGGTTCGCCGTCGCTCGAGAGCAGCACGTTCGACATCTTCAGGTCGCGGTGCGTAATGCCTTGCTGCAGCGCGTGATTGAGGCCCGACATCACGCCCTCCATGATGTGGGCCGCCTCGAGCGGCTCGAAACGCCGCCGCGCCTTGTAAAATTCGCGGAGATTCTGCCCCTCGATGAATTCCATCACCAAGTAGTGCGTCAGGCCCTGCGAGTAGACTTCGTGGATCTCGACGATGTTCGGATGCTTGAGCTGGATGCCGATTTCACCCTCACGGCGGAAGAGCTCGATAAAGGGCTTATTGCTCTTCCCCGTCTTGGCGTCGGTGGCTTTGGGGTTACTGTATCGGCTGCGCAGCACCTTCACGGCGTACATCTTGCCGGTCTGCTTGTGGGTCGCGCGGTACACGCGAGCAAACGTCCCGGCGCCGACGCAGTAGAGCACCTTGTAGTCGCCGTAGAAGAATCCGCTGCGGTAGCCGTTCATCAGCCGTTCGAGCTGATACTGTGTGAGCAGCCCGCGACGCAGCAGGCATTGCTGCAGTTCTCCCAAGGGCGCGTTGGTCGAGCCGAGCTCGCTCCAGACGGATTGCAACTGCCCGTCATCGACGATGTTCACATCGAGAGCGCGCTGGGCGAGTTGCTCAGAAGTTTTGATGTCCGACATGCCGCGCTCTTATCGCTCAACCCGATGCGAAACCGCGCGGCCTCTCCGCCGGCCGACGTCTCGGCCGCTGGGAGCTTTGCGCAGCTGCACCTTGCTAGTGGTATTCTCCAACGTGCCAGAATCTAGCGAACGCCGCAAACCCATGGCTCGCGCTTGGAGCGGAGCTGGCCGAGAATTGCCGCTTCAATTCCGGTTCGTACTGTCCCGTAACCTACCGCCGGCGGAATCGAGAGCGGCCATTGCGAATCACGTGTAGGACCTCAGATGGCCGCAGCGTAACTTCCTGAAGAAATCGTCGCTGCAGACTTGGCCGTCTCCGTGATTCGCGTGCTAGCTCTCCTGCTGTTCCAGCTTGGCTTGGTAATCGTCGCGTTCGCGGCGAGTCGCTTCCAAATCGAACATCAAGTATTTCATGTCCAGCCGCAGCTGGCTGAGCGCGTCCTGCACCAGCGTCAGGATGCGCCGTCGTCGCTTGGTGCTTTCCACCACGCGTTCCAAAGCAACGACGACTTCGCTGGAATACTCTTCAGGCAATTTCTGGACCGCAACCACAAGCCGCTGCAAATCGGCAGGCAACTCTTCAACTCCGGTGGCGGTCGTGCGGGGGACGTTCGTCATGGTAGCTCTCGCAGGGTGGGTTGGACGAACGGCGAAAATGCACTCGCTGCGCCACTTCGCCCACCCGCTTTCCGCGAATCGACCATAACTGATTATATGAAAAGCACTTGCATTCATTCAATCGTTTGGTCAAACGAACTGGCGATTGGCGGCCTCCGTGGCGTGGCCGCATCATCTGCCCTGGCAGCGTGTCGGAAATCCTGATAGAATACCACTTTACGACGATTCCGGCCCTCCACGCCCGCGTTGAATTTCCACCACATCTGCCGCAGCAAGGCGTTTCCCCGCCCCCGCGATGCCGACCAACCATGCGCTACTGTGGTTTCTCGATCGTTGCGATCATCGCAGTCTCCTGCAGTGGGGCGGTTCAAGCGGATCCCGCCCTCTTTTTTCGCAGCTTTGATGGGCCGGACCTCGTTTGGGAAGTGATCGACGCTCGGCCGGACGCGAGGCTCGTTTCCCATGGCGGTGCCAGCGACGAGGTTCGCCAGGGGAGTGGATCGGAGCGTGCCACCGTGTCGGTACCCGGCGGCGAGTCGATCCACCTCGCCTGCCCGGTGGGTCGGCTCCCCGTGATGGACGAGTTCGAAGCCCGGCTGTGGCTCAAGTCGAATCGGCCCGGCTCGCGGCTCGCCGCACGCGTCGTCTTGCCGCGCACGAAAGATTCAAAATCGGGCTCGCCGCGATCGCTCTTTGTCTCCGGCGAAGAATACAAGTCGCCCGACCGCTGGCAACAACTTCAGATCGCCCGCCTGCCCGATCTACTCGCCGCGCAAGTCCGCGTGCTCCGCGCGACGCAACGTGACAAGGTCGATCCGCGCGAAGCGTACGTGGATGCAATTGTGATCGTCGTGCCGGGAGGGGAGGGGGCTGCAACCGTCTGGACCGATGCGCTCGAAGTCGACGGCGTCGCGCTTGCCGTCGCCGAGACGACCGGTGGACAGCCCGCAGCGTCGCCTGCGGTGTTCGCGGCGCCGAGCTGGCCGCAATCCACTGCAAGCGCAAACACTGCGAGTGCTCCCTCTACAGCGGCCGCCACGGGTGCGTTCGCCCAATTTCGCGGCACCACGCTGCTCCTCTCCGGCCGACCATTTTTAGTGCGCGGCATCGAATGGAACAACGAGCCGTTTGCCTTTCTCGCGGCGCGCGGCTTCAACACGATTTGGCTCGACGAGCCGCCCACGCCGCAACTCTCGGCCGATGCTGCCCGCGCGAATCTCTGGCTAGTTTGTACGCCCCCCGCGCCCGACAAGCTCACCGACGAGGGGTTGGGCACGTCGCTCGACCGCGTGCTGGCGTGGAACTTGGGAAGTCCGAGCGGGCCGCCCGAACTCGACTACTACCGTCGCTGGGCCGAGCAGGTGCGCCAGCTCGATGCCGTGGGATCGCGGCCGATCCTGCTTGCCCCGCAAGGGGACTGGCTGCCGGCGAGCCAGATGGCCGACGCGCTCGTCGCGCGGCACCCGGCCGCCCCAACGCTCGCTAAACGTGACGTGGCGACGTGGCTCCTGCAATTGCCGCTGTTGGCACGGCCGGGCACGCCCTTCTGGACGGCTGTGCCCACTCAGCCCGGGCCGAAAACACGCGAGCAATCGGCGTGGCTCACTCGCGGCGATGCGCGAACTCCGACCGTCCTTGCAGACCGGCAGATCGAAGACCTGATCGTGTCCGTCACGACCAGCGGCAACTGCGGCATTCTGTTTCAATCTGCAACTCCACTCGACGCCGCCGACGCCGCCTCACGCCGCCGCGCTGCACTCCTGGAGCAGTGGAACGACCGGCTCAGCCTCATCGAACCCTGGCTCACGATCGGTAAGAGTGTCGGCGGCGCGACTTCCACCGACGGCTCGATGACGGGCGTCGTCCTGCAAGCGGAACGCGCGAGACTATTCCTCCCGACTCAAACAGCTGTTCAAGACTCTGCCGCAACAGATCTGACGAAGCGGGTCGCGCTGATCATCCCCGGCGTCCCCGTTTCGAACGAAGCCTTTGCGCTCTCGCCCGCTGGGTTTCAGTCGCTCGCTTCCGAGCGCGTGGCGGGCGGCACCCGGATCGAAGTCCCGCGCGACTTCGACGGTTATATCCTAATGACCGAGGATGCTGCGGTGGTTACGTCGTTCCGGCAGCGGACTGCGCGCGGCGCCCGCCGCGCTGCGCAAGTGCAATACGGTCTCGCTGCCGGCCAGTCTCGCTCTTTGGCCGACGCGGCAAAACGGCTGCAGACTTTCGGCGTCAGCACCAAGTCTCTCGACCAGGCGATCGCCGCCGCCGATGCCGACTTGAAACTCGCCGGGGCGTCGATCACTGCCGGCAACTTCGAGACCGGGTACCGGCAATCGACGCGAGCGCTACGCACGCTCGACCGGGCGCTGGATGAGGCGGACCGCACGGCCGCCAACGGGCCAGCGTTCGACAGCCTCCCCAGCATCGCACAGCCGGCGCCTTTCCTGGCCCGCGTTGCGCTCGATCGCGCACTTGCTGCGCTTCGCACCAGCGAGAATCAGCTCCTTGGCGGCGACTTCGAAGACCTGGAGCAGTTGCGGCTCTCCGGCTGGCAGCACGTCGAGGATCCGATCCCCGGGATTCAGACGAGCGTCGAGCTCTCTGGCAATGCACCGCACGAAGGTCGTTACTCCCTGCAGCTGGCGTCACTTTCCAGCTCACCCGGCCACGGACCCCAAATCATCGCCCGCGCTCCCGTCTGGATCACCTCGCCCTCCTTCCGGGCCACGGCCGGCGAAGTATTGGAAATCTCCGGTTGGGTCCGCATTGATCAGCCCATCGGCGGCAACATCGACGCACTCGAAATCGTCGATTCGCTCGGCGGCCGGGAACTCGCGCTCCGCGTGCGGCAAACCGACGGCTGGCAGCCGTTTCGCATCATTCGCGGGTCAAAGGAAACTACGAACGTGACGCTGACGTTCGCGCTCCACGGCCTCGGCACCGCCTGCCTCGATGGCGTCATGGTGCGCTCGCTCGCTCCGCCGCAGTTGAAGCGCTTGCCTTCCATCTCTAACGATCCAGGGCCGGACTTCCCGAATTCCGCCCGGCGCCCCATGTATCCGCCGCAGATTCATCGATAAACTGCGCCGGCATGACACGTAACTCAAGCCAATTGCGCGCCGCTGCCGAACGGATCTGGTGGGCGGGTGTCCATGCGGTCCAGCCGGCCAAGCTGATTCCTTCCGTTGTGCAGATTGCGGACGGCCAGCTTCAAGTCGGCGATGAAACGTTCGATCTCGCCCACGTGCGCCGCCTGGCGATTGTGGGGGCCGGAAAGGCGTCGGCCGGAATGGCGGTCGCGCTGGAAGAGGTCTTGGGCGAGCGGCTGCTGCGCGACAAGCAGGCCATCGGCTGGGTCAACGTACCAGCCGACTGCATCCTCCCCACGCGCTCTGTCCATCTGCAGGCGGCGCGCCCGGCGGGTGTCAATGAACCGCGGCCGGAGGGGGTCGCCGGCGCCGAACGGATTCTCGAAATCGTTTCCTCCCTCTCTCCGGACGATCTGTGCATCTGCTTGATCTCGGGCGGCGGCTCCGCGCTCCTGCCGGCGCCAGTCCTCGGCATCGCGCTGGAGGACAAAATTCGCGTGGCCCGCGTGCTCGCCGCCGCCGGCGCAAACATCACCCAGCTCAACACGCTGCGAAGCGCGCTGAGCCGCATCAAGGGCGGGGGACTGGCCCGCGCGTGCCGCGCCGGTCGTCTCGTCGCGCTGATCATTTCCGACGTGCTCGGCGATCCGCTCGAGTTGATTGCATCCGGCCCGACCGTCGACTCCGAATTGTCCGCGCGAGATACAATGCGCGTGCTCGAAGAATTAAGGCTTGTGGATCATCCAGATCTGAAAAATGTCGCCGCCTATCTCCGGCGGCAATCTTCCCACGCGGGCGCTCCAGCACAGGCCTCGGCTCAGGTGTTCAATCTGGTAATCGCCAACAACGCTACTGCCGTCGACGCCGCCGGTTGCGAGGCCGAGCGTTTGGGCTTCTCCCATGCCATGATCGCCGCAATCCATCCCGAGGGCGCGGCCGAGGACGTGGGCCGCCACCTGGCCGATATGGCCCTTCGCATGAGAGGGGAGCGCGGCCCCGATTGCCTCATTTCCGGCGGCGAGCCGACAGTCAAGCTGGTCGCGGCAGAGCATCGCGGCAAGGGCGGCCGCAATCAGCAACTGGCCCTCGCGGCGCTGGCGGAACTCGGCAATTGCGACGGCATCGCCCTGCTGTCGGCCGGCACGGACGGCGAAGATGGCCCCACGGATGCCGCCGGCGCGGTTGTCACTTCAGACGTCGTCGAAAAAACGCAGCGCCTCGGCCTGAATCCAGCCGACTACTTGCAGCGCAACGACGCGTTTAACTATTTCGCACCTGCGGGCGGGCTGCTCAAGACGGGTCCGACGCAGACCAACGTTTGCGACCTGCGCGTGGTGGTCACGAATCAGGCGGTCGGCGCGGAAAGTCCTTAGGTGAGACGGCTCAGTCCCACCACCATTGATCTGGCGCCAGATGCGAGAGGTCGGTCTCGGTGCGGGCCTTGGCGACCTCTTGATCTTTGTCTTCCAGCAGATTCGTCGGGCTAATCGCCTCGGTGGGCCGCATCTGCACGCCGCCGCCGATCGGCGTCACGAGCATCGAGCCCTTCCACATGCTGTTGACCGCCGACGCGACCTGCTTCGGGGCATTGAGTGTTTCGACCGGGAAGGCCGCTTCATCGTAGAACACCGTCGGCTGCCACTTCGCCAGGCCGTAGTAGTCCTGGTCGCGGATATAGGCGGCGGCCACGGCTAGATCGATGCAGTTCCGCAATTGGGCGTAGACCGGCGACTTCTGCGCCAGCTTCGGATAGACCTTCGTAAACGCGTTCACGAACGCCTGACTGGCGGCATTGCCTTTCTTCGCGGCGCTTCGCTGACCGCTGTTGCTGACAACTTCCGCCTCGCCCACCAGCTTCACACCCTCGCCCACCATTTCCATGGCCAGCGCATCTTCGCTGACCCGCACACATTCGTAGTCGGGCATGAAGTACCAGCGTTCCAGCGCGTTGCTGGAGATCTGGTGCGGATTCGCGCGGGCCACGTAGCTCTTGAGCCGCACCGGCGGCTGCTCCAGGCCGATGCCGATCAGCTTCATGCGATAGTCGGCCTCGACCAGCACCTGGGCGAAATGCGTGTCGGCCGGCACGCCGCCGACCGTGATCACCTGCATGCCCAGCCGGTCTCGCAATTGTTCGACGATGAATTGCTCCTGGTTGGGGCTCGATAGCCGCGGGCCCATCTCGTGCAGAAACTGCTGCATCCGCGACAGCCCATCCGGCGTCGGGTCGATCGAGCAATAAATGAATGGCGACTTGTTCTTGTCCCCCGGAGCAAACGTCCGCAGCGCGACGATCAAATCCTGCAGCTGCACGATCGGCCGTCCGGAATCGACGCCCATCACGCGCCCCGACGGCGCTTCGCCCCAGGCTTCGGCCGGCCCGGCGATCACGATGTCGCCCGAGTCCGGATAACAGAACACATATTGCACGCGGGTCAGACCCGCGAGATTCTTCATCACATCGTCGACGCCCTGGCCGGCGGCGATTTGTTTCGCCATCTCGCGCTCCAGCCGCGTGAGCGAAATCTTGCGAAGCTTGCTGGTCCGCGCGACGTCGCGACCCAACTTCGACAGCGCTTCCTGCGCGCGTTGGCGCGAAAGATCGCCGGTCGGATCGTTGACCATGGTCTGACGCAGCACACCCTCCGCATCGACGGCCACACCCGAGGTGTTGCCGGTGCCGATCGTGCCGCCGCCACCTGTGCCACCTCCGCCGGTCCCCTGGGCGACGACCCGCGCTGCGCCAAATGAAAGCACGCAGGCCACTGCCAGCAGCGCCGCAGTCCTTCCACCAACGAGCCAACCGTGCGAACGCAAGCCGAACCGAACCATGGAGTTACCTCAAGTGCTTCTTCAGTGTTCTGCCGTTCGCTGCGAAGGGGGTGCGAACGACTGCAATGCGCGCCAAAACTGGGTCTCCCAGCCGACCGTAAAGATCGTGGGAATACGGGCGTGAAACTACTCTCCATGCTAATCGGGCAGCTTGGGTAAAGCAAGGAATTCATGCGCCCCTCCGCACGCCGCATCTCATTCATACAGTTGAGTTTAGGCACCGCCCATCAAGACCAACCTCCCGACGGCGAGCCCGCTTCAGCGGGCGGGCCCCAAACCGGTCCCACCATATCCACACACAACCACTCATCCCTCACACTCCTTACCACCGCCCTAAACCGAACCGGAGTGTCGAGAAAACTCAACATTCGTCGTTGCCAAACGGCATCATCCGCCTCGCCAGGCGGTAGAGTTTCACAGGCCCTTTGCGCATCCTGGAGCGCAAGCGGCCTCGCCACGGCGAACATGGATGGCGAGTTGATGTCCCCTCGCAGGAAATGGCGGTCCCCTTGCTGCGCGCTAGCGATCGCGGCCTGCGCACTGTTGGCTCCTGGCTGCGCGAGTTGGCAAGGTCCGCGAATCGACCCCTCCGGCCAGCAGATTCTCATCTGGCCCGGCCAGACGCCGCCCCCCGTCGCACCGCCGCCCGGCGTCGCGCAGCCGCAAATTGTCGTTCCCGCTCCCGGAACGACCGTGGTCTCCCCGGCACTGACCGCGCCTACGCCCCCGCCACCGGTGATCACCACGCCACCTCCGCCGCCTCCCGCCGTCGGCCTGCCGACCGGGAACTTGCAGGCCCCGCCGGTATATCCCGATGCCGGTGTGCCGAGCGCTCCGCCCCAGGTGATCACGTTGCCCCCTCCGCCGTCGACCGGTGCGCCGCCCGTCACCACAGTGCCGACTGCCGCCGCTCCTGCACTACCTCCGCCTCCTTCAATTGACGCGCAGTTCGCCTTTCCCGCGCCGACGATCGCTCAGGCCGGCCACCCGCTGATCCTGACGACGCTGGTGACTCGCCGCTCCGACAAAGTGCCGCTTTCCGGATGGACCGTGCGCTATGAAGTCGCCAGCAGCGGCGCCGCGCTCGGGGGCACGGGCGGCAATCGCGTCGAAGTGCCGACTGACGCCAGCGGCCGGGCGAGCATCGAGATCAGCCCCGCGAGCACCGCACCGGGCGAGGCGGTGGTCAGCATGGTGGCGATAGCGCCTCCCGAAATTACAACCGGCCCGATCCCAACCGCCGAAGTGGCCCGCGGCACGGCGACGATCTCCTGGCGGCAAGGCGTGCCGGGCGCACCCGCCTGGGCCCCGCAGCCGCAATTGCTCTCCGGGTCGATGCCCGCTCCTTCGCTCGCCGGTCCACCCCTCACCGGGTCGAGTGTTCCCGAACCCGAACCCTCGACGCTTCCCTATTCCGACACGCGCACGCCGAATCGTTTTGAGCCGCCGCCATCGCTTGCGGACCGTGACACGACACCAAAAACGTACGCCCCGCCACCGGCTCCCCGCCAACAGCCTCCCGCCGGCAAACCGGAGCTATCCGTCGAAGTCCGCCGCCGCGGCGCGGGACCGGTCGACGTCGAGGGCTTCGCCAGCTTCGACGTGATTGTCACCAATCGCGGCAACGAAACTGCCCGCCACATCAAGGTCCATGACCGCTTTGACGAAGGTCTGACCCACATTCGCGCTCTGCCGGGTGAGCGGGAGGTAAAGCACGAGTCGATCAACGACTTGGCGCCAGGCAACTCGGTGACGGTACCGTTGACGTTCGGTGTGAAGGCCGCCGGCGAACTGTGCCACGAAGTGACGGTCACCGCCGATGGCGCTAACCCGGTGACGGAGCGCGGCTGCATCACCGCCGTCGCCGCCAAACCCGCCGGCCAGCCGACGATTGAAGTCACCAAGCAGGGGCCCCGCCGGCACTATGTCGGCGAATTGGCCCTGTTCTCGATCGTGATCAAAAACACCGGCGAAGTGTTCGTCACGAATCTCGTCGTCAACGACCGCTACGATGCTGCGCTCGAACCGCGGAGCACCGGCGCGGGCGCCACGCGGCTTGCCGACGACAGCTTCGAGTGGCGCATCCCGCGGCTCGAAAAGGGCGAACGGCGCGAGATCAAGGTATCGGCTGCTTGCGTTTCGCCCTCGACCAAAGCTTGCAGCACGGCGACCGTCACCGCCGACGGCGGCATCATGATCACCGAAGAACGCTGCGTAGAAATCTTGCCTTCGCAGTCGCAACTTCCCGCCGGCCCGGGCGGCGTGTCGCCTCCGCCCGCGTTGCCGGCCGAGAGCTTGAAGGTCACGCTCCAATCCACGGCCAATCCGGCCCGCGTCGGTACGCCCGCTTCGCTCTACGTGTTCGTCGAGAACGTCGGCCAGAAAACCGAACAGTCGGTCGCGCTCCGCGTGCAGATGCCCCCCGAGACGCCGCCCATCGCCGCGCAAATCAAACCCGCCGGCGCCAGCGAAATGTACGGCGCGCTCGAAGTTCGCTTCAACAACGTCGGCAACCTCGCCCCCGGGGAACGCCGCGAATTCGAGATTCCCTATACGCCAGGTGCCGCCCGCGTCGTCACTTTCAACGCGCAAGTCACGGCCGCCGGCATGGCGCAGCCAATCAACACCGAATCGAATTCGATCCAAATCGAAGCCGCAGCCCAATAGCAAAATCGATGACTGCTGATTGATGATCGATGAAACGGCAGGAGTTTCCGCCCCATGCGACGTCAAGACTTGAATGACCGGACGCGGGAATTTGCTTTACGCATCATTCGACTCGTGTCGAGCCTGCCGAAAGATCGAGTGGCAGATGTAGTTGGTCGTCAGATTCTTCGCTCTGGAACATCGATCGGTGCGAACTACCGTGAGGCAACTCGGGCCACGACCAAGCGGCACTTTGCGTCGATATTAGCCACGGCGTTGCGCGAGGCGGACGAAACTCTATATTGGCTCGAACTCGTCAGGGATGCTAAGTTGGTGCGAGTGGAATTGCTTCGCAATCTGATCAGCGAATGCGATCAACTCGTCGCAATTCTCGCGTCCAGCGTGAAGACCGCTGCCAACCGCAACAAGCGACGCGACTCCGATTCGTAGATCGCGTCGATTCCCGATCAGCAATCCACGATCATCGATCAACAATCCCGCATGCCGCGATTTGTCCTTTTGCTGCACGACTGTCCCGACGGCCGCCCGCGGGCCACGCATTGCGATTTGATGCTCGAAGTCGGAGCGGCGCTCGAGACCTGGGCTCTCGAATTGGTGCCGCGCGCTTGGGACAAATTGGATATTGACCCGCGAATGCTGTCGACTTCCAACACAGTCGACGCGGAGCGGCTCGCCGATCATCGCCTGGCGTATCTCGAATACGAAGGGCCTGTGAGTGGCGATCGCGGGCACGTCCGCCGTCTTGACGAAGGCAGCTATCGACCGAGCCCGTCGCCGATGCTCTTTTCGCTCGAAGGACGAAGCATTCGCGGCGAGATCGAGATCGTGCCGCCGCACGATGCGCACGGGTCCTACCGCCTTGCGTTCCGCGGCACTTCTGCCGAAGCCGCCAGCGTCTGCCCCTCGATGTAGAGCGTTCCCTCGCGGAGTTCGAGCGCGCTGAGCGAAATCGGTCTGCCGCCCGCGCCGGCGCCGCGGTTCACATCCACGAGCGCCACCGGCTCGCCGTCGACTTGCGTCCAGCTCACCGGCAGGTCGAGCTCCTGGCAGGCGTGCGAAATGTCATCGGCAACCTGCATCACCGGCAGCGGCAGTGCCCCGGCGTGGACCGACTGCAGCCGAATCGCCACCTTGGCCTCGTCGGTGAGCAGCAGCGTGGCTCGCGCCGTCACCACGGTTTCCACTCCCCCGCGCCGCGTGCGAAACGCCAGCGTCAGCTGATCGTCCGCTAGCGAAACGCGCGGCTCGGAAATATTCTCGGGAAGCGCCTCCGCATAGGTGTTCGCCAGCCGCACCGCCAGCCAGCCGTTGATTTGCTCCTCGGTGAACGCAGCCTGCCACGCGCCTACCTGGCGCGTCTCGCTGTAGAGGACGCTCGCGCGGCTCTCCAGTTCCCGGCTGCCGATTGCGAGCCGCTGCGGGTCGGCCGACAGTGCCGCCGTGTAGAACGGCTGCTCCTGCGCGAGCGCCACGTAGACGCCGCCCAATCCGACGACCGAAAGCGCCGCGACAACGAGCAGGGTGGCGATTGCCGCGATTCGGTGCTTGCGAGCCATAGGGTGCTTGCCGTCGATCCGCGAGACGACCAAAATGCGGACCCGCCCATTGGGCCGACAGGCGACCGCAGGCGGTGCGGCCCGGAGCGACCAGGGCGGGGCGGGGCGAATCGTAGGGAATTGGCGGCCGGCGGGTCAACGTAGAACCTGTCGCGGTCGAGCACTGCCAGCAGGTCGCGGCGAGTCCCGGACGCGAATTCCCGCTGTTTTCCCGCCCCAAGCCGGAGTTGACCCCCTGCCGCAAGCGACTAAAATCTTGCACCCCATTGGGTTGCGAACGAGAGAGCATGAGTACCACTGTGACCGAAACACCGGAAACCGCCGTCGACTGGGAGGCGTCGCGCCGCGACAAACTCCAGAAAATTACTGCGCTGGGCCATGACCCGTGGGGTGCGCGGTTCGACGACCACGCTTCGATTGCCGCCATCCGCGCCCGCGCCGGCGAAATCACATTCCACACCGCGGACGGCCGCGACGTAGTGCTGCCCAACCTCGATCCCGCGCCAGAGGGCTTCGACTTCCGCAAGTGGCTCTCCGAACAGGGCGCCGGCGAAATGACCGGACCCAAGGTCCGCGCCGCCGGCCGTATCGTCCTGCAGCGCCCCAGCGGCAAGTTGATCTTCGCCGACATCCGCGACATGACCGGCCAGATCCAGCTCTTCATCGGGCAGAAGCAAGTCGGCGACGGCTGGCAGCTGGCCGAGTGCTTTGATCTGGGCGACATCATCGGCGTCGACGGCGAGCTCCGCCGCACCAAAACCGGCGAGCTTTCAATCTTCGTCGACAAGCTCGCGATGCTCACCAAGAGCCTCGCCGCGCCGCCCGAGAAGCACCACGGGCTCACCGATCCCGAGCTCCGCCAGCGGATGCGGTATCTCGACCTCACGTACGGCGAAGGCGTGATGCCGCGGTTTCTCAACCGCACCAAAATCGTCCGCTCGATCCGCGATACGCTCGCCGCTCGCGGCTTCGTCGAAGTCGAAGGGCCCACGCTCCACTCGATCGCCGGCGGCGCCGCGGCTCGACCGTTCAAGACCCACCACAACGCACTCGATATCGACTTGTTCCTGCGGATCGCGCTGGAGCTGCACCTCAAGCGGCTACTAGTCGGCGGCATCGAGCGCGTTTACGAGCTCGGCCGCGTCTACCGCAACGAAGGCATCAGCCCGCGCCACAATCCCGAATTCACGATGCTCGAGGTCTATCAGGCCTACGGCGACTACCGCTCGATGATGGACCTCACCGAGGCCGCGATCGTCGACGCGATTCATGCGACGGGCGTCTGCGCAAATGGCCAACGGCTCGTACTCCCCTGGGGCGACAAAGAGATCGACTTCACACCGCCGTTTGCCCGCAAGACCTACGACGAGCTCTTCCGCGAGCACACCGGTGTCGATCCCGCCAACGCAGACGCCGTCGCCACGCTTGCCCGGTCGCTCGGCCTCGAAACCGCCGGCCGGCACCCGGACGTGATTAAGAGCGAAGTCTTCGAGGCCAAAGTGGAAGATGCCCTCGTCGGCCCGATCTTCGTGATGGACTACCCTGCTAGCATCTGCCCACTCACCAAGCGGAAAGCCGACAATCCGCAGGTCGCCGAGCGGTTCGAGTTGATCATCCAGGGCATGGAGATCGCCAACGCCTACACCGAGCTCAACGACCCCGACCTGCAGGAGCAGCTCTTCAAGACGCAGCTCGCCGGACTGAGCGACGAAGAATCAATGGCCAAGATGGACCAGGACTTCATCCGCGCTTTGCGCCATGGCATGCCCCCGGCGGGCGGTCTCGGCATCGGCATCGACCGCCTCGTGATGCTGCTCACCAACTCCCAAACCATCCGCGACGTAATCCTGTTCCCGCTTCTCCGCCCGGAGACGGAATGAGTTGAGCTAAACCGCCAGCGATGGATCGCCGCGTCATCTGACACCCGACACCTAAAACCTGACACCTAACATCTACCCAAGGACGGGTTCATGTACAAATTCCTGCTCTGCTGGCGCTACCTCCGCACCCGCTACATCGCGCTCTTCTCGATCGTCAGCGTGATGCTCGGCGTGGCGACGATGATCGTCGTGAACGCCGTCATGGAAGGCTTCACGTACGAAATGCAGGAGCGGATTCACGGCATCCTCTCGGACGTGGTCTTCGAAAGCGCCACGCTCGACGGCATCCCGGATGCTGACCGCCACATGCGCGACATCCAGCGGATTGCCGGCGACGACATCGCCGGCATGTCGCCCACCGTCCACGTCCCCGCGATGCTCAGCTTCAAAGTCGGGCGCCAGTACGTCAACAAGCAGATCAGCCTGATCGGCGTCGATGAAAAGACGTATTCCACGGTGAGCGATTTCGGCCGCTACTTACAGCATCCCGACAACCGCAAGCAGCTCGACTTCCGCCTCAAGGATGGCGGCTACGACACCCAAAACTACGAAGCCGCCGTCGCCGGCAAAGGCATCCCGCGGCCGCAGATGTCGATGGCCGGCTGGCTTTGGCGCCGCCAGATGGCGAGCTTCCAGGTCCGCGCCATCGCCCCGCCCGGTTCCACCGAGGGCAACCCCTTTAGCGCCCCCGGTAACCCGCTCGCCGTCGCCGCACCGCAGGGCGAAGACTTCGACCCCGCCAAAAAACAGCACGACGGTTGCGTCCTCGGCATTTCGCTGGTGTCGTACCGCAATCAGGACGGTTCGGACAGCTTCCTCTCGCTCCCCGGCGACGACGTCGACATTACGTACCCATCCGCTGGCACGCCCCCCAAACCGCTCAGCGCGAAATTTACCGTCGTCGACTTCTACGAAAGCAAGATGAACGAATACGATTCGAGCTTCGTGTTCGTGCCGATCCGCAAGCTGCAGGAACTCCGCGGCACGATCGACCCCGAGACGGGCGTCGGCAACTTCAACTCGATCCAGATCCGCCTCAAGCCCGGCGCCGACATGGACGCCGTCCGCGACAAGCTGCGGGCCGCGTTCCCGTCGCAGCTCTACATCATCAGCACCTGGCGAGACAAACAAGGCGCGCTCTTGGCGGCCGTGCAAATGGAAACCGCCGTGCTGAATCTACTTTTATTTCTGATCATCGCGGTGGCCGGCTTCGGCATCCTGGCGATCTTTCTGATGATTGTCGTCGAAAAGACCCGCGACATCGGCATCCTCAAGTCGCTCGGCGCGACCGGCTCCGGAATCCTCAGCATTTTCCTCAGCTACGGCCTGAGCCTTGGCATCGTCGGCGCCGGGGTCGGTGTCGCGCTCGGCCTGGCGTTTGTGGTCTACATCAATGAGATCGCCGACCTGATCGGCCGCGCGACAGGCCGTCCCGTGTTCGATCCTTCGATCTATTACTTCCACGAAATTCCCACGATCATCGAACCTCTCACGGTCGCACTCGTGGCCGCGGGGGCCATCGTGATCGCCGTCCTGGCCAGCATCTTGCCGGCCTGGCGGGCCGCCAGCCTGCATCCAGTCGAGGCACTTCGCTATGAATGACCTGACGACCACTCCCGCTCAGCGCAGCGGACGCATCCATTTCGCACAGCTCGCTGCCGCCACTGCGCCGGCGAATTTTGCCCACCGCGTGCATGAACCGCATCATCGCGCCCCGGCGCCGGCACCGGTGCCGCGGCCGGCCATTCTCGGTGCCCGCGCCGTGATCAAAAGCTATCGCAAGGGCCCGCTCGCCATTCCCGTTTTGCAAAATGTCGATCTCTCGATCGGCCAGGGCGAGTTCGTCGCGGTGATCGGTCCCAGCGGTTGTGGCAAGAGCACGCTGCTGCACCTCTTGGCCACGCTCGACGTCCCCGACTACGGCGAAGTCTTCTTCGAAGGCAACCGCATCGACAACCTCGCCGCCGCCGGCCGCGACATCCTCCGCAACCGCTACTTCGGCATGATCTTTCAGGCCTATCACCTGCTGCCCGAACTCACCATGCTCGAGAACGTGCTCACGCCGGCCATGATCGGCGAGAGCATCATGGGCTACTGGTGGAAGCGCCGCGAGTATCGTCAGCGGGCCGCCGCCATGCTCGAGCTCGTCGGCCTCGGCCATCGCCTCAAGCACAAACCGCGCGAGCTCTCGGGCGGCGAAATGCAGCGCACAGCGATCGCCCGCGCTCTAGTCTCGCGGCCGCGTGTCCTCTTGGCCGATGAGCCGACCGGCAACCTGGATAAGGCCACGGGCGACGAAATCCTGGCCCTCTTGGCTCGGTTGAACCGCGAACAGAACCTCACTATAGTCATGGTGACCCACGACCGAGAGATCGCCGCCGCCGCCGATCGAGTGGTGACCCTCGTCGACGGCCGCGTGGTGGCTGCATAGGTCGTCGCCGCGTGAAAGGCATCGGTTCGGTTCTTCAGCGAACCCGCGACCGCCCGCCGGACTCCTTTGGTTGACGCCTCACTTTTTGGCGCGCAAAGACGCCAAGGAGCAAAGATCGCCAAGAATCAAGGGGAATTTGGCCACATTCCAACTTCCCGCTCCAAATCTATAATTGACTTGTCCTCGACAGACGGAACTCATAACTAACAGGTCTTCTTCTTTGCGTCCTTGGCTCCTTTGCGTCTTTGCGCGCAATCCAGCCTGTGGCCCGCACTCGATCAGCCAACCATGTCGCGAAAAATCTATATCTCAGGCAAGCTCGTCCCCCAAGAGGACGCCAAGATCAGCGTTTACGACCACGGACTGCTCTATGGCGACGGCGTGTTCGAGGGTCTGCGTGCCTACGGCGGCAAAGTCTTCCGCCTCCAGGAGCACGTCGAACGGCTCTACGATTCGGCCAAGGCGATCTGGCTTACGATCCCGATGTCGCCGCAGGAAATGTGCACTGCGATCAACGACACTGTCCGCGCCAACGAACTCGCCGACGGCTACATCCGCGCGATCGTGACCCGCGGCGCCGGTTCGCTCGGCCTCGACCCGAACAAGTGCAGCAATCCGCAAGTGATCATCATCGCCGATGTGATCTCGCTCTATCCCGCGGAACTGTACGAGAAGGGCCTGGCGATTGTTTCGGTGAGCGTCCAGCGGACCAGCCCCGCCGCCCTCAATCCGCGGATCAAATCGCTCAACTACCTCAACAACATCCTTGCCAAGATCGAAGGCCTCCAGGCCGGCTGCATCGAAGCCCTGATGCTCAACCACAAGGGCGAAGTCGCCGAGTGTACGGGCGACAACATCTTCCTGGTCCGCAAGGGCGTCCTCTACACGCCGCCGATCGACGCGGGCATCTTAGAGGGCGTCACACGCGATGCCGTGATCGAGCTGGCCCAGGAGGCCGGCATCGAAGTCCGCGAAATCCCGCTCACCAAGCACGACGTCTATATCGCCGACGAAGTCTTCCTCACCGGCACCGCCGCCGAAGTGATCCCCGTCGTCAAGGTCGACAGCCGCACGATCGGCGAAGGCAAACCCGGCCCGATGACGCTCGACCTCAAGAAGCGGTTCCACAAGCTGACGCGCGAGTAACCGCTCGCTGCATCGGCCGCACTACCGGCAATCACTTCTTCTTCTCGGCAACCGCCGCCGCGTCTCGCCGCAGGCCTTCCAGAAACTGCTCGTTGTCGACCTCGCGATAGGCGACGATCGCCGCCCGGGCATCGTCGATCTTGCCCAGGTCCTGCTTCGAGAGCAGCCACGTGAAATCGTGCTCTGCCCGCAGTTTTTCCTTCTCACCCTCCCGCGCGAGCTCCACCGTCACGGGCACCACCTGGTATCGCGCGAGCGCCGCGTTCACTTGCAGCCGCGGTTCCGGCGGCGGACCGGCATGGATCAACGTATTGAGCCGCGCGTACCAATCCAGAAACTCGCGGTACTCGGCCATCGCCTCCGGCGCGTCGGCCGACTCGGTCTTGATCGTGTAGCTCTCCTCGTGGCTCGCCAAGAGCAGCTGCCCCGTTTCCCGGTCAAACGTCTCCTCGAACTGCGGATTGGCCGCGAATTTGAGGAACGGCTCCCGCTGCCGCGCCGCCCAGTTGCGGAGCTTGTTCATCGCCCCCGCGAGTTGATCGGTCGAGAGCTCCGTCCGTACGCGGCGATTCACATCCAGCAGAATAAACCGCCCCGGCTCGCCGCCTCCCCGCTTGCGAAACACGGCGATCTGCTCCGGATCCTTGAGAAAGTCGTACACCACGCCGTCCTGAAACAGCGTCGTCGACTTGCTGATCGGCTTTTCCTCGTCGCCGACAAAGACCTTCGTCTCGATCCGAAAGCCCTCGGCAAAAGCCGCCGTCGCCAACAGCGCACCGAACGCAAAGACCAGCAGCCGAACGCAGCGATTCATGGTCACCTCCGGGAGAAATTCCGGCCCAGAGAATAGAACCCGCCGCCCCTCCCGTAAAGACGAACCGCTGTCTCCAACCACTGCTAGCAACTCCCGTTCCTTGCGTTCGCATCGAAAATCGCTTGCGGTTTAGCCAACCAACCTGCGCCGCCACTACAAATCCGCCGTCCACATGAGCCGACGCCGTTGCTTGCGGCTTAGCGCCCATCTTTTTGCCTGCCATCGCTCCCTTACGATCCCCCACTACCCCTACACCGGCGGCGCGAGAGATCTGAGGGTTGAGTATAAGCGGTGTCGGCAACGTCACTGCGACCGGAAAGCGGCACGACGCTGATACCGCGTCCTACGCCCGGTCGAATGCCGAAAGGAGAACCAGCTCGAACAACGTTGAAGGTTGAGAGTTGAGTCTTATGAGTGAAAAACGAAGGACGACGCTCGTCGGAGGGCGATCGGCGCTAATCGTGCGCCCAGCATCAACATCAAACGTCGAGCCTCCGCTCCAAACCCTCAACTATCAACTCTCGACCCTCAACCAAAATAATCCGGCGCGTTTCCCGCGATCCATTTGATATTGCACCCGATGCTCGGTCGCTGCTCGCTGCCCGGCTTTTTGCCGGTCAGCACCGCGTCGAGCGCGGCCCGCAGATCCGCGCCGTCGGCGGCGATGCCGCTGTTCGGCCGGCTCCCATCAAATTGTCCGCGGTACACGAGCCGCTGATCGCCATCGAACAGAAAGAAGTCGGGAGTGCAGGCCGCGCGGTACGCCTTCGCCACTTCCTGCGACTCGTCGTAGAGATACGGAAACTGATACCCGCGCGCCTCAGCCTCGGCCACCATTTGTTCCGGCGAGTCGGCCGGGTAGTTGGCTACGTCGTTGGAACTGATGCCCACGACGCCGACGCCTTTGGCAATGTACTCGCTCGTGAACCGCGCGAGTGCGTCGGCCAGGTGCTTCACGTAGGGACAGTGGTTGCACAAGAAGATCACAAGGAGCGCCGGTTTGCCGCGGAAATCGGCGAGCGAGACGGTGCGGCCGTCAACATTCACCAGCGAAAAATCCGGGGCCTCTGTGCCGAGTGCGAGCATCGTGCTGGGGGTAACTGCCATGGTGAGGCCCTCCGGTGCGGGGAAAACGCGTCGCGTCGCGTGGCGCAAACCCTAGTTGGCGACTATGCGTAATGAAGGAACGATCGCCAGTATCCCGCATGAATTCGGCCGCCGCAACGCCCCACAGCGTCGTTGACACCCAACCCGCTCAACCTATAATTCAGGGCCGAACCGGCCGCGCCGACCGAGTGTCGTTTGTTAGCCGATTCTGCGTGGCGACCTGGCATTTTCCGGAGGACAGAAAGAAATGGGCGTGCCCGAGTTTGATGACAACAATTTCGAGACGGAAGTTCTCAATTCGTCCCAGCCGGTGCTGGTCGACTTCTGGGCCCCCTGGTGTGGACCGTGCCGTCAGATTGCCCCGGTGATCGAAGAGCTCGCCGGCGAGAATTCCGGCGCCGTGAAGATCGGCAAGCTCAACGTCGACAACGCCCCCGGCGCCGCGCAGAACTACGGAGTCAGCAGCATCCCCACGCTGATGGTTTTCAAGAACGGCGAAGTGGTTGAGCGCTTCGTCGGCGTGCAGCCGAAGGCCCGCCTGCAGCAGGCGCTCGACTCGGCGAAAGCCTAAGCAACGAGCTCAAAAGTCGCAGTCCTTTCGAATCAATAACGACAACGGCCGGCCCCGATCGGGTCGGCCGTTTCGCATTTTCCAGTCGCGCGTTAGCGACCGCGCTCATAAGGGAGGCGCGTCCGAGTCGTTGCGAGTGATCAACCGCGCGAAGTTCGAGACCTCGTAACGGATCGCGCGGACCGAGCCGTCACAAAACGCGAAGTTGGCGGCATGAGGGTGCGCACTACCGAACTGGTTGCTGACGATGGAGTTCGGCGGGTTGGCGTTGTAGTCGCGGAGCAAGCTGCCGGTGCGGGCGATGTCAATGTCCCAGCCCATGTACATCGAGCCGTTGTCGCCGGCGTTGCCCTTCGACGGCTGATTGCCGGGGGAAGGGCACGAATTCTCATAGAACAGCGGCTGCATGAACTTCTCGCCGACGAGCACCGTCTTCGACACGCCATCGCTAATCTGGCTCACGTGCGCGCCGATCCGCCATCCACTCACACCGTTGAACCGCTGCCAGTACTGGGACGGCGAGTAAATATGCCAATTGCAGTTGGGATAACTGGGGCCGTCGCTGAGTTCATTCGATATCAAGCAGTCTTCAGACGGCACGCCGCCCGATCCACCAGCTCCGCCATCCCAGCCGCTGCCGTTGCCGCCATTGATCGCATAATCCGACTTCGCAACTTTCTCGGGTAGAAAGGCGTTCTTCGGCAATATCCCGTTGTCGCAGGGCGTGCCGGCGGCGCTACGCGATGGCAATGCGACCGCCGGCCGACGGCTGGGGCAATGGAACACTGGCACGACGATCGACATCTGCTTGGCCAACGCTCTCTTCTTCTCATCGAACTGAAGCCCGGCGCCAAGGTTGAAGTCGGCCTTTACGTCGAGGAAGCGACCGATCGTGTACCCCCAGCTGCCCGGCTGCTGAGGTCCGATGCCTTGGTCGGGGTCGCCCATCCAGGCAAAACTCCAGCCGCTGTAGGGAAAGGTTCTGTGGGCGTTCTCATGCTTGAGGCACCCAAACGCAAGCTCGCGCAGATGGTGCTTGCATTGCGAATTACGGGTCGCTTCGCGCGCTGCCTGGATCGCTGGCAGCAGAAGCATGAGCAAGAGGCCAACGAGTGAGACAGCAGCGAGCAAGTCAACTAAGACAAATGCCCAGCGCGCGGACGGCGACGTGTTTTCTCGAATCTTGGTCATGAAACGTGTGCCTCCCGGAATCGGTCGCAACGTCAAGAACCCGACGCGATACATCCCGTTAAGGTAGCAACGGCAACGCGAACTCGCAAAATTTGCCGCCCCCTGCAGTACCAGATTTAGCCCTCATTTCGAGACATTCCCGGCCTCTCGCGGAGCGCAACCGTTGGCAGTCGACCGCCCTCCACGCAGCGCGTGTTGTACACGATCGCTGGCGATGAATCGCTGCCAGCAGCGGGCCGGTAGGTTGTTGAATCGCATTGCCGGCCCAAATCGTCTGCAGTTCGCTGCTTGTCGCTGCCGAAGTAATCTGGCGAAGGTTTGACGGTTAGCGCGAGTTTGCTGCGCGCAGTGGTGGCACGACGCCCTGGTTCGACGCTGAATCCATCAATGAAAGAAGCACCACATTCCGCTGAACCAGCTGCACCGGCCGCGAGCGAGCGCCGCTACGACGCGCCGCACGCGCAGCGACCGAGCGAGCCGCACCTGGTGGCCGAACGGCCGGCGTCGGTGGCCGTTGGTTTCGGGCCAGAAGTCGCGGCGCTCGGCGCCGCGACGATGATCGAGCAAACCGTGCAGCAGCTCCGCGCCCATGCTGCGGAACTCTCCGACCGGCTGCAGTCCGAACGCGATGAAGTCGATCGTCGTGCCGAAGCGCTGGCGGCCCGCGAAGCCGACCTCGACGCCAAGTTTCGCAACGCTCAGCAGTGGATCGAAGAGCAGCGGCAAGAGCTCGACGCCCGCGCGCGCCATTTCGAATCACAGGAAGCCGCGCTCGTCGAGCGCGAGACGGAACTCGAGACGCGGGCCTCGCAGCTGACTGTCGTCCGTGCCCAGGCGCTGGCTGAACAGGAAGCCCGCTTGCGCGAGGCGCAATCGGAGCTGACTCGCCGCGAAGCCGAAGTCGGCCAGCGTGTCGAGGCTTTGGAACGCGATCGGCAAACTTGGTCCGAGCGGCGCGATCGGCTCGAAGAGCGCGAGGCCGCGGTCGAGGGCCGCCAACGCGACGTCGATGCACGTCAGGCCGAGCTGTACCGCGCCATCGAAGAGTTTTCGATTCAGAAGTCCGGCTTCGGCGAGCGGGCAGCGGAACTCGATCGCCGCGAGACGCAAGTCGCGCAGTGGGAAGCCCGGCTGGAATCGCAGACGGCTTCGCTCGACGCTCAAACGCAGACGCTCCGCGATCGGGCAGGCGAACTGGAGATGGAGCGCGCCGAGCTGCGGCATCGCGCGGGCGAGCTCTCGAACCGCGAGAAAGAATTGGCGGCGGCCGAGAAGCAGATCGCCTATCGCCAACAGGAAATCGCCTCGGCCCTGGAACGCTTCGAACGCTTGGGCGTCACCGAGAAGCGGATGCGCGAGCTGGAAGGCGAGGCGGCCGAATTCGGCGCGCGGCGTCGGTATCTCGACGAGGCCGAGTCGCAGTTGGCCGACGAAAAATCGGAACTCTCCGAGCAGGTGCGCGAGCTGGACCGGCAACGGCGGCTATTCCAGGAAACGACCGCCCGCCAGCAGCGCGTGCTGTCCGCGCAAGAGCAGCAGCTTCGCAAGGAGCAGCAACAGCGCGATTCGCTGCTGAGCGAGCGAGAGGCGGAACTTGACAACCGCGAGGCGGCGATCGAGCAGATGCGGATCGAGCTGCGAAACACGGAACGCGAAGCGCTCGAAATGCGGCTGGCGACAGAAGAAACTTGGAACCAACTGGCCGGAGCGATGGCGCCGGCCGCGCTGATGCGCTCGATCTCGATCGTCCGAGCGAAGCTGGCCGACCATTACAAGCAAACGCTGGAATCGATTGCCGCGAAGTCGGCCGATCTGGAAACCGTGCGCCGCGACCTGGCGAATCAGCTCGACGCACTGGAAGCCCAGCGGCACGAGCTGCAGCTGTGGGCCGAACGGCGACACGAGGACATCGAGCACCAGGCGTCGCGGCTTGTCGCGCGGGAGCAGGAGCTCGATCGGCAACAGGAGCACTACGAGCAGATGGAGACCCGCTGGCATCTCGAACAGGTCGAGTACCAGGCGGAGATCCGACGGCTGCTCGCGGCGCTGCGAGCGGTGGAGGCCAAGGCGGCTTAAGTCACGCGAAGCCGCCCCTCGGCCAGGAGCTCGGGGCCGAATTGCGAGCGGCTACTCCGCGGTGTAGTCGACGGTGCTGCGGCTCTCGCTCGAATTCTCATCCGTAGCCGGTTCGGTCGACTCTTCTTCGTCTTCCTTGGCGGCTGCTTTCTCGGCAGCAGCTTCCGCGGCGCGGCGATTTGCTTCGGCGACGTAAGCCATGCCGGTGCGGATCTGCGCGGAACTGAAATACGGCGAACGATTCGCGTTGCGAACTGTGCCGGTGAGCTTCGACGACAGGTCGTTCCAGCTGACGTTGCTGTTGAGGTTCCACGCGGCAGCCTGGGCCGCGCCTGCTTCGAGCTCGCCGCGGCCGTAAGCCTTCAAGAGCTCGACGACCGCCGGGTTCTTCACGTGCGAATCGGCCGGCACGATCTTGTACGGCTTTGAGGAGGACGGATTGCGGAGACCGTGATCGAGGCAGACGGTTTTGACGTCGATCTTGGCAGTGTCGTCCGCGGGGATGCTGAACATGCCGCCGCCACCGCCGCCGCCCATGCCGCCGCCGCCACCACCCATGCCGCCGCCACTCGACTGCTGACCGCCGCCACCACCACCGCCACCGAACCCACCGCCGCCGCCACCGCCACCCATGCCGCCACCACCACCGCCAAACTGGGCGGCGACCGGCACGGCCGCAAAGGCTTCCGGCAGCTTGATGCTCAGAGGCTGGTGCGTCTTGTTCGAGATGATCACGCGGGCATCCCGATCGCTGCGCGCGATGATCTGCACGTCCAAATCACCACTCTCCATCCCGGCGAACATCTCGACCTCTTTGGCCGGGGCAGCCTTGGCCTTGGATTTAGCGCCGGCCGCGACAGCAAGCGCTGCGCAGACCAACGTGCCGAGGGCGAGAGTAGGGATCGAAAGCAACATTAGCCGCTTCATGTTCGTAACTCCGGAGCGTGATCGCACAGGGGGCGCAAAGGCCGAGGCTGTTCCGATGGAGAGACTGTCTAGCCTCCAGCATAACCAGCAAAAATGCGGATTCCAAGGGAAAATGGCAGGGAGGAGCAGGCAGGGAGCAAGGAGTCGACGGCCAGCGAAAGCGACTCGAAACGCGTTTTCGTGGCAAAAAATCGAACGGTTCAGCGGCAGTCGGGCCGGGTAATTCCCGCGATTTTCAGCGCCAAGCGAGTTTGGGACGCCGCCAAATGGGCGTCCGTCGAGCAGTGCGGGAGTCGGTGCGAATGGTGTCGGTCGGCAAGTCGCGGAGATGCTGCCCGCCAGCAGATTCCAAGTCACTCACGATGACCATTGCAATCTCGGCCTGCCGCGCTGCATCAGCCAGGCGACACCGATCGCGACGAATAGCAGCACCCCGACCCAGCGGACGAGTCCACTCTCGAACACGACCATAGCGTTGAAGTGGCGATAGCCCGGTACTTTCGCGTGATCAGAGACGTTAGCTGTCCGCTCGAATGCCTGCGCCAATCTCTTTGCTGACCTTCTGTTTTCACGCGGGGATTGAATGATTAACAGGCGCTCGCGGTCGCCCAGGGATCGCAGCATTCCGGCGACAGTCTGGTGGCAGATAAATCTTCATAATCGCAGTTTTTTTGCGGGGGCGACTGTGCTATTAAGCGGTTTGCGGTAAACTGCTGAGTGACCACATTCTAGGCTTGATTAGAATCGTGTTGTCGCTGCAAGCGCCTTTAATCCTACCTTCACGCGATCGCAAAGTATGCTGGCTGTCCCGGACGCCTTGGCGTTCGATCTGTAGGCCAGCGCGATGGCGATCTGATAAGTTCCGGTTACGATACTTGATCTTCCGATTCTTGATGTAGCAACTTGAGGTGAAGTCTGATGAAGTGCAATTCAATCCGTTTGGCGCTGCTGGCCCTCGGTATCGTTTCGCTCTGCGCGTCGGCCCGGCCGAGTATGGCAGCGCCAGCCGTCTTCTTCGATCGCGACGACAACACGGCGCTGATGACGTCATTTCCGAAGTCGCAAGCAGAATTCGATAAGTTCACCGCCACACTGAGCTCGTTCGGCATGAATGATGTCGACACGGCCGTGGGCTTTAATCCGACGCTGTCCTTTGGTTCCACGGGAATTACGGCCACGGTTCAAGGCGTGCTGGCCCAGGCGGCCCCCACGTTCCAAATTGGCGCGCAAGCGCTGCTCGAGGCCGACGTCGTGGGTTTTCCTCAGGTGAACACGACTTTCGATTTCAATACGTACATCAAGTCCTTCGGATTGTTCGTAATTCAGGGCGGTGACCAGGCCAATAACAATCCGATTACGTTTCGCCTCAAGAACACTTCCACCAACTCCTTTACCGACGTGCCGGTCCAGGTTGGTCCGGGTTGGGGGGACAACAACGTTTTCTTTCTGGGAGTGACCGACACGGCCCCCTTCAACCAGGTCGAAATCATTGAAGCGGGCGATTTTGTTGACGGCATGCTGTACGACAACATCGTCGCCGGCGGCGCCGTGCCGGAGCCCGGTTCGCTCCTGCTCGTTGTTTTGGGCGGAGCTGGCATGCTGATGCGGGCAAGGGGTTTCCGCCGCGGCTGATGTCGGCAGGCCCACCGGCGGCTGCGGCTGGCTGGAAACAATGGTCCGAGCCGCGTGTGCCCTGTAGAATGTCCGGGTTCATTTACTCGGCCCGTAATTGCGAGTCGCACTCTCTTGTAGCGTGTGGCACTCGGAAATCTTGAACATTGTGCGACGTAAATTCCGCCGCAGTGATGCGCGACTCGCGCTGTTGGTCGGCGTTGCCGTGGTTTCGGGTGCGCCATCCGGACTGCGTGCGGCCGACCTGTTGGTCGTGGATCGGCTCTCGAATAGCGTCTTTCGCTACAGCGCCACGGGTGCGCTATTGGGAACGGTCGTCGATCACTCTGCCGATCTAAATCAGCCGACGGGCATCGGCATCTCTCCGAATTTCAAGGAGCTGTACGTATCGAGCTCGCAGAACAATCGGGTGATGAAGTACGAATACGATCGGGCAAGCGGGGTTGCCAGCAATCCGACGATTTTTGCCGACGCGAGCGACGGGCTTGAGTTTCCCAACGACATCCAGCTCAGCCCGGACGGCAGCCAGGTGTACGTGGCAAATCTGTCCGGGGGCGTGTCACGCTTCAATCTCGATGGCAGCAGCGCCGGTTCCAAATTGGCGTTGCCGACCTCAATCGAACAGGTGCCTACACCGACTTCGTCGCTGAACTTTACGTCTGCGGGCGAGCTACTCGCGGGAGCGTTTCAAGATGCCAGCGGAGCAGGCGGCGGAGTGGCGATTTCGAATTCCGCCGTTTCGGCCTTTCCGGGATATCTCGTGGATCCGATGTCCGCGATCAACGGTGCGACCGGATTGATGATCCACGACGGTTATCTTTATGTATCCGGCTTGTTCTCGTTCAATATCCGCAGGTTCGCACTGTCCGACGGTGAAATCGATGCCTCGTGGGGGATTACGGGTGTCGCATTTCCGCAAGACCTCGTTGCGGCGCCTGACGGGAACGGGTTCCTGGCGGGCATCCTGGGTTTCGCCAACGGGTCAGGCAATATCTCCCGTTATGCGTACAACGGGACGTTCCTAAGCACGTTCGCGTCGCCTAGTCAAAACGGATTCACGGAGGCGACGGCATTCGTGGTTGTGCCGACGCTGCTCGTCGGCGATTTTAACGGCAACGGCATTGTCGATGCGGCGGACTACGTTGCCTGGCGCGATGCAGCGCCGACCGACACACTGCCAAACGACGACACGCCCGGCGTGGTCGATGCGTCGGATTACGAAGACTGGCGGGCCAACTTTGGTGAAACGAATGCGGTCGGTTCCGCTGCGGTCGGAGCAGTTTCCGTGCCGGAGCCGGCCGGTGCTGTGTTGCTTGTGGTCGGCCTCGTCATGAGCGGTTGGTTGAGTTTGCGTGGCTGAAAACGAATCGAGCGCGGCGATGTTATCGGTGATGCGCATGACTAACTCTAACCAGCTACGGCGAGTGAATTCGTCCGCATTCACGCTCGTGGAGCTGCTGGTAGTGATTGCCATCATTGGCATCTTGGCCGCGCTCTTGCTGCCGGCGATTCAGAGTTCCCGGGAAGCCGCCCGGCGGACGCAATGCATGAACAGCCTCAAGCAGCTCGGCATTGCGCTGCACAACTATGTTTCGGCGGCGAACCACTTTCCGCCGGGCCAGGTGGCGCGGACCTATGCGGACCAACCCAATCACCCGCAAACCTTCTATCGCTGGTCAGCGCTGGCTCACCTGTTGCCTTACATGGAAAACCAATCGGTCAGCGATCTACTCGACCTTTCGCTGCCGCTGTACATGCCGGGAGCCGGCTATCCGATCGCCGACAAGAATAAATCCGGCGTCGCGCAAGCGTTACCGGAGTTCCTCTGCCCGAGCGATCTGGGGCAGCCGGTCAAATCGGCGTGGGGACCGACGAACTACGTAGCGTGTGCAGGAAGCGGCGCGGGGGGCGGCACGCCATTCGAGACGGACGGCGTGTTCTTCGTCAATTCGGCGACCACGTTTGCCAAACTCGGCGACGGCAGTTCTCACACCGTGGCGATGTCCGAAAGCTTGCTCGGCGAAGATACGGAGTTGAATGCGACCAGCGGCTTCGTCGGTAGCACGGCGCAGCGGACCTATAAATTCACGCTCAATTTCTCCGCGGTTGTCGATCTGACGGATGCCAGATGCGACGGCACCAAGAACTACAATTCCGCGCTGGGAAATGGAAACGACCCGCGTGGATTTGCCTGGTGCAGCGGCGAGTATCGCTGTGCGTTGTACAACCACTACTACACGCCCAACGCCGAGAGCTTCGACTGCATCACCTCGGTAACCGTTGATCCGACGCTGCCCCCGCAACGACTCTATTCGGCCTACGGCTGGCGTGCCGCACGCAGTCTGCATCCAGGGGGACTGAACATTCTGCTGGCGGACGGCAGCATGCGCTTTGTTGACGACGGAATTGACCACACCGTGTGGCGTGCTTATTCGACGCGCGAAGCGCAGGATGACGCCGCGAGTTCACGGCTCTGATTGAACAGGTCGGCGCTGTGCGTGTTTGGCTGCAGCTTTCCAAACAGCTAGCGCTTGTCGACGAAACTGGACCAGCCCAGAAAGCGCACCGGGACGCTGGAAGCTTCGTCGAACTCAAAACGCGCTGCAATCCAGCTGAAGGGTGGCCGGAATCACAAGAGAGGTGGCTGTCCTGGTGGCAATTATTCCACTCGATACGTTCAATCGTGAAATTCTTGCTCGATAGTTCTGTGCCGTACGATCGACTGTGTGTGAAGCGTCAGCGCTTGCTATCGCTGTCGGCTGGCACGCTGCTGCGGTCACAAGCTTTATTGCGCTACGTGAGTCTCTCTTGGATGCGAGGTTCTCCGCAAATTGTTGGTCGGGCGAATGCGGCAATTGTGTGCACTGCGGCTAGAAAAGTTTGACCGTCGACCTGGCGGCCTTTAGACTGGACACCGACTCTCGGCAGTTACATTTCACCGAGACTCTCAGGCGGATTGTGAATGTGCCAAAGGCGTTCGAACGTTCGATGGTGCCATTCTCAATGTCTGGACTGCTGTTGCACGCAATTGAATCGACACCTGGGAGAATTGGACCATGGCTCGCCGGCGAAACGATGGTCATCGATTCCTGCCGCGCGCGCGGCGGCGTCAGTCGCTGTTGCGGCGATTTTGTGGCGGCGATGCTTCCGGCTATGCGCGGCAGCTTCGCGTTGAGCAACTCGAGGATCGACGACTGCCGGCCGTGACGATGGGTTTTGCCGGTCCGTACGCAGTGAGCAACTGGACCTCAAGCGGCATCACGGGCGGAACGACCACCAAGCTCCCCGCGTCGGGCGACAGCGCGGCGGGCACCTTCGGCTACAACGTTACGCTTGCTCCAGGGAGCGGCGTCTCGCTCCGACTCGCCGATTTTGCGCTGGCCAGCTCTTTGGTCACGGGTTCGGTGACGTTCGACTACAGCTACACGGGCAACCACCGCTACTTTCAGGCGGCGGTCAACTTCAATACGCTCTCTGGCGCGACTTCGACGTCGATCATCAACAACGTGACGACCTCCGGCAACTTCAGCTTCAGCGGCTCCAGCTCATTCGTCGCCCGCGCGGGAGAGTCGTTTCGCTTCCGCATCGGCGGCAAGAACAACGACAGCGACAGCCACTTGGACGGCACGCTTACGATCTCGAACATCAAGTTCTACGATTCGCTCGTCGTCGACAACACAGGCGACGTCGACGATGGCAACTACGCCGCGGGGCAGCTCACGCTCCGCGAGGCGGTCAATCTGGCGAATTCGATCTCTGGCACCGACAAAATCACCTTCGCTCCGAGCCTCTCAGGACAGACAGTCAAGCTGGGCGGCACGGAATTAGCGATTTCTCAATCGCTCACGATCGATGCCACGGCGCTGGCGCAGCCCGTGACCATCGACGCCCAGCAGCAATCTCGAGTGCTGCACTTCACGGCGCCGACTGGCAACCTGGCGCTCTTGGGCCTCTCGATCACGGGCGGTAAGACGACGGCCGGTGGGGATGCCGGCAAAGGCGCCGGGATCAATTTCTTGTCCAGCGGCTTGCTGAATATGTCGCAGTGCACCGTCTCCGGGAACACTACGACCGGTTTTGCCACGGGCGCGGCTGGCATCTATGTGAAATCGGGGGCGCTCACGATCAACCAAAGCACGATCAGCGGCAACACCGCCACCGCCGGCGTTTCCAACGGCGGAGGCATTCGCATCGACGCGGGGTCACTGGTGCTTTACTCCAGCACGATCAGCGGCAACACGCTCGCCGGCAGTTCATCGTCGGGAGGAGCCATCTTTGCCGTCTCCGCCAATGTTACCATCTCGTCGTCGACGATCACGGGCAATCGCGCTGCAGTCGAACAGGGCGGAGGCGTCTTTTTCTTCGGCGGTCAGGGCGCCAACTTGACGATGTCGAATTCGATTGTCGCCGGCAATACAGCCGGCAACTTCGGACCCGATCTCGTCCCCGATTTCGCCGGGACGCGGACAATCAAGTTCAGCCTGATCGGCGACGAGAACGGTAGCGGCCTCACGGCCAGTGCCACTCCCGACGCCAACGGCAATCTCATCGGATCGCACGCGAGCCCGATCGATCCCAAGCTCGGTCCGCTTGCGGATCATGGCGGTCGGGAGAAGACGCACGCTTTGCTTCCTGGCAGCCCGGCGCTCGATGGAGGTGACCCGAATTTCGACGCGGCCGTCTTCACCGCGGCTGGTTTCGCCGGGCCGTTTGTATTCGACGAAAGGGGCGATGGCTATGCCCGTCTGATGGACGGCGGCGGCTCGAGCCGGCCCATCGTCGACATGGGCGCCTACGAATCGCAGGGTCCGCCGAGTGGTTTTCCCCAAGGCGATTACAATCACAACGGCATCGCCGACGCGGCTGACTACACCGTTTGGCGCGACTCATTCGGCCAGACGGGGACTGGTCTCGCGGCCGATGGCGACAACTCGGGCACGAGTCAGAATCTGATCGACGCCGCCGACTTTGCCGTCTGGAAGAACAACTTCGGCAACACGCTCGTGCCGGCCGCGACTCCGGTCACCATCCCGCTCATCCTGCCGCTGGCGAGCGTGCTGGGAGACGATGGCATCGCCAACGGTGCCGAGGCCCTCAATCAAAATGGCCCCTTGGGAATCGACGGTGCCGGCTCGCTACTGGTGACCTCCACGTTCTCGGCGCAGAACGGCGGTAACGGCCTCCGTGCTTTGCCGACTTCGGGATTCTTCCCCGCCGATGTTCAACACTTCGAAATTCAACTCCCCTACCGCGACGCCAACAACACGAACAGTGTGCTGCGGCTCGATGCCCCGGGCGAAACCGCCGAGATCGAAGTGGCCGATGGCAGCTACGCGCAATTGGACCTCGTCGTCACTTCGGGCGACGGCCAGACGCCGCTCGCAGTGACGCTTCGCTACAGCGACGGCACGCAAACGACATTGTTTTCGACGGTGCCGGATTGGTTCGACGATCCCGCGGGGCTGACGGCGTCCAATAGCATTCAGCAGGGAGACGCGAGACTCTACTATCTCGAGGATGGCATGGACCGGGTCAACGGCGTGTCCGATACGTACGAATTCGCGATGGACCCGGCCATCTTCGGCCTGCGCTTCGCAGTCAACCCGGCCAAGACGCTTAAATCGATCAGCGTGACCAAGAACGATGCAAGCGCGTCGGTGCTCGTCGTGCTGGGCGGTGCGCTGTCTCAAGCCGTTTTGATCGGTGAGGCAGCGAGCGACGTGGCAGCTACGCCCGACCTGTCGTCCATAGGTTCAGGTGCGAGTCTGGCAGCGGACGCCGCACTCGCGCAGTTTCCAGAACCCACTGCGGCTGCAAGCCGGCAACAAGCTGTGGTCCGGAACGTGGAGCGGCCAACGTTCGGCCCGCGCTTGATCCAGCAACTGCTCCTTGTGCGCCGCTGTGGTAATGTTCCTGACAGCGAATTGATCCGATCGATTCTGTTGGCAGCAACCGATCATGCAACGGAGTCGGAAATCGACTTCGCCGCCGTGTGGAACGCGATCGGCGATGAACGGCAGCTCGCGATCGTATGGTGAGTCAGTCTCGCCGTCGATTGCGTGACTAGCCTACCGAAGAGGTGCGGCCTGAGCGCAATTCGGCGTCATGGCGTTTAAAGGTATAGAAGTGCAAACGCTGCCGCCGGCGAAGAGTGCGCTTACGCTCCTTACCTCGGCTTGCGCAGGGCCATGCCGGCGGCGAGATGGGCCGGCTTGCCCTCGTCGATGGCGAGCCGGCCGTTGACTAGAACGAATTTGACGCCGGTCGAGAGTTGGAACGGCGATTGATACGTCGCGTGGTCGCGGAAGGTCGGGGGATCGAAGACGACGACGTCGGCGAACGTGCCGGGCTTGACGAGGCCACGGTCTTCGAGGCCGAGGATTTCGGCGGGGAGGCCAGTAGCGCTGCGGACCGCTTGCTCGAGGGGGACGACGCCTTCGGCGATGGCGTAGTGGCCGATGCGGCGCGAGAAGGTGCCAAAGCTGCGCGGATGGGGATTCGTTCCGTCTTCGACCTTGACGCTGCCGTCGGAGGCCGTGGCGACCCAGGGAAGCGTCATCACGTAGCGGACGTCATCTTCGTTCATGCTGAAGCTCACCCCTTGGTCGTCGCTGGAGCGCAAGATGTCGAGGGCAACGTCGGTCTCGGAGCGATTCTCGGCCTGCGCCACATCGCTGATCAATTTGCCGATCCATGCGGGATGCTCGGGCGAGCGGGCGATCATGATCGGACCGCGGTCGGCGAGCGCTGCAGTGACGAGCTTGCGCAGACGCGCTGCCTGCGCCGGATCATCCAGTTTGGCGATGACCGCCTGCGTGCCGCCTTCGCGTTCTTCATCCGGCAGCAGCATGGCGCTGATCGAGGTGCTGCTGGCGTCGTACGGATACTGGTCGGCAGTGACGCGGAGTCCGGCGTCGCGGGCAGCGCGAATCATGGCGGCGGCGGCCTTCACCTTGCCCCAGTTCGACTGTTTGCTGGCCTTCAAATGGGAAATGTGAATCGGCAGGTGGGCGCGGCGGCCGATTTCGAGCGCTTCGTCGATGGACTCGAGGAGCTGGTCGCCTTCGTCGCGGATGTGGCTGGCGTAGATGCCCCCTGCGGCGCCGACGACCTGCGCGATCGCCGCGAGCTCGTTCACGTCGGCAAAGCTGCCGGGGACGTATTGCAGGCCGGTTGACATGCCCCAGGCCCCGGCCTGCATTTGTGCGCGGGCCAGCTCCTGCATTCGGGCGAGTTCTTTGTCGGTGGGCGGGCGACGCGTGGGGCCGATCACTTCGCTCCGCAGCGAGCCGTGCGGGATGAGATGGGCCACGTTCACGCCGGCGGGTCGGGCATCGAGGGCGGCGTAGTAGGCGGCCACGTCGACGGCGCCGCCACCGCAATTCCCGGTGACGATCGTGGTGCAACCTTGCGTCAGATAGCAGACTGACTCGCGAGTTTTGTCCTTGAGAATCTGCCGCGACTTGAGTTTCTCCGTTTCACCGATTTCGGAATCCTCCTCATCCGACGAATCGCTGTGGTTGTGGAGATCGATGAAGCCGGGCGCGACGATCAGTCCGCGGCAATCGATCTTGCGGCCAATCTTGCCATGATCGAACTGTCCGACGGCGACAATTTTGTCGCCGACGATCGCGATGTCGCCGACGAAGCCGGGCGAGCCGGTGCCGTCGATAATCGTGCCGCCTTGCAAAAGCACATCGGCGTCGATGGCGGCAGCTTCTTGGCCAAAGACGGGAATCGGCTGCGAGAGTAGAGCGGCGACAAGGTGCCAGAGGACTGTTTGTTTGCGAAGTGAAAACATCGACTTGTCTGGAACGACGTCCCAGCCCTGTGGCAGCTTCCAAATATGCACCTGCGAAGTGATTTTAGCTCAGTTCATCGATCGGCCAGAGTCGCTCTGTGCGCACGAGACTCTCACGTCCGCGAACGTAGGGCCGATCGGAAGCGAATTTGTCACGTCATGCGCCGTTTTCGTGCGGTTATCGATGGAATCTGGCCGTGAACCTTGCGGGCGTCGGCAAGCGTTGACGAGGGGTTGGCCGGCGGTGAAAATCCGGGGGCGAGCCAAGGGCAAATGGCATCGGATTGAGAGAGGAAGTTTTATGTTGATCGTCAGGCGATGGACGAACCGTGTCGCATTGGGTTTGTTGTTGATGGCCGCGTTGGAATTGCCCGCGCGGGCGGCGAAATATACGCTCGCGGCGACAGGGACAGTTTCAATTAACAGCAGCGGCGCCGCGGCGATCCCCGTCGGCTCGCCCTGGTCGTTTGAGCTGACTTACGACACGGCCGCGCCGGATCTCGACTTCGAAGCGCTGGGCTCGGCGGATCCAACGTACGGACGGTTCACGAATACGGCGTCGCCGCCGGCGCTCACCTTTTTTCATTACCAGGCGGGGAGCTACGAGGTGACGCTGGATGATCCGGCGGACTTCGGCGAGTTCAGCGACATGCTGATCACATTCCAGACCGTGCACGCGATCGACATCAACATCACGTCGCCCGCGCTGTTCCCGCCGCTCGCCGGGGGAACGGTGGGTTTCCACGCCGACTTTAACGCATTTTCGGCTGTGCCGGTCCTAACGAGCGACCGCTTGCCCTCGAATACAGCAATCACCGCGGCGAGTTTTGATCAGAGCTCGGTCACGCTGCTGCCGCCGACCGGCTTCATCACCGGCAGCGAGATCACGAGCCTGTCGATCACGGCGGTGCCGGAGCCGGGGACGATCGGCTTGGCGGTGATGGGTTTGATTGTTGTATTGAGGAGGTGCAGATCGTAGCTGCGTGCGTGATGCAAATTGCTCGTTTCTTGGTTAGCATTTCCTCGTTGGTTATTTCTGTGGCAGCCTCAGCTACGGCGCCGGTTGATATCGTCGTGTTCTCGGCGGGTGAGGCCAGGTATCACACGCTGCGGATACCGGTGCTGGTGCGGACGGAAAGCGGCACGCTCGTGGCGTTTGCGGAAGGGCGCCGGCACAGTGCGCGGGATCACGGAGAAGTCGATCTCGTAGCGAAGCTGAGCGCCGATGGCGGCCGGACTTGGGGCCCGCTTGAAGTGCTCGAGCATGAGGCCGACGATGAGCATGGCGGAGTGACACTGGGGAATCCTTGCGCCGTCGTGGATCGGCTGGACGTGGAACACCCGGGGCGGATTTGGCTCCTATTTATGAGGAATAACGAGCGCGTGTTCGTGAAGTCGAGCGACGACGAGGGTGTAAGTTGGTCGCCGCGGCAGGAGATCACTGCGAGCGTGAAGGACTCGAACTGGGGCTGGTACGCGACGGGCCCCGTGCACGCTATTCAGTTGGAGCGAGGCGAACACGCGGGGCAGCTGCTCATTCCGTGCGATCACTGCCCGCGAAATGGACGCGGCTGGGGGGCCCACGCAGTGCTCAGCGCAGATCACGGCAAGACCTGGCAGATCGGGGCAGTCGACACACATGCCGATAAGGAGACAGGTCAAGCAGTCCACCCAAATGAAAATGTCGCCATCGAACTGGTCGACGGGCACGTCTATTTCAATGCGCGGAACCAGGCGCCTGGGAACGCACCGACGCGACTGAGCGCGACGAGCGCAGATGGTGGAGCGTCTTACGAGCAGCCGTTTTTGGCCGACACTCAGTTCACTACGCCGGTCGTGCAAAATTCGCTCACGCGAGTGGCCGCGCGGGATCAGGGGGCGGAGAGAAATCTCTTGGTTTGGGTGGGACCGGGAGCGCCAAAGTCGCGGCGCGATTTGACGGTCCGCTGGAGCGAAAATGAAGGGCAGTCGTGGAGCGCGGGACGCGTGGTGGCTGCGGGGCCGGCCGCCTATAGCGATGTTGTCGCGCTGGCGGACGATCGCGTCGGGATTCTGTTTGAGACGGGGGAGAGACTCTACGAGGAGATTCGATATTTGGAGGCATCGCCGCCGCCGCGCTGACTCAGCCGGAGACGGGTTTTCGGCCGGCGCGTTCGAGTTCACGAAGGCGAATCTGCTCGGCGCGGTCGGCCTCTTGTGCGGCGATCTTTTCGCGCTCCAGCGTGTCTTGCGGATCGAGCTGGGGCGACCACGGGTAAGTCTCGTGGGTCCAGGTGACTTCATTGCCATTGCAGCGGACGATAGTGAAGCCGGGCGGCGAGCCGGTCCAGTCCCCCGCCCACCAGGCGCCGCTGGCGGCAGCGCTGGTGACGTACCAGGCGCCGTTCCAGTAGGTGTCTTCGATGCGATGGCTGTGGCCCTGCAGCAAGAGCTTCACGCCGTGGCGCTCGAGAATCTTTCGTAGCTTGAGGGTGTCGGAGACGACCATCGCGCCGTCCATGGCGAGGCGCTTGGGATCGCCGGTGAGCTGGCCGACGTTGCACAGGGCCGCGACGTGGACGACGGCGATCTTCGGCCGGTCGCCGGCAGCACCGAGGTCGTAGGCGAGCCACTCCAGTTGTTTGCGGCCGAGGCGGGGGACTTGCAGGATGCCGTTCTCGCGTTTCGCAGGGAACGCACTGTCGAGCACGGCGAAGTGCCAGCCCTTGTGATCGAAGCTGTAGTAAGACGCGGGCATGTTGAGCGCAGCGAGAATCAGCTGCTTGCCGTAATCGGGATCGGAGGGCCCAACCTTTTCGCGCGGGCTCCAGCCCAGCACGTCGTGATTGCCGAGGCACGCGTGCCAGGGATACTTGAGTCCGCGCGTGATTTCCTGGAAGAGTCGCAGCTGGTTTTGGTAATCGTTCTTGGCGGTGTAGTTGCCGTCGAAGAGCATGTCGCCGCCCATCAGCACGAAGTCGGGAGCCGGCGAGAGGGCGTTGAGCGCGTCGATCGAGCGGCGGTAGCCTTCCGGGGCGTGGCGGCGGTCGGTGACGTGCTGGTCCGTGAGGTGGACAAACGAGAAGGAGTCGAGCGCCTCCGAGGCGCTTGGCGCCGCGGCCGCCAGATCGGCCTGAGCTGCCAAGAGTCCAGCGGCGCTGGTCGCACACGCGCTGGCGAGGAATTGGCGTCGAGAAACAGTCATTTGGGCGACTCCAGACTTGAAAAAGGTTGCTCCATACTCCGGCCAGTGTAACATCCCCAGGGCTTGTCATTTGCCATTTTTTGATTGGCACGTGATCTGCACTCCGGAGCTTTCTTGGAGGAATCTCTCGTGATTTGGCATCAAATGCGTACAAATGCAAAGACGATAAATCTCGACGGTCCAATCATGTTCGCCGTGATTCTATCGTTCGGCGCAGTTCCGTCGGTGACGGCTGCTGCACCGGAAAAGGCAGCGAGCGATTCAGCCGCACCGGCCGCGCCGGAAAAAGTGGAAGTCGAGCCGGTGGCGAAGGACGTCGATATCAGTGAACGACTTGTCGGAATATACCAAGCGACGGGCTGGTTCGAAGCGATCGACGCCTCGGTGCGCGACGGCGTCGTCTTCCTCACCGGGTCGACTACGCAGGATAAGTATCGCGACTGGGCGGAATCTCTCGCACAAAAGACAGAAGGCGTCGTGGCCGTCGTCAATCAAATCGAAGTGAAGTTGCCGGACCGCTGGGATTTCACGCCGGCTGGCGACGAACTGCGAGAGATGTCGCAGAATTTGATTCGCTCATTGCCGATCTTGGTCGTGGCGCTGCTGGTGCTGATGGCCTCGGTGTTGGCAGCCAGACTTGTTCGCGGCGGGATGCAGCACATGCTGCAGGCGCGTATTAAGAGCCAGCTGCTGCGCGACGTGGCGGCGCGAACTTGCGGAATCTTGCTGCTCTTGCTGGGATTGTACCTGGTGCTGCGGATTTCGGGCCTGTCGCGGTTGGCGGTGACGGTCGTCGGCGGAACGGGGCTGGTGGGACTTGTGCTTGGCATCGCGTTTCGAGACATCACGGAGAATTTTCTGGCGAGTCTGTTCTTGAGCATGCAGAATCCTTTTCGCGAAGGCGATCTCGTCGATGTCGGCGGGACGTTGGGCTTCGTCGAGAAATTGACCTCCCGGACTACAGTCCTTACGACGCCCGATGGCGTCCAAGTGCAAATTCCCAATGCGACGGTATTCAAAAGCACCATTCGAAATCTGACGAGCAACCCGCATCGACAGGATAGCTTCATCGTTGGAATTGGTTACGACGACGCAATTCAAACTGCCCAAGAAGCCGCGCTCCGCGTATTGACCGGACATCCGGCCGTGCTTGCCGACCCGGAGCCTTGGGTGCTCGTCGATGGACTCGGCGCATCGACCGTGAATTTGAAAGTGTACTACTGGATGGACATTCATGCGCACAGCTTGCTCAAAGTCAGGTCGAGCTTGATTCGGCTCGTCAAGAATGCGTTTGTCGAAGTCGGCGTGTCGATTCCTGACGAGGCGCGGGAAATCGTGTTCCCGAAGGGTGTGCCGGTGCGGATGTTGGAGGCAGAGCATCCGGACGCGACGTTACGGTCAACTAAGGCGGTGCCGCCTGACATCAAAGACAAGGACATCGCCACTGCCGGCGAAAAGAGTTTGCAGAGCGAGGCCAGCGAAATCAAACGGCAGGGGCGAATAGGGTGGGTGCCCGAACAAGGCGAGAATCTGCTTGCCGACGTCCATCCGAATCCCGCGGCCGGAACATAATTGGCCGGCAGGCGGCGATCAATTCACTCGGTTTGCGAAATCTGGATTAGTTTGTCATAGCGGTCTTCAACGTCTTGTCGATCGGCAGGATGCGGTAGCGACTCGGCGGCCGACTTAATAAACAGCGCTTGCCGCATCAGCGCATCGTGATCGTCAGCGCGACGGACGTGAGGCATCACTTCTGCAACCATTTCGAGAAGCCGCGCAAGGACCGCAGCGCTTGAAGCACCGTATTGGCGAATCTGTCGAATTGCGGTGTCCGAGACGTCGGCGAATTGGAATGGATAGCGCCAGACGCGCGGCATGCCTTTGTCGTCGGCGAGAATTTCGGCAGGGATTCTGCGCCCTGCCAGCTCGCTGAGCGCGGCCCCCAAGTAGTCAATACAGCCGATGGCCGTGAAAGGATCATTGATTCCGGATGAGAGAGCGCGCACCGCCACTTCGACGAGCTGTCGTACGGCGAATTCGATGTCTCTGGTGGGAGTCTGCTGAGGGCCGATAAGAAACGAGCCGCGGAGCTGCCTGGCGATTCCTTCGCCAACTGACACTGCCGCCACTTCCAGCAGCGGCGTACCAGGAACCACAAAATGACCGGGGCGACGCACGATGCGAGCCACCAAGTCATGTTCGGCGGCAAGCTTCAAGATTTGTCGTTCGTCCAAGTCCTCGATGTATCCAGAACAGTCGGCCGGAATCGGCATCTTTTTTTTGCTGGCACATCCGTTCCAAGTGAATTGCGTTCCATTCCGAACGGAGGAGTCCGCTGTTCTATCCTTCGAGACTTCACTCAACCGATCGGGAAATTGTTCCCTGATCCTTTCACAGAGTTCGTTGCCGACGTTCGCGATAATCAGCGGCGCTTGAACTTGAATTGAAGCGTGATGGATGAAATAGATCAGTACACCGACGCTAGCAAGCGTAAGCACGACTCCCAGCGTGACCGCGATGTTCGGCACGAAGTCGCCGTCGTCGGAACCGCGGACAGTACGTAGCACCAGCAAGCAATAGACGAAGGTGGCAATGAAGGTACCAAGCACAAACTGATTGCCTCGATCGCGCATGAAATTCCGGAGCAGTCTCGGACCAAACTGGCTCGAAGCGAGCGACAAAGCGACGACGGTGACGGAAAACACGGTGCCAGCCACCGTGATCATCGAGCCGGCAACCGTTGCCAACAACTGTCGCGCGCCGTCTGCGCCGCCGGTGTAAATCCAGCCCAAGTCGGAAACTTGCTGCTTTCCGATTGCCTCGTCGAGCCGGACCACCCCGAACGCCGCGACGATTGCCACCAGGGTCATGATTGAAGGAAGAAACCAGTAACTGCTGCGGAGTGCTTCCCAATAACTGCCGACAAAACGCATGGCATCAAGGCACATGAGGTTGAGCGTCTACGATCTGAATACAACTCTCCGATCCGTTCGGCCTGTCGATTATACTTGGGCGGTAACCCGGCGTCACCGAAAACCGAGCGACTTACTTATCGATCTCAGCCAGAAAACCGTTGGAAAAACAACGGACAGATGCTGAGCAGCAGCAGGATGCTGGCCGGCTCGGGAACGGATGCGTCGGCGATTGCAGCCAGAGAGGCGCCAAAATTTTGTCGCCACGTTTCATATTGGGCGATGCCGATCGGGCCCGTGGTGGGATCATTGGGGAGCGAACCGGCAGCGGCGCCAAAATTATTGCGCCAGACCGTGTAGTCCGCGGCGTCGACGGTGCCGTCATCGTTGTAGTCACCGAGAAGCGCGGGTGCGGCCTCGACGACGAGCAGCGTCTGGTCGATCGGCACGTTGTACAGACGCTGCACGATGCCGCTGGTCCATTCGATCGTGACCAGGTCCACCGGATCGGTTGACGCGCCGAGGCCAAAATGGGCCGTGCGCTCGCTCTGACTGACAAAGCTACTGCCGCCGTCGATTTCCCAGACGAGTTTGTGATCTGGGTTCGTAAGTTCCGGCGTCACCGTGATCCAAGCGCCGATGCCGTCGCGGTTCGAGACCGTGCCCTGCGGCTTGATGCGGAGGTAGTGGTTGTCGTTCCCGCCGTCGTTGCGATAGAGAATCGGCGCGCCAGCGTTATTGACGACCACCAGGTCGAGATCGCCGTCCTCGTCATAGTCAAGATGGATCAGGCCGCGGCCTTGCTGGGTGTCGGTGATGCCTGTGGCCGTGGAGACGTCGGTGAAAACGCCGTTGTCGTTGCGCCAAAGAAAGGTCTGGTCGTCGATCCAGCCGGCGCCGTTGTAGCCGTTGGTAGCGGAGAGGTCGACGTCGCCGTCGTTGTCGTAGTCGAAGAAAGTCGTGCCCCAGGACCAGCGGGAGTCGCGGACACCGGCGGCCTGGGTGACGTCGGTGAAGTGGCGATTGCCGTCGTTGCGGTAGAGGCGATTGAATCCGCCAAAGGGACCGGGATGGTCAGGGTCGTTCGTGATGTTGGTGATGAACCAATCAAGGTCGCCGTCGGAATCGTAGTCGCCAAAGGTCGTGCCCATGCCGTTGAAGTCCGTACCGACGCCCGCCGGGAGCGTGCCGTCGGTGAACGTGCCATCGCCGTCGTTCCAGAAGAGCTGGCTGGTCTGAAAATCGGCGGCGAAGGTGAGATCGGTGTGGCCGTCGCGGTCGAGATCGACAAACCGCGGGGCGTAACGGTAGGTGCGGTCCTTGCGGTAGGTGTTGATGCCGGAGGCGGCCGTGACGTCTTCGAAACCGCCGGGCTGGGCGGCGCCCAGATTGTGAAACAACCGCGACTGCGAATTGGCGACGAAATTGCCCCAGTCGCCGGTCGCCAGGTCGAGGTAGCCGTCGTTGTCATAGTCGCCAAAGCTCGCGCCCTGACCGCTGCGGACGACGCCGTTGTTGAGTGCGACTGGATGGTTGATGCCGGCGTCAGTGAAGAAGCCGTGTCCGTTGTTGAGGTAGAGATAGTTACGCGTGTATCCGACCGAGGTCATGAAAAGGTCGAGATCGCCGTCGTTGTCGACGTCTCCTGAGACGACGCCGTTGGTGTACGTGGGAAAGATAAAGCCGGCCGAGGCGATGCGCTGCTCGAAGGTGCCGTCGCCGCGGTTGCGGTAGAAGATGTCGGTATCGTTGAGCCGCGGGAAGATGAGGTCAACGTGCCCGTCGTTGTCGAAATCGCCGGCCGCAGCGCCGCCGGCGAAAAATGCCTCGCCGGGAAGGAATTCGATCAGCTCGGGATAGGTGTGGACGTGATTGATACCGGCGGCGGTGGTGACGTCGGTGAAGACGACAGCGCGCGCCGGAAGCGAAGCAAACACGACCGCCAACACGATCGCCAGTCCTGCGGCTCGAGCGATAGGGCGCGCAAGCAACCGCGGCCAAAGATGCGATGCGCGCCGATCGGTCATGGGACGAATCCTAGGATGAACTGCGAGTCCTGGCGCGCCGTCCGACAAACAGTAACGCCGTCAGGAGCAACCATGCACTCGCCGGCTCGGGCACGAGGTGGCCGTTGAAATATTGCATGGCCAGGTTCCACGCGGCGGGGCCGACGACATGGCCAATGCGGCGACCGGGGAAGTCGTCGGCAGGCGGGTGGATGCCGCCGCTCAGGCGCGAGAGCGAAGCTTGGTCGGACGCATCGAAATACGTCGCAAATTGGAGCTCTAAGTCCTCCATCGGACCATATTCGAAGTTCAGCCCGGAACCGACCGGAATATCGTATTCGTAAATTCCGCCGGGGAAGTATTCACTGCCGGTGAGCAGCGTCATCACTTCGGCGCCGGTGCGGCTGTATGTCGAATGTCCGGAAACATAGCCGGCAAACGGCGGCGTGACGAAGCTGATGAGCTGGTAGGGCATCCAATTCTCCGCGAGGATCCAGTTGACGTCGCCGATGTCCGTTGGATCATCGAACGGCGCCAAACCATCGATGGCGCCTTGCCACGATTTGATGGCGATTTTGCCTTCGCTGCCAGCGAGTTGTTCGTGCCGCCCGCCGGGGGCAGTGGTTTCCGCGGTCACGACTTCGACGAGTCCAGGTTCGAGCGGCAGTCCGTCTGGATTGTACGACGGGCCGCTGGGGTCGCTCGATTGTCCGAGTTGGCCCATGTAGCGAATTTGCGAGATCGGCCGCGCTGAATCATAGACACCCTTGTGGTTCCAGGCCGAAATTGCCGCATCGTGCAGACCGCCGTTAAGGGCGAACATGCTCTTCACGTCCCATTGGAGATCGTCGACGACTGGACCTTGACCGCCGAACCGCTTGGGGATGCCAAGTTGTTCCATCTTGTCGGTAACTTCGTTGCGGATTTCATTCCAATGTCCAGGAGGCGCAGTGGAATGAGGACCATCGGCCCAGAATTCCGAGATCACGCGATAGAAGTCGCCACGGCGGACGATCTCGGGCGTGTAGGGCTGGCCCGTGTATGGATTCACGGAATAGCCGACTTGATCATAGCTCTCGGTGAAGGGGGCATTCGGCGTGTTGCCGCGGGTGGCGGGGGAGATGTCCATCATCGCGCCGTCGTTGGGATCGAGATACGACGAAAGGCGAATCAGCGTGAGGGCGTCGGCCTTAACTTTCTCTTCCCCAGCGCGATTGATGCCGGGAGGCAGGCCTTGATCGTGGTAGACGCCATTGGCGCTGCGGTCGGCGGCCGTCATGGCGAACGGAGTGACGGCGCCCCAAAACGGCGTGAGATGCCGCTGCGTCGATTCGAGGATCGGCGTGCCAAACTGGTCGATGCGGTTGCCGAGAAAGTGGAGCGGCTGCCAGCGATTTGGATCATTCATCACCGTGCCGGGGTTGTCGAACGTGAGCGGCTCGTTGACGGGGACGAACTGCCCAGCCGGCGTGGCGTAGCGGCCGACTTCGTTCGAGCCGTCGGCCAGGCCGTAATTGATGACCGACTGGGCGATGCGATTTCCCAGCGCGGCGGGCGAGTTGCCGACCGTCGACGTGAAATCGGGATCGTAGCCGAGCGCGGCCATTTGATTGCGGATGTCGACGACGGTGGCTGCCCGTCCCGGCCCGACGCCGGCTGGGCCCGTGACAAAGCGATGCAGAATGAGGTTGTATGCCGCGTAGCTGATAGCTTCGTTGCGCGCGGCCTCGACGTTGGGGGCCGTGGCGGATTCGTGGTGGACGTATTGCAGCGCCGTCGGATCGTAGGCTGCCCAGGCGTCGTACATCGCAGTCGAGAGATGGAACAGATTGCGAGCGTGTACGGTCGGGCGAGCGGTATCAATGCTGATCGCGTGGAGCAGTTGCTCGTCCCAGATGCGGGCAACCGTTGGAGCGGCAGAGGCCGAACGAGCCGACACCGCAGCCGCGAAGAGAAGAGTTAAGACGCGGACCGATTGCCTGGTGGTATGGCGCATTAGTCGATTCCAATCTCAGAAGTCAATCGAGGAGTGATGAGTCGCAAGCTTCGCCGGGCGCGCACGGAGAGCAAAAAAAGAACTTTGAAGAGAATCCACCTGCCAGACCGAGCCGCTCACCGAGACCCTGCGCCACGCCGCCGACGCCGTTTTCCAACCGTTTTCACGGCGTGGAACCGCTTTCAGCGGGATGCACTTTTACTATGACCGCGACATAATTGTCCGTCAAGCAAATCGGCGTCGCGCGGCGGCCGCTGGCCAGACCGCCGGAGCGAGCGGGAAGGGAAACTACGCGAAATGAGCGAATCGGTCAACAAATGGCGGTCAGTGGAACATGCGCTGGCGTACTTGGAGCGGGCCGATTCGATCCCGCATCGGGTCGAGGGGGAAGCGGCGCTCTTGGACGAGTTGCCGCCTGGCGTGGGGCGGGTGCTCGATTTGGGCTCCGGCGATGGGCGGCTGATGGCCCTGGTACTCGCCAAGTTGCCGGTGGCGACGGGCATGGCGGTAGATTTCTCGGCCGCAATGCTCGAACGATCCCGCCAGCGATTTGCGGGCGACGGCCGCGTCGAAATCATCGAGCACGACTTATCGCATCCGCTGCCGGAGCTGGGCGCGTTCGATGCCGTCGTGTCGAGCTTTGCGATTCACCATTTGCCGCACGCGCGCAAGCGGGCGCTGTATGGCGAAGTCTGGCAGCAACTGCGGCCCGGCGGCGTGTTCTGCAACCTGGAGCACGTGAGCTCGCCGACCGAATCGCTGCATGAAGCATTTCTCACCGCGATTGGCGTGACAGTGGCCGACGACGATCCGTCGAATCAACTGCTGAATGTCGAGACGCAGCTTGGGTGGCTGCGCGAGATCGGATTCGCCAACGTTGATTGCCTGTGGAAATGGCGCGAGATGGCGCTACTCCGCGGCGAGAAGCTCGTCTGAGACAGGCGCGCCGACCCGTCCGACAGGGCACCCATCGCTAGGGCGCCACGAATTGCAGACAAACGGCCGCGGGGACTGCGGCCCGGTTGTCGGTTGGTGAAAGCTGGCCGTCGCTCCCGATGCGGAAGACGCGAATGTCTCCCGAATTTTGATTCGCCACCAGCAGCCATTGGCCGCTGGGGTCGAGTGCGAAGTTGCGCGGCGTCGTGCCGCCAGTGGCAATGCGCTGCAGAAATTCGAGGTTGCCGTTTGCCGGCTCAATCGCATAGGCCACGATCTCGTCGGTCCCGCGCAGTGAGGCGTAGAGGAACTTGCCTGATGGGTGGACGGCAATTTCCGCACCCGTGACGCCCGCGCGGTCCGCGCCGTCGGCAATCGCGGAGAGGGTGTCGCGCAGCGTGAGCTTGCCGACGGTCGGGTCGTAGTCGAAGGCGGTGATCGTGAGATCAAGTTCATTGATTCCGTACGCGTGTAGTCCATCGGGCGCGAACGCCAGATGCCGCGGGCCCGCGCCGGGTGCCGTCTTCGTCGCGCCCACGTGGCTGAGGTCGTGCGCGCGATAGACGAGAATTTGATCAAGGCCGAGGTCAGGGACCAGTGCGTAGTTACCGCTGGCGTCGACGACGATTTGGTGCGGGTGGGGCGAAGTTTGGCGGTCGGCATTGACGCTCGAGCCGCGATGTTTGACGAAGGCCGAGAGAGGCTGGAGCTTGCCGTCAGCGTCGATCGGTAGCATCGCCACGGTGCCGCTGCCATAGCCGACGGCGAGCACGTTTCGGCCGGCGGGATCGACCGTGAGGTGACAGGGGCCCGTGCCGCCGGCACCCTGCTTGTTGAGCAATGTCAGGGCGCCAGTCTTGTCGTCGATGGCCCAAGCGGAGATCGCGCCCTGGGCGTCCCCTTCAAACAAGTCGATTTCGTCGGAACTGTAGAGAAACCTTTTATTTGGATGGATGGCCAGGAAGGACGGATTCTCCACGCCTTCCGCCACGGAAAGCGGCTTGAGCTCGCCGGTCGCATCGTCGAACTGGTAGACGTAAATACCTTTGCTGTCCGTGCCGCGGGTGTACGTGCCGACGTACAAATGGATGCCGGCCGCATGCAACACTCCGGCGCAGGCAAAGCAGGCGACGGCGACCCAGGCGAAAATGCGAGCGGAGCGATGTCTCATGGTGCGGCTTCAGGGGCAGGCGAAATGAGTAGAAGTTGAACTTGTGGGGTTCAATAGAACTTCGCGCCCGGCAGCCGTAAAGAGGCTCGCGCCCACGAGCAAGCCGGCCCGAATTCGGTTTAACGACGGGCAGAAGCAGAGGCGGCGGCGGAATGGTCGTCGTTCTTCGCCGGCTCTTTTTCGAGCTATTCCGATGGCTCTTCGCGAAATCGATCGAGGCCCTGCTTGGCCGACTGAGAAATGACGACCGTGGCCGGGTGCGTCAGCTTGCGTTCGGTCGTGACGACATAGTAGCGGACGCGAACGTCGTCGAGATGGCCGACCAGCTCGACGCCGAATTGCTTCTCCAGATCGGCGAGCATCGCGGAGGGCACCGGGAAAACGCCGCCGCCACCGCGGCCGAACTCCTTCATCAGCGCCATGTCGTCGAACTCCGCGACGACGCGCGGATTGAACGGCCGCTCGTCGAACCAGCGGTCGAGCATCCGCCGCATTTCAGTGGCCGCGCTGGGCAGCAGCATTGGGCAGCCATCGAGCGAATGAGGGAAGTTCGGGCGATACTGGGCCGCGAGCCGCGGCGCCGCGCACAGCGCGATTTCACTCTCGCCGAGCAAGTGGTTGAAGCAGCGAGCGCCCATCGTGGCATAGATCGGCCGGTCGGTGAGGATCGCGTCGTATTTGTGGCGCGCCAGGCCATTGACCAGTTCGCCGAGCTCCGCCTCGTGGCAAATGAGCTGGATCGATTGCGGCATTTCCAGGATCGGTTGCAGCAAGCGGTACGTGATCGACTTGGGCAGGAACGTGGGGATGCCGACGTGCAGGCGGCCCGTTCGCTTGCCGGGCAGTCCGCGCAGCGTGCCCAGGAGCTCGCGGCCGAGCGAAAACATTTCGTCCGCATAGTCGAAGACCGTGCGGCCGACGTCGGTCAGCACGAGGTTGCGCCCCGAGCGGTCAAACAGCCGATGTCCGAGCGCCCGCTCCAGCTTGCGAATCTGCATGCTGATCGTGGGCTGGCGGAGCTGGAGCCGCTCGCAGGCGCTGGCGATGCTGCCGTCGCGGGCCACGGCCCAGAAGTAGAGCAGGTGCGAAAAATTCAGCTCCTGCAGATTCTCAAACAGAGGGGGTTTGACCCCCGTCAGCGAGGCCAGTTCCGTGTGGCCGTTTCGCGGTGCGGAGCCAAGATCGAGCATCGGACAGGTCCTCGCGTCTACAAGTGTCATCGCGGGGGAGGAACGTAATGGAGGACGAATTACGTGGCGCGTGCGCCATTCCGCCCGAACGCCGCGCAAGGCACGGCCTACACCATCATGCGTTAGTTACTACTTGCGTCAACAGCACTTGGTTCACTCGTTCGCTGCAAATCCATCGAACTCGAACGAATTCATAGATATTCGTGAACTGTTTGAGATTTTCTAACGACCGCGCGAGAGAACTCGAATTTTCGCCGACCGACAAGACACGTACAAACCAAAGGAGACGCGCCGCGGCACGCGTCGAACGGTGTGGGACAGTCGATTGATTTGAGGCAGGTGAATCTGATGTTGACAAGTATGTTGCTGTTGATGGAAGGGATCGAGCAGGCGGGGAGCGTGATTCGCTGCGGCGTGTTGCTGGCGCGCGACTCCGAAGCGCGGCTGCGCGGACTCACGCTCGTCGACACGCGCGAAGTGCAACACCCACAGGACTGCGAGGCCGCCGTCTATTTGACCACGGCCGCCACGCGGCAAGCGCTGGCGGAGCGATTTCACGAAGGGGCCCGGGCCGAGCTGTCGAAGGCTTGTCTCAACGCCAAGCTCAATTTCGATGTGCGGCGGCTGATGGGCGATCCGCTCGAAGTGCTGCCGCAGGAAGCCAGGTTTCACGATTTGGTGGTGACTTCACTGGGGCCGCTGGATCCCCGTTTGCCGGTCGATGCCACGATGCGCTTGTCGGCGGCCGACCTGATGACACTATTGCAGCGCGGCGTTCAACCGCTGTTGGTATTGCCGCCTGAGCAGGAGGCGATCGAGCGCGTGCTCTTGGTTTACGACGGCAGCGAGGCGGCGGGGCGAACGATTCGCTCGTACTTGAACCTGGGCGTGCTCCGCGAGGCGGAATGCCGGTTGCTTGCCATTGGACCGGACGAGTCGTCGGCGCAATCGTCGCTGATGGAGATGGCGGACTACTGCCGGGCCAAGTGTCCGAAGCTGGAAATGGGTTTCGCGGTTGGCCGGCCGCGGCGCGTGCTCGTGCCCTACGCGGCGAAGTGGGAGGCGCATTTGCTCGTGCTGGGAGTGAGCCGGTCGTTTCGGCTGTTGCACCGGCTGATGGGGCAGATCTCGCTGGACCTGTTGGCCGACGTGAAGTGTGGACTGTTCGTGCAGATGTAAGGCGTTGTGGCTGAACTTGGGGCTGGAACAGAAAAGATGACGACCTGGATCTTGAAAATGGCGCGTGTCGACAATCGAGAGGCAACCATGGAACAACCACGGCGGTTTTGGAGCGAAGTGTTCACGCTGCGCAACTCGGTCACTCCGGGGATCAAGTGGCGCATCGCGATCTTTGGGATAATGGCGGCGTGTGTGTGGGCGGTCGGCACTTACACGGGCTTGATCCCCACATCGACCATCGCCCCCTACGAGTTGATCGGCGTGACGCTGGCCGTGCTGCTGATGATTCGCACCAACTCCGGCTACGATCGCTGGTACGAAGGCCGCAAGCTGTGGGGTGGCATCGTCAACCAGTCGCGGAACCTGGCTCAGATCGGCATCGTGTACGGTCCGCAGGAGCAAGCCTGGCGGGAGGAATTCGTCCACTGGGTGGCGGCTTTTTCTCACAGTTGCCGCCACAGCCTGCGCGGCGAAGCCGAAGTCGACGACATGCAAGGCTTGCTCAAGGAGCGGCAGCTGGCCGCGCTGAAGCGGGCGCAACATATGCCGCTGTACGTCGCCCGGCGGATAGCGCGGATGTTGCAGGGCGCGCTCGACAGCGGCGAGCTCGATCGTTTTGCATTCCTCGAGGCCGAGCACCAGCGGGTGCAGTTGATCGACCACATCGGCGCCTGCGAGCGGATTCTCAAGACGCCGCTCGCCGAGTCGCTCTCCGTGAAGATTCGCCGCTTTTTGTTCCTGTACCTGATGGCACTGCCGTTCGGCATCTTCGACAAGGCGGGCATCGCCACGCCGATCATCGTGATGCTCGTAGCCTATCCGCTGTTGTCGCTGGACCAGATCAGCGTCGAGCTACAGAATCCGTTCTCGAAGCGGCGGCTGAGCCATTTGCCGCTGAACGAGATTTGCGCTTCGATCGAGCGGAACCTGCTGGCGCTCGCCGATTCGGAAGCGGCCGAGGAAGAGACCGAAGCCGACGAGTTGTCACGCCGCCAAGCGAAAGTCGCGGTGTAAAGAGGCGCGAAGCCGGCGGCGGGGCTACGTTTCCGAAGGCCGGCTACGACTGGATCAACTCCTCGAACTCGGCCTCGGTCAGCACGCGGACTCCCAGCTTCTGGGCCTTGTCGAGCTTGCTGCCGGCCTTCTCGCCGGCGACGAGGTAGTCGGTGTTCTTGGAGATGCCCGAAGCGGCGTGGCCGCCGTGTTCGCGGATCAGCGACTCGATCTGGTCGCGCGAGTATTTTTGCAGCGTGCCGGTGACAACGAGCGTTTTGCCCGCGAGCGCGGCGCCCGCGACGCCCGTGGCGGTGGATTGCTCGATATCGAGCTTGACGCCGGCGTCTTTGAGTTCTTTGATCACGCGCTGGCCCTCCGCGCTGTGGAGGAACGCGTGGAGCGACTTGGCAATTTCGGGACCGATGCCCGACGCCTGGCCACGGACCGTGAAGTTGGCGATGTCGTCGAACGAGGCGTCGGTGAGCGCGTCGATCGAGCCGAAGTGCTCGGCGAGGATACGGGAGGCCGTCGAGCCGACGTGGTGAATGCCAAGTCCCACCAGCACCCGTGCGAGCCCGCGTTCCTTGGCAGCTTCAATGCCAGCAAACAGGTTATCCGCTTTCTTCTCGCCCATGCGCTCCAACTCCAGCACGGCCTCGCGTTTGTCGCGGAGCGCGAAGACGTCGCCGAAGGAGCGCAGCAGACCGGCGTCGGCCAGCTGGTGGACGACTTTTTCGCCCATGCCGTCGATGTCCATCTGGCCACGGCCGGCGAAATGAATCAGCCGCTCGCGGAGCTGGGCCGGGCACTCGGGGTTGATGCAGTAGCGACCTGATTCATCCAGCTCACTGAGCGGCGCGGACTTTTGAATCGGTTCGGGTTCACGACCCTCCTTCTCGGCCTTCGCGCGCTCGCGTTCGACCTTGGACTCGTAACTCGCGACCTCATGTTCGCGCCGCTGGTCGTACTCGATTTCGATCTCGCCGCCACACTCGGGGCATTTCGCCGGCGGCTCCATCGGCTTGAGCCCCTTGGGACGCTTGTCGTGCACGACCTCGACGACTTGCGGAATGATTTCGCCGGCTTTCTCGATAATCACCGTGTCGCCAATGCGGATATCCTTGCGGCGGACTTCGCCCAGGTTGTGGAGTGAAGCGTGCTGGACCGTGGTGCCGGCGACGAACACCGGCTCCATGTTGGCCCGCGGTGTGAGCTTGCCGCTCTTGCCGACTTGCCAATCGACCGAAATCAATTTCGTGACGGCTTGCTCGGCGGCGTACTTGTAGGCGATGCACCAGCGCGGGAAGCGGCTCGTGTAGCCGAGACGTTCCTGCAGCTCGTAGCGATCGACGCGGACGACCATGCCGTCGACGCCGTAGGGCAGCTTGGCCCGCTCGGCCTCGAAGTTCTGAATCACGCGCCACACGGTGTCGATCGAGTCGCACAACTTCGAGCGCGGGTTGGTGGCGATGCCCCAGGCCGTCACCGCTTCAAGAAATTCGCTGTGCGACTTGAAGCGATTGTCCGAGATTTCGCCTCGGCCGTGGGCCATGAACTGCAACCGCCGCTCGGCGACCACGCGGGGATCGAGCTGCTTGAGCGTGCCGGCCGTGGAATTGCGGGGATTGGCGAACGGCTCCTCTCCGGCCGCGACAAAGGCGGCGTTGATCCGCTCGAACTCGGCCATCGGCATGAACATCTCGCCGCGGACTTCGAGCACCGCCGGGATCGCGTGCTTCTTGTGCTCACGCAGCACCAGCGGCACGGCGCGGACGGCGCGGATGTTTTGCGTCACGTCGTCGCCGCGGACGCCGTCGCCGCGCGTGGCCGCGAGCACCAGCCGGCCGCGCTCGTAACGCAGGCTGATCGCCACGCCGTCGACTTTGGGATCGACGAAATAGCCGCCGGGGACCGGATATCCGGACTCTTCCGCCTTCGTGATCAGCTTTTCACGACGGTCGCGAATCGAGGCGGCGTCCGATTCGTCGCTGCTCTCGTCGAGCTTGGCCAATTTGGGATCGATCGCCTCGAACGTCCGCGCGGCCCATTTGCGCAGCGACTCCACGTCATACGTGTTGTCGATCGAATACATCGGCCGCGCGTGGGCGATCGTGACGAACCCCGCGAGCGGCTCGCCGCCGATACGTTGCGTGGGGCTATCAGTAGTTACGAGTTCGGGATTCGCTTCTTCGAGCGCGCGCAGCTCGGCGAGCAGCTTGTCGTAGTCCTGATCCGAAATCGTCGGCGCGGCGTCGACGTAGTAGCGACGATCGTGCTCGCGGATTTCGTCGCGGAGACGGGCGATGCGAGTTTTGTCGGTTTCCCGGGACATCTAGCAAAAGTTCAGGGACGAAAGTTGCCGGTTTATTGCAAATGGAAATGGTTTTTTGATACCGCGACAAAATTTGAATCGTGCCGTGGCAGGGAATATGATATATCGTCGCTCATTGCTGTCCCATACTGCCTGCGAGGCCAACGCTGTGGATCGCCAGACATTTGACCGTGCCCTGCGAGTCTACAAGCACCGCATTCCGTTTCGGCCCTTCACGCTGGCCATGGTCAACGGGGACCGGCTCGAAGTGGACTACCCGGACGCGCTCGCGTTTCGCGACGGCGCGGCGCTTTATTTTGCCGCCGGCGGAACGCCAGTATTATTCGATCACGACGGCGTTTCCGAGGTGATCGGAGACTTGGCTGGGGAATCGCCGGTGTGACGAACTGGGTGGACGCAGTCGCTGATTCTACGGCAGTGGCGTGACGTTGAGTGCTTGCCTGCATCCACATCGTCGATCAATGTCAATTCCCGAACTAACAGACTCCGGTGACCTGCCTGTGGGCGTTCATTCGGCGCCGCTCGACGAGGTGTTGACACGTTTCGGCGCCGGACATCCGCAGCGAATCGCCGTGGGTGAACGATTGAAGCGAGTCTATCAACTGGCCGCGTCAACCGGACATTTGGCCCGCTTTGTCGTATTTGGATCGTTCATTACGGATAAGCCGGAACCGAACGACGTTGACGCGGTGCTGGTCATGGACGACACATTTGATTCGGGCAGTTTGCATGGAGAAACGGCCTTGCTGTTTGACCATTCAGCGGCCAACACTCACTTCGGCGCGAGCGTGTTTTGGCTTCGCCAAATGGCCGCTTTGGGTGGTGAGCAAGCGATGGTAGAATATTGGCAGGTAAAGCGCGGCGGAGGTCGGCGGGGGATTGTTGAAATCGTTGAGGAAGTAAAATGATCACCGACGATCAAGACTTAGAAACGACGTTGGACCGCATCCGCCAATTCCAGGCCCAGCTTGCGCACTTGCGCAGAATGGAAACCAATCCGGCGAACTATCGGCTGGCGTCTGCGGGATTCATCGCCGAAATCGACCGGATGCAGTTGGAGGTGAGGGAATATCTCAGCGCATTGCCATCGCATGAGGCCGCTTCGGCATAGAATTGTTGCTTCCAAGTTTCTTCTCGCAACTCTCTACACTCATCTTGTTGCCGTCTCAATCCCGCATTCCGGCACCACGGTCACATTCTTTCCCGTCGCCGAATTGGGGATCAGGCAGAGGAACCGCAGCGGCTCGCCGCCGGTGTTGCGGAATTGGTGGACGTCGTTGGGGGCGACGAAGACCACGTCGCCGGCATTGAGCGGCAGCTCGCGGTCGCCGTCGACGATCGTGCCCGAGCCGGCGAGCACGTAGACCTCGTGTTCGTAGTCGTGAAAGTGGTGGGGCGTGTGGCCGCCGGGGGCGACTTCGAATTCCCGCATGGCAAAGGTCGGGGCGCGGTCCTTCTCGCCGACCAGCTGGCGGACGCGACAGCCGGAGGCGCCTTCCATTGTGACTTCGTTGGCGGGAACTTCGGTGAGTTTTTTCAGTTGCATGGGTGAATGGTTGGAGCGCGGTGGTGCTCGGTAGTGTTCGCTGTCGGGGCGGGTTGGTGGGTAACCTTAAACGCGCTTCCCTTGGCCTCGTGGAACTCGGCCTGGGGCGCGGTTAAACTCCGTGCCTCGTGGTGGCGGGGACGGAGGGTTCAGCCTGCTTTCTGCGCGCGGCGCGGCGCTGCCAGTAGTCGTCGGTGCCGATGGCGGCGAAGACGGCGGCGCCCAGGATGGCGAGCTCGCCGACGAGTGCCGCGTCGCCATGGTCGTGCATCCATTTCATCAGCGGATGCTCGGCCGCCGGCTTCCCAGTGACCGCGGCCCGCGATTCGCGCGTGGCCATCACGCCGTAGGCCGCCGCGGTGACGACGAACGCCAGCCCCGCGAGGATCAGGAGGGCGTAGAACGGGTTGGACGATTTCTTGGAGCGCTGCATGGCGGCAACTTTTGCGGTTTCATTACGAATTATACCGAACTGGTGGGTCTCGTGAAACTCGACCCACCCTGCCCGCGGCGGCGTGGCGGTGGTGTGGGCGCGCCGGTTCGCGTACATTGAAGGGTTCGGCATGAACCATTTGCGACCACATGGCGATGCGACGGTGAGCGAGCGAGTCATCCGGCTCCGCGGCGTGGCGGTGAACAATCTGCGGCAGATCGATCTCGATTTGCCACATCGCCGGCTGATCGTCCTCTGCGGCGTCTCAGGGAGCGGCAAAACGAGCCTCGCACTCGATACGCTCTATGCCGAGGGACAGCGCCGTTACATCGAGAGCTTCTCGGCCTACACGCGGCAATTCCTGGAGCAGCTCGACAAGCC